>NZ_BAAIYF010000016.1:0-130301 GCF_057546105.1 Paenibacillus sp. YAE3 | reverse complement strand
ATCAGAGGAGCAAGCTCCTCATCAAGTCCGCTCGACTTGCATGTATTAGGCACGCCGCCAGCGTTCGTCCTGAGCCAGGATCAAACTCTCCAAGAAAGTTTGTGACTCATTTTGAATCTGACGAGAATTCAATTCTCATTTGTGCTCCGCAAATCATTCAGTCAGTTGACATGAACCGATTTGCTTCGCGATCGGCTTTGCAAGCAAAGCCTGTATCTCACTCGTTGTTCAGTTTTCAAAGATCAAACTTTTCGTTTTCGTCGTCGCCGTTGTGTTCAGCAGCAACTTTTATAATATATCATGTTTTGTTTCTTAATGCAAGCTTTTTTTTGAAAGTTTATTGAAAAACATTTTAAAAAGCTGCATTCTATTTCATCATGTCTTTGTGAAGACAAGAATTAATATAACACAGCTTCGTTAAGTATGTCAACTATTTAATTTGAAGATAAAACTTCTTCAATGTACAATTGGGGTTTTTGCGCCAAATTAATAATCTCGCCGCCTATGGACACCATAGGACGCGTCGGTTGATTTCGGTCCGTAAACACGATTTCCCCGATTTGATGATTACTAAGCCGTACCTTTGTGCCGTTGTGGAACTCCGTCGCCTTTTGGATAAATATTCGAACGAGCGTCGGATCCAGCTTGCCGAAAGCCTCGGAATGAATTTGCTCCAACACGATGTAAGGCGACTGAGCCTTCCGGTAAATTCGGCGAAGAGTCATGGCATGGAAAATATCCGTGATCCCCACGATTTTTGCGTAGACATGGATTTTGCTGCCCTCAAGCCGCAGCGGATACCCCGTTCCATCGATTTTTTCGTGATGCTGAAGCGCCGCAAGCCTGACGCCTTCGTTGATGGCTTTGACGTTTTTTAGGATTTGGTAGCCGTATGCCGTATGCCTGCGCATCTCCTCCGCTTCCGCAACGGTCAGAGGACTTGGTTTATACAATATCGCCGGATCGATCTTGGCATTTCCGATATCATGGAAAAGACCCGCAAACGCGGCCTGCATCCAATCCTTCTGCTGCAGCCCGCTCCATTTGGCAAGCAAATACGAAGAAAGTGCGCATAATACGCTGTTATGGAATATATAGTCATACTCATTCATCGTTCTTGGGACGAACGTCAACGGATTATATTCCTTGATATGTCCGATAGCCGCTTCGAGTTGGTTGCGAAGCTCATATATCGGCAGCCCCCCGGCAATAACGGATTGATGAGCGCTTTTCATCAACGAAATCAATTTTTCGTATTCCTCATAAAAAGAGGCCATTTTGGTCGGCAATGCCGGTTCGTCCACTGCCCGCTCGTTTACGGCCGCGACCTGGCCCACAGCGTTTGAGAATCCGTTTTGGGGTTCCGTCTCCCCCATATCCACTTCGACCTGCGGCACCATAAAAGCACGCAAAATATCCAAATCGCGCGGGAGAAGAACCGTGCCTTTGCGCATCAGCAATCCGCCCAGCGGTGTATGTACATCTTTTTCTAGCTTGATACCAGGTTTCAATTCGGAAATAGATATGCTGGCCATAACGATGATTCCCTCGCTAACTTTTATCCATGGATAATGGCAATATACTCCATTATATTACGTATAGCAGGTCTGTACAATCTTTATTAACAGTTTATGAAACGAGGATGTTCCTCTTTTTATGGCGTAAATGAAACAATGAGTGTTTTTACATGCAGATGGTTTGAACGCAAAAAAGAGCACAGCTTCTGATCGCTCAAAAGCCATGCTCTTTCGACTATCGTTTACGCTTCATCGGAGGAATCGTCCGCGTCCGAATTCGCTCCCTCTTCTGCTCCATTTCCCGGCGCTTCCGCGTCGGACGAAGGATTCAGTCCGGTCTCCTCGGACTCAACGCCTTCTTCTCCTTCTTCCGGCTCCTCGCTCTTATCGACGCGGCATACCGTGGCAACGGCATCGTCCTCGCGGATGTTGATGAGCTTCACGCCCTGCGTATAACGGCCCATAATGGAAATGCCGTCGATGCTGGTGCGGATCAGGGTACCGCTCGACGTAATGATCATCAGATCCTCATCCGGTTTTACGACCTTGAGGCCTACGACCGGACCGTTTTTCTCGGTCACGTTCAACGTCTTGATCCCCTTGCCGCCGCGGGTTTGTGAACGGTAATCGCTCAGAGGCGTCCGCTTGCCGTAACCCTTCGCCGTAACGATCAGCGTGTCCAGATCCTTGTCGACGACGTCCATGCCGATGACATGATCGTCATCATCCAGCGTGATCCCTTTGACGCCGGTTGCGCTCCGGCCCATGGAACGAACGTCGTTTTCCGAGAACCGGATCGACATCCCCTGTGCCGTCGCCATGATGACTTCCTGCTGGCCGTCGGTTAATTTGACCTCGATCAGGGAATCATCTTCGCGTAGGTTGATCGCGATCAAACCGCCTTTGCGGATATTGACGTAATCCTCAAGCGGCGTTTTTTTGACGATCCCGCTCCGCGTTACAAAGAACAGGTACTTGTCGTTTTCGAACTCCTCCACCGGAATGACGGCGTTGATCGTCTCTCCCTGTTCGATCTGGATCAGGTTGATGATCGCCGTGCCGCGGGCGGTTCGGCTGAGCTCAGGAATCTCATACGCTTTAAGCCGATACACCTTGCCCCGATCGGTAAAGAACATCAGGTAATGGTGGGAGTTGGTGACGAACAAATGCTCGACGAAATCCTCGTCCTTCGTATCCATCCCCACGACGCCGCGTCCGCCGCGTTTTTGGCTGCGGTACGTATTGGCCGGCAGCCGTTTGACGTAGCCGGTATGCGTAATGGTGATGACCACTTCCTCGCGCGGAATGAGATCCTCGTCCAAAATGCTTTCTTCGCCAATCGTAATTTCGGTACGGCGCTCATCGGCAAAACGCTCTTTGATTTCAATGAGCTCGTTGCTGATGATTTCCAGCACCAAATGCTCGTTGGCCAAAATTTCTTTATATTCGGCAATCTTAACCATCAGTTCCTGGTATTCATTTTCGATTTTCTCGCGTTCCAGTCCGGTCAGGCGCTGCAAACGCATCTCGAGAATCGCTTGCGTCTGCTCGTTGCTCAGTCCGAAGCGTTCTATCAAACGATCGCGGGCGATATCGGTCGTTTGCGAGGAACGGATAATCGAGATGACTTCGTCCAAATGATCCAAAGCGACGCGCAAACCTTCGAGAATATGGGCGCGCGCTTCGGCTTTTTTCAAATCGTATTCCGTCCGCCGGCGAATAACCTCGATCTGATGCTCCAGGTAGTAGTTCAAAACGTCCCTTAAGCTCAGCACCTTCGGTTCGTTTTTGACGATCGCCAGCATATTGATGCCGAACGTGGATTGCATCGCCGTATGCTTGTACAAATTGTTCAGCATAACGCTCGGGTTCACGTCACGGCGAAGTTCGACGACGACCCGCATACCGTTACGGTCGGATTCGTCCCGCAGGTCGGTAATGCCGTCCAGTCTTTTTTCGCGCACGAGTTCCGCGATTTTTTCGACCAGACGGGCCTTGTTGACCTGGTACGGGAGCTCGGTAACGATAATCCGCGCCTTGCCGTTGTTCTCTTCGATCTCGGCTTTGGCACGCATCGTGACGGAGCCGCGGCCGGTTTCGTAAGCCTGGCGGATGCCGTGGCGTCCGAGGACATAACCGGCGGTCGGGAAATCCGGACCCTTAATATATTCCATCAATTCCAGTGAAGTAATGTCGGGATTTTTGATCAGGGCAAGCACCCCGTCAATGACCTCGCCGAGATTATGCGGCGGAATATTCGTCGCCATCCCGACGGCGATACCCGATACGCCATTCACCAAAAGGTTCGGATACCGCGCAGGCAGCACGACGGGTTCCAGCTCTTCACCGTCATAGTTTTCCGTAAAATCAATGGTTTCTTTGTTAATGTCGCGCAGCATCTCCTGGGCGATCTTCGAAAGCCGTGCTTCGGTATAACGCATCGCGGCCGGAGCGTCTCCGTCGATGGAGCCAAAGTTGCCGTGCCCTTCGACAAGCATATAGCGCATCGAAAAATCCTGGGCCATGCGGACCATTGTCTCATAAGCAGGCGCGTCACCGTGCGGATGGTACTTACCGATGACCTCGCCGACGATTCTCGCCGATTTTTTAAACGGCTTATCCGGCGACAAGCCGAGCTCCGACATCGCATAGAGCACGCGCCGGTGTACCGGCTTGAGTCCATCGCGCACATCCGGCAAAGCCCGGCTCACAATGATGCTCATCGCATAGTCCATAAAGGACTCGCGCATTTCCACACCAATGTCCCGCTCCTTAATCTGGGGATTTTTTTCTTCCGCCATGGTGGACCTCCTCCATTTCCCTCAACAAACAAGCATACGGCCTATATAGAATCAACGAATCTTTTACTTCCATACGGGCATAAAACGGCAAGCCGCAATCCGCCGGCGAACGGGGAAAGCAGTACCGCTTCATGTGCCAAAATAGATAAAAACCACTAATCTTTATTATATTACTTTCACAAAAAGAGCACAATTAAACGTTTGGCCTTGTTTAGATGACCGGTCGCCCAACTTGCCTCTGTTCTGGGGATTCGCCCTACCCTCTTCCTGCCCGGGACATATACTGATAGGCAAAAGGATTTATGTTTCGGGAGTCTAAAATTTCAATTATCCATATCTTCATATTATACCATTCATTTGCTCCCTTGTCCTATGTTTTACGCATTCCATGAAGCATTTTACAATTCTCGACCGCCTTTGTTCCCCCTGCTTCCTACTACAACCTTCACGGAAAGGATGCGATGACTTGTCCATACAGCGTGTTTCGAGCAAATGGGCCAAAACCAAGGTGCTCATGCGGAATAAGCAAATTGCGGCCTATATTCCCCTTACGATGAAGTACTCGCAGGATGCGCTCAACGAAATGCTGCAAAACGAAATGATGGTATATATCAAGCCCGATGTCGGGACGTACGGCAACGGCGTGATGTGCGCCGAGCGTTTTACGGAAACCGAAAATTCCGCAGAAATCGAAAACGGGACATCGGCCCCCGAACGATACAAGCTTCATTACGGTACCAGCATTGAGGAGTTCGGCTCTTTAAACGATCTTCACCGTGCCGTACGCAATCAGATCGGCAAAAAGGTTTATCTTATCCAGCACGGCATTGCCAAACTTAAACACAAGGACCGTTCCTTCGACCTCAGGGTCTTGACGCAAAAAACGCCCCATGGCACCTGGGAGTCGACGGGCGTAATCGCGC
Organism: Paenibacillus sp. YAE3; assembly: GCF_057546105.1. NCBI lineage: Bacteria > Bacillati > Bacillota > Bacilli > Caryophanales > Paenibacillaceae > Paenibacillus > Paenibacillus sp. YAE3. The sequence continues at coordinate 125,060 of NZ_BAAIYF010000016.1, read as the reverse complement.
GGGTGGCGGCCAAAAACAAAGTCATCACCAACTACCACAGCGGCGGCTCGGCAAAACTTCTCCATGAGGTGCTTAGCGATCACGCTTCCCGGCAGGAAATCAACGCGCTTGAAAAACAGCTGTACGCCCTGGGCGAGGATACGGGGAAACAGCTGCAGAAGGAATACCCGCGGTTAAAAGAGATCGGTCTGGACATCGCCCTGGACAAAAACTTGTATCCATGGATTTTGGAGGTGAACACGCTCCCGGCCATTTTTCCGTTCAAAAAGTTTTTCAAGGACAAAAGCGTGTACCGCCGCATTGAGCGATATGCGATCGCTTATGGGCGCATTTCCGCTCCCAAGGGCCGCCGCAAATCGAAGGCATAAGCAAAAATACGCAAAATAAAGAAGGAGCCGCGCGGGCTCCTTCTTGTCTTGATTTAAATATCCAGGTTTTTGACGTGTTTGGCATGCTCGTGGATGAAGTCGCGGCGAGGTTCGACGTTATCCCCCATCAGGGTATCGAACAAAATATCCGCCTGCATCGCATCCTCGATCGTCACCTGCAGCATGGTGCGGCTATCAGGGTCCATCGTCGTTTCCCAAAGCTGTTCAGGGTTCATCTCGCCCAAACCTTTGTAACGCTGGATCGTATATTTCGCGTTTTCGCCGAAGGAAGCGATGATTTCGTCGCGCTCCTTCTCCGAATTGGCGTACCGAATCGTTTTGTTGCGCTCGATCTTGAACAATGGCGGCTGCGCGATGTACACGTACCCCGCTTCAAGCAGCTGCCGCATATACCGGTAGAAGAACGTCAGCAGCAGCGTACGGATGTGCGCCCCGTCGACGTCGGCATCGGTCATGATAATCAGCTTATGGTAACGAGCCTTCGAGATATCGAAGTCTTCATCGCCGATCCCCGTCCCCATGGCCGTAACCATGGCGCGAATCTCCATGTTGGACAAGATGCGGTCCAGTCTCGCTTTTTCCACGTTCAAAATTTTACCGCGAATCGGCAAAATCGCCTGGAAGTGCCGGTCACGGCCTTGTTTGGCCGAGCCGCCGGCGGAGTCGCCTTCGACGATGTACAGCTCGCAGATCGATGCGTCCTTGGAGGAGCAGTCGGCCAGCTTGCCCGGCAGAGCGCTGATTTCCAATGCACTTTTGCGGCGCGTCAGTTCGCGGGCTTTGCGGGCGGCTTCGCGGGCACGGGATGCCTGCAGCGCTTTTTCGAGGATCCGTTTGGATACGGCAGGGTTTTCGCCCAAAAACTCCTGCAGCTTCTCGGAAAACAGGGATTCCACGATGCCGCGCACTTCGCTGTTGCCTAGCTTGGTTTTGGTCTGGCCTTCGAACTGGGGCTCCGGAATCTTGACGGAAATGATGGCCGTCAGACCCTCGCGGACGTCGTCGCCGGTCAGGTTGCCGTTGCTGTCTTTAATCATGCCGCTTTTGCGGGCATAATCGTTGATGATCCGCGTCAGCGCGCTCTTAAAGCCGGATTCGTGCGTACCGCCTTCATGCGTGTTGATGTTATTCGCGAAAGAATAAATATTCTCCGTATAGCTATCGTTGTACTGCAGCGCGATTTCGACCTGAATCATGTCGCGCGCGCCTTCGACGTAAATCGGCTGCTCATGGAGCGGTTCCTTTTTCTCGTTCAAATATTTGACGTATTCGATAATCCCGCCCTCGTATTTGAAGTAGTTGGAAGCGCCCGTCCGTTCGTCCGTCAGCGTCAGGGCAATGCCTTTGTTCAGGAAAGCCAGTTCTCTGATCCGGGTAAGCAGCGTGTTGTAGTCGTATTCCGTGGTCTCGGTGAAAATTTCCGGATCGGGCAGGAACGTTACCGTCGTACCGTGATCATCGGTGTCTCCGATGATTTTGATATCGTATTGAGGAACGCCGCGATGGTATTCCTGCTGATAGATATGGCCGTCACGCTTGACCTGCACGACCACTTTGGTCGACAGCGCGTTCACGACAGACACGCCCACGCCGTGCAAACCGCCGGAAACCTTGTATCCGCCGCCGCCGAATTTACCGCCTGCATGCAGAACGGTCATAACGACTTCAAGCGTAGATTTTTTCATCTTGGGATGTTCGCCGACCGGAATGCCCCGCCCGTTATCGACGACGGTAATGCTGTTATCCTTGTGAACGATGACCTCGATGTGATCACATATGCCGGCCATCGCTTCGTCGATACTGTTGTCCACAACTTCCCATACGAGATGGTGAAGGCCTTTGGAGCTTGTGGACCCGATATACATACCTGGACGTTTGCGGACGGCTTCCAGACCCTCCAGAACCTGAATCTGACTCTCATCATATTGCGGTTGATTCATAGACATGCCTGTCACCTACTTCTATAAATTCTGAATCTGCTGTTGCGAGTACAACTGCATGGAAAAGGAATCTCCTGCTAGGGATATTGCAACATCATAAATAAAAAATCGCGCTTTATCGCAGCAAAAACTCTCGTGCGAAACCGTCTTGCCGGATTCAGAGAGTTCAACCCATGATTTTCGTATATATTAAGCGTTGGCCACAAATACCTTCGCCCGTTTTTTGAGTGTCGACGAGGAAATCGGGGAATAATAAACCGTGCTCTTCGTGATCACGATCGACTTGGGCTCCTCTTCGCCGATGAACTCCACGTTTTTGTGCTCGCAGGCGTGACTGACAAACTGCTTGGATATTTTTGAGGATTTCTCGATCGAAACGTCGAAAATGGCGACCAATTCCGCGGAGCGGATAATTCTTTCGCCGCCCAGGTGAATATACATATTCCCAACTCCTTAAGAGCCAATCCGTCCGTCGTGGACGTGAAAAACGCTGGCCTTTTTCAGTTTATCGGTATTCAGGCTCTCGATCCCCGTCGCCGTGATAAAGGTTTGCACTTTGGTCTGAAAGGTTTCGATCAGCTGCGTCTGGCGGTAAGGATCCAGTTCGGACAACACGTCATCCAAAAGCAGGACGGGATATTCGCCGATCTCTTCATGGATCAGTTCGATTTCCGCCAGTTTCAGCGACAGTGCCGTAGTGCGCTGCTGCCCCTGGGATCCGTAGGTCTGCACTTCCTTGCCGTTGATATAAAAGGCCACATCGTCGCGATGAGGCCCGGCAAGCGTCATCCCGCGCCGAAGCTCCTGATCTTTCAGTTGTGATAATTTTAACATAAATTGTTCGAAAAGATAAGCTTCATCTTCCTCCGCCTCTTCGCCAAACGACGGAACATAGACAAGCTTGAGGTCCTCGCTGCCGTTCGTAATGCCGTGGTGGATGGACTCGGCCCATTTTTGCAGCTTTAAGATAAATTGTTTCCTCTTTTTGATGATTTTAACACCATGTTCGGCAAGCTGCTGGTCCCAGACCTCCAGAAGCCCCTGCTGCGGCTTGTCCTTGCCCCACATTTGCTTGAGCAGGTTGTTCCGCTGGTTCAGCACTTTCTGGTACTGCTGCAAATGGTATAAATACCCCGGCTGAACCTGTCCGATCTCCATGTCAAGAAAACGCCGGCGTACGCCTGGCGTTCCCTTTACGATTTCCAGGTCCTCGGGCGCAAACATGACGACGTTCAGCGATCCGATGAAATCGCTCAGTTTGCGCTGCTCCAGACCGTTAATTTTTGCTTTCTTCCCTTGGGGGGATAAATTCAAGTCGAGCGTCAGCTGGCCGTATTTTCGTTCCACCGCCGCGGAAACGTGCGCGCTTTTTTCCTGGAAGGAGATGAGCTCGCGGTCTCTCGAGGTCCGGTGGCTTTTCGTTAAGGCCAGAACAAAAATAGCTTCAACCAAATTGGTCTTCCCCTGGGCGTTTTGCCCGATCAGCAGATTGACGTCGCTGAAGGAATCCAATCGGAGCTCTTCGTAGTTGCGGTAATGCTGCAGGCTGATGCTTTTTACAAACACGTATGCTTCCTCCCCATCTCCCGCCGAATCGTCCCGCGCCGGAGCACGTCTTTATGAGGAGTATATCAGGACTCCCTGGATACGGTAAACTCGCCGCAATCCTCTACGCTCACCCGATCGCCCGGATACAGCTTGCGCCCCCGGCGTTCCTCAGGCTCTCCATTCACAAGCACATGGCCTTCCGCAAGAAGGGCTTTCGCCATCCCGCCTGTGGATATGCAATCGGCCAGCTTCAAAAATTGATCCAGCTTGATATATTCACTGTGGATAAATATTTCTTTCATCGCAAACGCCCTTCCTGTTGATAACTTTGGCTGCTTTAGTTCGTTGTCCGGTAAGGCAAAATGACGTAAGAGCTTTGGCTGTCATCCAACGGCTTGAGGATGATCGGGCTCATCATGCCGGTAAAGGCAATCATCAGCTGTTCGCTTTCCACGATTTTCAGCACGTCGAGCATATATTTGGAGTTAAAGGAGATGCGCAGCGGCTCGCCTTTAAAGTCGATGACATCCAGTTCTTCGCGCACTTTCCCGAGCTCGGACGAGCTGGACGAAATTTCGATTCCGCCGTTTTCCATCGTCTGCAGGCGAACGATGTTCGTTTTTTCCTCGCGGGACAACAAATAAGCGCGGTCGATCGACTCGCTCAATTTTTTTGTGTCCAAAATCAGTTCTGTTTTGTAGGTTGTCGGAATAATTCTAGTAGTATCCGGGTAAATGCCATCCAGAATACGGGAATAGAACAGGACGCGGTCCAGCTTGAACAGCACCTGGTTGTCGGCCACGACGATATCGATCAGCGTGTTTTGGTCCGGAATGATTTTGCTCAGCTCGTTCAGCGTTTTGCCGGCAATGACGACATTGCTGAACTTCACGTCATCCGCCCCCTCCAGGTGGGCCGAACGCGTGGCAAGCCGGTGGCGGTCCGTCGCCGTAAACTTCAGGTCGTTATGATCCAGGTTCCAAAGAACGCCGGTCAAAATCGGAGTCGTCTCCTGCGTGGAGATGGCAAACACCGTCTGGCGGATCATGTTTTTCAGCAGAGATCCCGGGAGGGAAATCGTTTGGTTGCCTTCGATGTCAGGCAGCACCGGGAATTCCTCCGGATCCAGCCCGACCATTTGAATTTCCGTCGAACCGGAAGAAATGAAGGTCTGGAATTGCTCTTTGACCTCCATTTGGATTTCTTGGGAAGGCAGCTTTTTGATGATTTCCACAAAAAACTTGGCAGGCAAAACGACGCTGCCGATTCTCTCCACCTGCACGATCGTCCGGTCGGCATCTTCGGCTGGAATAAACGATTGAATGGAAATGTCCGTATCGCTGGCGGTCAGCGTCACCCCTTGGTAGGTCACGTCCAGCTTGATGCCTCCGAGAATCGGAATGGTGGTGCGGCTGGAAATCGCTTTGGATACATGCTGAATGGATTCGTTAAGGACGTTTTTGAGAATGCTGATTTTCATCTTTTCACTCCTAGCAGGAAATTTCGGCTGGCAGAGGCAGCATGATGTCCGTTCCTCTTTTGCGCAGCTTTTATGGTTATATTATTTATATTTAAAACATAGTAATAGCAGTAGGGGCGCTGAATATGTGGATAAGCCCACGAAACCTCAACAAATTAAGCCTATCCACATGTGTATAGATTGTGCATAGGCTTTGAACTTGTTCAGGTCGGATTTTTGATTTTTTCTGTAATGTTATTGATCACTTTAAACAGATCCTGGTCGGTTTTCAGCGACTGGGATATTTTTTCGTGCGCATGGATCACCGTCGTATGGTCCCGGCCTCCGAAAGCTTCCCCGATTTTGGGCAGGGAAAAATCCGTCAGCTCGCGCGAGAGATACATGGCGATCTGGCGCGGGAAGGCGACGGCTTTGGTTCGTTTGCGCGCCTTGAAGTCTTCCAGCTTCAAATTGTAGTATTCCCCGACTTTCTGCTGGATGTCCTGGATGGTGATCATCTTCGGACGGCTGGAAGGGATGATGTCCTTCAGCGCTTCGGCAGCCAGGTGCGTGGTCACGTCCTGATTGGTGAGCGACGAATAGGCGACGACCCGGATAAGGGCGCCCTCGAGCTCCCGGATGTTCGTGTCGATTTGGTTGGCGATGTACATCATCGCTTCGTTCGGGATGTCGAGATTTTCGGCCTTCGCTTTTTTGCGCAAAATGGCGATCCGCGTTTCCAAGTCCGGCGGCTGAATGTCGGTGATGAGTCCCCATTCGAAGCGGGAACGCAGCCGGTCTTCCAGCGTCGGAATTTCCTTCGGCGGCCTGTCGCTGGAAATGATGATTTGCTTCTGTTCCTCATGCAGCGCGTTAAATGTATGGAAAAATTCCTCCTGAGTCGATTCTTTCCCAGCCAGGAATTGAATGTCGTCAATCAGCAAAATGTCTACGTTGCGGTATTTGTTGCGAAAGCTTTCCGCCCGGTTGTCCCGGATGGAGTTGATGAATTCATTCGTGAATTTCTCCGAGGAAATGTACACGACGCGGCTTGCAGGGTTATGTTCCAGAATGTAATGGCCGATAGCATGCATCAGGTGCGTTTTTCCCAGCCCGACCCCTCCGTACAAAAACAAAGGGTTGTATGCTTTGGCCGGCGCCTCGGCGACGGCGAGCGATGCCGCATGGGCGAACCGGTTCCCGGATCCAATCACGAACGTATCGAAGGTGTATTTCGGATTCAGCATATGGGTGAATGCTTCTTCTTGGGTCACCTGAGGCATTGGAGCGGGCTGCTGGGGAACGACTTCTGCAGGCTTGTTCTCTTCGATGACGAATTTCACGTCAACCTGTTTGCCAAGCACTTCGTAAATCGTCGAGCTGACGAGCTTGGTATAGCGGCTTTCCAACCATTCAACAGCAAAGGTCGTAGGCGCGGAAATGACAATGGAGTGGTCATTCATCTGGATCGCTTTTGTTGCTTTAAACCAGGTGTCGAAGCTCGGCTTGCTTAGTTTGGTATGAATAATAGATAGGATTTGCTGCCATAATTCGGAAGTATGGCTGTCCACTAACTGTCACTCCTTTAAATCTTCCAAATGCGGCATTGGCCTCCGCTACTTGAGTGGAATTGTCGAAAAAAAATGAAACATGGCGTATTTATCCCCAAGTTTCACGGTCTGGAGAAAATAAAAAAAGTGGATAAATTAAAATTGTTCACAAGTTTATCCACAGCCTGTTAATAATATTATGGGTGAAAACAGATATTCACAACCAAAAGTAATATAATCATAGCAAAAGAATCCCTTTTTATCAATGTATGCGTCCATTTTATCCACAAATTCAATAAGTTGTGTATAAATCATATTCACAACACTATATATTGTTTATAAATTGTTTAAGTTTCGACAGTATTCCTAAAAACGGAAAATCGGTTGTGCACAGGTTGTGCCGGAAAAAAGGAAGTCGAGGCGATTTATGTGAACAAGTGGATAAGTAAGGTCTGTGGATTTTTACATGCTGCGACGAAAGATGCCTGTGGAAAACCCGGCTTTGCCCCTCCAGCCGAAATTTGGGGAGCGGTTGGAAAGGGAGGAACCGTTGGTCCTGTGGATGACCCTTTTTTGGACCGAGGTTTTATGATGAAATACGGATGGTCATTGTGGTCATTGCCGGATCAGAAGTTGAGTTCCCGATTTTGGGCATAGCGGCATGCTTTTAGTCCGGTTTGGAGCGGATGAACCTATAAAAAAGAGGAAGAAGAGCGGCCGAAGGGAGAAAAAGAACGGCCCAAAAGGCGGACAAGCCGGATTGGCCGAATTTCGGATGCGAAAAGGGGAAGGGTTCAGGTTGACTTTTGGCCCTTGACATGGTTAAATGTATAAAGGCATTTTCTGTGTGAATGAAAATGAATTAACCATAAAGGTTATTTTAAATCCTGTAAGGGGGTGCGCAATACATGAGACCTACATTTAAACCAAATGTAAGCAAACGCAAAAAGGTACATGGCTTCCGGAAAAGAATGAGCACGAAAAACGGCCGTAAAGTGCTGGCAGCTCGTCGTCAGAAGGGCAGAAAAGTATTGAGTGCGTAAATTTCGTGCATAAAGACCACCGCGGTGGTCTTTTTTTCTTCAATGGGATGGACATTTCGAGGATCGGAATGCGGTTTTGGGGCCGGAATCCGGCAGAGGCATCCGAAAAAGAGGGAGAAACGATTTTGCCGCGTCCGGTTTATCGGTATGGCGGAATGCCAATACTGGTAAATGCGTTTTTCTTTTGGATCAGGATGCGGATGCGGTCGTGCCGGCCGGCTGCCTGGGCTTGAAATTGCTGAAAGCGTTTCGTCCGAAGCCGCGGTTCGCCGTCTGTTTTTTCCTACTATTATATGAAGCAAAAATTTTCAATAGGATGGAGGCGGGGGCAGTATGCGAAAAGCGCCCCGTTTTCCGGACAAAGAGGGATCGGGTATATCCCGAATCGCAAGATTGATGATAAGAATCGAAAAAGATGTTTTAAGAGGATGGTATTGGTCTTCAGCGAAGGCAGTGGCGGTTCGTTTGCCGCCGGAAACATGCTTTCGCCGACGATGGCCCTCGCTTTCTAAAATTTCTTCATGCTTATTATCAAGAAATGACCGCCTGAGCATACCGGGCGGAGAAGCAGGCAGGGGATCGGGTTGCATAAAAGTTTACGATTACGAAACCGCGCGGACTTCAGTCGCGTATATCGCCATGGGAAGTCTTTTGCGAACCATCAGTTCGTTGTGTATTGGTTCCGCAAAAAAGAGGTAGAGAAATTTCGCGTAGGGATTTCCGTCAGCAAAAAGGTGGGCAATGCCGTTGTCCGCAACCGGATGCGCCGGCTCGTGAAAGAGATCGTCCGCCACCATGAGGACCGGCTCATCGAGCATGTGGACCTTGTTTTTATCGTCCGCAAAGGCGCGCTGGATTTGCCATACAAGGACTTGGAAAAATGCGTGCTGCACGTGCTGCGCAAAGCGTCGCTTTTAAAGCCTCCCGGCCATTGAAAGCTGGTTTCTTTGTCCAATTGTTTATGGTATGATTTACGTTGAACGGAAGTGTCCAGAGAGGGGTTATGAAGTGTCGCTATTCAAGACGAGACGAGGCAGGAAATGGATCCTCCTCACGGCAGTGTTGCTGCTTGCAGTCATGGTATTATCAGCGTGCGGTTCCAATTCGGTAACGTATACGACTGAAGACATGAAAACCAGCGGCAGTTTCTGGCAAAGAAACGTCGTTTATTATTTTTCGTTAGCGCTCGATACGTTTGCTCAGTGGTTTAACGGCGAATATGGACTGGCCGTCCTTGTGATGGTGATCATCGTGCGGACGATCATTTTGCCGCTGTCGATCAAACAGGTTCGAAGCTCCAAGGCGATGCAGGCGATTCAGCCTGAGCTTGCCAAAATCAAAGAGAAGTACAAAGACAACCCGGAAAAGCAGCAGCAGGAAACGATGCGCTTGTTCCAGGAAAACAAGGTCAATCCGATGGCGGGATGTTTGCCGCTGATCGTGCAAATGCCCGTATTCATCGCTCTCTATAACTCGATTATTCACAATAAGTATTTGTATGAGCATTCTTTCTTATGGCTCCAGCTCGGTAAGCCGGACCATACATTCATTTTGCCTATTTTAGCCGCGGCGACGACGTTCCTGCAAACGTGGATGATGATGCGGATGAACCCGACCCCGCAGCAAGGGGCCATGCAGTTCATGATGTTCGTGTATCCGGTGCTGATTTTCTTTATGTCCTATCAGTTCCCGTCCGCACTTCCTCTGTACTGGTTCTTCAGTAACCTGTATACGATCGTGCAAAACTACTTCCTTTACCGCAAAAGACCGGGTGCCACCGTGGCGGCCGTATCCTCTGCCGGCGGCGGCAACGCCAAAGGCGGAAACCCTGCCAAGGGCGGCAACAACAAAGGCCAAGGCAACAAAGGAAACGCGGGAAAAGGCAAAAAGGGGGCCAAAAAGTCTAAATGAGCAAAGTCGTCGTATCAGGAAAAACCGTTGAAGAAGCTGTAAGACAAGGGCTCACCCAGCTCGGGGTAAGCCGCGACCGCGTATCGGTCCAGATCCTAACGCAGCCGTCAAAAGGATTCCTGGGACTGATTGGTGTCAAGGATGCGAAGGTGGAGCTGGCGCTGCTGCCCGAGCCTGAATCCGAACCCATGCCAGTCGAGACGGCAACTTCATTGCCATTAGAGCCGGCTGTGCCGGAGGCCGAACCAACAAACGCCGATCCAGATCCTTATGAAGAAGCCGTGCGATTCATTCAGGATGTCGGCAAAAGCATGGGCTTGGACGTCAACGTCGACGTGCAGCATGCGAAGGATGCCACGACGCTTCATATATTCGGGCCCGATTTGGGCCTGATCATCGGCAGAAGGGGACAAACCCTCGACGCTTTGCAGTATTTGGTCAACATCGTGGCCAACCGCTATTCGGGAAGTTACATCCGCATTGTGCTCGATGCCGAAAATTTCCGCGAACGGCGCAAAAAAACGCTGGAGGAATTGGCTGACCGGCTTGCGGGCCGCGTCATCCGTTCTGGCAAGGAAGTCGTCCTGGAGCCGATGTCTCCGCAGGAGCGGAAAGTGATCCACGCCAAACTGCAGGATCATCCGCAGGTGAAGACATTCAGCAAAGGGGAAGAACCGAACCGGCGTATCGTCATCACATTAAAGTAACGGGAGTTTCAAGGAATCCCGGGGACTTATAGATTGTCCTAAGACGTGCATGATGTGCAATGACTTTATTCAGCTGATGCAGCTGATGAAGTCATTGCTTTTTTCGTAGATAAGGAGCTCTATCCAGGGTCTTTATGACTCGCGATTCGGGTAGAGTAGAGGTAAGGGCAAACGATCCGTGCGAACAATATAAAGGAAGAGGTGAGTAACGTTGCTAAGCGATACAATTGCAGCGATTTCGACGGCGGTAGGGGAAGCGGGCATCGCGGTCATTCGCGTAAGCGGTCCTGATTCCATTGCCGAGGTAGACAACATTTTTCGCAGCAAAACGAAGCTGACGGAGGCGGAAAGCCATACCGTCCATTATGGGCATATTGTGGATCCGGAACACGGAGAACGGGTGGAAGAGGTGCTTGTTACGGTCATGCGGGCTCCGCGTTCTTTTACGACGGAAGACGTGGTGGAGATCAGCACGCATGGCGGCGTCATTTCGGTGAAAAGGGTGATGGATCTGCTGCTACAGCAGGACATTCGTTTGGCCGAACCGGGCGAATTCACCAAACGCGCCTTCCTTAACGGACGCATCGACCTGTCGCAAGCGGAGGCGGTTATTGACCTGATCCGTTCGAAATCGGACCGGGCGTTTTCCGTGGCGCTGAAGCAAGTGGAGGGGCAACTTTCGGACCAAATCCAGAAGCTCCGCCATACGCTAGTGGAGACGCTGGCCCATATCGAGGTCAACATCGATTATCCGGAGCATGACGTCGAGTCGTTGACGGCTGAATTCATCAAGGAAAAGAGCACGGAGGTCATGCAGGGCATTACGAAGCTGCTGAAGACAGCCGAACAAGGGAAAATCCTCCGCGAAGGGATCACGACGGCGATCGTCGGACGCCCGAACGTGGGGAAATCTTCGCTGCTGAATGCGTTGGCCCATACGAATCGCGCCATTGTGACGGATATTCCGGGGACAACGCGGGACGTCATCGAGGAGTTTGTCACGATCAACAACATTCCGCTGAAGCTATTGGACACGGCCGGCATTCGCGAAACGATGGACGTCGTCGAACGGATCGGGGTGGAGCGCTCCAAACATGCCGTTACCGAAGCCGATCTCATTTTGCTGGTCCTGAACGGCAGCGAGCCGCTGCATGAGGACGAACTGGAATTAATGGAACAAATCCGCGGTAGACAATCCATCGTCATTATGAATAAAATGGACTTACCTCAACAGCTGGATAAAGACGTGCTTTTGCGTTATTATCCGGAGGATTTGATCGTTCCGATGTCCGTCAAAACCCAGGAAGGCGTCGATGCGCTGGAAGCGGCCATTTCGCAGCTCTTTTTCAGCGGCAGCATCGAAACCGCGGACCTCACGTATGTTAGCAATGTACGCCATATCGCCCTGCTGAAAAAAGCCTATAAATCGCTTCAGGACGCATACGATGCGGCCGAGCAGCTGATCCCGATCGACATGATCCAGATCGATGTCCGGCTGGCATGGGAGCAGCTTGGCGAAATTATCGGGGATACGGCGTCCGAATCGCTTTTGGATCAAATTTTCTCGCAATTCTGCTTAGGCAAATAAGGATGAATAACATCCTGAACATATATCGGATTTTTCTCACTCTGCATTTTCAAATTTAAAGGAGGTTTTCATATGAGTTTTGATGGTGGCAGCTTTGATGTCATTGTCATCGGCGCCGGCCATGCCGGCTGCGAAGCGGCTCTCGCCGCGGCCCGTATGGGTTGCAGCACGCTGATGATCACGATCAATCTGGACATGGTTGCGTTCATGCCGTGCAATCCGTCGATCGGCGGACCGGCCAAAGGCCATGTCGTTCGCGAAATCGATGCCCTTGGCGGCGAAATGGGCCGCAACATCGACAAAACATTCATTCAAATGCGCATGCTGAATACAGGGAAAGGACCGGCCGTGCACGCGCTGCGCGCTCAGGCGGATAAATTCCTGTATCAACACACGATGAAAGAAACGATGGAAAAGGAACCGAATTTGACGATGCGCCAAGGCATGGTCGAAGAGCTGATTGTGGAGAACGGCGTATGCGTTGGCGTCATTACGAAAACCGGTACCGCTTATCGCGCCAAATCGGTCGTATTGACGACCGGCACGTACCTGCGCGGAAAAGTCATTATGGGTGAAATGACGTACGAAAGCGGCCCGAACAACCAACAGCCTTCGATCAAATTGGCCGAAAACCTGCGCGATCTTGGCTTTGAGCTTGTCCGCTTTAAAACAGGCACGCCTCCGCGCGTGCACAAGTCGACGATCGACTTTTCCAAAACGGAAATTCAACCAGGGGACGAAAAACCGAAGTTTTTCTCATATGAAACGGAAAGCTCCGACAACGAACAGCTTCCTTGCTGGTTGACCTACACGTCGCTCGAAACGCATCAGATCATCAATGCCAACCTGCACCGGGCGCCGATGTTCTCCGGCATTATCGAAGGAACGGGACCGCGTTATTGCCCGTCCATCGAGGATAAAATCGTTCGTTTTAGCGACAAGCCGAAACATCAGATTTTCCTTGAGCCGGAAGGCAAGAATACGTCTGAATATTATGTCCAAGGACTGTCCACCAGTATGCCGGAGGATGTGCAGCTCGCGATGCTGCGTTCGATCCCGGGACTGGAAAAAGTGGAAATGATGCGCAATGGTTATGCGATCGAATACGATGCGGTGGTTCCGACCCAACTGTGGCCATCGCTTGAAACGAAATTGATTCCGGGACTGTTTACGGCCGGACAAATCAATGGTACTTCCGGTTATGAAGAAGCTGCGGGGCAAGGAATCATGGCGGGCATCAATGCAGCACGCCGCGTGCAAGGCAAGGATCCTGTCATTTTGGACCGCTCGCAAGGTTACATCGGCGTGTTGATTGACGATCTCGTCACGAAAGGCACCAATGAACCTTACCGTCTGCTCACTTCGCGTGCGGAATACCGCTTGCTTTTGCGCCACGACAACGCGGATTTGCGCTTGACGCCGCTGGGACATGAAATTGGCCTCATCTCCGAAGAAAGATACGCCAAGTTCCTGGATAAGAAACAAAAGGTGGAACAAGAAATCGAACGTTTGAAGGCGACCAAGGTCGGACCTTCGCATGTCAATGCGATGCTCGAACGGGTAGGTTCGGCGCCGATCCAGGATGGAAGCAATTTGCTGACCATTTTGCGCCGTCCGGAAGTCAGCCATGACGATATCGAAGAAATCTCGCCTTCTCCGTTTGGCCTTACGGAAGAAATGAAGGAGCAGGTAGAGATTCAAATCAAATATGCCGGATATATCGAAAAACAATTGATTCATGTGGAACGCCTGAAAAAGATGGATAAGAAGAAAATTCCGGAAACGATCGATTACAACGAAATTGAGGGTATCGCCATCGAAGCGCGGCAGAAGCTGTCCAGCATCCGTCCGCTTTCCATCGGCCAGGCTTCCCGCATATCCGGGGTTACGCCTGCGGACATTTCGATCCTGCTGGTTTATCTGGAGCACTATAACCGGGTAACGGCTGCAAGAGGTTAACTATGGATCCAATACAAGAAGCTTTTACGTTACGCCTTCAGGAAAAAGGGATCGAGGTAACCTCGACCCAACTGGAACAGTTTGAAACTTATTATAGAGAGCTTGTTGAGTGGAACGAAAAAATGAATCTGACCGGTATTACCGATCGGGAACAGGTTTATACGAAGCATTTTTATGATTCGATCTCTCTTGCTTTTTATATCGATATGAACGATGTTCGTACGATGGCCGATATCGGCTCCGGCGCTGGTTTCCCCGGCATTCCGCTCAAAATTTGTTATCCGCATGTGCAGCTGACGATTATCGATTCACTGAACAAACGGATCAACTTTTTGAAACATGTCGTGCAGGAAACGGGCCTTGAGCAGGTGCAGCTTTTGCATGGAAGGGCCGAAGACTGGGCACGCAAACCGGAACATCGGGATCGGTACGACCTCGTCACCGCGCGTGCCGTCGCCAAGCTCGCCGCGCTTAACGAATTCTGCCTTCCTTATACGAAGGTGGGCGGCGTGTTTGCGGCGATGAAGGGGAGCAGCCCGGATGAGGAAATCCGGGAGGCATCGCGCAGTTTCAAGGAGCTTAAAGGCAAGCTGCAGCGGGTAGAGCGTCTTACGCTTCCGATTGAAGAAGCCGAACGGCATATTGTCGTGATCGGTAAAACGGCGGCGACGCCGGGGAAATATCCGCGTAAAGCGGGTACGGCTTTGAAGACTCCTTTGTGAGCCGATAGCATCAAGTATAATGACAACATCATGAATGATTTTCCGAGGAATGTTTCACGTGGAACATTCCTCTTTTTTATGCCGGAATAGGGAAGTTTGGATGACGCCCTTGTCCGGCTGCCTGAAGGCAAAGGCGGTGAACGACAGGTCTCCTCCCGTGATGTGCAGCATGTTTGCATATGCTCACTTCTGTATTTGAGACCTCATTGTTGTTCCACCCCATTGGGGAGTACGGGCAAAGACCAGGAGCCGCTATAATGCCGATTCAGGCCTCCTAGAAGATGTGGCTTTCCAGGGAGGATGTGCATGGCTTGATGAATGCCCCGGGTTTGTCTTAACTTCTTTTCAAGTCCATTTCTGAGGGGGCATCTTGTCCGCAAGAGTGCGTATGAAGTAGAGTTTCCGTCGCGGACACGTATCCTAAAATAGGTGCGCCGTCGCTGAAACATCAAAGGACTTCCAATGATGATTTCATAATATCACCCAATCGAGCGGAGAGGGGCGTACATGTAAAAGGCAATCATTTTGTGTACAGGTTCGGCGTAAAATAGGGTGGCATAGAAAGAGATTCGCGCATTGTTCAAAAGGTAAACCATAAGGGAAGCAAACGATGTTTCCCTAAGTTAATAAGCAATTCGTCAAATGATGTTTGAACAGAGAAAAAGAGAAGATGGTTTGAGGGAGGGAATGCTCGAAATCTCCGAAATCTCCGAATAGCGAGGCGGTTGATTTCGATATCATCATCTTTCTTTTTCCACTCTATCTTGTTCGATAACTGTTTTGTGCGGCTATCAAACCAAACCCAAAATTGTGTTTTTATAAAACCTTTAGACTTCGGATGTTCCCATACTCTCGATTTTGATTGGCAGCCGGGATAGGAATCAAGTTAGCGGTTAGATTTGAGTTGGATCGGGGTTGTAACTAAAGGGAAAGAGAGTGACGTTTGTTGCACAACCCGGGAGGTTCCCCACAGATCAAAGAACTAAGCCAAAGCAAATCGAGGCGGATGGGAGGCGATCCAAGCCGGGAACGCTCGCAAACACTTTGCGTTTTTATCCACGGATTGACAGCATTCAACCGTAAAAAATAACTGATCGGCAGGAAAAAAAGAGGACTTTGGAGAATAGGATTATATGAAAAAAAGTGGTAGAATAGAGAGAGTTACCATAGTTGAAAGTTTGGGTTCAAGCAGCCCATAACATTCCTCGTCTCATACCCGAAATTCGCAGAATCAATCGGTCGTTTCCGACTGCTTCAAGCAGGGGGCAGCCATTGCCCACGATTCCGGCGGAGGCCGGTCGAGGAAAGTTATCCCCGTACCGAAACGGTAGGAAACAGGGTGTACATAACGGGGGTTGCATTCGTACGCCCGGCTCTTGTTTTAATTCTATTTCGTGTGAATGGATCATGCAATCACCGATGCAGCTTGAGAACGGTCCCGTGGCATACGCTGAATGGCTGGGAAATAAACCAAGTTGATTTGTTTTAGTCATGTTGACCAAGCGCTTTGCCAAGTGCTATTACGAAATTAGGTGGTAATATACGGAATGAAAGAACAATTTTCTAAATTGTTTGGTTTGACGGAGCGAAACCATAGTGATGAAGTGAAACAAATTCCGGTCGGGGAGATCGTCAGCAGCCCATACCAGCCCCGTACGATTTTCGACGACGAGAAGATTGACGAGCTGTGCCAAACGATCAAAACCCATGGCGTCATTCAGCCGATCGTTGTTCGTGTCCGCAATTCCAAATATGAGATCATAGCCGGTGAACGGCGTTGGCGTGCTGTAACGAAACTCGGGATGGAAACGATCCCAGCGATTATTCGCGAATTTAATGATTCCCAGGCAGCTTCGATCGCGTTGATCGAGAACCTGCAGCGGGAAGGATTGACGGCTATTGAAGAAGCGGTAGCTTATCAGAAGCTGATCGACATTCATCAATTGACGCAGGAAAGCCTGGCGCAGCGCCTGGGCAAAAGCCAATCAACCATCGCCAACAAAATTCGGCTGCTTCATTTGCCTGAGGAAGTAAAGATGGCTCTGATGGAGCGCAAAATTTCTGAACGGCATGCGCGGGCATTGTTATCCTTGGATACGGAGGAGCTCCAGCTGAAGCTGCTTGCCGAAATTATTGCCAAAGAGTTGAACGTGAAGCAGACGGAAGCCAGGGTGGCTTTTTATAAAGAAGCTTCAAAAGTCAAAAAATCCAAGCGCATTTCCTTCACGAAAGACGTGCGCCTTGCGTTAAATACGATCCGCCAGTCGATCGATATGGTTACCGATTCCGGTCTGGCCATTAAAACAACGGAAAATGACCACGAGGATCATTACGAAATCGTGATACAGATCCCCAAACGTTAATCGGGGCGGGGATGACTGCAAGCGGCTGGTCAGGCCGCTTTTTTGGAGCAATGGGTTGTTTTGGGTCTCAGGCGTAGATCATTATCGTTAGCCGGGACAGGCCGTGGGGAAGGGTTGTTTACAACACGCGTACCCCGTAGGGGAGACATCGTTTCGATTCCAATGAATCTGAACATCCCATGGCCGATTTATCCAGAGCAAACAGGTTCTTATGATTAATCTACATGAGGAAGCTCTAAAGTTGTTGGATTGAGCATCATGCCAATTTAGGTTTGCGGGTTGACTGCCCGGTGTTAGAGCAAACGGCTTCTCGTCCAGAAGCGGTTTGCATTTTGCTGTATTGCCAATCGATTTGGGGGAGTTGGAGGGCCATCTGCCGAAGACTCTTCAGGAAGCGATACGTGACTTGCGTTATAGGGTCCTAATCGAATTTTATAGGCGCATCATCCGTGTTATGCATGCATTGAAGCAGATCAAGTTGAAGAAACCGATACTTGTGGTTCAGGCTCAGGTTTTTCCTTTTTGCAAGAAAATGTACTCGTGCAGGGCGAAGCCGTTTCAGCTAGTACCTGAAAGGGGAGCGGACATTCGAACGTCGGTTCCGAATCGCGTTTTCTTTCAGGAGGTATGCAGCCGATTGTTTTGCTGTGTAACATAATCCCGTGACCTACAAGAAGAGTTTTCATACACAATGAGGTGAAATTGAGTGTCCAAAATCATTGCCATAGCAAATCAAAAGGGCGGGGTAGGGAAAACCACAACCTCCGTCAATCTCGGAGCAGGCTTGGCTTCGCTCGGCAAACGAGTGCTGCTTGTAGACATTGACCCGCAAGGCAATACAACGAGTGGCGTTGGCGTAAATAAAGCCGATGTGGCCAACTGCATCTATGACGTCATTATCAATGAAGTTCATCCTAAGGAAGCGATTCTTGAGACACAGGTTGAAGGGCTGCATATCATTCCGGCGACCATTCAACTGGCAGGCGCGGAAATCGAATTGGTTCCTACCATATCCAGGGAACTTCGTTTGAAAAAATCGCTGCATCTCGTGAAGGCAAACTATGATTACATCCTAATCGATTGCCCTCCGTCGTTGGGGATTTTGACGATTAACTCGCTGACGGCAGCCGACTCCGTCATTATCCCGATTCAATGCGAATATTACGCCCTCGAAGGGTTAAGCCAACTGCTCAACTCCGTTCGGCTTGTTCAAAAGCACTTGAATACGTCGCTGCAGATCGAAGGCGTGCTTCTGACGATGCTGGATGCCCGCACGAATCTCGGCATACAGGTCATAGAAGAAGTGAAGAAGTATTTTCAAGAAAAAGTATATAAAACGATTATTCCTCGAAACGTCCGCTTAAGCGAAGCGCCTTCCCATGGTCAATCGATTATGACTTACGATCCTCGTTCCAAAGGTGCAGAAGTATATTTAGAGTTGGCAAAGGAAGTGATTTCTTATGAGTAAACGGTTAGGCAAAGGACTCGATGCCCTCATTCCTTCCCTTTCGATCAACGACGATGACAAAATTGTGGAGATCCCGCTTAGCCAACTGCGTGCAAACCCTTATCAGCCGCGCAAAGACTTTAACGAAGAGTCGATCCAGGAACTGGCGGAGTCGATCAGGCAGCATGGCGTCATTCAGCCGATCATTGTCCGGAGCGTATTAAAAGGCTATGAAATCATTGCCGGGGAGCGGCGTTTTCGGGCATCGCAAATATGCGGGAAACCAACCATTCCTGCGGTTGTCCGGACGTTTAGCGATCAGCAGGTCATGGAAATCGCGCTCATCGAAAATCTGCAGCGTGAAAACTTGAATGCCATGGAGGTAGCGGTGGCTTATCAAGGATTGATGGATCAGTATTCCTTGACGCAGGAGGAACTCTCGCTGAAGGTGGGGAAATCCAGATCCCATATCGCCAACTTTTTGCGGCTGCTTTCGCTTCCCGAAGAGGTCAAAGATTATGTTTCACGTGGAACATTATCGATGGGGCATGCGCGTGCCATTGTCGGATTGAAAGATTCGGATCTCATCAAACAGCTGGCGAAACAATGCGTGGCCAACGAATGGAGCGTTCGCGATCTGGAGGAAGCCGTTAAAAATCTGGATCGTAAGGCGGCCGATAAAAACAAGGTCAAGGTGAAAAAACGCGATCCTTATATTGATAGCCTGGAAGAAACACTGCGCGAAAGATTCCGGACGACGGTCAAAATCAAGCAAAACAAAGACAAAGGCAAAATCGAGTTGAACTATTACAGCAAGCAGGATCTGGAACGGCTGCTGGAGCTTTTGCAATAAAAGTGAATTTGTGATTGCGCCAAGATGACATGTCCGGCTTTATTCCTGTATAGGGAAATGGATATGTCTTTCTCTTTTTATAAGGATCGGCAAAGCGAATGTTTAAGAAAGACGCTCTGAGTTTCACCGCTAACCGTATTTTCATTATTACCGTGGTAATGGTGGGGATAGAAATTCTCGCAACCTAAAGTCCGCATAAATGAAGGGGAGGTGGATGTAGTATCATGAAACCGTTTATATATTTGGATCATGCAGCCACTTCCTGGCCGAAGCCTCCCGAGGTGTTGCAGGCAATGCAGAAGGCGATGGAGGAGGCGGCGGCCAATCCGGGGCGAGGCAGTCATCAGATGGCGGTAAAAGCGAGCAGGGTCCTGTTCGAAGGCCGCAAGATATTGTCTCAACTGTTTCAGGTTCGTAACCAAAATGACATCATATTTACGTATAATACAACGGAAGCGTTAAATTTGGCGATTAAAGGCTTGCTGAAATCCGGGGACCGGGTCGTGGCGACGATGGTTGAACATAATTCCGTAAGACGCCCGCTCGAATATTTGAAACGGGTGATGGGCATTCAGGTGGAATATATTCCGGTGAACGGTCAAGGACAACTGGATATGGCCAAACTGAAAGCTGCGCTGGAAAGCCGCCCTAAATTGGTCATTAGCACGCATAGTTCCAATTTGCTTGGCAGCATTTTGCCGGTTGCCGAGATCGGGGCGCTTGCCCGTCGTTTTGGAGCGGTCTATTTAGTGGATGCGGCTCAAAGCGCAGGCTGCCTGGATATTGACGTATCCGCCATGAATATCGATCTGCTGGCCTTTCCCGGGCATAAGGGGTTGCTGGGACCGCAAGGAACGGGAGGGTTATACATATCCCCGTCGGTTGATTTGGAGCCGCTTTTACACGGAGGGACCGGAAGCCAATCGGAGGAAAAAGAGCAGCCTGCGGTCCGCCCGGATCGCTATGAGGCAGGGACGCCGAATACGGCCGGCATTGCAGGGCTAAAGGCCGGCGTCGCAGAGGTGATCAAGCAGACGCCGCAGCAGATTTATCGGCATGAATGGGAGCTTGCGCAGCGGATTATCGAAGGGATTCGGGGCATTCGCCATCTTCGGGTATTGGGACCCGAAGCGGGGCAGCCGAGAACCGGAATCGTGTCCTTCGTTTCCTCGGAAAAGGATTCCAGCGAGATCGCCTTCCGATTGGACCGGGAATACGGAATCGCCGTAAGAGCTGGGATGCACTGTACGCCGCTGGCGCATGAGGCCGTCGAGACGCTGCAGACGGGGGCTGTCCGGATCAGCGTTGGCGTCACCACGACGCGGCAGGAGGCCGATGCGGTGATTGATGCCGTTAAGGAAATATGCGGCCAGCGGCCATAGGTTTGGTTCGAAAAATAGGCGCAAGGAACGGTATGGAAAAACGATTGTGATCAAGAATGAGGAAAAGGAATGAAATCAGCAATGTCGGACTTGAATAGTTTAATTTTAGAACAGTTGCAGTGGTTTATCGGCGGAGGCATGCTCCTCATTTTGATCCTGCTCGTAATGGTATTGACGCAAGGCGCGAAGCTTAGAAAAATGCGCCGGAAATACGACCTGATGATGGCAGGCAGCGGTGTGGAAAATTTGGAGACGCTGCTCATCGACCTGAAAGTGCAAATGGATTCGATCGAGGACGAACATGAGCAGCAGCGCAAAACGCTGGAAACCGTCCTGGCCAAACTGCAGCAGGTCAAAGGGAAGATCGGCATCAAACGGTACAATGCATTTAGCGGTCAAGGCAGCGATTTGAGCTTTTCGATTGCAATTGTGGACGAAAAGAAAAATGGAGTTGTCATCTCGGCCCTTTACAGCCGTGACAGCTCCTATGTATATGCCAAACCGCTTGCGGCAGGCGAATCGTCGTATGCCCTGTCTCCCGAAGAGGTAGAGGCCATCAGTCTAGCCTCGCAACAAGCGTAGAACGGGATTTCCATTCCTGGATCGCCGAATGCAGACTGGACGCAATAATTTCCGATAAACGAACGACCAAACTTAATCGCGTGTTTTGCAGCACGAAATATTCCATGAAGCCGCCGACATTAACGATACCCGTCAAATGGATATCGCCAACCGGCGGTAATTCTTTATGTACGCCTGCGCCGGGCTTGAGGGGGCCGCTGGCGACTTGGATGCAGCCGACGCTCGAGGATTGCCCGAGGCAAGCATCGATGCCGATCACGAATGGACGGTCGTGAAGGGCATAGATGGTCGAAAGCGTTTCTTGCAAATTGACGGCATGGACGGGCTCGTCCAGCGTGCCGTAAAGATGGAACCATGGGCTTTTGTAGCGGGCGAGGGCCGTGCCGACCAAAGGGCCCAAGCAATCCCCGGTAGAGCGGTCCGTGCCGATGCAGACGACCACGACAGGTTGTTGCTCTTCGGCCTGGGACAAATAAAACAAAAGACGATGAATGATAGCGGAATGGATTTCAGGATCGGTATGTGGTATTTTTAAGCATGAGAGCTGCTGGTTCTGGGATGGTTTGGGCAGCTGAGTCATAGAATCTTCCTTTCAAATGCGATTGGTAGTATCTAGTATATGGACGGCTGCATGTTTTTATACTTCCTCGGGACAAGCAATTTATTAGAACGAAAAGGCGGGCAATAATGCAATGGAGTCATGGATGTTGATGGCCTTTGATTCGACGCAGCAGGCTCTTCGGGCGGAAATGCTGCTGGAATATGCCGATATTGAAATCGATTTATGCCCAACGCCGAAGACGATTACGGCGGGCTGCGCGTTATCAATCCAATTTCCGAAGGAGGAGCTGGCTTCGGTACAGCAGATCATTGTACAGGAGCAAGTGGAGATCAGAGGAATCTACTATAAAGACAATCATGATAGATATATAAGCATCGAGGGATAGGAGATCGATCAAGATGATGAATCCACAATGGCTCGAAACGGCAAACAGCGAAATGGAAGGAGCTGTGGATAAAACGTTGAAGTTCAGCGATAAGTTTTTGGACTGGATTACGAATGTGGATATGTGGACAAATGTGATGTTTTCAAGCATCCGCATTGTCGTGTTATTTATCGTGACCCGGATCGCCATCCGAGTCGTTTCCAAAATTATCGACCGGTCGCTGGAACGCCACCAGCAGAGCCGGATCAATGTCAATCCGCGCCGTTTTGCCACGGTCGGGGAGCTTCTGAAAAATATAACGGCCGTCACCTGCAATTTCGTCATGGTGCTGCTCATCTTGTCCGAGTTCAATTTCAAGCTTGGTCCGTTGTTGGCGGGAGCAGGGGTGCTGGGCCTTGCCATCGGTTTCGGCGCCCAGAGCTTGGTGAAGGACGTCATTACGGGCTTTTTCATTATATTGGAGGATCAGTTTGCGGTGGGGGACGTCATTCAGACGGGAACCTACAAAGGCACGGTTGAAGTCATCGGCCTGCGTTCCACCCGCCTTGTGAGCATGAACGGGGAAACTCATATTTTGCCTAACGGGATGATTACGAGCGTGACGAATTTTTCCTTGTCCAATGCGCTCGCGATGGTCGATTTGCCGGTCAAAAACGAACGTTCGCTGGAGGACACCGTGGGCTTGATTAAGCAAGCGCTGACGGGCGTTCAGGAGGAAAACCCGAATCTTATGGCGGTGCCCGACGTTCTCGGCATTCAGTCCTTGAGCACCAGCGAGTACGTGATTCGCATTGTGGCGCAGTGCCTGCCTAATACAAGGGCGGAAGTGGAGCGGGCCATTTTGGAGCATATCAAGCAAGCGTTGGAAGCCGAAGAGCAGCAAAAGCAAGCGTTAAGCGAGATGGCGGCTTCGGAAGAATAAAAAGGGGAGGCATGGTCAAATGGAACGGAAAGTGTTTCAACTCGGCGATATCGTGCAAATGAAAAAAAATCACCCTTGCGGCAGCAACGAAATGGAAATCATTCGCATGGGGATGGACATTCGGATCAAGTGCGTCGGATGCCAGCACAGCGTTCTGATTCCCCGCGCCAAGTTCGAAAAAAACATGAAAAAAGTGCTCCGCTCCAAAAATGCAGGCGAGGAAACGCAGGAGTCGAACGAAAAGTAATCTTTTGTAAAACAGCTATTGCATATTTTGTCCTCTTGTGATAGAATAAGTTTTGCTGCGGAAAGGTACCCAAGAGGTCTAAGGGGGCTGACTCGAAATCAGTTAGGCGTCGCAAGGCGTGCGAGGGTTCGAATCCCTCTCTTTCCGCCACATTCCCTTTTTCATCAAATATACTTCATAGATTAACGTAATTGGACAAAACCTTTGGCCCGTCATCGCCAGAGGTTTTTTACGTTGTATGGGGTTGTGCAGGCGAAATGCTGACACTTCAATAAAACACCAAAGGAGAACCCGAAGGTTCTCCTGTTTGGCAGACGGCTACTCAATGGATTTTGGAATTCGTTCTACAACAAAACGTCATTGAAACTTCGGATAAAGCCGCGGAGCAATCTCCATTGCTCCAGACAAAATGTCTTTGGCACGTCCCCTCGCTTCTTTTAGTTATGCTGTTTCAGACTTCCAGTGATTTGTTACGCAGCTCAGGCCCAACGGAACCACACCTCTCTCGTAACCGTCTGATTGTATCATCTGCATTTCGGCAGCGGATTATGCATCCGCGTCTAAAAAATTTTTAGTGGACCCGGGCTTTGGTTTTCTTTTTCCACTTCCGGTCTTTGTTGGTCGTTTCCGGAAACGTCTCGCCGCGCTCCATCGTGATCATCTTCGGATTCTGGATTTCGGTATGGAAGCTGGCTTCACCGACCTCCATATATACCCCAGGGTTCGGCGCCTTGTCGCCAGGCTCGAATTCGGTTTTTTCACCCATGGCACAAACCTCCTTATCGAAATGAAAATGGACTGCTTCTGTAGTGTTTACACATCGGGGGGATTCATGTGCCCGTTAATTTTGCCAATTCAGGCATGCTTGCATTCAGGCGGGCGTTTTGATATATTAATATGGTGCGAGTTTAGACTCGCTCCTTGCTCCTGACGCGATCAGGGGCCGAAGTCCATAAGGAGGTGAAAAATATGCGCAAATATGAAGTGATGTACATTATTCGTCCGGACATTGAACAAGAAGCCGTTCAAGCTGCAGTCGAAAAATTCCAAGGCATCATCTCCAACGGTGGGGAAATCACGAAGCACGAAGTGATGGGCAAACGCCGTCTTGCGTATGAGATCAAGAAATTCCGTGATGGCACTTTCGTTCTGGTAAACTTCACTGCAACTCCTGAAGTTGTTGCCGAACTCGAGCGTATCATGAAAATTTCCGACGAAGTAATTCGTTATCTCATTACTCTTGACGTTGCTTAATCCAAGCTTTGGCTTGAAGTGATCCATTCGATCGAAGGAGGGGATAGGATTGTTGAACCGTGTAATTTTAATTGGCCGATTGACCAAGGATCCTGAGCTTCGCTACACGCCCGCAGGGGTTGCGGTAACGCAGTTCACGCTGGCGGTAGACAGACCGTTTACGTCGCAAGGCGGAGAGCGGGAAGCGGATTTTATTCCAGTGGTGACTTGGAGACAGCTCGCTGAGACCTGCGCGAACTACTTGCGGAAAGGCCGTTTGACGGCCGTGGAAGGTCGCATCCAGGTGCGGAACTACGAAAATAACGAAGGTAGACGCGTATACGTCACCGAAGTCATTGCCGATAACGTACGTTTCCTGGAATCGAACCGCGAAGGCGGCAGCGGCGGCGGCCAAGGACCGCGTGAAGACTCCTCTCTCGGAGGCGGAAGCCGCGGGAATAACAATTACTCCCGGAGCAATTCCAATCAAGATCCTTTTTTCGATGACGGAAAACCGATAGACATATCGGATGATGATTTGCCATTTTAAATACGGAAAGGACTGAAACAGCATGGCTTTTAAACAAAGAGAAGGCGGAGACAACGATAAAAGACCGGCTCGCCGCGGCGGCCGTAACAAACGTCGTAAAGTGTGCTACTTCACTGTGAACAAAATTACTCACATTGATTATAAAGACACGGATCTGCTGAAAAAATTCATTAGCGAACGCGGAAAAATTTTGCCTCGCCGTGTAACCGGCACGAGCGCAAAATACCAACGCATGCTGACGATTGCGATCAAACGCTCCCGTCAAATCGCATTGCTGCCATACACAACGGAATAATTCCGTTTCGGCTATAGAAGGGCCAGTATTCTGGGTTTACCAGGATGCTGGCCTTTTTGGTTTTATTTTACCCCTGAATACCGCATAACAATCTACATAAAAAGCCACTCTCAGGTGCGGAGCATTGGAAACTTGTGCAAATTATCAAATTTCCCGGGCAATGACGATTGGCCCCAAGGCTTTGCAAGCGGGGTTCTTCAAAAGGCAAAAACGCATGCTAATTAGCTCAAAAGATGCCCAATCGCCAGATGAGGCAGAGAAGAAGGAGAACTGCCCGCCCTATGTTATAATAATGATGATCATCGCATGTTCAAATCGACTCGTCTGCAGGAGGGAAGCTTCATGGGAATCGGCAGAATATACAGAAACTATTTTAAGAACAATATGTTCATGAAGATCCTTCTGATCTTCACTTTCATCGCCATTGTGACGATTGTAATATTGTCATACCTGATGATTTCCTCCTTGTCGCAGTCGATCGTAAATAAAGAACTGGATAACCAAAAAGCCGCCATGGAAAGCGTAAGCAGGTACATCGACAATCGGCACCATGCGATAGAGAATATTGCAAGGGACATGTACCGAAACGAAACCTTGTTTTCCAATATCTCATTTTTAATGGAAAACCCTTATGCCGAATACGTGCAGCACCGTATGGATCAGTTTAATGTTCAATCGAACGGGGATTCGACGGACGCGCTTCAATATTTTCAAAATATCATGGACGAAAACGGCGATATCCGAAACCTGATGCTGTACGGGTCGGAACATCAGTATCTCTCTATTTTTAAATCGAACAAACAGTTTAAGCAGCTCTCCACCAATTTCGCCAATTCCTATATTCCCGAGGTTATGGCCATGGAAACGAAAGGCATCGCGGCTCCGAACGTTTGGATTCGCAAAGCGGCTGATCAATGGGATAAGGAATTATATGCGATTAGAGTGCCCATCAACAACAAGCAGCTGAAAAATGCCGGCCAATTTTTGGTTTACCTTGATTCCAACAGCATTTTGAATGCGCTTGAAACCTATAAAAACGGCTACAAAGGAAGCATCGTCGTCCTTTCTTCGTCGGGAGACGTCCTTTTTGATTCGGAAGGAAAATATTACGGCAAAACCTACCCTTACGTGGACGTCACGGATTCGCTTTTTGATGATCCGCAGGCGGGACTGACCCGAAGCGGGGAAAGCATGTATATTAACAAGCTGATCTCCGCCGAAGGGGGATACGTGGTCATTGGCGCCGTTCCGAAAAATGAAATCGCATCAAGCTATTCGGGCGTGCGGCAGACGATCATTACGATCAGCGCGATTTGCATCTTGTTCGCGGTTCTTTTCCCGGCGTTGTTCATCATCAATTTTGCCAATCGGACCAACCGGATCATCAAATTTACGCGGAAGGTAAAAAACGGCGATTTTGCCGCCAGAATCGACGATCCGCGCGAGGACGAGCTGGGGCAAATCTCGCGGAGCTTCAACGATATGCTGGATGAGCTGAATGCGTACATCGAACGGGTATACAAGGCGGAAATCAAACAGAAACAGACGGAGCTTGTCGCGCTTCAGGCCCGAGTCAACCCTCACTTTTTGTATAACACGTTGGAGGTTATCCGGATGAGGGCGATTTCCCAGGGAGCGAAAGACGTCGGGGAAATGATCTATAGCTTGTCCGTCCTATTCAAAAGCCTGGTGCAGCAAAAAAGGAATTACACGCTTAAAGACGAGCTGGAAACCTGCCGCCTGTATCTCGAGCTGTTTAGAATACGGTACAAGGACAAGTTTGATTATACGATCACTTATGGCCCGGAGCTCGCCGATAAAGCGGTCATGAAGCTATCGCTTCAACCGATCATAGAGAACTATATCATTCACGGCATTCGAACGGAGAGGTACGATAACCGCTTGTCGGTCGAGATCAGGGAAGAAGGCGATATGCTCATCGCCGAAGTGCGCGACAACGGAAAAGGAATCGAGCCGGATCGCTTGAACGAAATTCGGGAGGAGCTGGAGAAACCGGAGGAAAGCGGCAAAATGTTCGGACTCCGAAGCGTTCATAGCCGTCTCCGTTTTCTGTACGGGCCTGCATACGGAATCGAGATTCAAAGTCGGCCGGATGAGGGCACGGTCATTACCGTGCGTTATCCAAGCCGGGAAGGAACGGATGCTGAACATGTATAAAGTATTTATTGTGGATGACGAACCGTTTATCATTGAAGGATTGTACGATATTTTGGACTGGGCGTCTTTCGGCCTGGAAATCGTCGGGCACGCGGAAAACGGACGGCAGGCGCTGGAGGCGCTGGCTTCGATTCCCGCAGACCTGCTGATAACCGACATATCCATGCCGGTGATGGATGGCCTCAGCCTTATCGCTGAAGCCCGGAAGCTTCATCAGGAGTTAAAGGTGATCATCCTCAGCGGGTTTAATGAATTCGACTACCTGAAAGAGGGTATGAAACTGGGCATTGAAAACTACCTGCTGAAGCCGATCAACGTAGAGGAACTGGAGTCCACGCTGCGCAATACGGTGGAAAAGATGAACAGCATGAAATCCGACGAGCTGTACGATGCCTTCGATATGCAGATTTTGAAGGACAATACGCTTTACCGGTGGTTGACGGGACAAATCGGCGAGGCGGAATTTCGGGAACGGGCCGATTTGCTGGGGCTTGATTTGATGAAGCCGTATTTAATCGTTGCCGTCATTCGGACCAACGGGGATATGACCGAGCGCTTGAACCGGATCGGCGAGCGTTGGAGCAAATCGGAAGGGATTACGTCTTTCCGAGATGTGGACGGCGACCTGGTTTGGGTCGGGTGCATGCAGCATTGGACCGAAGGGAAAAAGAACTTTATGGAACGGCTTGAGCGTCTTTCCGACGAATATGCGCCATTAAGCGTCCCTGTCCGAATCGGGGTAGGCAGCGTGGTGCAGCTTCCGGAGGAAGCTTCGCTCAGCTATAGGCAGGCTAAAAAATCGCTGGAGTATTTTATGGTGTATCCCGACCGCTCCGTTTTGGATTACGGGAATCTTGAAGGAAGAAGCGATGGCGGCGATGGCCGGTTGTCCATCCACTGGGAGGAATACGGCAAGCTTATTTTGGCCAGGGATCTTGAGGGGTTGGAGCGGAGAATCAAAGCGGATTTACTGCAAATGCAGGGGATGGAGGGCATTCGGCCGGAAGACCTCCGCAACGCCGGTTTGGAGCTCGTCATCCGGTTCAAGATGGAGCTGGAGCAGATCAAGCATACGGACGAGTCGGATATCTTTAAACAAGCGCTGACGGACGTCCGGAACAGCGGCACATTCGACGAACTGGCCGCTTCGCTTCAATCGGTGGCCAAAGCAACGGTGTCTTCGCTGCTGCAGGACGTCAAGAACCCGGTGGTCAGCCAGGTGCTCAGTTATATTCACGGGCATTATGCCGATGAACTTTCGCTGAAAACGCTTGGCGCGCAATACCATATCCATCCGGTCTATCTGGGACAGCTTTTCCATAAGGAAACCGGGGAGTCGTTTGCGGAATACATCAACAAATACCGGATCGAAAAAGCGAAGGAGCAGCTGAAAAACACCAACCTGAAGGTGCACGAAATCGCTAGGAACGTAGGCTATTGGGAAACGGGGTACTTCTATAAACAATTCAGGAAATACGTCGGGATTTCCCCGACGGATTATAAAAGCTTGGGGTGATCCAAGCCGCATACTCTGGATGAAAATGGACTTTGCATCAAAATTCGGGTCCGTTTTCATTCAGAGTATTTTTGTTTGTTTTCAGGAAAATTAAGAGCGTTATCATCAGCGTCGGAGCGGGAATTAAAAGCGGTTTCAGCCGAATTGACAGAATCATGCAAAATTCGAATCTTTTCTTTAATTTGTACCCTGATTTATTAGATTTATCTTCTTTTTGAAACTGCTTTCATTCGGTAAGGTTAACTTAGTTAGTACAGACAAGCCAGAGCGCTTAAATAGAGAAACGCATCTGGCGCCCGCCCGCGAGCCGGGCCGGGAAGAGATGCTTGAAGCATTCAAAAGGGAGGATTTACACATGAGCAAGAGTAAAAAAAGCTTCTCGTTCGCACTGGCCATGTTGACGGCCTTGACGCTTGTCCTCAGTGCCTGTGGGGGAGGAAGCAACAGCGCCGAAAGCGATTCCGCCTCCGGAGGAAAAGATTCCGAAAAACCGGTCAACCTGATCTGGTACACCATCGGAACGCCGCAAAAAGACGTGGACAAGGTCATGGCGGAAGTGAGCAAATATACCAAAGAAAAAATCAATGCAACCGTTACGATGAAAATGGTCGACTGGGGCGATTACGCGCAAAAAATGCAGGTTAACGTAGCATCCGGCGAACCGATGGATATCGTGTTCACGGCGGCGGGCGGATTCGATTACGTGCAAAACGCAAGAAAAGGCGCGTTCATGGAACTCGACGACCTGCTTGAAAAATACGGACAAGGCATCAAGAAAACGATCGATCCTGCTTTCCTGGAAGGCTCCAAGGTCGACGGCCACAATTACGGCATTCCTGCCAATAAAGAGCTTCCTCAACAAGAAGTATGGCGCTTTAACAAAAAGCTGTTAGACAAATACAACTTCGACATCACGAAAGTAAAATCGCTCGACAGCATCGAGCCGCTTCTGAAGACGATCAAGGAAAAAGAACCTGGCGTAACGCCGTTCGCCATGGACAAAAACTACGTTCCTTACGTTCCTTACGATTACGTCATTCAGAACCTGCCAATGGCGGTCAAACTGGACACGACCGATTATAAAATCGTGGACATTTTGGAAACGCCTGAAATGAAGCAAGCGCTGACTACGATGCACAAGTATTACCAAGCCGGTTATATCGCGCCTGAAGCCGCAACGACAGGTTCGACGAGCGACTTGATGACATCCGGCAACTGGTTCATGGACCGCGCGCAAACCCAGCCGCTGGCCGACAACAGCTGGTCCGCAAGCTACGGATATCCTGTCGTTTCGTCGCCGGCAAGCGATCCGATCATTACGAACACTTCCGTTCAAGGTTCGATCATGGCGATTTCGGCCAACTCCGAACATCCTGAAAAAGCGATGGAATTCCTGAACCTGCTGAACACGGATCCAGTGCTTCGCAACATGGTCGACTCCGGCATCGAAGGCGTTCATTACAAGAAGGTTGACGACAAGCACATGGAAAACCTTCCGGAATCGAAAAACTACGACATGCCGTCTTACTCTTTGGGCAACAACATGCTGCTTTACCTGAATCCGAATGATCCGGACGACAAATGGGATCAATTCAAGAAGTTCAACGCATCGGGTAAAAATTCTCCAATTCTGAGCTTCAACTTTGACAGCACGAAAGTCGCAACCGAAATGGCTGCCGTTCAAAACGTGAAAGAACAATTCTGGGCATCCCTGATGACCGGTACCGTAGATCCTGAAACCTACCTGCCGAAAGCAATCGCTGCCTTCAAGCAAGCCGGTCTTGACAAAGTCATGGCCGAAGCCCAAAAACAGCTCGACGAATGGAGAGCCGCAAATAACAAGTAACAATTGAACGACATTTTTGGGATCGGGCGGGTGATGATTTCGCCCGATCCTTTTTCATTTTTCAACATTCAGGAGGGAACACGATGGCTGCATTTTTTAAAAACCTCTTAAAGAACAAAGTCATGCTGTTTATGGTGCTGCCCGGTGCGATATGGTTTTTCTTCTTTTCCTATCTGCCGCTTGTCGGTACGATCGTCGCTTTCAAGCAATACCGTTTCAGCCGCGACGGCTTTTGGGCCAGCATCTTCAACAGCAAATGGGTAGGCTGGGACAACTTCAAGTTCCTGTTCAGCACAAACGATGCTTACACCATTACGCGCAATACGTTATTGTACAACATCGCATTTATTATTATAGGACTCGTGCTTTCCGTCGCGATGGCCGTTTTGCTGTCCGAGCTCGTCGGCAAAACGATGGCCAAAATTTATCAAACCGGCATGTTCCTCCCGTATTTTCTTTCCTGGGTCATCGTCGGCTATTTTGCGTTCAGCTTCCTGAGCATGGACCGCGGCATGCTGAACCAGATTCTAGGCTGGTTTGGCGCAGAGCCCGTTCAATGGTATTCGGATCCTAAATATTGGCCATATATATTGATCTTCGTCAGTTTGTGGAAGTCGGTCGGATATAACAGCGTCGTGTACCTGGCTTCGATTATGGGCATCGATAAATCCCTTTACGAAGCGGCCATGATCGACGGCGCCAGCAAATGGCAGCAAATCCGCAATATCACGATTCCGATGCTTTCGCCAATCATCATCATTATGACGCTGCTTGCGGTAGGCCGCATTTTCTATGCCGACTTCGGTCTGTTCTATCAAGTTCCGAGAGACTCCGGCACGCTTTACTCGGTGACGAACGTAATCGACACGTACGTATACCGCGGTCTGAAAACGACAGGGGAAATCGGCATGAGTACGGCTGCAGGGCTTTACCAATCGGTCGTCGGTTTTGTTCTTGTCATCGTCTCCAACTTTGTCGTGCGCAAAATCGACAAAGACAGCGCCCTGTTCTAAAAGATTTGAAAGGAGTGTCAGAATTATGGCGAAGGTCATCAGAAAAAAACGGGATTTTCATCATGTGTCCCCCGGTTGGAACGTCGTTCTCAACATCATCGCGGGATTGTTCGCCTTCATATGCGTCTTTCCTTTTTTGTTCGTCGTCATCATCTCTTTAACGGATGAAAAAACGCTGGCAACGGACGGCTACCGCCTGCTTCCGGCCAAATGGAGTCTGGAAGCCTACCGGTTCGTATTTCAAAGCGGGGATACGCTGCTCCGTTCTTACGGGGTAACGATCCTTGTCACTGTCGTAGGCACGATCGTCAGCTTGATCCTGATTTCGCTTTACGCTTATGCGATTTCGCGGAAAAGCTTCCGCTACCGCAGATTTTTCTCCATATTTGCCATTTTGACGATGCTGTTCAACGGCGGCATGATTCCGACTTACATGGTCGTATCGCAGTTGTTGGGTCTGAAAGACAGCCTATGGGCCCTTATCTTGCCGCTGGCTATGAATGCTTTTTATATCATGATTCTTCGGACGTTTTACAGCACCAGCGTTCCCGAGGCGATTATCGAGTCGGGACGGATCGACGGTGCGGGCGATTTCTATATCTTCTTGCGCATCGTGCTGCCTTTGTCCCTGCCCGGCCTCGCAACGATCGGTTTGTTCAGCACGCTTGGCTACTGGAACGACTGGTTTAACGCTCTCTTGTACATCGACAATCCGAATTTGGTGCCGCTGCAGTCGATGCTCATGCGGATCGAATCCAGCATTCAATTCATTCAGCAAAACTCGGCGAACACTTCGCTTAGCATGGCGGCGCTGCAGTCCATTCCGCAGGATACGTCCCGGATGGCGATGGTCGTACTGGCCACATTGCCGATCATTTTTGCATATCCGTTCTTCCAGCGTTATTTTGTTCAAGGCTTGACCGTGGGTGCCGTAAAAGAATAACAACATCACTAGAAACGGATAGGGAGAGTGGAGATGTTGCTTTATAAGGACAAAACGAAATCGGTTGAGGAAAGGGCAGGGCATTTGCTAGGCCTGATGACTTTGGAAGAAAAGGTGGGCCAGCTGGTGCAGCCGTTCGGCTGGCAAACCTATGAATACAAAGACGGCGCCGTGACTTTGA
The DNA here is from genome assembly GCF_057546105.1 of Paenibacillus sp. YAE3. Taxonomy (NCBI): domain Bacteria; kingdom Bacillati; phylum Bacillota; class Bacilli; order Caryophanales; family Paenibacillaceae; genus Paenibacillus; species Paenibacillus sp. YAE3. The sequence goes on along the minus strand of NZ_BAAIYF010000016.1, from coordinate 91,746 downwards.
CGGAAACGTTCAAAGAGCAGGTGAAAAACGGCGGCGTAGGCTCCCTCTACGGGGTGCTGCGCGCCGATCCGTGGACCGGCGTCACATTGGAAAACGGACTGTCGGCCAAAGAAGGCGCCGAGGCCGTCAACCGGATCCAGCGGTACGCCGTGGAACATTCGCGTCTCGGCATTCCGATCCTGATCGGGGAGGAATGCTCGCATGGGCATATGGCGATCGACGGCACGGTATTCCCGGTGCCGCTGCTGCTGGGCAGCACATGGAACGTGGAGCTGTACCGCGAAATGTGCCGCGCGGTAGCCGCGGAAACCCGCGCCCAAGGGGGAGCGGTAACTTATTCGCCGGTGCTCGACGTGGTGCGTGATCCGCGTTGGGGACGAACGGAGGAATGTTTCTCCGAAGACCCGTACCTGATCGGCGAATTTGCGGCCGCGGCGGTCCAGGGGCTTCAAGGGGAGCGTCTGGACAGCGACGGCAGCGTAGCGGCCACGCTGAAGCATTTTGCCGGATACGGCAGCTCCGAAGGCGGACGCAATGCCGGCCCGGTGCATATGGGCTGGCGCGAGCTGCTGGAAGTCGACCTGTATCCGTTTAAAAAGGCTGTCGAAGCCGGAGCGGCTTCGATCATGCCCGCTTACAACGAAATTGACGGCGTGCCGTGCACGGTCAATACCGAGCTGCTGGAAGAAGTGCTGCGGAAGCAATGGGGATTCGACGGCATGGTCATTACCGATTGCGGGGCGATCGACATGCTGGCTGCGGGACATGACGTGGCGGAAGATGGTCTGGACGCATCCGTGCAGGCGATCGAGGCGGGCATCGACATGGAAATGTCCGGCGAAATGTTTGGGCGTTACTTGCTTGAGGCTCTTCATCAAGGTCGGCTGAACGTCGAAGTATTGGACCGCGCGGTGCTTCGGGTGCTGACCCTGAAGTTCAAGCTTGGTTTGTTCGACAATCCTTATGTGGATCCGGATCGGGCCGCGCGCGTCATCGGCAGCGAAAAGCACGTAAGTTTGGCGCGCAAGCTTGCCGAAGAAGGCATCGTGCTGCTCAAAAACGAAAACGGAGCGCTGCCGCTTGATGACCGCTGCGGGAAAATCGCGGTTATCGGGCCGAATGCCGATGCCGGATACAACCAGTTGGGCGATTACACGTCGCCGCAGCCGCCGGAAAAAGTGGCGACGGTTTTGAAGGGAATCCGGGCAAGGCTAGCGAAAGAGTCTGAGCGCGTGCTGTACGCACCCGGATGCCGGATCAAAGGCGAAGACCGGGAGGGCTTTGAATACGCGCTCGCTTGCGCGAAGCAAGCGGATACCGTCGTGATGGTGGTTGGCGGTTCCAGCGCCCGCGATTTCGGGGAAGGGACCATCGACCTGAAAACGGGGGCTTCGAAGGTTTCGGACAACTCATGGAACGACATGGACTGCGGCGAAGGGATCGATCGCATGACGCTCGGCCTTGCCGGCGTGCAGCTGGAGCTGATGCAGGAGATCCATAAGCTCGGCAAACGCTTCATCGTCGTTTACATCAACGGGCGTCCGATCGCCGAGCCGTGGATCGACGAGCATGCCGACGCCATTCTGGAAGCATGGTACCCCGGACAGGAAGGGGGGCATGCGGTGGCAGGCATTTTGTTCGGCGACGTCAATCCGTCCGGCCGACTGACCGTGTCCGTGCCGAAACATGTCGGACAGCTTCCGGTTTATTACAACGGCAAACGGTCGCGCGGCAAACGGTATTTGGAGGAAGACTCGAAAGCGCGGTATCCGTTCGGATACGGACTCAGCTACACGACCTTTGGTTATGACCGCCTGAACATCACGAAGGATTCCATCGGAGCGAACGAATCGGCGATCGTATCGGTGGATGTGACCAACACCGGCAGCATGGCCGGAGCTGAGGTTGTTCAGCTTTACATCTCGGATGTCGTCAGCAAAGCCAGCCGGCCGCTGATGGAACTGAAAGGGTTCGCCAAGGTTGAGCTTGCGCCGGGAGAAACCAAAACGGTTTCTTTTGAAATAGGAAAAGAGCAACTGCAGTACATTGGGCGGGATCTGGAACCCGTTGTTGAACCGGGCCTGTTCCAAGTCCACATCGGAAGGAACGTAAACGATACGCTGAGTACGTCTTTGACTGTACGGGAGGATGGATGATGGAACGGATCAGACGTTTTATTCGCGAACTGTCGGAAAACCAGTGGCTCGAGCAAATGGAGTACCGCCACTGGGAAATTACTCGTTCTTATTATAAGCTGCCAGGCGAATACGAGAATTCGGCCCCTTATCCGGAAGGGCAGGGATTGAACTCGTTTCCGAGCAAGCAGGGGACGACCTACTTTTTTAAAACCAAGCTGCAACTACCGGCCGAATGGACGCAAGAGCCATTTGGCCTTGTGTTCAAGTCGGGCGGAGAAGGATTGCTCCGCGTCAATGGAGCTTCCTATCAAGGGCTGGACCGGAACCATACGTACGTTACGCTGGATCCGCGCGTCATCGGTGAATCTCCGGAGCTGGAAATCGAGCTGTTCGATCCGGTGCCGGAGCCCGTGGATCCGCTGAACCAACAGGCCGTGATACAACCCCCGATCACTTCGATCATAAGCCAACTCGTCAAACCGAATCGGGCGGTACAAAGCTTGATGTATACCGTTACGATCGTTCGGGATTCCACCGCGCTGCTGCCGCAGGAGGACTTCCGGCGGGTAAGGCTGATGGAAGCGTTGTACCGGGCCATGGACCGGTACGTGAACCTGGATGCGGCTGCGATCCGCGAAGGCAGCGGGATTGCCGACATCGAAACCGAGTTAAGACGGGAAGTCCGGGACATCGGCGGAAACGCCGAAGGACTGGAGCATATGATCGGCCAGTCGCACATCGATATCGCCTGGCTGTGGCCCGTGCGGGAAACGGTGCGCAAGGCCAGCCGGACGTTTTCGACCGTGGACAGGCTGATGGAAGAATATCCGGAGTACCGGTATGCGCAAAGCCAACCGCTTCTGTTCGCCTTTTTGAAGGACAACGATCCTGAGCTGTTCGAGCGGGTGAAGGCCCGCGTAGCGGAAGGGCGTTGGGAACTCGTCGGGGGCATGTGGGTCGAGCCCGACCTGAATCTGCCGAGCGGCGAATCCCTGATCCGCCAAATGTTATACGGACAGCGGTTCTATCAGGAGGAATTCGGCAAGACGTCGAATATCGAATGGCTGCCCGATACGTTTGGGTATTGCGCCTCGCTGCCGCAAATTTTAAAGCACGGAAAAGTGGACTATTTCATGACGACCAAGCTGGGCTGGAATGACACCAACCTGTTTCCGTATGACCTGTTCCATTGGGTGGGCATCGACGGAACGCCGATTTTGTCATACCTCAACCATGGCGTCAATGAACATACGCTGCCGAAAGACATCCACGATCATTGGCAGTCTTACCGGGAAAAATCCAGGCATAACGAGCAGATGCTGCTCTACGGACACGGAGACGGCGGAGGCGGCGTGACCCGCGAAATGCTGGAATATATCGACCGCTCCGAACTGATGGTTGGACAACCGGCAAGCCGCTATAGCACCGCGGCGCGGTTTTTTGAGGGCATTGCCGAAGCGAATCCCGTGCTGCCGACGTGGCGTGGCGACTTGTACCTCGAACTTCATCGGGGAACCTATACGACCCATGCCCGCAACAAACGAAACAACCGGAAAGCGGAAGCGTTATACCGGGAAGCGGAAATATGGAATTCGTTGGGGCAGCCGGACATGGCCGCATCGAAGCGGGAAGCCGCATTGCAGCAGCTGCATGAAGGCTGGAAGCTGATTCTGTTGAACCAGTTCCATGACATCATTCCGGGCTCGGCCATTACGGAAACGTACGAAACCTCCGATAAAGAATACGGAGAAATTTTTAATAAAGGGAAGTCGGGGCTGCAGGAAGGCGTTCAGGCAATCGCTGCGGCGATCGACACGACCGGGCAGGATGGAATCCCGTATGCCGTGTTCAACAGCCTGGGCTGGAGCCGAAGCGCGACGATCCGCATTGAAACGCAGCAAGGCGCGTTGGAGGCTTATGACGAACAGGGCGCAAGGCTCGAAACCGACCGGGTCGAGGGCGGCATATCCGTTTACGTGCCGGATATTCCCGCATTCGGCTATAAAACCGTTTGGCTGAAGGCGCCGCCGGAAGCATTATTCTCTTCAGAAACGGAAGACGCTGCAGCGTTCGGGGATACATGGGAAACTTCCTATTACCTTGCCCGTTTTAACGAGCGCGGCGAGATGATCGGGCTGTTCGACAAAAAAGCCGGGCGGGAGATCGTCAAGTCGGGCGAGAGAGCGAACCGGTTCCACTTTTTCCATGACCGACCGACGTTATGGGACGCATGGGACATCGATACGCGGTACGAGCAGCAGCCGGCGGGAGAAGCGGAGCTGCTGGAGAAACGGCTGGTACTCTCGGGACGCACCAAGGATGTGCTCCGCTTCCGTTGGCGGATCGGCCAATCCGAAATCACGCAGGACGTCATCTTTTATCATCATGATCCACGGATCGACTTTCAAACGCATGTCAGCTGGCATGAAGCGCACAAGCTGCTGAAAGTGGGCTTTCCGATCGACGTGGTGACGGAAAAGGCGACCTATGAAATTCCGTTCGGATCGCTGGAACGGGCGACACACCGCAATACCAGCTGGGAGCAGGCCCAGTACGAGGTATGCGGGCACCGTTTCGTGGACGTATCCGAGCATGGTTATGGCGTCAGCCTGTTGAACGACTGCAAATACGGCTATGACGTTCAGGACAGCACGATCCGTTTGTCGCTGCTGCGCGCGCCGAAATGGCCGGATGCAACCGCCGATCTCGGCGAGCACGACTTTACGTATTCGCTGCTTCCGCACAGCGGCGACTGGAGAGACGCCCATACGGTCCGCCATGCGGCGGAACTGAACCAAGAGCTCCCCGTGCTGCCGCTGCAAGCAGGCAAGAAAGGGACGCGCCCTGCCGCGCAGTCCCTCATATCTTTGGATAGCCGGCATGTCGTGCTGGATACGGTAAAACCGGCGGAAGACGGAAACGGCGCGATTCTGCGGTTCTATGAATCTTCCGGCGGCCGGGAGCAGATCGAATTGCAATGGCCGTATGCTTTTGAGGAGGCCTATCTTTCGAATGCGCTGGAGGAGCCCGTTCAGAGGCTGGAACCGGACGAAGGACGTCTGACCTTGTCTTTTGCTCCGTTCGAGATTAAAACGGTACTCCTCCGATAACCGATTCCGATAGGATATACCGTGTTTTTCAATCCGGGTTCCCGCAGGGACTATGCATGGTCTTGCGCGTCTTCACCCGCGGGAATGCCGGTTTTATGACTTTTTTCGTTAGCCATCAAACCGTGCTTCATATTTCATTTTTGCTTACAAAGGAGCGTTCTTCAATTGGAACAATTCAGACTTCCCAAAATACCGATGCCTAAGCTTGAGCTGCCGCAGGCTATTCAAGACGTAATCCAAGAAGCCGAAGAGAAGCTGGCCCACCGGCCCAAGCTGCTTCAGCTGTTCAAAAATTGTTTCCCGAATACGCTGGAAACGACGACGAAACTGATGGACGATGGAACGACCTTCGTGATCACGGGCGACATTCCCGCCTCCTGGCTTCGGGATTCCGTCGAGCAAGTGATTCACTACGTGCCGTTTGCCAAAAATGACGCCGATCTGCAGCGCATCATCGGAGGATTGATCAAACGCCATATCCACTACGTTCAAATCGATCCTTACGCGAATGCCTTCAACGAATCGGCGAACGACTGGCATTGGAATACCACCGATAAGACCGAAATGTCGCCTTGGGTGTGGGAACGCAAATTTGAAATCGATTCCCTGTGCTTTGTCATCCGTCTAGCCTACCTGTATTGGAAAGAGACGGAGCTTACCGATATTTTCGATGCCAACTTCAAAGCGGCGTTGCGTAAAATCGTCGACGTATTCAAAACCGAGCAGCGCCATTTTGAGCTGTCGCCGTACCGTTTCACGCGGAACAACGGCATTTTGACCGATTCGCTGCGCAACAACGGAATGGGGATGCCGGTGAACTACACGGGCATGATCTGGTCCGGATTCCGCTCCAGCGACGATGCCTGCGATTTCCATTACAACATTCCGGGCAACATGTTCGCGGTGGTCGCATTGCGCCAAATGCAGGAATTTGCCGAATGGGTATTCCGCGACATGGATCTCCTTGAAGAGCTCAAGGAGCTTGAAATCGAAGTCAATCACGGCATTCAGCTGTACGGCATTTACCGCCATCCGGAATTCGGGCCGATTTACGCCTATGAGACCGACGGCTTCGGCAACTACTGCCTGATGGACGACGCGGGCACGCCGGGACTGATGTCCATTCCTTACCTGGGCTACACGACGGCCGACGATCCGATTTACCAAAATACGAGACGGTTTGCCCTCAGCAAGGAAAACCCGTTCTATTTCGAAGGCAAGGCGGCCAAAGGCATCGGCAGCCCGCACACGCCGGAAAATTATATCTGGCACATGGCCTTGTCCATGCAGGGATTGACGGCGCAGACGGCCGAGGAAAAACTGGAAATGATCGCAATGCTGGAAGCAACCGACGCGGACACGGGCTTTATGCATGAAGGTTTCCATGCCGACGACCCGACCATCTTCACGCGGAAATGGTTCGCTTGGTCGAACAGCCTGTTCTCGCAGTTGGTTTATAAAGCGATGAAGGAAGGATTGCTATGAGCCAAAACCGAATCATCATTTTTTGCGATCCCGATTTCCCGGCGGCGGGCCTGATCCCGCAGGCCGGGGCGTTCGGGAAAACGGAGGGCGTAAAAGTCGTCGGCGCCGCAGAGCTTGCCGATGCCCTGCGCGGGCTTGAAAACGGCTGTTTCGTCAATTTGCACGCCCCTTATTTTCCAAAATCCGCGTGGACGGAAATATCGGCTTTCCTTCATCGGGGGGGAAGTTTGATCAGCGCGGGAGGGGCGCCTTTTAAGCGTCCGGTTTCTTTGGAGAACGGATCCTGGGTTCCCCAAACGGAACAGACGGCGTACCATCAAGAGCTGTACATTCATGAAGCTTTGCGGGTGGATACGGCGAAGGTCGCCTCGCTTGCGGCCTCGGACAGCATTCCGCTTCTTGCGGGACAAGAAGGGCTTTTCGAATTGGACGATGTGTGGAACCTCGTGCCGCATACGACCAAAAGCAGCGACCTGCCTCACCAGATGGGATCGGCGGGCCCGATGAGCACGCAGATTTATCCGCTGCTGAAAGGGGTCAGCGCCGAAGGGCGCGAAATCGCCGCGCCGGTCGTGCTGTGGGAAAACTCCCGCGTCACGTTTGCCGGTTCGCGCTGGATGTTTGTTTTCCTGCCGCTGAAGGCGGCATTCTGGGACAATGGCGGCGCAGAGCGGTTATTGGCATGGGCGCGTTTTTGCGCCAAAGGGGTCACCGAGCTCTCGCTGAAGCCGAATTATGCTTCCTATGAAACGGGCGAACACGCCGTGCTGACGCTTCAGACGCAAATTTTGCAGCGCGGTGACGAGCGGGCCGAGGCTCCCGAAACATGGAGCTTTGCGCTGGAAGTCCGCCATGAGGGAGACGGCGGCGAGGTTTGGAACCACCAATTCGAAGCCCAAGTGAGCAAAGAGCAAAATTTTGTCCGCATTCCGGTTCCGCTGGACGTTCAGAGCGGATTGTACCGGATTCGCTGCCGCGCGGAAGGTCCCGACGGCGAAGTGCGGATATTGCGCCAAGGCTTCTGGGGACGCGACGACCGTTTGCTGGCCGAAGGGGAGCCGATCAGCCGCAGCCGCGACTATTTCGTCAAGGACGGACGGCCTTTGCCTGTCGTGGGTATGACGTACATGACCTCCGACGTGGCCCGCAAGTTTCTGTTCCTGCCGAACGTAGACGTTTGGGAGCGGGATATGGCCCAAATGGCCAAAGCCGGCATCAACTGGATCCGTACCGGCGTATGGACGGCATACCGGAATATCATGCAGGTCGACGGACACGCGTCGGAAGAGGTTCTGCGCGCGATCGACGCCTTTTTCCTGACGGCCAAACGCCACGGTCTGCAGGTAACCTTTACGTTTTTCTCCTTCACGCCGGAGACTTGGGAAGGGGTCAATCCTTATCTGGATCCGCAAAGCGTGGAGGCTCAGAAGAGATTCATCCGCAGCATCGTCAGCCGCCATACGGCGACGACCCATGTGGATTGGGATTTGATCAACGAGCCTTCGATGTTCGACCCGCCGCGGATTTTCTCGGAAGGCCCGCGTTCCGCAAGGGATCCGTTCGAGCGCCAGGCGTTCGTGAAGTGGCTGAAACAGCGTCACGGCGATATAAGAAGCCTTCAGGAGGCCTGGAACATGTCGCCGGACCAGCTGCCCGATTTCGAGTCGGCGGTCATTCCCGAAGCGGAGGACATCAACTTCGACGTACAGGATATGCATAAGGCGAAAAAAGGAACCAGATGGCTGGATTACTGCCTCTTCTCGATGGATATGCACAACGTTTGGGCAGAGCAGCTTGTAGGCACCATCAAAGAACTGTGCCCGAACCACCTCGTGACGGTCGGTCAGGACGAGGCGCTTGGCGCTCAGCGGCCTTCTCCGTTTTTCTATGAAAAGGCCGTTGATTATACGACCGTGCACTCCTGGTGGCTGAACGATTATTTGGTTTGGGACGGCATTTTCGCCAAAACGCCCGACAAGCCGAACCTGATTCAGGAGACCGGCATCATGTACGTAGAGACGCCGGACGGACGCGCCAAACGCTCCGAAGCGGAGCTGCGCAACATTCTGGAGCGCAAATACGCGTACGCCTTCTCGACGGGGGGAGCCGGAGCGATTCACTGGATTTGGAACACGAACTTCTATATGGACAACGCTAACGAGTCGCATATCGGCGCCCTGCGGGCGGACGGCACGGAAAAGCCGGAGGCCGACGTCTCTTATGATTTTGGCCGGTTCATTGCGGAAACGCGTGACTTGTTCACGGACCGCGAGCTTGAAGATATCGCCGTCGTCTTCCCGTATTCGAACGATTTTTCGAACCGGGCTTTGGCGTTCCAATCGACGACCCGCCTGACGCGACTGATGTCCTATGATCTCAAAATTCCGTTCCGAGGGGCATCCGAATATCACTTGGACGCGCTGCGGCGGCAAACGCCGAAGCTGATCATGGTACCAAGCCCGCATAATATGGACAGCGGCGCTCTGGAAGAATTGATCGCCCTCGTCAAGGAATCGGGCGTAACGCTTCTCGTGACCGGACCGCTCGGCCTCGATGCCTACTGGCGGCCTAGCGACCGCATGGACGAGGTGCTTGGCAAACGCAAGCTCGCCAACGTCCGCAGGGAGGAAATGCTGGGTCTGGGCGGCCGTCCGATGGCCGTTTCTTTCGGCCACCGGCGAATTGCGGAGGTCGTCAAGGAAAGCCCGGCTGATGCGGATGGAATCCAAGGATCCATGGACCATGTCGTCGACATGCCGCTCGGCAAGGGACGCCTGATCTGGAGCAGCCTTCCGCTGGAGCTGAACGGCCGCGACGAGCCGATCGTGGAGCTGTACCAGTATGCGGCCGAAGCCGCAGGCGTGGGGCAGGACATGCATTGGATTGCCGGCGGCGAGCTTCCGGGGGTATACGGACGGAAATTAAGCTTTAAGGAAGGGAACCTGTACGTGTTCGTCTCCGAGTTCGGCTGGGATGCTTCCGTCAAGGTTCAGGATCCGCGCACCGGGGCAGCTTATAGCTTTACGCTGGAAAGCGACCGGAGCGTATTGTTTGCCACGGACCGGGAAGGCCGCATTACGGCGGTGTACCGTCCGGACGAAGTTCCCATCCGCACGGAAGGCGTTCAAGCATAAAGGCTTTGGGATGAGATAGGCCTTGCTCCAAAGTCGGCAGACGAGGATGGACCGAGTTTGCTGCAGGGCCGCGGAGGCTTTCGGGTATGGAACAGCTGTCCTCATATGGTGGACAGTTGTTCTTTATCCCGTTTGGACGGCTTAAGGCGCAATCATCGTGTGTCGTTTTGAAACGACGCACCTGGGGATGAATGTGACCGTAATAAGATTTTGCGGAAAAATCGCAGGTTTCCCTATACGATGAGGACATATTTAAGTATAATATGTGACGTGGCAAGACGATGGAATATTTTTGACTTGAACGAAAAAAGGGAATCATTCCCTGATTTGTGATATAGAGCATAACCTGTCATTGTTCGTGTGGAATGGACAGTCGAAAGGCTTCCGTACGGTTCGAAAGAAGCCGGCAATGCAAGCGATCATTATAAAACGAAACGTATATTGGACAAGCACATGATCTCATTACGGGGATTCCTCGGCCGGTCGGCCGCATGAAGCGGCAGGCCCGGACTTACAGAAAAGGGGATTGACTTTCATGACTTCACAACCAAAACGAACCGCGCATATCATTTCGCACACCCACTGGGACCGGGAATGGTATTTGCCTTATGAAAAACACCACATGCGCTTGATCCGCCTGATGGACGTGCTGATGGATACGCTGGAAAAGGACACGGAATACAAGAGCTTCTACCTGGACGGACAAACGATCATTTTGGAGGACTACCTGCAGGTGCGTCCGGAGCAGAAGGAGCGCCTCGAAAAATATATCCGCGAAGGGCGCATTTTCATCGGCCCGTGGTATATCCTGCAGGATGCGTTCCTGACGAGCGGCGAGGCGAATATCCGCAACATGCAGGTCGGCCATAAGGATGCCGCGCGTTACGGGCAAATTTCCAAAATCGGTTATTTCCCGGACACGTTCGGCCTTGTCGGACAAACGCCGCAGCTCATGCGCCAATCCGGCATCGACAATGCGGTGTTCGGCCGCGGCGTGAAACCGACGGGCTTCAACAACACGGTGTCCGATTCCGATTACGAATCCTCGTTCTCCGAGCTGATCTGGGAAGGCCCGGACGGCTCCCGCGTGCTGGGCATCCTGTTTGCCAACTGGTACAGCAACGGCAACGAGGTTCCGGTCGATCCGGAAGAAGCCAAGGCATTCTGGGACAGAAAGCTGGCAGACGCCGAGAAGTATGCTTCGACTCCGGAACTTCTGTACATGAACGGTTGCGACCACCAGCCGATCCAAACCGACCTGGCGGAGGCGCTGGAGACGGCCCGGAAGCTTTATCCGGATACGGAGTTCGTGCACTCCAATTTCCCGAAATATCTCGAAGCCGTGAAAAAAGCCAAAGAAGGCGAGCTTTCCGTCGTTCGCGGCGAACTTCGCAGCCAACGCACCGACGGTTGGGGGACGCTCGTCAATACGGCTTCCTCGCGCGTGTATCTGAAGCAAACGAACCAGCTCGGACAGACGCTTCTGGAAAAGGTGGCGGAGCCGCTGGCATCGTATGCCCGTCTTGCCGGACAGGAATATCCGCATGACATGCTGACGTATGCTTGGAAAACGTTGATGCAAAACCATCCGCATGACAGCATTTGCGGCTGCAGCGTGGATGAAGTGCATCGCGAAATGGTAACCCGTTTTGCGAAAAGCCGCGACGTCGCGGAATCGATCATCGACGAGAGCAAGCAGGCGGTCGCCGATGCTGTGAATACTTCGGTATTCGGCAGCTATGGGGAAGATGCTGTTCCGTTTGTCGTGTTCAACACGACCGGATGGAAACGCAGCGGCACCGTGTCCGTCGATCTGGACGTCAAACGCGTATACTTCCGTGAAGGACACTCCTTCGAAGACATGAGAAGCCAAATGAAGGACTTTGACCTTGGCTTGCGCGCGGTCGTGGATGCCGACGGCAACCCGGCAGCTTTTACGCTCGAGGATCTGGGCCTTCGTTTCGGTTATGACCTGCCGGACGATAAGTTCCGTCAACCTTATATGGCCCGCGCCGTCCGCGTGACGTTTGAGGCAAGCCAAATCCCTGCGCTCGGCCTGAAAGCTTATGCGCTCGTTTCCGGAGAAGCGGCGCCAGGGCTTCAGGTGCAGAAGGATTCCCTGGTCAAAGGCGGCAACGTCATCGAAAACGGCATCCTGCGGGTGGAAGCGGCGCCGAACGGCAGCCTGTCGATCACGGACAAGCGCACCGGCCGCGTGTTTAACGATCTGATGATCTACGAGGACACCGGCGATATCGGCAACGAGTACATGTACAAACAGCCGGAAGGGGAAGAGGCCCTGACGACGAAAGATCTCGCGGCTTCCATCCGCGTCGTCGAAGACACGCCTTACCGGGCCGTCCTCGAAATCGTGCATGATTGGGAGATTCCGGCGTCCGCCGAGGAGCTTCTCGACCGGGAGCAGGTGGAACTGGTTTATTACCCTGTGCGCAAAGCGCAGCGCGTGAAAGAAACCGTTCCGATGAAAATCCGCACGTTTGTCAGCCTGGAGCGGGAGGGACAAGGCGTTCACATCGAAGCCAGCTTCAACAACCAGGCGAAGGACCATCGCGTGCGCATGCTGATGCCTACCAATATCGAGGCTTCCAAATACCAGGTCGACTCGATGTTCGAAGTGGCGGTACGCGATATCCATCCTGCGAAGGAATGGGAGAACCCAAGCAATACGCAGCACCAGCAGGCCTTCGTCGACGTCAGCGGCGAGGGGGCCGGACTGACGGTCGCAAACCGCGGCTTGAACGAATACGAGGTTTTGCGCGACGGCCGCAACACGATTGCCGTTACGCTGCTGCGCTCGGTGGGCGAGCTTGGAGACTGGGGGCATTTCCCTACGCCTGAAGCCCAATGCCTTGGCGAGCATACCGTCCATCTCGAAATCATCCCTCATAGCGGCGATGGAGTCGAAGCGGGAGCTTACCAGGAAGCGTACCGGTTCCAAATCCCTTGGACTGCCGCGCAAACCGGGCAGCATGAAGGCGCCATCGACGCCGTCCATGCGCCGTACGCATGGGAAGCGGACAACGGCTTGGCATTTTCGGCCTGGAAGGTCAGCGAGCATACCGGCGACGATATCCTGCGCTGGTACAACATGAAGCGCGAGACGGCAGACTTGAAGCTCGAGCTGACGCAAGGCACGGCTTCCATGTACAAGACGACGATTTTGGAAGAGGACAGCAGCGACAAGCTGGCGACGGCTTCTGCCCGCGCAGAGCTTACCGCAGGTCCTTGCGAGATCGTCACCGTCGGAATCAAGCGTTCATAGATCGGCAAAGCAAGAGGGTCAGGGACATCCCTGGTCCTCTTTTTTATGATCCTGTATCTGTGATTTGTTCATGAAAACTATAGCGTCATTGATCCATAATTATATTATATTTCCAATATTTAAACCTTCTTGGATCTCTTCTTAAGTCCCATTCCCTGTCTATTCATCTTTGAAAACTCGAATTTCCACCCCTGTACACCCTTCGACTTTAACGTTAAAAAAACGACATGAGACGACCCGGATTTTTATCGAAAAACCCTTATTTTACAGGGTTTTTTCACATTTAAAAAAATTGATAAATGCGCACAAAAAAGATATTGACTAGGCATAAGTTTGCACGTATTATTTACATTAAATTTACGAGGAAAAATTACCCATTGTAATTTAATCCTTCCATTCTTGCTGTTTTCAATTGACCGATGGTCATTTAATGCATTAATGCTTTATTGCAAGTATGCAGGCGAAAGGCGGCAAGAAGCAGATTCATCGTCCGAAAAGGAGTGATCGCACCGTTTGTTTGCAGTACCCGTTTTTGGAGTTTCACTAAATCTAAGGGGGATTTTATTTTGAAGAGAAAGCTTTCGATATTTCTATTGACGCTTGCGATGTTTGGCGGATTGTTGGCTGGATGCGGGGGCGGCGATGAGAAAGCGGCAGATCCTGCGCCGACAGAGCAAGGAACGCAAAATAAAACCGACGACTCGAAAAAGACCGATGATACGGCCAAAACAGACGATACCGCAAAAACGGATGACGACAAAAAGGACGATGCTGCGGCAACCGATCAAAACGACGGCCTGTTCCCGGCTTCCGATCCGGCTTCCAGCCCGGCAGCGGCCATGAACCGGAAAGACACGCTGATCGTGGGCATGACAGCGCCAAAGGGAATTTTTAACCCGTTCTACGGAGAAACCGCTTATGACCAATACGTCATTAAGACCTTGTTCAGCAGTTTTTTGGAAGTACAGAAAGACGGAACCTATGCAAATTCGCTTGCGGACAAGGTTGACGTATCGCCGGACGGCCTGAAGTATACGTACCATCTAAAACCTGGCGTTAAGTATAGCGACGGAACGCCGGTAACGGTTAAAGATTACGTGTTTGCGCTTAAAGTGTTTCTTGACAGCAGCTATGACGGCCCGTCCGACCTGCTCAGCCTGAAGATCAAAGGCGGACAGGAGTACCACGACGGCAAAGCGAAGGATATTTCGGGGGTAAAAGTGATTGACGACAATACCGTCGAAGTGACCGTTCTGGAACCGCAGGCGATGACGAAAAACGACTTGGGTACGGTTTACCTGGTACCTGAAGCATACTACGGGAAGGGATACAAGCAAGGCAACACCGAGTCGATCAAAGCGCTCAACAATAAGCCGATCGGCAGCGGCCAATACGTGCTGACCAAATACGCTCCGGGCCAGGAGGTTGACCTTACGGCGAATCCGAATTATTTCAAGGGCGCGCCGAAAATCAAAAACGTCGTCTTCAAAACAACGACCGAGGAAACGAAAATGGCCATGCTGCAATCCGGAGAAACCGATATGGACATGGTCACCGTCAGCGAAGATAACGTGGAGGAGCTTATCTCTTACGGCTTCCTGGACGTGAACATCTTCCCGACGAACGGTTACGGATACATCCAATTCAATCATAAACTAAAGAAATTCCAAGACCTGAAAGTGCGTCAAGCGCTCGTATACGGCCTGAACCGTGCAGAGATCGTCGAAGGCGTCTACGGCAAGTACGCCGACGTCATCAATATTCCGCAGTCCAAGGTATCCTGGGCGTATACCGATGAAAACATCGAAAAATATGAATTCAACCTCGATAAAGCAAAACAATTGCTGGACGAAGCCGGATGGAAGGTCGGATCGGACGGCATCCGCGAAAAGGACGGGGAAAAATTGAAGATCAATTTCTCCGCGACGGCCGACAACTCGGTTGTAAATGCCATCATTCCGATCATGACCCAAAACTATAAGGAGCTTGGCATCGCTTTGACGTCCGAAACGCTTGATTTTAATGCCATCATGGACAAAAAGGATAAAGGCGACTACGAAATGTTCTTTGCGGCATGGGGACTCACGCCCGACCCGGATACGACGATCTTTATTACGAACGGGGCCCAGAACGAAATGGGCTATTCCAATAAAAAAGTCGACGAGCTGATGCTTAAGGCGAAGGTCGAGCTGGACCAAAACAAACGCAAAGAGCTCTATAAAGAGCTGTATCAAGAGCTGAACCGCGACCTGCCGATGATCTTCATGTATCAGCGTAGAGACATGTGGCCGATCAATGCCAGAGTCAAAGGCTTCGATCTTTCCCCGTACAAAGATTTCTCTTACGGCCTTTATAACGTGGAGTTGCCGCAATAAACGATGGAATGCATGATGCTCGGCTCCCGGCTTTCCGGGAGCCGGGCATATCCACATAAAGCCGGGAGGAATCGTTATGAAGCAGTACATTATCCGGAGGCTGCTGCAGATGATCCCGACCCTCATCGGGATATCCATCATCGTCTTTGCCATCTCTTCCCTAGTACCCGGAGATTACATTACGGCCCAGAACAACCCGAACATGACCCAGGAAAAGGCGCAGCAGCTTAGGGAAATCTACGGACTTGACAAGCCGGCGGTACAGCGTTACTTCATTTGGATCGGCAACATGCTGACAGGGAACATGGGCGATTCCCTGGTTCACAAGGAGCCCGTCACTTCCGTCATGAACAATTACGTATGGAACTCGTTTATCATCGCCTTTTTCAGTTTGCTGCTCGCATGGATCATCGCGATCTTTGCCGGCGTATTTTCGGCCAAATTCCAATATTCCTTTTTCGATAAGATCGTAACCCTGCTCGTGTTTCTATTCATGTCTCTTCCATCGTTCTTTTTGGGGCTTTTGCTCATAAAAACGCTTTCATTGGAATTGAAGCTGTTCCCTGTAGGCGGCATGACGACCGCGGGGCTTAACGCCGAGGGATGGGCATATATTTTGGACGTTCTAAAACACGCGGTTTTGCCGATCATTGTGTTGACGATGCTCAGTACGGGCAGCCTGACGCGTTATTTCAGAACCAGCATGCTTGAAGTCATCCATATGGATTATATTCGGACGGCACGGGCCAAAGGGCTCCACGAACGGGTCGTGATCTTCAAGCACGCCCTTCGCAATGCCATGCTGCCTGCGATCACGCTGTTGGGCTTTGAGCTTCCATCCCTGTTCGGCGGTGCGATTATCCTTGAAAAGATCTTCATATGGCCGGGGGTGGGGCAGGTATATCTCGAATCCATCAGTATGCGGGACTATCCTTTCATGCTTGGCTTCACGATTTTCATCGCACTGCTGACCCTGCTCGGAAACCTGTTGTCGGACGTGTTATACGGGGTCGCGGATCCAAGAATTCGGCTAAAGTGAGGGGGGAGAATCCATGTCCGTTATTGATGTAGCCAAAACAGACCCTACCGCCGGCAAAGCCATAAAAGCGCCCGCCTCTCCCTGGAGCATGGCCCTGCGGCGTTTTACCAGGAACAAACTGGCTCTGATCGGCTTTATCATACTCGTCATCATGTTTGTCGTTTGCTTTTTCGGCCCGCTTTTTTCGCCTTACGAGCTTGAAGATTACAAAATTTCGATGAAAAACAAACCGCCAAGCGCGGAACATTGGCTCGGCACAGACAATCTCGGCCGCGACATCCTGCTTCGCGTCATGCTTGCGGGGAGAATATCGCTTTTGGTCGGACTCATATCTACGACCATTTCGGTCATCGTCGGCGCAACGATGGGTTCCATCGCCGGCTTTTACGGCAGGGTGGCCGATACCGTCATTATGCGGATTACGGATATTTTCATGGCCATGCCGACCTTGCCGATCCTGATTATTTTGGGCGCGGTTTTGTCCGATTTAAAAGTCGATCCGAAATACCGTATATTTTTTCTTATGCTGATCATCGGCATTCTGGGTTGGACAACGATGGCGCGTTTGGTTCGCGGGCAAATTCTTTCCCTGCGCGAAATGGAGTACATGCAGGCCGTCGATGCACTGGGAATCCGGGACCGCCGCAAAATATTCAGGCACTTGCTGCCCAACACCGTTCCGATTATCATCGTTGCGGCCACGCTTAGCGTAGCCGGGGCGATTTTGTACGAATCCGTGCTGAGCTACCTCGGCATCGGCGTCGTTCCGCCGACACCGTCATGGGGCAATATGATATCGGCTGCCAACAACATGATCGATTTTCGAAAGAGGCCATGGCTGTGGATTCCTCCGGGCATGTGCATTCTTATCACGGTTGTAGCGATTAACTTAATAGGTGACGGGTTAAGGGATGCCTTAGATCCGAAAACGAAAAAATAGGGGATTCGAATATGGCGAAAAATCTGGTTGAATTTCGAAACTTGCAAACTCATTTCCGCACTTCCGCGGGCGTGGTCAAAGCGGTCGACGATGTCAGCTTTACGATTCGCGAGGGGGAAACCTTATGCGTCGTCGGCGAATCGGGCTGCGGCAAAAGCGTGACCGCCATGTCGATGATGCGCCTCGTGGAATCGCCTCCAGGGAACATCGTCGGCGGTGAAATCGTTTTTGAAGGCAAAAACCTGCTGAAACTGAACAACAACGAAATGAGAAGAATCCGCGGCAATGAAATCTCAATCATATTTCAGGAGCCGATGTCATCCTTAAACCCGGTCCTTACGATCGGCGAACAGATCACCGAACCGCTGATGCTCCATCTGATGATGGACCGAAAGGCCGCCAAAAAACGGGCTATCGAGCTGATCCGTCTGGTCGGCATCCCAAGGGCGGAGGAAATCTTCCATTCCTATCCGCATGAGCTTAGCGGCGGCATGCGCCAGCGCATCATGATTGCCATTGCTCTGAGCTGCAACCCGAAGCTGCTGATCGCAGACGAACCGACGACGGCGCTGGACGTGACGATCCAGGCCCAAATTCTCGATCTGATGCGGGATATCAAGAAAAAACTGAATACGTCCATTATGCTGATTACCCATGATTTGGGCGTCGTCGCGGAGATGGCCGATTTCGTTGTTGTCATGTACGCAGGCAAAGTCATTGAGGAAGCGCCGGTCGTCGAATTGTTCAAAAACCCGAAACATCCGTATACCCAAGGGCTTTTGAAAGCCAAGCCGGTCATCAACCAGACGAAGGAGAGGTTGTACACGATCCCGGGTCAAGTCCCCAATCCGATCGAGCTCGGAAGCAATTGCCACTTTCATGACCGCTGTGCCTTTTGCATGGACATCTGCAAAACGAAAGAACCGCCCCTCCGCGCCCATGAATCGGGCCACAAAACGGCATGCTGGCTCTATGAGGAAGAGGGGAGAGGGTAAGCGATGGGCGAAGCGTTGATCGAAGTCAAAAACCTGAAAAAATACTTTCCGATCACCGGCGGCGTATTTCAGCGCACCGTCGGGTACGTCAAAGCGGTTGACGACGTGTCCTTCGACATCCGCCGCGGTGAGTCTTTCGGGCTGGTAGGCGAATCCGGATGCGGGAAAAGCACCATTGGCCGCACGATTCTCCGCCTGCACGAAAAAACCGCCGGCGAGGTTAGGTTTAAAGGCCAGGATCTGTTCGGACTGCCCAAAAACAAGCTGAGGGAGCTGCGTCCGGAACTGCAAATCGTATTCCAGGACCCGTTCAGCTCTTTGAATCCCAGGATCAAAGTAGGGGAAGCCATCGGGGAGGCGCTGCTTGAGCACGGCCTGATCGAGAGGAAAAAGCTGAAGGAAAAGGTCGTCGAAACGCTGGAGATCTGCGGGCTGGCAAGCTATCATTACGACCGTTTTCCCCATGAGTTCTCGGGCGGGCAACGGCAGCGGATCGGGATTGCGCGGGCGCTCATCCTGAACCCCGACTTTATCGTCGCGGACGAACCCGTCTCGGCACTGGACGTATCGATCCAGGCGCAGATCATCAACCTGCTTAGCGATTTGCAAAAGGAGCGGCAGTTGACCTATCTCTTCATCTCCCATGATTTGAGCGTCGTCGAGCATTTATGCGACCGGATCGGCGTGATGTATTTGGGCTCCATGGCGGAAATGGCGGACAAAAAGGCGCTTTTTTCAAACCCGCTGCACCCGTATACGAAAGCCCTGCTCTCGGCAATCCCGATCCCCGACCCGACGCTAAAGCGGGAGCGGATCGTTTTGCAAGGCGACATCCCAAGTCCGGCCAATCCGCCCTCGGGATGCAAATTCCATACGCGCTGCCCGTTGGCGTCCGATATTTGCAAAAAGGATATCCCGGCGTTCCGCGAGGCCGAACCGGGCCACTTCGTGGCATGCCATTTTGCTTGACCCATTGAACTTATCGAGTCTTTCTTTCCAAGAAGAGATTCGGTAAGTTTTTTGGTATTTTTAGGAGCATAAGGAAAACCAATCTGTTATGTAAATACTGATATGGCAAACCCTAAGAACAGTTGAAAATCGTAAGCAATTCCATGAAATACAATAATTACATTTCGATGTATTTATGCATAATTATTCCATTGACAGATGAATCTGTTTCCAGTAAATTTGATCGTATTATATCGAATATTTACCATGTCAGGTAACCTGACAACTAAATTGAAATCCGGACGGCGTTCAACCGTTGTAAGCGAATTCAATTTTTCCATCACTTCCGAACAGGCCATTTCTTACTTAGGCATCCTCTGCTCTTTAACATTAAAATCCGAAAAGAAATGGTTTCTATTTTCACGATAAACCCATTGTTGCCGCTTGTTTTGCGTCATTAAAAAAATTAATCCGATGTGCCTAAAAAAATATTGACGTGAGTTTAATTTACACGTATCATTACATTAAATTTATGTAGGAAGTTTTACCCAGCACAAATCGATACCCTTTTTGCTGATTTCAATTGACCGATGGTCATTTAAAGCATTAATGCTTTATTGCGTTATTAGGTATCCGTAATTATGTCCGGGTTGTTCACAATTTTTATCTCTCTCCCGGAGCGGATTCGGTGCCGCAATCTCCTAACATTTGGATATATTAATTTTTTAATATATTGCTTCACCTGTTGCCGTCACCCTGGCTTTTTACATGGCTATAACACTAGAGGGGGAAATGCGTTAGGCGTAATTCGGGGCAGTAGAACGAATTTAACACAGGTGTAAAAGTCCCTGATAGCCGGCGGACAAGCTTCGCTTGGACTATTAGTCGGGCTTTTGGGATGTTCCATGCAGCAATTGCAGGTATCCATCATTTTATTTTCAAAGGGGAGGAATATGGTAATGGCAAGTAAGAAAAAGTGGTTGTCCTTATTGGTATCATTGTCTGTTGTCAGCGCTCTGTTCGTAGGTTGCGGCGATTCCAAAACCGCCGATGCGCCTAAAGACGAGCCGAAGAAAGAAGAGCCGGCAAAAAGCGAAGGTGACAAAAAAGAAGAACCGGCGGCCGGCACGCCTAAAGACGGCGGCACGCTGACTTTCGGAAGCACATCCGACATCGTTAGCGTTAACCCGATCTACGTGCAGGACACGGCTTCGGGCGACGCTGAGCAATTTTTGTTCGCTAAAATTTTCGACATCGACCGTTCCGGTAAAGTGGCCGTTGAGCCTTGGTCCTTGGCTGCAGAGCCAATGAAGATTTCCGAAAACGGCTTGGAATACACCGTTAAACTGAAAGACAACGCAAAGTGGAGCGACGGTCAGCCGATCACTGCCGACGACGCTGTTTTCACGATCGAAACGGTTCGCAACCCTAAAGCGGGCGCTCCTGGAATCACGGGATTCGACAAAGTGAGCAAAGTCGAAAAAGTTGACGATCACACGTTCAAAGTGACGCTGAAAGAAGTGTACGCTCCATTCCAATACGTACTTGCAATGGAAATCATTCCGAAGCACGTCCTGAAAGACGTGAAGCCGGAAGAAATGCAAAAATACGTATACGGCACCGATCCTGCCAAAACCGTTACAAGCGGCCCTTGGAAATGGACGGAGTGGAAACAAAAAGAATATTTGACGTTTGAAGCGAATCCGGATTACTGGGGTCCTAAGCCTCACATCCAAAAAGTCGTTTACAAAATCTATGCTGACCAAAACACGGAAGTCCAAGCCCTCATCAAAGGCGACATCGACCTGGCGAACGGCGTTCCTGTAACTCAGCTGGAAGTCCTGAAATCCAAAGACAACCTGACCGTCGATCCGACTCCAGGTCCTCAATACGAATACATCGGCCTGAACCACAAAGCCGACAATTTCAAAGATAAATACGTTCCATGGTCCAGCCCGAAAACAAGACAAGCGATCGCATACGCCCTCAACCGTCAAGGCATGATCGACAACGTTCTGAAAGGCATCGGTTCCGTCATGGACGCTCCGTTCCTTCCAGGTTCTTGGGCAGATCCGAAAGAAGCCGCTACCCACTATGACTACAATCCTGAAAAAGCAAAACAATTGCTTGCTGAAGACGGATGGAAGCCAGGCAAAGACGGCATTCTCGAGAAAGACGGACATCGCTTCTCCTTCGAACTGCAATACAACGCCGGCAACAGCCGTCGTGAAGGCGTAGCAACGGTAATCCAGCAAAACCTGGCGGACGTAGGCATTGAAGTGAAGCCTAAAGCGCTTGACTTCTCCGCTTGGGTTGACCAAAACCTGAACCCTGGTAAATTCGAAGCCGTTCTGATCGGCTGGTCCCTGAACAATCCGGATCCGGACCAAGAAACGATCTTCGGTTCCAAGTTTACGCCGCCAACCGGCCAAAACAACGTATGGTACAACAACCCTGAATTGGATAAGCTCTGGCAGCAAGGCACTTCGACTGTAGACCAAGCAAAACGTGCCGAAATCTACAAAGAAGCTGCGAAAATCCTGTCGACTGACCTGCCTTACATCTTTATGTACCAATATGGTGCACCAACAGCAATGTCCAAGAAGATTAAATTTGCAGAAGAAGACAAACCAGAAGCAACGCTTGCTTACGGCTACTTCTTCCACGCAATCAACTGGTGGATCGACGACGCAAAATAATAAATTGGATCACAATTTAGGGGCGCAAACGTGCTAGAGGGGAAGACATCTTCCCCTCGCCCTTTTTTGCGTTTTCGGATGGTTGCGGTGTCGCGTACGTTTAATTTTAGGAGGATCAATTATGACTGAATATCTCATCCGCCGCTTGCTGCAATCCATATTGGTATTGTTTTTGGTTTCGGTGGCTGCATTTGGCTTGATGCATGCTGCACCGGGCGGTCCGACCCAAATGATGATTTCCCCGGGACTTTCGCCTGAGACCGCAGCGATTCAAAAGCATAACCTGGGTCTGGACAAACCAGTACCTACACAGTACGTCATTTGGCTTAAAAACATGTTAAAAGGCGATATGGGATATACGTTTAAAAACAATGTTCCTGTTGGCGACGTGATTTGGCCTGCCGTAAAAAACACGCTTGTCTTGATGTCTTTTTCTTGGGTTATAAGTTTGATCATCGCCATTCCGTGGGGGATTTACAACAGTACCCGCGAATACGGCTTGTCTGATCAGACGGCCAACTTCGTCACTTATATCGGTTTTGCGATGCCGGCCTTCTGGTTCGGTATCATCCTGCAGGAGTTTTTCTCGTTGAAAATGGATTGGTTGCCGCTCTCGGACATGTATTCCATGGATAAGCAAGGGAATGTCGGCGACTTGTTTATGCACTTGATTTTGCCTTCAACCGTGCTGATTCTCGTCAATTTGGCCGGTTATGTCAAATACTCCCGTTCAAGCATGCTGGAGGTACTGGAGCAGGATTATATCCGTACCGCTCGCGCGAAAGGCGTTTCTGAGCGTAAAGTTATTTTCCGCCATGCGCTCCGCAATGCATTAATTCCGATCATTACAGTATTAGGTATGGACCTGGCAAACCTCGTAGCGGGGGCCGCCCTTACGGAAAACGTATTTAACTGGCCGGGAATGGGGCGTTTGTTCGTCGATATGGCAAGGTCCCGCGAATATTCGGTACTGATGGCCATTACGATGATTACCGCCGTGGCGGTGGTGCTTGGCAACCTGATAGCTGATATTCTTTATAAATTGGTAGACCCACGAGTTCAAATCGGACGCAAAGGAGGAAAAGCTTAATGAGTGACATGAATGCCGCAACCGCTCCGAACGTACAGCCGACGGCACCGGAAAACGCACCGCTTCCTCCTAGTAAAAAACCGCCAGGACCGTGGAGGCTCGTGTGGCAGAAGTTTTCGCATAACCCGTACGCAATGACCGGTCTTGTCGTTTTATTGATTTTTGTACTTGTAGCCATTTTCGCCAAACAGGTCGCCCCGTTTGATCCGGCGAAAGTCGACATGATGAATTCCAACTTGAAGCCGGGATCCGGCAAGCATTTGCTTGGAACGGACGAGCTGGGCCGGGATATTTTCTCCCGCCTTGTTTACAGCAGCCGCATCTCGCTTATGGTCGGTTTTTCCGTCGCCATTATCGCCGTGTTTTTAGGCTCGTTAATCGGCGCGATTTCCGGTTATTTCGGCGGTTGGGTCGACACGATTTTCATGCGTCTGATCGACGTGATGATTTCGCTGCCGGGATTGTTCATCAACATTCTGGTTATGGCTATTTTCGGAACGAAAATGCTTTATCTCATATTAATATTGGCGCTGACAAGCTGGACCGGGGTTGCCCGCCTCGTGCGGGGACAATTCCTGCAGCTGCGCGAAATGCAGTATGTCGAAGCGGCCAGAGCCACCGGGGTTTCCAGCTGGGGCATCATTTTCCGGCATTTGCTGCGCAATGCAAGCTTCCCGATTATCGTTAACGCCACGCTGATGGTCGGCGGAGCGATCTTGTCCGAATCCGGTTTGTCGTATTTGGGCCTCGGTATCCAAATGCCGCAAACAAGCTGGGGGATTATGCTGAGCAACTCGCAGGAGTTCATGCTGATTAATCCGATGCTGGCCGTTTATCCGGGCCTGTGTATCCTGATTGTCGTGCTGGCCGTTAACTTCATTGGCGACGGGATCCGTGACGCCCTTGATCCAAGACAGAAAAAATCCCGGAGGAGGTTAGCAAAATGGCGGAAAAACTTCTCGAAGTCCGGAATCTGACCACAGGCTTTTTGACGGAAAAAGGTTTAGTGAAAGCAACGGACCGCATCTCATTGACGATCGAAAAAGGGAAGACGCTTTGTCTCGTCGGCGAGTCCGGCAGCGGCAAAAGCGTTACCTCGATGTCGATTATGCGTCTGATCGATTATGCCAACGGCATCATCCTGGAAGGAAGCATCAATTTTAAAGGTGAAGACCTGGCCAAGAAAAAACAAGAGGAACTGAGAAGCATCCGCGGGAATAAAATCTCGATGATTTTCCAGGATCCGATGTCGGCATTGAATCCCGTGTTTACGGTTGGGGAGCAAATCGCCGAAAGCTTGCGCCTTCACCAAAATAAATCCAAGGACGAAGCATGGAAGGAAGCCATCGAGCTGCTTCGCATGGTCGGCATTCCATCGCCGGAAATCCGCGCCAAGCAGTATCCGAACCAGCTCTCCGGCGGGATGTGTCAGCGCGTCGTCATTGCAATCGCACTGGCTTCCAAACCGGAGCTTCTGATC
This sequence comes from Paenibacillus sp. YAE3, assembly GCF_057546105.1. Lineage (NCBI taxonomy): Bacteria > Bacillati > Bacillota > Bacilli > Caryophanales > Paenibacillaceae > Paenibacillus > Paenibacillus sp. YAE3. The sequence continues at coordinate 67,030 of NZ_BAAIYF010000016.1, read as the reverse complement.
GCCGACGAACCGACAACCGCGCTGGACGTGACGGTTCAGGCGCAAATTTTGGACCTGCTGCAGGATTTGAAAGAAAAGCTCGGCACATCGATCCTGCTCATTACCCACGATATGGGCGTAGCTGCCGAAATGGCCGACCATATCGCGGTTATGTACGCAGGCGCCATCGTAGAGCAGGGAACGGTAGAGGAAATCTTCTCGAATCCGTCCCATCCGTATACGGTTGGCCTCCTGCAATCCATTCCGGGATTCGAAGGCGAACGCGGCGGCGAATTGTACACGATCAAAGGCACGATTCCGGCGCTGGGCAACCTTCCGCAAGGCTGCCGCTTTAATCCGCGCTGCCCGCATGTCATGGATAAATGCCGCCAAGTCGAGCCTGGAGACATCCAGGTCGGTGACGAGCATTACGCAAAATGCTGGCTGTTCGAAGAAAACGGCAAGGCAGCCGTAGCCGGGAAAGGGGATAACATCCATGGCTAAAAATTTGGTGGAAGTCAATAACGTCAAAAAATATTTCCCGATCCATAAAGGGCTGCTGAACCGCGTCGTCGGCAACGTCAAAGCGGTGGACGATGTATCGCTTACGATCCGCGAAGGCGAAACCTTCGGGCTCGTAGGGGAGTCCGGCTGCGGCAAATCGACGCTCGGACGGGTTATCCTCCGCCTGCAAAGCGCGACGGAAGGTTCGGTTAAAATCAACGGCCGCGACGTTCATGCGCTGAGCAACCGCGAACTGAACAAAATGCGCGAAGAAATGCAGATCATTTTCCAGGATCCGTTCGGATCGCTGAATCCCCGTTTCCTCGTTAAGGACGTCATCGGCGAACCATTGAAGATTCATACGAAAATGTCCGCCAAAGAAATCGATGCGCGCGTCGTGGAACTGATGGAAATGGTCGGTCTGGATCCAACGCGCCGCAACCGTTATCCGCATGAATTTTCCGGCGGCCAGCGCCAGCGGATCGGGATTGCCCGGGCCATTGCGCTCAAGCCGAAATTCATCGTCGCGGACGAAGCGGTATCCGCGCTCGACGTGTCGGTGCAATCGCAGGTGATCAACCTGCTCATGAAGCTGCAGAAGGAAATGGGACTGACCTTCCTGTTCATCGCGCACGGCTTGAACGTCGTTCGCCACATTTCCGACCGCGTCGGCGTCATGTATTTGGGTAAAATGGTGGAAGTCGGCGAAACGGAAAGCTTGTACGCCGAGCCGCTGCATCCGTATACGGCTGCTCTGCTGTCGGCTATACCGAAGCCGTCGCCAACCAAAAAACGCAGCCGGATCGTGCTGCAGGGCGACGTGCCATCCCCGGCCAACCCGCCGTCAGGATGCCGTTTCCATACCCGTTGTCCGTTTGCCCAAGAAAAATGCAGCCAGGTCGAGCCGAAGCTGCAGGAAGTGAAGCCGGGCCGCGAGGTGGCTTGCCACTTCCCGATCGGCGTCGAAGGCGGCTCCGACATGAGCAAATTAAATCGTTAATCGAAACACTGTCTGACAAAACGGCTAATCAAGGAAGGATTGGGGTCCTCCTGAGCGTTCATTGAATACGACATGTTCATCAGCAGCCTTGTGCCGGATAACCGGTACAAGGCTGCTTTTTTGCCTTTCCGGCAGCGACATACCCGCCGAATACTATGTATTGCGGCCCTGCTCATTCCGTTAGTCTTTTTCGGTTACCGGTTGTTCACGGCAAAACTGCACATTTTTAACGGCAAAGGAACCTTTTTTTCATGAATCGACACCGTTCTGCGGTTTCTTTTTGCAAAAATACCGTTTACAATGTTAATGTCGTTTATCTTTGCCTAAACGGATCGCCCTTTCATCGAAATGCGTCATTCATCCGGGATCCGTTTAAATAGGAAAGGAGGCTGGAAGGTTCCCGTTTTTGTTTGAGTTAGGACTTTTTATTCTAATCAAAGAAGGAATCATTGAATGAAAAAGAGAACAAAAATATATATATCCATTGCCGTGGTCATTCTTCTGGTTGCGGGGAGCTCGTATGTGTTCCGCAAGCAGCTCGCGGTGATGGCCTTTGATTTATTTCTGTCCAAACAAGTGGAGAGCTCGCTCCAGAAATCGTATCAGCCGCTGGAGTCGAGGGACAACGGGCCGACCAAACCGGCCGAACCGGTCGTGTATCAGAATAAGCCTTTTTCGGTCCTGCTGCTCGGTTCCGACCAGCGCAAGGACGAACCGGCGCGTTCGGATACGCTGATTTATGCCGTCGTGCGCCCGAAGGATTCGAAAGCGCTGCTGATCTCCATCCCAAGGGATACGTACACCGAGATCATCGGCAAAGGGAAAAAGGATAAGATTACGCATGCATACGCGTTCGGCGGACAGCAAATGTCCAAGGATACCGTCGAGGCGTTCCTCGATCACGAGGTGGACTATTACGCTACGATCAATTTCCAAGGTTTGAAGGATGCCGTCAATGCGCTTGGCGGGGTGGAGTTGCCGATCAAGAAGGACATCGTGAACAAAGGCCGCGACCATGAGAAATTCACCATAAAAGCCAACAAGCCGATCTATGACGGCGAGGAAGCTTTGAACTACGTGCGCTACCGGGAGGACAGCGATTTTAATCGCACGAAGCGGCAGCAGGTGTTTTTGGATGCGGTAGCGAACCGGATGCTGCGCCTGAATCAAATTTCCAAAATTCCCGAGCTGCTCGACATTATGGGCGACAACTTCCAGACGGATATGCAGCCCAAATTCATCATCGATCTGGCCAAACAAATTTTGACCGGATCGGAAGCCCAATTTACAAGCTATACGATCATGGGCGAAGGCATGAAGATCAACGGAATATATTACGACAAGCCGATCCCAAAAGACGTGGACAAGGCGAAAGCACTCATCGACAGTTGGGAAAATCCCGACACGCCTTCCGACCAGCTGATGCTGCCGGACGATGACACGACGCAAGGGGACGGCACGGCAAAATGAGAACAGCCTCTTCAGGGCGTTCCCTCGCAAGATAAAATGCAGCAAAGGTCATGTACCCTTTTGAATAAAATCGGCAGCCACAGGTGCGGCTGCTGATTTTGTGTCCTCCTGAAACGATCGCAGGGTTACACCGTAAGAAGACGAGGGAAGCTGGAAGAAGCTGCAGAGGAGGATGATCCGACATGAACATCGCGTTTTTTCTGCTGCCTAAACAGGAAGTGGTTACGGTAACGACAGACTCGACGTTGAGGCAAACCCTCGAAAAAATGGAATACCACAGGTACACGGCGGTGCCGATTCTGGGCAAGGACGGAACATACGCCGGAACGGTGACCGAAGGCGACCTGCTGTGGCATATGAAAAACTCGGGCGGGAAAATCAATTTCGAGAATGCGTCCAAGTATCTGCTGAAGGACGTACCGCTTAAAATGAACAATAAACCGGTGTCGATCGACGCGAATATGGAAGACTTGATCAATTTGGCCAAAGTGCAGAACTTCGTGCCGGTCGTGGACGACATGAACCGCTTTATCGGGATCGTCCGCAGAAGCCAGATTATCGAATACTGCGAACGATTTGTGTCCAAAGAATCAGTCAATTCGATATAAGTTCTCGTTTTAGGGAATCATATTTTCGTTTTACCGCGCTCGAGACGTTCGAATTTTGCAAAAGCTGCGATTACCTTAGGGCCAAAAGGCATAGAATGAGAAAAAGACCTGCTTTTGATGAAGACGATTCGGGCAGGTCTTTTTGACAATATCAGAAAGCGGCATGAGCGGAGTTTTTTGATTTACGGCATCACATGGCGGCGGGGTTTACCGTTCGTTTGGGACGCAAGGGACTGAGGGACCGTTTTTCGTGGGCGGGACTCTTTTATGCTATAATGGAGAATAAAGCTTTTTCAGGGAGTGTGAGCTTCAGAATATGCCTAAAGATTTGGATGTAGCCAAGCGCGCCAAGGTGATCGAATGGCTTAAAACCGAAGTAGTGGACCACGTATCGAGGCTGTTCAAGGCATTGTGGGAAGGCAGCACGACCCGGGTTGGCGACAGTCTTGCAAGTTTGATCATGAGCTCTTACATATTGGCCCGCAGGCTGGGGATGTCATACCGTGACCTGGATGATCTTTTGATCGATAAATTAAAGAAACACAAACAGGAAGGCCACCAGCTAGAGGACTGGTACCAGGATATTTCCGCGCTCGAAGAACATATGCGTAAGAGGTGAAGACATTGAAAATGCGCTGGACATCGGTAGTATGGAGCGTCGTATATCTGCTTCTGCTGCTTTCCTTGCTTTCTCCTTTGTCCATCGTGACGGTATTTTTTTTGATTTTGCCGGCCACGATTCTGTTTGCAACGCTAAATACGAGATTTTTTTTGCTTCATGTACTCCCGGTATGGCTGATCGCCTTCATCGTTCATCCGGTGAATTTGCTCTTGGCCGTATATTTTGTCATACCTGCGCTCGTCATGGGCTGGGCTTACAAGAAAAAAAGGCCCGCGCTGCGAACGCTGATGTCCGGAGCCGGCACGATTTTGGCCGAAATGCTGATACTGCTGCTGATCGGCACCGTATTTTTGCACTTCGACTTGTCCAGCTATGTGCATGATATCGTAAAAATGACGATGTCGCCGCTGAAGGACGTCGGCGGAAACAATCCGCTGGTGACCGACATGATGTGGACGCCCGAACAAATGCAGCTGGTAAGCGACGCCACCATGCAAATGATTCCTTTTGCCATGATCGTCAGCTCCTTTATGATGGCCGTCATCACGCATGCGCTGGCACGGCCGATCATCGAAAGCACGGCGTTCCATGTTCCTAAGCTGAAGCCTGCGCGGGAATGGATGCTGCCGCGGTCCTTGATTTGGTATTATTTGATCGGAGTCATCATTGAAGTGTTCGCCCGCCGCGCAGACAGTCCGTTTCTGACGATGATTGCAGCGAATCTGGTGCCGCTCCTGCACATCTGTTTCATGATTCAAGCCATCGGTTTTTTCTATTACTTGGGGCATACGAAAAAATGGCACCCGATCGTGCCGCTGCTTATTGCGATTCCGATCCTTCTGTTTCCGCCGATGCGGATCATCGGGATTTTGGACTTGGCATTTCCGCTGCGTCAATTTATGACTAAATCAAAACGTTAGGGTGGGAGTCATGCCTAAATTTCTACAACAGCGCTGGCACGGCTATTATACCGTATGGGCGTTTATGCTGATGCTGCTTTTGGTCATTATCGTGACCCGGTACAATTGGCCGCTCGGAATCATAAGCCTCATTCTTGTGGCGGCGTTATGCTACCTGTTGCTGAAGGCGGAAATGCGGTACAGAAAAAACCTGCTGGAATACATCAACGGCTTGTCCTTTCGCGTCAAAAGGGTCGAGGGCGAAGCGATCAGCGCCCTGCCGTTCGGGATCGTGCTATACGGCGAGGATAAGACGGTCGAATGGAACAACCGTTACGTGTGCAAAATTTTCGGCCAAAAAACGTTGGTCGGCGATTCGCTGCAGGAGCTGTTTCCCTCGCTGACGCCGATGCTGAACGACAAGAAGGAAGGCCACAAGGACGGGCATCGGGACGGTGCCAAGGACGGAAAGCAGATCCACACCGAGATCAAAATCGGGGAATCGCATTTTCATTTGATGCTGAATCCGGAAGAACGTTTGATCTACTTGTACGACATTACCGATATGGTGGTGCTGCGCGAGAAATACGAGGCCGAAAAGCTGGCGATCGGCATCATCATGATGGATAACCTCGATGAAGCCGCCCAAGGGATGGATGACCAGCAGCGAACCTCTTTGATCGCGCGGGTGACGACGGAAATTACGGAATGGGCGAGACAATACGGGGTATACCTGCGGCGGTTGTCATCGGACCGGTATTTGATGATGCTGAATTATCAATCGTTGCAGGAGCTGGAAAAAAGCCGGTTTGTGATTCTGGACGAAGTCAGGGAAATGACGGCGGAACTGAAGGTGCCGATGACGCTCTCCATCGGGCTCGGCTTCGGTGCGGAAAGCATCAACGAGTTAGGGGAACTGGCGCAATCCTCGCTGGATATGGCGCTTGGGCGCGGGGGCGACCAGGCGGCGGTCAAGGCGGGGCAGCGGCTGTCCTTTTATGGCGGCAAGTCCAATGCCGTCGAGAAGCGCACCCGGGTACGGGCCAGGGTTATCGCCCATGCGCTGCGCGATTTGATGCAGGAAAGCGACAAGGTTATTATTATGGGACACAAAATGCCGGACATGGACGTCATCGGCGCTTCCATCGGCGTGCTTAAGGCTGCCCAAATGTACAACGTCGAGGCTTACGTCGTCCTGCCGGGAAGAAATCCGTCCATTGACCGGATGATGGATCAGGTTCAAAAGGACGAAAAGCTGTTCGAGCGTTTCATTTCGCCGGAGCAGGCGCTGGCTCTTCTGAGCCCGCACAGCTTGCTCGTCATCGTGGATACCCATAAGGCTTCCATGACGATGGAGCCGAAGCTCGTGCAAAATGCAAGCCGGATCGTCGTCGTGGACCATCACCGCAGGGGCGAGGAGTTCATCAACGATGCGGTGCTGGTCTACATGGAGCCGTACGCGTCGTCCGCATCGGAGCTGGTGACCGAGCTGTTGCAATATATCCACGAAAAAATCCAGCTCACGCCGATGGAGGCCACGATGCTGCTGGCCGGCATCACGGTCGACACGAAGCATTTTGCACTCCATACCGGATCGCGCACGTTCGAGGCGGCAGGGTTCCTGCGCCGCAGCGGCGCCGACACGATCCAAATTCAGCGGATGCTGAAAGAAGATTTACAGGAATATCTGGCAAAGTCAGAAATCATCAAGCATGCTAAAATGGTATATGATCATATCGCTCTTGCCGTGACCGAACCGGGGACCGTCATTCCGCAGCTGCTCATCGCCCAAGCTGCGGATACGCTGCTCAATATGACGGATGTGGTCGCATCGTTCGTGATCAGCGAACGGCCTGACGGCTTGATCAGCATCAGTGCGCGTTCGCTTGGCCGGATGAACGTCCAGGTCGTGATGGAAAGGCTTGGCGGCGGCGGTCATTTGACCAATGCGGCCGTCCAATTGAAGGGAACCGTGGAAGAGGCCGAGCAGAAGCTGCTTGAGGTTCTTTCGCAAATTGAGGAGAAAGAGGGGTTGTTCGAATGAAAGTCATTTTTCTGCAAGACGTTAAGGGTCAAGGTAAAAAAGGCCAAATCAAGGACGTATCCGAGGGATACGCAAGCAATTTCCTGCTGCCGCGCGGATTGGCGCGCCCGGCGACGGAAGGTAACATGAAGACGCTCGAAAACCAGAATGCGGCCGAGCAAAGACGCAAGGAGCAGGAAAAAATCGAAGCGCAGGAGCTTGGCAAAAAGCTTGAAGAGATGACCGTGCAGCTGAAGGCCAAAGCCGGCGAAGGCGGCCGCCTGTTCGGCGCCATTACGAGCAAGCAAATTGCCGAAGCGCTGGCTACGTCGGGCATCAAAGTCGACAAACGGAAAATTGAACTCGAAGAGCCGATCCGCCACCTGGGCGTTACGCAGATGACCGTCAAGCTGCACCCTGAAGTGAAAGTGACGCTGAAGGTTCAGGTTACGGAGGAATAAGATGGGCGGAGAGCTCTTTTTCGACCGGATTCCCCCGCAGAATCTGGAGGCGGAGCAGGCGGTTCTAGGGGCCATTCTGCTGCAGAGCGAAGCGATGATCACCGCGATGGAGCGGGTGCAGCCGGAGGATTTCTATGACGCGTCACATCAGCTGATTTATGAGGCGATGATCCAGCTCGGAGAAGAGAATCAGCCAATCGATCTGGTTACACTGACTTCACGGCTGCAGGACAAAGGCCAACTGGAGGATGTGGGCGGCGTCAGCTATTTGGCCAAGCTTGCCCATGCGGTGCCGACGGCAGCCAACGTGGAGTATTACGCGCAGATTATCGAAGAAAAATCGATGCTGCGCCGTTTGATCCGCACCGCTACGCAAATCGTAAGCGAAGGCTACAGCGGCGGAGAAGACGTGGCCGGCATGCTCAGCGACGCGGAGCGCCGGATTCTGGAGATCTCCAACCGCCGGACCGGCAGCGGCTTCGTCGCCATCCGCGACGTGCTGATGGAAGTGTTCGACCGCGTGGAGGTTTTGAACCAGCAAGGCGGCACCACGACCGGCATTCCGACCGGATTTGTCGATTTGGACAAGATGACGAACGGATTCCAACGTTCGGACCTTATCATTGTGGCGGCGCGTCCTTCCGTGGGGAAGACGGCGTTTGCCCTGAACATCGCCCAAAACGTTGCCGTCCGGGCCAAAGAAACCGTAGCGATATTCAGTTTGGAGATGTCCGCGCCGCAGCTGGTCAACCGTATGATTTGCGCCGAGGCTAATCTGGATGCCAACCTGATGCGTACAGGCGATTTCAAAACGGACGAGGATTGGGCCAAGCTGACGATGGGAATCGCATCGCTGGCCGAAGCCGAAATCTATATCGACGATACGCCCGGCATTACGGTGGCGGACATTCGTTCGAAATGCCGGCGGCTGAAGAAGGAAAAAGGCCTCGGCATGATCGTTATCGACTATTTGCAGCTCATCCAAGGACGCGGCAAACCCGGCGAAAACCGGCAGCAGGAGGTATCGGAAATATCCCGTACCCTGAAGCAAATCGCCCGCGAGCTGAGCGTGCCGGTTATCGCCTTGTCCCAGCTGAGCCGGGGCGTCGAGCAGCGTCAGGACAAACGTCCGATGATGTCCGACCTTCGGGAATCGGGTTCGATCGAGCAGGATGCCGATATCGTTGCCTTCCTTTACCGCGACGATTATTACAATCAGGAGACGGAAAAGAAGAACATCATCGAAATCATCATCGCCAAGCAGCGTAACGGTCCGGTCGGCACGGTGGAACTGGTCTTTTTGAAAAACTTCAATAAATTCGTCAATTACGAGCGGAACCATGCCGAGCCATTCGCCATGTAGCCGCTTGATTCTATACAACGGACTTCCGCATTTTGCGGGTCCGATGCAACACGATTGCACTTATGGATCCATATCATTTCCATTTCCGAACAATCGTACGTCTCCATGTGCGATTGTTCGTTTTTTATTTGACTTTGAAAATGGGGACTGTTACACTGATAATGCTGCTTTGCTTTGGGAATCGATCTATTATGGTTTGAGTCTGTTAACGGGTTTCAACCAGCCAAGCGGCTTATGAACATTGTTTATTCATGAAATGACACAAGCGGAAAACGTGCATAGAGTTGGGGTTTTTCGCGCACAATGCATAGGAATTATTAAAACGAGGTGCGCCATACGCACCAAGCGGGGGAATGAAAATGTCAACAGTAGTCGTTGTGGGAACACAATGGGGAGACGAAGGCAAAGGAAAAATCACGGACTTTCTCGCGGAAAGCGCCGATGTGGTTGCCCGTTATCAGGGCGGCAACAATGCCGGACATACCATTCTGATTGACGGTAAAAAATATAAGCTGAGCTTGATTCCATCCGGCGTGTTTTACTCCGACAAGATCTGCGTCATCGGAAACGGCATGGTGATCAATCCGGCTGCACTCATTGAAGAAATCAATTACATTCACGATAACGGATTTACAACGGATAATCTGGTCATCAGCGACCGCGCGCATGTCATTATGCCGTACCATCTGGTATTGGACGGACTGGAAGAAGACCGCAAAGGCCCGAACAAAATCGGGACGACCCGGAAAGGGATCGGTCCTTGCTACATGGATAAGGCTGCCCGGAACGGCATCCGGATCGCGGATTTGATGGATGCCGAAGAATTCGAGCTGAAGCTGCGTCACCTGATGAAAGAGAAAAACCAAATCATTCAGCAAGTGTACGGCGCCGAGCCGCTGGACGTGGAAGAAGTGCTGAAGCAGTATCTGGAGTATGCGGAAGTCATCCGCAAATACGTGACCGACACTTCGGTCGTGCTGAACGACGCGATCGACGAAAACCGCAAAGTGTTGTTCGAAGGCGCGCAAGGCGTTATGCTTGACATCGACCAAGGAACGTACCCGTACGTTACGTCCTCGAACCCTTCGGCCGGCGGCGTCTGCATCGGTTCCGGCGTGGGTCCTTCGAGAATCGACCAGGTCATCGGGGTAGCCAAATCCTACACGACCCGTGTGGGCGACGGTCCTTTCCCGACGGAGCTGAACGATGAAATCGGCGATTTCATCCGGGAAAAAGGCCATGAATACGGCACCGTAACCGGACGCCCTCGCCGCGTCGGCTGGTTCGACAGCGTCGTGGTGCGCCATGCCCGCCGCGTCAGCGGTTTGACCGGATTGTCTTTGAACTCGCTGGACGTATTGACCGGTCTGGACACCGTTAAAATCTGCACCGGATACAAATACCGCGGCGAAGTGATTACGCATTACCCTGCAAGCCTGAAAATGCTGGCGGAATGCGAAGCGGTGTACGAAGAAATGCCGGGTTGGCACGAGGATATTTCCGAAGCGAAAACGCTCGAGGATCTTCCTGAAACGACCCGCAATTACGTCAAGCGCGTGTCCGAGTTGACCGGCATTCCGATCGCCATCTTCTCCGTGGGACGCAACCGCAGCCAAACGAATCAAATTTTGCCAATCTATTAATCATCATCGCAAGCAGTAAGCTTCGGTCCGGATCGTTCAGTCGACCGCTGCTGCTTACCGTTACGAATCGAGCCCGCTGCCGGAAAATTCCGGACAGCGGGCTTTTTTTCTTGCCCGAATGGGTTAAAAGCGGCCGCAACCCGTCAATACTTCTAGTAAACAGGATTTTGCAAATCTCTTTCATAGATTGATGCCGATCTTTCTATACGCTGCAATCATCCTAGCGTGTTTTAAAAGGAGGAAGACTTGCATGAAATTGACGCGGTGGCTGGTCAAAACGGTATTGACGGTGCTTTTGATCAGCGGTTTGACCATCATGACGACCGGACTGATCGTTAGCAGCTATATGCAATCGCTGTTGTCCAGTTTCAATATTACGCTGGAAGGGCAATCTTTTGGTTTCGGCAGCATGATGAAAGGGTTGTTCGGCTGGAGTGGCGGAGGCGGGGAGGACAAGAAAACGGATCAGGAGGAAGCCGCCAAAACGCCGGAACAACCCGACGGGAAGTCATCGACGGACGATAACGATTCGGCAGCCGGAGAAACAGGCGGATCGGATTCGGGCAGCGGCGATTCGGCATCGGGGTCGCAAAGTAGTGCGGATTCATCCGGCAGCACCGGCATGATCGGCGAGGGAACGGACTCCAGCAGCTCCAGCGACAGAAGCGGCAGCGATGCAGGCGGCAGCGGTCTCGCTGAGGGCATGGCGAATGGCGGAACGTCAGAGGAAGCCGGTTCCTCCGGCAGCGGGGAATCCGCAACGGACTCCGGCGTCAGCGGCAGTACGGGGGAAGGGGCAGCGGAGCAAGAGAAAGCGCCGGATAACGCGTTCCCGGTCATGGGCCAGGATCTCCCCGGGGATGCCGGAACGGGAAGCGCATCGACCCAGGCAGAGGAGCAGAGCGGCACGGATGGCCTGCAAAAGAAACGCGAGCTCACCGGAAGCGAAAAAGAGCAAATATTCAACATGCTGATCACCAAGCTGCCCCCGGCGGAGCTTCAAAAAATTTCGGGCGCCATGGAGGACGGACTGACCGAAGACGAATCGAAGGCGATTGAAGCGTCGATCTCCCGGTATTTGAACGCCGAGGAATACAATGCGTTGAAACCAATGTTGGAGCCGTGAAGAATTGTTATTTTTTTGTTAACGCCGCAGCCTGTGCGAACAGCATACGATTCCCTGAGAGCCCGCATCCCGAGCGGGTTTTTTTGCTAATTCCGTAAAGTTGAATTGTTAACGGAGCTTATGTTAAAGTATACGAGGGTGTAAAAAGGTATCAAAATTTTAACCTTTTTGTCGTTGGATTATATTCCAGCCCACCGATACGCAAAGCATAAGGGAGAGTAAAATGAAAGGTTCTAACGATTTTCGCCAGACGGAAGGAACGCAGGCAGAGGCAACACCGACGGTGCAGGCTTCCGGGCACGGAGAACATGACATAAGCCATTCTAACCCTGTAGAGCCAAAGCGGCCGCGGTGGAGCGCTGCCCGAAAGTGGATCATCGGAACGGCGGGAGCGGCGATCTTGATTACCGGCCTCGTTTTTGCAGGCAATCAGTACGTCGATGCCCAAACCGTACCCTACTATCATGTCTACATACATGGGGAAGAAATCGGAACGATTGACGATCCGGCACGTCTTGAACAATTATACGACCAGAAACGGCAGGAATATCAGAATAAATATCCGGATGTGGCGATGAAGCTGCATACCGACGGGATTACGACGAAGCTGGAAAAAGGCTTTAAGGCGGAACCGAACACGCGGGAAACGCTGGACAAGCTGGGCGGGAAGCTGAAAGCTTACGCGGAAGGCGTCCAGCTGATAGTGGGCGGCAAGGTCGTCGGCATCGTGAAGGACCAGGCGACGATAAATGCCGCGGTGGAAAAAGCGAAGCAGAAATTCGTGCCGCAAACGAAGGCTGCCCAAGCGGGCGGCGCAGCGGTGCAAAAGCTGGCAGCCAGCGGCAAGGCCGTGCCTCAAAAAACGGCGGCCGGGCCTGCCGTAAAGTCGGTGCGGATCGAAGAGAAGGTCACTTCGGCTCCGGTGGAGGCCGATCCGAATAAAATACTCACGGCCGAGGAAGCAGCCAAGCTGCTCACGACGGGCCAGGACGCGCCGCTCGTGTACACGGTGCAGGAAGGCGACACGATCAGCTCGATCGCCGAAGAATTCCACGTGAGCCAAAAGGAGATTTTCGCGAACAATCCGCAGGTGAAGGAAAAATACATGCAGATCGGCGACCAGCTGAAGCTGACCGTGCCGAAGCCGCCTCTGACGGTGACGACGGTGGAAAAGGTATCCGAACAGGTGGCCACGGCCCCGGATATCGAAATCCGCAAGTCCAAGGACCTTCCGGCAGGGAAAAGCAAGGTGGTTCGCCCCGGCCAGGAAGGGCTCAAGGTCATGAACTACGTCGTGACGAAACAAAACGGCAAAGTCGTGGACGAGCAGTGGGTCGGACAGACGGTGATCAAACCTTCGCTCAAGGAGGTTGTGCTGCAAGGAACGAAGGTTCCCGGCAAGGGCACGGGGCGGTTCGCATGGCCGGTCAGCAGCGCCAGCATTTCCAGCTCTTACGGCTCGCGTTGGGGCCGGATGCATAAAGGCATCGATATCGTGTCCGGCAACCGGACCATCAAGGCCGCCGACGACGGCACCGTCACGTTTACCGGGCAGATCAGCGGTTACGGCAATGCGATCATCATCAGCCACGGCAACGGATATGAAACGCTGTACGGGCATCTGAGAAGCATTTCGACGCATGCCGGGGCGCGCGTAGACCAAGGGGATCCCATCGGCATTATGGGCAGCACCGGCCATTCGACCGGCACCCATTTGCATTTTGAAATCCATAAAAACGGCTCCATTCAAAATCCGATGAAGTATTTGAACTAATTCGCAGTCTTACCGCATCCGTTTCGCAATCATTCAACGAATATCGCAACATCCAAGATTCGCAAGTACATGGCACGGCCTCTTCCGGGAGGCGGTGCCTTTTCGCTTCAAGGGAGGCTGCCCAGGAATTGCCGCTTGAACGGGATGTGACGCGAAGCCAGGTATGGTAAAATGGGAAAAGGACTGTACAAGCTTTGATGAACGGGGTGAAAGGCGAATGCAGGGAACCATTTTGGTAGTGGATGACGAACAGCCCATTGCCGATATTTTGAAGTTTAATTTGGAAAAAGAGGGCTATGACGTCATTTGCACCTTTGACGGCGTCAGCGCGGTTGAAATGGCCTTGTCGACCCAGCCGGACCTGATGCTGCTCGATTTGATGCTGCCGGGTAAGGACGGGATGGACGTCTGCCGCGAGGTGCGCGCGCAGGGGCTCCACATGCCGATCATCATGCTTACGGCAAAGGACGGCGAGATCGACAAGGTGCTGGGCCTCGAGATGGGGGCGGACGATTACGTCACCAAACCGTTCAGCACGCGCGAGCTGCTGGCCCGGGTGAAGGCGCAGATGCGGCGGCAGACGAAGACGGCGGGGGCCGAAACGGCTGCCGTGGCGGCGCTGGAGACGAAGCAGGGCATTCAGCTGTTTGACCTTTTTATAGATACGGACATGTATTTGGTGTATAAGGACGGCGAGGCGCTCGATTTGACGCACCGGGAATACGAGCTGGTGTATTATCTGGTGAAAAACGCCGGGAAAGTGATGACGCGGGAGCATTTGCTCCAGGCGGTGTGGGGCTTTGAATATTTCGGGGACGTCCGGACGGTGGATGTCACGATTCGGAGGCTGCGCGAGAAAATCGAGGAAAATCCGAGCAAGCCGGAGTATATTTTGACGCGCCGCGGTCTCGGTTACATGATGCGAAGTCCCAAAAACGGAGGCCTGTAAATGAAGTGGACCTCCTTTTTCCGCACCATTCAGGCGAAGCTGATCATTATTTATGTGCTGCTCATCCTGATCGCCATGCAGCTGATTGGCGTTTATTTCGTGAGTGCCATGAAAAACTCGCTAACCCGGAATTTTACCCAAGATTTGCAGGAAAGAGCCGAGCTCTTGTCTGTGCTGGCTGCGGAGAAACTGGAGAGCGCCGCCGATACGGGCGAGAATAATTCCGTCGAAACCCTGGGGCCGATCGTGACGAACCTGTTCAATATGGACGGGGCGGAAATCCAGGTGCTGGACGCAAGCGGAAAAGTGTTGATCACGTCCAATCAGTCGCATATGGACATCGTCGGCCGCAAAAATACCCAAACGGTGGTGAGCCGTGCCCTTCAAGGCAGCAAGGACAACGAGGAATACGTCATCGACGAGGACAACGTCCGGAAGAAGGTCGTCGCCAAACCGCTGATCAACAAGGGGAAAATCATCGGCGCGGTCTATATCGTCGCTTCGATGAAAGAACTGTACACGACGATGGGGCGGGTCAACAACATCTTCATTTCGGGCATCCTGCTGGCGCTCGGGCTGACGGCGGTGCTTGGCGTCATTTTGGCGCATACCATCACGCACCCGATCAAGGAAATGACGCGGCATGCCACGGCGGTCGCCGAAGGCAAATTCGACCTCAAGATGCCGGTCTTCGGCAACGACGAAATCGGGCAGTTGAGCGAAGCTTTTAACTATATGACGACCCGCCTCCGGGAAGCGC
The DNA here is from genome assembly GCF_057546105.1 of Paenibacillus sp. YAE3. Classification (NCBI taxonomy): domain Bacteria; kingdom Bacillati; phylum Bacillota; class Bacilli; order Caryophanales; family Paenibacillaceae; genus Paenibacillus; species Paenibacillus sp. YAE3. The sequence goes on along the minus strand of NZ_BAAIYF010000016.1, from coordinate 51,849 downwards.
TGCTGGTCAATGAAGAGGAGAAAGAGAAGCTGGCCTCCATCCTGACCAACATGAGCGACGGCGTGATCGCGACGGATGAAGCGGGGCGCATCATTCTGATGAACCGCCGCGCGGCGGCCATTCTGAACGTGGATGAAGAAGAAGTGTCCGGCTCCGCCATCGCCGAGGTGCTCGGACTGAGCGAGGAACAGACGCAGATGTTCACGGAGGGGACGTACGTGACGATGCTGCTGCAAATGAGCCAGGAGGCGGACCGGTCCTATATGATCCGGGTGACCTTTACTCCGATCCACCGCCGGGAGGTCGGCATTACGGGGACGATCGCCGTGCTGCAGGACGTTACCGAGCAGGAAAAGCTCGAGGCGTCGCGGCGCGAATTCGTGGCGAACGTTTCGCATGAACTGCGGACGCCGCTGACGACGATCAAAAGCTATACCGAAGCGCTGGATGACGGCGCGCTGGACGATCCGCCGCTGGCTTCGCGGTTCGTGGGAGTCATTCAGAACGAAACCGGCCGGATGATCCGGCTTGTGACCGATTTGCTCCATCTGTCCCGGCTGGATAGCAAGGAGGCCCTCATGCGCAAGCAGCCGACCGATGTGCTGGAGATGCTGGAGGACGTGGCGGACCGCTTCTCCTTCCAGATGCAGCAGAAGGATATCGGCTCCGAGGTCAAGGTGGGCGCCGGGCTTCCGAAAGCGCTGTGCGACCGCGACCAGATCGACCAGGTGCTGGATAATCTGGTGTCCAATGCGCTGAAATACACGCAGCCCGGCGGAAGCATCACGATGGGGGCCGTGCAAGCGCCCGGGGGCATGCTGGCCATCGCCGTGCAGGATACGGGGATCGGCATTCCGAAGAAGGATCTGGACCGGATCTTCGAGCGCTTTTACCGGGTGGACAAGGCCCGCTCCCGCAGCATGGGCGGCACCGGTCTCGGTTTGTCCATTGCCAGGGAGATCGTCATGGCGCACGGCGGCACCATTTCGATTCAATCCGAACTCGGGCAGGGCACGAAAGTGACGTTTACGCTGCCGCCGGCGGAAGACGAGGGGGTGGCGTCATGAAGGAACGGTTGAAATCGCTCCTCCTGCTGCTGCTCGTCGCGGGCAGCCTGGTGCAGAGCTATTATCTCATCTACCGGCTTCCGGGAAGCGATACGGCCGCCAAAGCGACCAATACCTATATCAAGACGGATAACATGGGTCCGCAGCAGCGGATCGAAAACATGGTGTATCCGGACAAGATGCTCATCCATATGGGCGAAGGCAAGCATACCGTTTTTTATCCGAATTCGACGTTTTATAAATTGATCTACGCGCGCCTCAAGGGGCGCAGCTTCGAAAATTTCCAGCGGGAATCCGTGGAAAACGTGGACTGGAACAAAATCAGGACCGAAAATCCCGGCATCGAGCTGACCTTCGGCGCGGGAATTCCCGTATCGCTGCTCGAACGCGTGATGCAGATTCAGCCCGATTCGCTGTTTGAGGCGGAGCGCATCAACCGGATTTGGATCTATAACACGCCAAGCGAATCGAAAACGCATGCGCTATTTTTCAGCACGCAAGGGGACGTGATGTACGAAGCGGCCAAGGTCGATTTGACCGTCCAGGACGTGCAGCAGCACGTGGATTTCGGCAAGAACTGGATTCCGTATTCGATGCAAAACGGCGGGGCTTATTACGTGCCGGAAAAGCCGCTCGACGTCGTGGAGGCGGACCTGGAGATCGGATCGTATACGGTGGCGCAAATGCAGCAGAGCCTCTTTTTCGACCCGGGCATCACCCGGTACATTCGGGAGAAGGACGGCTCGGAGATCTATACCGATTCGAAACGCAGCCTGCAGGTGCGCCAGGAGCAAAAATGGATGAGCTACACCGATCCGGCAGCGCCCCCGGCAGGGGAGAGCAGCGACAGCAAGGATATGTTGGCCGCCGTGGACTTCGTGAACGAGCATGGCGGCTGGAACGGCGAATACCGCGTGGATTTGTCAAGCGTCGGCGTCGGGCAGAACCAGGTCGTGTTCCAGCAGTATTTCGGCTCCTACCCCGTTTTGGATACGCCTGGCTTCCATTACGGCAAAATGAAGCTGGACCTGCAGCAGGGCAACGTGTCCACCTATGAGCGGTCGTTGATTTACATGAAGCCCGGGCAATCGAAGCAGGTGAGGAAGCTTCCGGCCGGAAACAGCTTAAGGCCGATGCTGCTTGCCATCAGCAAGGATTCGCCGATCGAAGATCTGTACCCGGCCTATTTGCCCAAGCTGGATGAAGGAAAGCTGAAACTGGCGCCGGTATGGGCGGTGAAGCTGGCCAACGGGCAAATCCGGACCATCCGATAGAGAAACGCAAGGTGCGGGTTGGCGGCGGGACCGGCCGGCGATGAACCGCTGGCGGGCCTGCGAAGCGGCCGCTGAACAAGCTTCATAAACGATTCAAGGAGGCGAAGCAATGGATTGGGGACGGGCCAAAAACGTGCTGATATACGCTTTTTTGCTGTTGAACCTGGTGCTGGGATACCAGCTGTGGATCGACATGCGCGAGCAGGCGGACACCAGTCTGGATTTCGCCTCCTTATCGGAAAGCACGCAGAAGGTGATGAAGGAAAAGTCGATCCAGCTGCTGTGCCAAATTCCGAGCATGACGCCGCAGCTGCCGAAAATTACGTACCAATACGTCAACGGGGACAGCGTCGGGCGGCAGGTTACGCTTGGGGAGCATATCGAAAGCCAGCTGATTTTCAAAGAACGGGAGCTGGTCAATGCCTTGAAGCAATCGATTCCGGACATCGCGAACTATCAGTATGACCCGCAGGCCAGCGAATACGCGACCAAAAGCGAGCTCGAACGCATCCAGGAAGCCGGAGCGGCCGGCCGGTTCGTCATGCATACGCTTGTGGACCACAAATGGCCGCTGTTTAACGATCAGCTGGAGCTGTATTACAGCGAGCAGCGGATCATCTCCTACCGCCAGTCGCCGGTTGAAATTACCGCGGTGGACGATGAAGAGCATCAAAAAATGATGCCTGCGAGCAACGCGCTGAAAACGCTGGTCGAGCGGCATCTTCCGCCGGGATCGGCGATCAAGGACATACAGCTTGGATATTACGGGCAAGTATACAATTCGGAAAGCCAGGTAGCCGCCCCGTCGTGGCGGTTCACATTGGAAAGCGGGGATATGTATTACGTTCAGGGCATCAGCGGAGATGTCACTGTGACCAGTCCGAAGACCGAGAAAGAAAGGGAGTAACGGGAATGGGGATATCTTTTACAGTGTTGTCCAGCGGGTCGACGGGGAACGCAACGATCGTCAGAAACGAAGAAACGACGCTGATGATCGATGCGGGCCTGAGCGCCAAACGGATTGACGAGCTTATGAAGGAGCGGGACGTGACGGGAGAGGAGATCGACGGAATTCTGGTCACCCACGAACATTCCGACCATATCAAAGGCCTCGGCGCCGTGGCGCGGAAATACGACCTGCCGATTTATGCGAATGAGAAAACATGGGAAGCGATGGAGAAATCCATCGGCAAAATAGCGGAGGAAAACCGGGTCGTCCTGGGCACCGGCGAGGTGCGCGACTTCGGCACGCTGCGGGTGGAATCGTTCGGGATTTCGCATGATGCGGCCGAGCCGGTAGGATACTGCTTTTACGACGGAAACGAAAAATTGAGCGTGGCGACCGACCTCGGCTATATGAGCGACAAGGTCAAGCAGGCCATCAGCGATTCGAACGTGCTTGTGCTTGAATCGAACCATGATATCGAGATGCTGCGGATGGGCCGGTATCCGTGGAACATCAAGCGCCGCATTTTGGGCGACATGGGGCATTTGTCCAACGAGGACGCAGGGGAAGCCTTAAGCGAGCTGCTGACCGGCGACCTGAAGCGAACGTACCTGGCCCATCTCAGCCGCGACCATAACATGATGGATTTGGCCAAAATGACGGTGCGCGACAGCATGGAGGAACGCGGCTGCTTTTATAAAGACAGCGAGTTCAAATTATGCGATACGTATTACGACCGTCCTACACCGTGGGATAAGGTGAGTGAACCATAAACTGGTCGAGCTCCGCCGCTTTTTTCTCCACCTCTTCGCGGGTGAGGATGCCCTTGTCGATCAGCAGCTCGATGATGGTGCTTAAGGCAAGGGTATTGCGGTAATGCTCTTCTTTCAAATCCCCAAGCTTGGCCATCAACTGCACGTAGTCCATGCCGGACGGAAACCGCTCTATCATCTGTTCTTCCTCCTTATATCGTTTTATCGTTTAGAAGACGACTGGATCGTTAATGCTATTTTTCCCAAAAACAGGCGAATCGATTCCACAAATCACCAGCGGCCGATTTCGATTTCAATTGGGACCTAAAGCCCCCTTGTGGTACAATGATTAGTACCTGAAAAACCTGAAATGCCTTGCTGTGCGAGGGCTTATGGCGTTTGACCTCCAACCCTTTTTTTGGCAGGGGCATCGCGTTTTTTGCCGCGGGAATGCCATTATGTTCAGGTATGCTGTGAAGTATAAGAGGTGCTTTCTCTTTTATTCTAGTAGCCCGCCGCCTGAATTATTCCTATTTTCAAAGAGAAGGTTTGCAAAACGGCCCATTTTCCATAAAAATTTCCTGATTTTCTGCTTGAAGGCACATTTTTAGGGTGATAGAAAAATAAAGGGCCGGCGAAACGAAACCTTTACGGCCATCGGTTAGTTTAAGATATATGGGAGCCTAACTTTCAAGAACATGCAGCCTTGTATCCCGAGACAATATTGGCTTAAAACGGCCTGTTTGCTTTGTAGGCCCTTTGCTCGGAAATGTTTTCCGAATGGAGACTTTTGCACTACAGAAAAAACGGCGCCGAAGAGGTAATCTTTAGGTATAGGACATCGGATGGATTACATACCTATATGGGTATTGGAGAAAGGCGGCAGAAACGGAATTTAGGCGCTTGATAACGAAGGGGAGAGGATCTCATGGGGCTGTTTCAAGATGATTTTTATTCAACCAAAGTGACGAAACGCAGACGTGTATTCGGCCGTGTTCGCAAGGCACGGGAAATTTGGCCGAGATCCAGGAGCAGCCGCGGGCTGTCGACGCTTCAGATCGCAACGATCAGTTCGGTTATCAGTGCGTTCGTGGCCGTGCTGCTGTTCAGCATGATTACGGGTCTGCCTGCCTCCGGGAAGGCGCCGCATGCGGTCGCCGCCCTGAATTCCAAGCAGGTGGACAGCGCCGCCGATCCCTATGAAAGACTGGTTCAGGCTGCGGCCAAGGTGCGGCCTACCGTTGTGAGCATCGTGAATTACAAGGACGGAAAAAAGGATAAAAGTCTGGAAGAGTCGGCTTTGGGATCGGGCGTCATTTTCAAAAAAGACAAAGGGCAGGCTTTTATCATAACGAATAACCACGTCATTGAAGGCGCGCAGGAGCTTGAGGCGGTGACGGTCAATGGCGAAATGAAAAAAGCGAAGCTTGTCGGCGCCGATAAAGTGAACGATATCGCGGTGCTTTCCGTAGACGGCAAAAACATCGGCGAAGTGGCCGAAATGGGCGACTCCGGGAAGCTGCGGCTCGGGGAGACGGTGCTGGCCATCGGCAATCCGCTGGGGCTCGGCGATACGCTGACCTCCGGCATCGTGAGCTACACGAACCGCATCGTGCCGGTTTCGCTGAACCAGGACGGCGTATACGACTGGGAGCAGGAGGTCATCCAGACCGACGCGGCCATCAACGAAGGGAACAGCGGCGGAGCGCTCGTCGATCTGAACGGAAAAGTGATCGGGATCAACACGATGAAAATCGCCGACACCGGGGTAGAGGGCTTGGGATTCGCGATCCCGGCCGATCAGGTGATGAAGACGGTCAACGAGCTGATGACGCACGGAAAGGTTGCCCGTCCGTATATCGGCATTTATTCGATGGACCTGAACAACTCCTATGCACCTTTAGAGGAAGACCAGCTCAAAGAGTTGAAGCTGCCAAGCGACGTTAAGGACGGCGTCGTGGTGTTGGATGCAATCGGGCCCGCGCAGGAGGCCGGACTTCAGCTGAACGACGTGATCGTGAAATTCAACGATACGCCGATCCCGACGACGCTGGAAATGAAAAAATTTCTGTACGACAAAGTCAAAATCGGCGACACCGTGAAGGTCACGTTTTATCGCGACGGAAAAGAGCAAACAACCAATGTGAAGCTGGCGGAAAAGCCGGATCAATAAAACGCATTGGAGCCAAAATAAGAAAGGGAGCAGCGGATTGCGAAGATGCCTGCGGTTCCCTTTGCGGGCCGGCAGAAGTTTCCCCCGCCGCAGGCCCGTCCATGGTATAATCAAAAGAAAGCGCTGGGAAAACCGGGCGCGCATACGCCTGATGAAGGGCTAAAGTCAGTAAAACTAGGGCAGGATCACAACCTTGTGTAGCGCTGGAAGGGATGCTTTCGATATGTACGTAGTATGCAAAGAACATTTGGAACTTGCCATCGACATGTTCGTGGACGAATACGAGGATGCTCCGGACATCGTGGATTTGAAGGAAACGGAATTCTCCGACTGGGATCCGCCGGTGCAGTGTGCGCATTGCGAGCAGGCAGGCAAGTTTCTGGTGGTCTGACATAAGTGAAAAAGCGAAAGAGGAGCGTGGGAGCACGCTCCTCTTTGCACGTTTAGCCTTAAAAGAAAATGAAAGCAGGCAGCGCCTGCCATAATAAATACATAACCCATGTATGAGGGATGGAGGATTCTTCATGTTGATTCAAATCATTGGCGTCGGCAAATTGAAGGAAAAGTATCTGGTGCTGGGCATCCAGGAATACGCCAAGCGGCTGACCCCGTACATCAAATTCCAGGTGATCGAGGTCGCGGACGAAAAAGCGCCGGACACCTTAAGCGAAGCGGAGGTGTCCATCGTGAAGGAGCGCGAGGGCGAACGCATCCTCGCGCAGGTGAAGGAGAGCGCGCACGTGATCGCGCTCGCCATCGGCGGCCAGCTCTGGAGCTCGGAGGAGCTGGCCGCCGAACTCGACCGGCTCGGCACCTACGGGACAAGCCATGTCGTGTTCGTGATCGGAGGGAGCCACGGGCTCTCCGATCAGGTGCTGCGCCGCGCCCAGCAGCGCTTGAGCTTCGGGCGCATGACGCTGCCGCACCAGCTCATGCGCCTGGTGCTGGTGGAGCAGATTTATCGCGCGGTGAAGATCAATCGGGGGGAACCGTATCACAAGTAGGGCGAAATTTTGGATCTTACGAGCTTAAGGGAAGTGGATTGGATTCTGCTATGTTAAAGAATAGGGTAGTTAAGCAAAAGACTTCAAAGATTATTGATCTGTCGAATTAGAGTAGAATTGTTGATACCGTTCTAAAGACTTCTTACCATTCTTCTTGACATACTCTCGTTGCTTCTCAACATTATATCCTACATAGTCAGAATAGAAAGTTCCCGTATCTAAATGTAGACTTGTAGCGTTAGATGCCATGCGGTTTTCAGGTTCCGTAGTAATTTCTATACTGTCATAAAGGCGACTTCTTTTAGCATCTACAACAGTTGCCTTCCAACCTTGATTGGTTTTAATATCAGCAAGTCGGACTCTAGCAACGAGCGCTATAACAACTTCTTGCTCATTATGCTCATCAGTTACAAATGCGTCGATAATATGCTTTTTATGAGCGAGGTCGAGAATTTGTGTAACATCGAGTGTTTTTATTTCATTTGATCCATTCGCCATATAATTCAACCCAACCTTTCATATGTAGTTATAGTTTGTATCGGTAATATATGGGTTGCTTATTATATCAAATGAAAAAGGTGAGCTTGCAATGCAATTTTGGGGTTTTTCCGGACAAAGAAAAAGCCCCTTCCACCGTTATTTCAGTGGAAGGGGCTACGCTTAAAAAATACTTCTCGGTCTCCTCATTGAAAGCTAGCTCGACGCTGTCGACGCGCTTTCTTTCGTCCAGCGTGATCTTCTTTACGATCAGGTGCATCAGGGTCTTGCGCTGCGGGAACGGCGAGCGGTGGAGCAGGGTGTCGAACCTGCCCACCAGGGAACGTACGAGCTCGTAGGAGACGGGCTCGGCCAGATCGTCGCGGAGTTCCAGTTCCAGCTTCGACCGGCGGGTAAGCTCGGTGTCGAGCTCCCTGTTCAGGTCGTTCAGGCGCTCCGCGAACAGGCCGCGGTCGATCTCGTCCATCTCGTACAGCCCGAGGTATTTGCGCTTCTTTTCCTCCAGCTTGTCGATGCGGGCTTGGACTGCCGCTAGCTCGTCGTGAAGCGGCTTGATGCGTCCCGATCGGTGTTCGTTGATGCTGCGTACGACTTTCTTGAGAATGTGAGGCTGAGTCACTGCCTGCCGGATGCGCTCCGTCACGGCTTTTTCGGCCTCGTCCTTGCGGACGCTGTTGGCGTGGCAGACCGAACTGCCCTGGCTGCGAAAGCGACCGCAGGAGTAGTACATGCGGACGATCTTCGTCCCGTCCTTCGCCCGGTTTACCGTGCGGCTTGCGGTCATCGCCGCGCCGCATTCGGGGCATCGGATGAGCCCGGTCAGCAAGTACTCCCCCTCGAAACGCTTCTTCGGCATGACACTCTTCTTCTGCCGCAGGAGCTGTACCTTCTCCCATAACTCTTCAGAGATGATCGCCGGATGATGGCCCTCGGAAAGTATGAGCTCGGTGGACTTGCCATTGCGGCGTCTTTCCGCCCAGTTCTCGTAGCGGTTATAGCGGATTTTTCCGACAAACATCGGATTGTCGAGAATGTCCCGGATGGCGCAAGTGGAGAAAGTCTTGCCAGTCCTGGTCTTGTAGCCCCGGCGGTTCAGGTCGTTGGCAATCGCCTTCAGGCCGTGACCGGCGGCATACTGTTCGAAAATGTTGCGGACAAGTGCCGCCTCCTCCTCGATGACGACAATCCTTGTCTCTTTCCCGCGTTCGTCGACCTTGACGCTCCGGTAGCCGATCGGCACCTTGCCGTTGTGCTTGCCCGTTCTGGCGCGCTGCTTGTGGCCCATCTTCACGTTGTCCACGATCGTGTTGCGCTCCAGCTCCCCCACAGCACCCATCATTTGAAGTGCGAATTTTCCCATAGACGTGGTTGTATCAAAATTCTCGGAAAGTGAGCGGAAGGCGACGTTGTTCTTTTCCAGCAGGTCGACGATATGGAGGAGGTCGATGTTCTTGCGGGCCATCCGATTGAATTTCCAGACTAACACCTCGTCAAACTTCCTGTCCTGAGCGTCGCGAAGGAGTCGTTGGAGCTCATATCGCCCCTCAATGCTCTTTCCACTGACGCCCCGGTCCACGTACTCCCCCACGATCTCCCATTTGTATACATCGCAATACTTTCGCAGAGTTTCAAGTTGAGCGTCGATGGAGTAGCCGTGCTCAGCTTGCTCCTCTGTGCTGACACGAGCGTAGATGGCGACTCTTATTGTTTGGTTCATCCTTGCTTGTCCCTCCTTGTTGGAATCGGCGGAATCTCCAGACTCAGCAGGGCTGACGTGCCCTGGATGGTCGCCGCCGAGATGTCCCGGTCACGCGGGACAGTGATGTAATCGATAAGGCTTCGGTAAAGCTTCTTTTGCTGTTCGGGTGAGGCATTCCGCATCATGGGCCGAAAGCTGTCCAGCGCTTGCCGAATGCTCGCCTCAGGAATGGGGCGCTCGGGCTGTCCGGCTACAGATCGTTCTAATTTTTCCCGCTCTTCCTCCAGAAGCCCTGATTCAGCCCGAATCTCATCCAGCCTTTTTCGGAGTTCCGGGGCATCGATGTGCCCATCTTCGAAAAGCTCGTAACATCGGAGGCTTCGCTTTTTCTGAGAGGCGAGCTGGGCGTCGATTTGCTTCAATGCCTGCCGGATAGGCAGCAACTTCCTGTCCCGCCTGAGATTGATCTCCTCCACCAGCCGCTCTGCAACGGAAGGATGGGTGATGAAATGCCGGACCCGGGATTCGACCCAGGCTTCGGCTTCATCTGCCCGAATATGGTTCGCCCGGCAAACCTTGCTTCCTCCGGAGTTGTATTGGCTGCACACATAGTAGAAGCTGTTGGAATGAATGCCGTTTTTTCGTTTTCGTGAGACGTGGGACGGAATCATACTGCTTCCGCAGCTCGGGCACTTGAGAAGCCCTGACAGCGGGAAGGGACGCGTGATGCGCTTTGTTGGCAGGCATGAGCTTCCGGCAAGCCGCAGCTGCACACGCTCCCAAAGTTCTAGCGAGACGATTGGCTCGTGCTCGCCGTCCACCGTTTGTTTGTTACCTTGCTCATCCGTGTAGGTAATCTTGCCGATGTAGTTCACGTTGGTCAGGATGCCGCGTACCGAAATGCTATGAAAGGCCTTGCCGCGCTTCGTCCTGTGGCCATTTCCGTTCAATCGGTTGACGATGGCCTTCAGGCCGCCGCCGCTGGCGTACATCTCGAAAATGGAGACGACCCGCTCGGCTTCCCCGGGCACGATCTCTAAGTAGGAAAGGCGCGGGTCGTCGGGATGGGTGACCCAGCGATATCCGAGAACCTGATTGCCGCTGTTCCATCTGCCGAGCCTGCTGCGCTGCTGCATGCTGTGGCGGACGTTCTGCGCGATTTGCCGCCTTTCGTGTTCGGCCACGGACCCGGCCATCTGAAGGGCGAACTTGCCCATCGGCGTATCCGTCTGGAACTCCTCCGTCAGGCTGCGCAGAGCGATGCCGTACCTGTCCAGCAGCTCGACGATGTGTAGGAGGTCCTTCAGATTGCGGGAGAGCCGATTCAGCCGTAGGCACACGACTTGCCGGAAGCGACCGCTGCGGGCGTCTTCCAGAAGCTCACGGAGTGCCGGTCGGCCTTCGATCGACTTACCCGAGCGACCCGCGTCGACATAAACCTTTTGAACATCGATGTGAGACTTGCGGCAGTAATCCTGCAGGGCGTCCCTTTGGGCGTCCAGGCTGAAGCCCTCAACCTGCTGCTCAGTTGAAACGCGAATGTACAGGGCGGCCAGTTGTTTCTCGTAATTCATGGAGCACCCCCTACGCCACAATCTGCGCTTCGATGCCCAGACCTGCGAGGTAATTCAGCCAGAAGGCTGCGCGCTGATGCCGCTCCTGTTCGGCATCGATGTATTGGCAGATCATGTCGGCAAGGATGTCGATAAACAGGTCTTGTTCGTTCGATTCTTGTATGTTATTCACGGCTGATTCCTCCCTGGTGTTTGTAGTTTTCAGTATTCTTCGGGTAGCATGATGTGGGCGTGAATGCCCTCGTCGACGATCCAGACGGTGAGGTCGACGGGATTTTCGATGCCGCCAAGCGTGTATTCGGTACGTCTTTCAGGCTGCTCCTGGCGGTGAATGATATGCTGAACCTTCTGCCCCTCGATGTCTCGCACGGACAATTCGAAGATTTGCAGGTAATCCATCTCCAGGTCCTGATCCAGCTGCGCGTCAATAAATTTAAACAGGGTGTACGGCAATTCATGGGGAAGGTTGTCCCAGATTCCTTTGGTCGCAGCGCGCGGAGCGAAAGTGGGTTTTGGCACCGGTGGTGGTGCCCCTTTCTAAAGATGATTTACATAAGTCCTCGTTCTTTCAGGCTGACAAAGCTCCCTTCTCCCAGCACGATGTGGTCGAGAAGCTCGATCCCCATAAGCAAACCCGCATCCCGGATGCGTTCGGTGATTTCGACATCTTCGGAGCTTGGCGTCGGGTCCCCGCTCGGATGGTTGTGGCATCCGATGATGGATGCGGCATTGGCGAGAATGGCGAGCTTGTAGGTTTCCCTCGGGTGCACCAGCGAGGCATTGAGCGTACCGCAGGATACCATGTGGATGGCCGTCGGCTGGTTTTTGGTGTCCAAAGTGAGGATGCAGAACGCCTCCCGGTCAAAGTCGCCGAGAAATTGGCGGAATAAGTCAGCGGCATCGGCCGCCCTGTAGATTCTCCGTTGAGGGTACAGGATGGAAGTTTTCTCGCGAACCAGCCGCAGGCTCACCACCTGAACCCTTTTCGCTGGCTTTTCAATTTCGTTTACCGTCATTCCGGATCGGCCTCCTCTTCAATAGCCTGTAGGGCGAGCCATGTTTCCAGTTCGACCTCCTGCTCTCCCTTCAAGGAGAACACGCTTGTGAAGCTCTCGTTATCGTGCATGAGCATGATCCGGTAGTACGGGATGCCTTTGATTGTAAGCAGCTCGACGAATTCTACATTCAGGTAGGGGTACCTGAGGCCGAGTGAGAAAATGGAGGCTTTCGGTTCCTGGGGTTCCAGGCACACGATGCTGTAACCTCTACCGTCTAGCCGAAAGCCGTCTCCCTTACCGTCGAAATCCAGCAGCTTGCGAAGCTGGTCGAGCTCTTCTCTGGCTGCGCGTATCAGGACGGGCGCGCATTTGTGAGCCATGGTGTCTATGTCTGTCGTGCAGTGAATGTTTAACATATAGGTTTCGCCTCCAAGCGGGTATTGTTCCGCCCCTGTTACTCAAGGGGTACAAGGAAATAATATATATCTGAAAATTCAGACATTCCGCTTGGGGCGATCCCAATCTTTTTGCTTTCTAATTTTTGCCCGAACCGGCGCTTGTGCCTGGACGATCGGGGCGGTAAGGACGGTTTCCTTCAGGGGTTCATTTTCCCTCTGCGTCTCTTCTTGAGGGAGAGGGAAGAAACCGGCTTGTAGTGTTCGTTGGTAATGATGACCTTTCTGTCGCCTGTTTTCCGGGATTCGAAGAAAAGTCCGGCCTGTTCCAGATTCGACCGCAGGTTGTTCATCCGCCGGGTGAGAGCGTTCGGGCTCTCGGGCCAGTTCCTTCCGGAGATGCGGATAGCGTTTCTCATACATACATCCTGAAGCGCCGTGTACAGGGCGGTTGGGCTGCTTTCCCATTCCCGCCGGTCTTCCATGAGCTTTAAGAGGGCCGCTGCTACAGGGTTATTGTGCAGGATTTCCTGGCTTGAGCGTTGCTGATTTTCATTATAGGCTCTCAGGAAAAGCTGACCTGGTTTCCCCATGGCTTCGGCAATGGCGTACCCCCATTTGGCAAAGTCGGCCATCCTTGGCTTCTCGGCAAGCTCCACTTGTGGGAAAATGGCCATTGCCTTTGAGAGTAAGAGAAGGCACGAGCCCAGGATTTGGGGCAGGTCCTCGAGAAAAGCCTCCCATACTTCCCCTTCATCCTTTCGCTCGGAGGGCGGGATGCGCTTGAATTCGATGACAATGGAGCGGTCCAACAGGTCTGAGCGCGTAACGACAATGTTTATGCCGTTAAGCATGACGCAGCGTTTGAGCTGGAGTATGACTTCCTCGTCGTCAGTATAAAGTCTTCTTTTGGCGATGCTGCCCCCAGTGGCTGCCATGCATAGCAGGTCGCTCCGTTCGGACGATAGGGAATCAAGATTGTCGAATCCTGGCATGTAGTTGTTGCTGAGAATGATGCCCAGGTTGTCGGTGCTGTTGGGCATGGAAAGCAAATCCGTTCTCGCAGGATCGACGATGGCGCGAATCATCCGCATGGATGTGGACTTCGCGGCGCCTTTCTCCCCGGCGAGCACGAGAAGCGGATGAGGCATTTCCGGAATGAAACAGCTAACAATGTAGACGGCCAGTAAGAAGAGGTCCTTTTTAAGCTGGGTCCGGAAATGTTTCGAAAGCAATTTCAGCAGGTCGTGCGCCTCATCGAAATCAGGCCACACTTGCGGAGCCGTATTCGTGGTACGGTGGAAGATGCCCGGCCCGTTTTTAAATGCCCGGCATTCATTTGGGCCGACGAGAACGACACTGGATTGCGAATCGGCCAAGTCGTAAGCAATGCGTCCGTCTTTTGCACGAGCTATACGCCTGGATAGCTTTCTGATCTTTCCATCGAATGTAGCAATGGACTCGAAGTGATAGGCTGCTTGCTTCAATGCTTCCGGGCTCACAGGCTTGCCTGTAGCGTTATAGAAACGTTTGTGAAGGAAAAGCTTGTATGCTTTGCTGTTAACCTTCAGGGAGCGCCGGACATTCTTTTCCTTGATTTCTACGTATGCTTCGCCCAGGCTATCCGTGAAGTAAACGCCATCAGCGCCGAGATTGATTAGCTTCTGTACATCGGTTTCCTTCGGGTTTTCCCCAAATCTGCTTTTCATCCTGAATCCCTCTTTCCGAATGTGGTTTTTAACAAACGAGTTGCTAAAAGTGTGTCCTGCAAGCGTGACTAGAAAAGGTCGTCCCAGTCAAGCTCATCAATGTCGTCTTCTGTGTTCCCGTTGGCATCCTCTTCGTACTCAAGGTAGCCTTCATCCATCACGCCGGTATCGTCTTCTGAATCAGGAAAGTCGTCCTCCGGGTCCCAATCGGTACGGGCGATTTCTTCCTCGGTCGCCGCCCGAATATCTCCGATGGTGTAATTTTCTCTCATATTACACATTTCTCCTATTGAAATAGTCGACATTATAGCCGTGCCAAGAAGATCTTCCAGCTTCAGGTGTCCACCTTCTAGGGGAAGACACTGGAGCACGGTGAGTGTATGCATGAATTGGCTGCCCGGCTCCCAATCTACAGGGATGACATGTTCCAGGTAATGGGGGTGATCGCTTCCCTCCGGTAGTAGATGAAGGCCAAGCTTTAGTTTTGCTGAGGCCCCATCTGCACGGTGACATTCCGAGCGAACAATAACACCCAGATGTTCACCGCATTCTAGCGGTGAAAGGTTAGGGCATGGGCGATACAATTTTTCTACTTGCATTTCTAGCACTCCCTCTTCTTTTGATAGGCCCCCCACCTTGCAGACCAGTTACCGCCCGAATCGACCTTCCCGTCCCAAAAGAAACAGGGCGGGCTTGGCGTCTGTGGCGGAATGCTGTACGCTAGCAGGCAGTCTTTGCAGCGGGGATTTTCCAGTGGTACATTTGGTGCTTGTATGTTCTGTTTTCAAGGTGCGTTTGTTTATGTATTTATCATATTAGATGCCTGTTTTTCTGTCATTCTGCGCTAAGCGGGACTGGCTAGGGGCGATCAGACCGATTGGGGAGGGGGAACTTCCGGATACGGCTTATGCTATTTTTCTTGTTTTTGAAATTCCTGAATTTTGGAGGGAAAATCATACTTTTTTAGCGAGTTTCCTCTTTCATTCTCTCCTTTTCTCGGAAACAGAAAAAAAGAAGAGTCCAGGGCTTGTACAGGGCTCTCTTCCTTTTGTTTCACGAATTGGTATCCTGCGCCTTAAGCGCACGCTTTTGGTCTCTCTCTTGTCTAGCCTCTTGAAGAAGCGCTTTGAGTTCAGTTTCCGGGGTATATTTGAGAAGGGTGGGTATGAGCTGTTCTTTTTTCAGGTGCTTGAGAAGTCGTGCACGTTTCTTAAACTTATCCGCTTCCTTCTCCTGTTGTTCTCTCTTCATTGCCCTCTCTGCGGCGGTTCTGGTCTTACGCTTGTTTCCAAGGGCTTTAGCAAGTTCATTTGCCATTTCCCTGCACTCAATCTTGGCACGCTCACATTCACTTCGATCCGGGAAGAGCTGATTCATGTTCTGATTGGTAGTGAGGATTTTGTGGAGAGTAAGAATCCTCCCATGGGAAATAATTTTCCGCGCTTGTTGTTTTTGGGTCATATCTATACCGAATTCATCGTATAAGCAATGGGACTTCTCAACCAACTTTTTCAGGTTCCGGCCCCTTGGTGATAATCTTAGAATGTTACTATTCATGTTGGTAATGCTTCCTCCGTTTTTCGTTTCCTATCTTTCTATATTATATATGTCGGTTGGAGAGAGTGCATTTTGGAAGGTGTATGACGCTGGTAGGCTATGTTCTCCCGTCTCGATTGAATGAGAGAATTGGAAGGGCGGGTTGATCTCGCCAAAATAAAAAAAGAAGACCCGATTCCCAAATAGGAAGAATTGGATCTTCTCACCATGTCAGCTAGCGCCTACTTTTTCAACCACTCCAGCCATTTCGTGTTGACTTGTTCGAAGCTACCAAACGTTTGAACAAAGGCCTTTTCCATCGTTGGCTGTGTGCTAGCCAGGAAGCTGTTGAACTTGTCGCTACCGTAGGTTTCGTACAAGAATGCTGTAAACATGTAACCGCCGATATACTGTGTTTTCACGGAAATATTGTCTTTATAGATGATGATATGCTCCTGAGGCTTCTCAAGTATGATTGGCTTCCAGTACGCCTCGCTTTTCTTGAGATCATCAGTGCCTTTTGCTGCCAGGTATTCTGCTTGTCCTTCCTTGATCCACTGCATCTCCTCTCCACCGGTAAACCATCCTTTTTTATCTCCACGACGAATATTTTCCTGAAGATAAGTTTGCGGTGTATGAATGAATTCGTGTTTGAACAGATGGGTGAAGTAGGACTCGTCGTAAAGACCTCCTTCTAGCGTGTAACCCTTCTTTTGGTACGCTGATGGGGTGAGGACATGAATTTCTGCCTTCAGAACTTCATCAGTGCCGTAGGTGTAGTTGTAAGCCGTTCCCTCACTTACCTTGTCGGTTGCGGTAGGATGCAGATAAATATAGATTGGATGCAGACCGTCGTTCAGAATGCTACCAACCCCTGGCAGGAGAGATGCAAACTCGGTGGTTGCGACGTTGTACCCCTGTTCGAAATCGGCAGCGGCTTTCTCGACGTCCTTTTCATATTGCTTCGTGTATAGCAGCGTAAAATGCTTTGAATGATATTCCAACCAGCCGTCTTCCTTGTTTTTGGTTGATTGTGCCTGGGCCAGAAGCTGCTTCAGAGTCGAGACCTGGCCTTGAAGCTTCTGGATCTGCGCTTTGTCCTGATCCTTCTTATAGCTATTGAACATGAAGGTGCTCGTTTTGGAGTCGAATGCATAATTTGCCTGGAAGACCGTTCCGATGGCTGGTGCAGCGATGTATGTAGTCCCGTTCTGAGCGATCGTTGCGGGTACCATTTTGTTTCCGACCTGTATCTTGCCCTTGTTCGTAGTCAGGGTAAACCCGTCCAGCCCGATCTTGAGAATGGGGTTCGTGGCTGCTGTAGCTACTCCGAACCCGAGCAGAAACACGCAGAGTAGCGAGACAATGACTTTGACTTTTGAAAGCTTCATTTTCTAGTATCCCCTCTATGTTTAATTTCGACATCAGACAATAATTTTCGACATGTCAGGAAAATCCTTCCTGCATGTGGGAAATTCATAATTCATTGGGCTTATTCCTGCTGGTTCTTTGGAACTCCCTTTTTGGCTCCATAAGCGATTAGTGCAAGGACGACGACAATGATGGCAGTCCAGATGTAATGGTGTTTGATAAAGCCGATTCCCCACTCTATAATGGCGAAACCGATCATGACGCAGATGCCAAAAACGACGATCATGCTGTAGAACCCGCCGAAGGTAATGCTGAACATCCGGTTCAGCATAATAAATAGGACAATACCAACAATAAGGCCGAGAATGATTCCGAATGTGCTCACTTGCAAATCGCTCCTATGTTAGAAATTTGGTATGCAAAAATGCTGTGTCATAAGTAGTTCTTTGTTCTTCTCCTTTCGTAATGGTGGCCGTACCCACGCAAGTAAAATGTCGAATTTGTGCGTCTCAGGTACTATTCGTACTATATTCTCATTATAAGAACTTATAAGTATTATTTACAACATTTTCTTCTAGTTTGGTGCTCTGTCCGATAGAGACGTTATTTCCTACCCTTTGGATAAGGGTGGTGGTAGGAATGTCTGACTTCTTGGCGCTGGTAGGCGCCAGAATCAAGCAGTTAAGAGTGCAGAAGGGACTGTCGCAGGCCAGGCTGGCAGAGTTGGCCGAGCTACAGGATTCGTATATCGGGGGCGTAGAGAGGGGTAACCGGAACATCTCTCTGAATTCACTGGAAAAAATCATGTCGGCCCTGGGGGCCGACCCGGTAGAGGCACTTAAGTTTGGTAGATTGGACGAGGTCGCGGATTTGGACGGGGAATTGGAAAAGCAGGAGATCTTGGACATTCACTTGTCCCTGCTCAGGGACCGCAGTCTGCCGGAAATCAGGCTGGTGCATCGTGTGGCGAAGGACATGTTCGATACTTTTGACAGGAAAGCAGAGCACGAATCGTGAGAGGGGGGCGAGCGGGCGGCGTAGGCTGCAGCGCTCGCCCTTCTATTTATTGTCAAGGCCTTACCGCTCGGTAAATGAGACTAAGCCTGCACTTCAATGGCTTCCGATCTGCTTTTGAAAACTGGCAATGAGCTTCGAGACCCACTGGGAATGCGGTGGAGATGTTAAGGCTAAGAGAATGCTTGTCGACATGAAGAAGAATGCCGGTCAGCAGGTTTTGTGACGCCTCGACCTGCTCGAGCAGTTGATCTGCCTGCTTTGTCAGTGGAGCGATACGGTTATTGTTGAACATGGGTGAGTCTCCTTTTCAATGGAAATTGATATTGTTCAGGATTTGTTGTTGTTCCAAAAAGCGTCGGTACCGCCCTTGTCGCCGTCGACGCAAATGACGCAAACTTGGGGTCAAGAGCGGGCGTACTTCGGATTGATGTTGATAGATGCATCCAAATGCTTGCGGTAGAAGCGCATATCCCGGCTCGATTGGTTAGCCTGGGCGGTGAACGCCGTATGTAGCGTCTCATCCTCGAATGTAAAGAAGTCACGTCCCTTCTGGCCCCCGAAGAGGGCGATCATGGCATAGTGGTAGCTGCCCGGATTGCAGACGCCGCCGCTTCCGAGCGGGACAAGTTCGGCAACTTCCCCGACGGTCAGCTTTTCCTTGCGTTCCGGCTGCCTGTCGAGGGCGAGGAGCAGGCAGGCGAACAGCACGTCCGCATTTGCCCTTCCCGCTATTCGTTCGGGAGCGTATTTCTTGCAGTCGATGGCTCCCCAATTCAGTGATTGGATCACGGGCTCAATGGTGGGCGGAGTCTTGTCCGCCAGCTTGGCCAGCGCGTGCCGGTTCCCGTACGCCTTCAGGAAGCGGTCCAGCTGAACACGCGCCCGATCTACATCTTTGGGTTGCATCTTGGGGAGCAGTGCCCGGAAAAAGTCGGTGTAACGCAGGAGTCCGTCCAGGCTGAAGCCGTCGTCAGGCTCGCCGCCATCATGCCCGACCTCCATGAGGAGGTCCCACATCGCTTCTAACCGCTGTGCGTCCGCCAGCTCTAGCGCGTCAGGGCAGATCAGGTGGGCGAGAAATGAGGCGGTATCGAAGGCGAGGGGGTCGTTTTCGAGCCTGTTTGTCCAGTAGTCGAACACATGGGCGGGTTCAGCAGCCTCCTCCCGCACGAACTCCGGCCATAACCTGACGACGGACAGGGCAGTCTGCCGCTGGGCGTAGGGTGCGTCTTTCCGCTGCCAGAATCCACCGCGCCAGGACAGCGCTGTGCGAATCGTCTTCGGGTCGACTGCCTTCGGATCGGAGAACTGCTCGCGCCACTGGTTGAGCGGCTCGGTTGGGTACTTGGCGTAGGGGAAGTGTGACATGTGCTCGTCGAAGTGATCGTTAATGTAAGTGATGATGGCTTTTTTCTTGTTCTCACTGATGCTTAGGGCCATTGTGGGCTCCTCCTTTTTCGTTTTGATAGCTGACTTGTCGGAATCGACGTAATTGACGAAATTCTGTTTGGTCAGAAGGGTAGGCCAAGGTCGTCTTCTTTCTGATCGTCCTTACACTGTGGCTCGGCGAAGTCCTTGTCATGGCCGTTCAGGGAAATCCACTGTTCAGGTGTCAGGAACGGGTCCCTAAGCTGAATGTAGAAAGGTTCTGCGAGATCTCGTACCCATCGGAGTGCGTCGGGGATCGTCCCGCCATGAAAAATGGGAGGTCCCTCTGCCCAGAGGTCCTCCCACACGAAATCTGCTATCTGGTTTTCTTGGTCTAGCCTAACGTAGACGTCTGTTCCGTCTACGTAGTCGTTTGGGCCTGTTTCATCGGTTGTTCGTAGCACGAGGCGTACGATATGAGTAGGTTTATCTCCATTTGGTGTGGGAGTTTCATCGTACAGCGAGAGAGCTGCCGCCATAATCCAGCAGTTATCTCTTTGCGCGAGGTCATTGTATTGAAATTCCTTCTTTAAAAGTTGAAGGAGTAAGTGAATGTAATTGTCCAAGAAAATCATCCTTTCTATACCATGGTCTCTCATAGGGAATTGCCTGGAGTGTTAAAATCAACGTTGCAGACGATTGAATAATGTAGTAAGATTCTCCATAACACAAGGGAGGGATTCTTATTACTAACTGGTACGAAAGCTCATTACCTGATGTTGAATTTATTAAAGAGAGATTGCAGGCAATTATTCCCGAAAATGTTGAGAACGCTAATCATGCTAGGAATATAACTGCCGCTCGAACAGTATTTGTCATGCTCTACGCTTACGCAATAGATGGAGAGGATGGAAGAATTCGCCCATCAATGGTAACCGTTATGACTGACGAACAATGTTTGCAGCAATCTCGAGAGGCGAGGGAATCATGGCGCCTACTTGTGCTGGGACCTAAAAAGCCTAATTTCCCAGGAAGATGGTATAGTGAAAATACCCGTGAACCTATTCGAGATGATACCATAGCGGCTTTAAGGCAAATCGGTGCGGTTGACGAGGTACCAGGTGTTCCAGTTACCTCATCTAAGCCTCGATATTATCTAGCGAGGGATTTTGCAAATTTGTTAAATCCCTTTTTAGATGAGGCAGAGCTAGAAGAGTTAATATTGATATGGAGAACTGCTCACTTAGCGAAAGGCGCACTTATATTGCAGAGCTTAAAGGAACAGGAGCTACGAAGTGAGATATATGTGGAGTTTGGACATATCAAGCATCCAATGGCACCTGGAAAAAGCTCGGTGCTTACGAAAGCAGCTGTCGAGGTATTTGCTCAGAATTTCTTAGAAAAACCCGAAGTTCTTTTAATCAGTGAGTCGGCTGATAAAGTTCACAGGGAGTTCGGGAAAGGTTTAGATAGGATAGGTTTAAAAATTGATCCTAAGAAAACCCTGCCGGATCTTATACTCGCAGAAACGGGATCAAAGGGGTTTCGACTCGTGTTTATTGAAATTGTACATACAGACGGACCCATATCTAATACGCGAAAAAGAAATTTGCTGGAGCTTGCCAAGGGGAGTCGACTAACAGAAGAGGAGTGTACATTCGTAACCGTATTTGCATCACGCTCTGATCCCGCCTATCGCAAAGTACAGAGCAGCATTGCTTGGGGGTCCTTTGTTTGGTTTGCTGATGAACCTGAAAGGATTCTACACCTAGTAGATAAGAAAAAGAAGAAACAAACTTTAAATGATTTGTTGGATATTGAATAAAGGAAATGGGCTACTGCCCATTTCCTAAACACCGTTATATACCTAAGACGCGAGAAACAATTCCATCAATTTCCTGCTGGTTAGGGAGGAATTCATCAAAGGCCTCTCCCATTTGGAGAATCATTTCATAAGAAGGATAAGGCAAGCTTTTTAGATCCCCTACATTAACCTGTGTATGTCCATTAAATTGTCTAAAGAAAGAATCCACTAGGGTTGAACTTAGATAAATAGCAAGCCCTTTAGCAAGATTTAACGACAACCCGGAACCGTTCTGGTGATAAAAGTTAATGTGATTCTCAAACCCTACATATTCGAATCTCATTTGCTTCTCAGCATATACAGCGGGGACAATCCGGCGCTTGTCCTCTTTTGGTGAAAACCTCCGAATGAGTACGTAGTTTCCTCTTGGAACTAACATTTTAGCAGTTTGATCGTTTTTCATAATTGCATTTGGCTTGTCAGCCGGAATGATAGGCCATCTCAAGTATCCCTCATGAAAATGAGAGGGGTAAATCAGCGGGACAGCATCCTCCGTGATTTGATCTCTTAGATTTTCTTTTGTACGGAAGTCGACAACCCTCCCCGTAGAAACACTTATGCCTAAGTCGGCAAGGGAACCCGTAATTTTCTCCATTAGTGTCTTGACTTTCAAGTCGTCCTCATCACGCAAGATCCGGATAAACCTTTCCGTGTCTTCTGGATGGATCAACTGATCATAACTTAATTTATGCGTTGACACTTCTGTATCTAAATTGTCTGATGAAGTTATGATCACATCCCCATGTTGATTACTTTTAATGGCATGGTAGATGAGATTTTCTTGAAGGACTTCATCATCTTTAAAAGCATCGGTTCTTGAATTAAAGAGATGGATCTTTCTAAAAACCATATCGCCGAGAAAGTCTAACCTAAATGGTTTGAAATAAGTCCCATTGCAGAAGCTACGGGGAGTAATAGCAATTAACTCACCCTCCCTGACCAGAAGCCTCTTAGCAATTGCGACAAAAGCGGTATATAAATTTGTCGTCTCAATTCCAGCTTCTCTCAAAGTACTCCTTGTGTTTGATTTACTGCTTATTTTCTTGTATGGCGGATTCATGATTACTTTGTTAAAGCGTCCATGGTTTTTTAATAAGGAAGCACCATACTCTATAAAGTCACCTTGGACTATTGAATACTTAAAATCTATATCATTAAGAGAGCAAATTTTCTTACAGAATTCCATAGTATTCCGTAGATATTCGATTAAGTTTTCATCAATTTCCACCGCAGTTACCTCAATGCTTAAAGGCTTTATTTCATTTTTACAAAGATGAGTAACTGCTGCATTTGTAAGAATACCAATTCCAGCTCCAGGATCGAGGAGCTTAACGTGAGGGACTTCTAGTTCGAACATATTACTCATAAATGTAGCTAATCTGGGCTCTGTGAAGAATTGGCCGAGGCTCGCTTTGGTTTGTTTTTGTGTAGCTTTACTCACTTGCTGACGGAGAAAGTCAATTTGGGTAAGCATTAATTCAGAATATAGTTCATTTTGTTTGTTAAGAGTAAGCATTAAAGCACCTCCAATCCGACAAAAATAAAGTCGGCTTTACTATAGAACAGAACGTATGTGCGATAGATGATCTAGCAGTTATATTGTATAATAGAACGCTTGTTTTCGTCCAACCAAACTATACGGTAGGTTTGCTGATATACATAGGAAAATATACCCACTTGTTGTAAAATGAATACATAAGAACAACAGACAACGGGAGACGGCTTGCCTGATCGGAGCACGGTTTCTAGATATGAAAACTTGGAGGGGATTTTATAGTGAAAAACTTAACGGCATTTGTGGATGAATCTGGAAATTCGGGAGTCAAAATTTTTAGTGGAACAGAAAAATTTCATTGGGTTGGAGTTATGCTTTCCCCTCATGATGTTGAGCTAGTTAAAGATGAGCTTCACGAGTTGTTGAAAACAGTCGGTTTTCAGGAACTTCATGCTGGTAAGCTAGGAGTTGGCAATATTAACTCAATTGCTAAGGGCTTAATAAAGTTATATAAAGATATAGATGCAAAGTTTATTTTCTCTAGAGTCGAAAGAGAACATGTCGCAACGATGAAGTTTGTTGACTTGATATTTGACAATGCTAATAATGAGTCTGCTCCTGGAGAGCTATACAATGTGAAGATTAATCGTTTTTTAATAACATATGCTATGGCAAAAACAATGACAACAGAACATCGAAAAAGATTTTGGAATGTGTTGGGGCTGCTAGATAAGGGAGTGAATGAATTTCAAGAGTTGATGAAGGAAATAAAGCAACATTGCATAGCCAACCCCGACTACATTCCAGACACAGAATTGTTCAGTGCAATATTTGACTATGCTATTGCTCATCCAACACAGATTCTGGAACTTGATATATTAGGGGAAGAAAGAGGACGTATTCACAGAGAGGGTCCAAGAGATGACTCAGATGATGTCTTTACGAATACTGCGAAATATCGTTCGGCTAATCTAGCTACGTTTAACATTACAATTGGAGCGATGAATCATTACTTAGCAAGAGAAAACTCAAGGATTTGTAAATTGGTTCATGATGAACAAAATGAATTTTACAAGCAATTAAAGGTCGCTTACGATAATAATACTAAAATAATTGATTCATCGGAACTTTATTCTGGTCCAATAATAGATGTAGCAGATTATTTTAACGGAGATATAGAGTTTGTTAATTCAGCTAATAACGTCGGGGTTCAGCTTGTAGACTTAGCTATTTGGTTAGGCAGACGAGTATATGACTTGAAACAGGATTTGAAAGGGGATTGTCTAGAACTTTACAAATTTATTGCTGAACGTAGCGTACTCGATGGATTCTCATTAGAGCAACTTGAATATACGCTTGCTGAAGCATACAGTAAATAAGTTGAATAAGTAAGAAGACAACAGAGATAGGCCCTGTAGATTTTGAAAGGGCCTATTTTAATTTTCGCCCTATAGATGATACGGTGAACCGTATCATATGTAGTGGTAAAGCGGAGACGGGAAGTTTCTATTGGTGTATATATATTTAAGGGCATAGTGGAAGATTACTGATGTTCTGATAGAATTTATCAAACATTTTCACATCGCTCAAGAATAGAGTAAGTCTAATATTTTGGATGGAGTGGTTTCAATGTTTGATAAGAAGGTCGAGATTGTGAAAGGGATAATCAATAAGTTGGCACGGGAAACCGCCTCTAACAAGCTGCAGTGGAGTTATTATCAAGAGAAGAACTTTAGTTTGATCTTTGGAAATAGCGAATCTGAAGATGAATCTACTCAGTTTGTGTTTAATAAAAAGTCACTGAGAAAGAGCTATAAAAAAATTTATAAAATTGATTCCATAAAAGAAGAAGCAAGTATTTTTACAAATATTTCCAATAGCAATGGTGAAGAGATTAGGGTATCAATTATTAATTGTAGGTTAGCTAGTGAGGATGATCCCAACGGTCAAGAGAAGTCGAGGAGGAAGAAAATTTATCTGCTAATCTGCGACTTTGAAGAAAGTGACAACTATGAAAATATAGCTGAGTCAGAGTCCCTGCCAGAAGTAAAAGACCTCTACGAAATGGCTTCATTTGTTGCATCAAGAGAAATTAGGTTAGTTTATAACTATTTTTTTAGCGAAGACAGCAAGGCGGATTAACAATATCAATACACCTATTTAAAAGAGAAAGGGATTATTATATGGGGTATTAAGTACCTTCTATTTACCAATGTTAGGTGGTAGTATAGAATTATTATTAAGTTAGCGTAAGCACCGCAACGTAAAAGCCAATGGAGAAGCACTCCTTGGCTTTTCTTATCTTATTTTGTATAACGGTTTGAGGAGAGATACACCAGTGAAAAACCGCTTTTGGGAATTCTATCTTGTCCGCTATTTGGCTGGGACTATCTTTGGTGTTGTGATTTTGTTTTATTTGTTTCACAACTATAACGAAGAAATCAGCAGATCGTTTTATGGTGATTCCACTTCGATGGATATCACGCAAAGCTTGAATAAATTTTTATTCTACACACAGTTCGACTTCGAAGGAGTTACCTTGGATAAGGTAAAGCTTGATAACAATGAACTTCTCCTTCAAAGTTCAACGACTAACGGGCAAGACAACGGTAGCAAGGTCTCAGTGTTAAAAAATGAAGTTACCATTTTATCAATGGTTATTGTTGTTGTGGCGGGTTTTTTATTTATGTACATATCAAGTATGTTGATCCTCTTCCTCCATACAGTTAGATATCGTATATATGGTTTGGTAAGAGGTGGTAGAAGATCTCCATTATTTTATTTTTATTTAGTTTTATCAGGTACAAGAGCAAGAGGGAAACATTATGAATTAATCGGGACTGCAGAAACTGCTGAACAAGCACAAGTACAACTGCAGGAGGAACAGAGTAGGGCTTGGGTTAATGAATATGTTGAATCATATCGACATCTAAGGGAACATGGCAATGCGTTTGGTATTTTAATATCAGAGATCGCATTCGCAGGGTACTTGATTATTACCGATTTTGATGTGCGATGGCTTATGGGGTGGCTTGCACTCGGATTTTTCTCTTGGTGGGTAGCATCTTATCTAGAGGTTAAGCTAGAAAGAAACCATACACATATTTTCAACAAAAATGGTGAAGATAATAAGGTAAGATAGTAGAGCAAAGGCCGCAAAGCAGACGCTGCGGCCTTTTGTATTTTTAGAACACATGTTCCGTCACCTCAAATGTGATATAATAATTAGGTCATGAATTAAGGAGGGGAATCCTTTGTATAATATTGCGGTACGTAGAGAACTAAAAAGGATTTGCCGAGAAGTAAAGTACGATAATAATCTCATAGATACTCTGACATATAGTGAATATAATATGACCATTCTCTCCATTATGGCAGTTTGCTTGCTTAAGCGCATTATGGGGAAAGAGACTTATGAAATCGGCAATTATTATGATTTTAATAATCAATATGCAGAGGAAATTCAGGTACTTACTTCTCAGTTTCCATCCATAAAAGAAAAGTTAGACTCTCTAGAGAGGGTTCCATTTTTATATGTGAAGAAATTATGTGAATATACCCGTTTGCTTGATGGGCCCTACGATAATATCCTCGCGTGGTCATACCAGTATTTAAAATATGATAAAGAAAAAGAAGTATATGGATCATCTCTAAAAGAGGGTAAGAAAATTGGAGGAGACTCGATAGCTCCTGCTACACAATTCTTTACCGAAGACTATATGGTAAGTTACTTGGTAAATCAAGCGCTTAGGGGAGTTTTTGAGAATAAAAAAGAACTCCGTGATATCCGAATAATAGACCCTGCATGCGGTGGAGGAAATTTCCTTATTTATGCCTTAGATGTTTTATATCAAAGGTTCTCTCCATATACCGATTCTAAGGTATTGTTACTAAAAATTATTCTTGAGAATGTCCTTTGTGGGTATGATATTGACTCTGATTTATCGGAAATTGCAGCAATTTCCTTGTATTTAAAGGCAATTTCTTATACTGCACCAGAGTTTATTGAGGTCACACCCTCAATTTATACTACTAGCTTGTACGGGGATGAAGTTGGTTCCTTAAGAAGGAATTCTGCACAAAACAGGATTGTCAAAAACACTAGCGATGGTTCAATGTATTCAATTGGGGAAATCCTCAAGGATCACTATTTTGATGTAATCATTACAAACCCTCCTTTTATGGGTAAGCGAAACATGGGGAAGGATTTATTAAACTTTCTGAAGGAAGCTTATCCCTTATCAAAAGGTGACCTCTGTATTGCATTTATTCTAAGGTGCATTGAGCTAACTAATGCAACTGGGGCTATTGGTATCGTAAATCAAACTAGTTGGATGTATTTAAGTAGCTACACGCAAATAAGGAAACAGCTACTTGAAGAAGGGCAAGTTCTAGAAGTAGTTGATTTAGGTTCAAACTCTTTTTATGATATCAACGGTGAAAAAACGACGGTGGCATTAACCGTATTATCGAATAAGAAGCGGGATTCCGTTATTAAATTTATGAACCTTAAAATGCTTTCTCTTGAGGAAAAAGAAGAAGCACTACTTCATGGAAAAGTGAGTAATGATGTAATTTTTAATCTTCCAGCCTCACATTTCCTGCAAAATGAGGGTTATGTTTTTCAATACAGCGTATCTGCTTCACTAAGTGGCATACTAAAAAGTATGCAATCTTATAAGGAATTTGCCACGCCTATGCAAGGGACCTCAACGGGAGACAATAAATTATTTATTGATTATGCATGGAATCGTATAGATGACCCTGATTGGGTTCTTGTAAGTAAAGGCGGAGGGTATTCAAAATGGAGCGGATTAAACCACTTCAAAGTAAGGTGGGGAAGGGACGCAGAATATATAAAACTTCACCCTGGTTCTGCTGTTCGGAACTTGAAGTACATGAGTGAGACAGAATTAGTGTATAGCGACACTGGAACTTTGGGGTTAAGTGTCAGAGTACTAAAAGAAGGTCAAGTATTTATCGCCTCTGGTCCAGGAATTCGTATTCACTTGGGTAATAAATTTGCGCATCTTGCTTACTTGAATTCGAGAACAGCGAGTTATTTTCTTAAGCTGTTGTCGCCAAAATTCACAATTGCTGCAGGATATATTGGACAATTACCGGTTACAACCGAGTTAATTTTATCTAAACAGTTAGAGAAACTAGGCCAAGAATGCTTGAAGATAAAAGAAAGCTACTTGAGTAGGAAGTTAAGTAATCATGAATATGTGGAACCAAACTTCGAAGGAATAAAGTCACTCGAAGATTACGTCATGACGAGTATCAATAAAGATCTGCATGACGAGTTGCAGCGTTTGGGGAAGGAATATGCAATTGAATTGCATGTTCAGGAGTATTTGGGGTTATCGGAAATGGATATTCTACAGATTGAGGATACTGTTGGGGTGCCTTCGTATAAGATTAAAAGAAATAAGAAGTTACAATGGTCCCCGAGTGAAACAGACAAGAATATATCTAGACTTCTTAATGAATCTTGCCAGTACATTTCAAGGGGGAAGAAAAGGTATGGAGTAGAAGGCGTGCTAGAGGACCTCTCCCAAACATTACTCATCCACCCAGAGGAAGTTTATAATCACATTATTGAACAGATGCCGCATTTGCACGAGGTAAAACAAAAATATATCGATGACCTACTTCACAAAACTTTATTAATGGTCTTTAACTTGCATGGTCATAACTATGAGAATCATGGCGAGATAAGCGTAAATGAAGCAATTATAAGTATTGAGAGTAAAGTTCCCTTTTTAGGCAAGGGGGAGCTTGAATATTGGCTTATGAATCGCTTTGAGGATATTCATAATAAGGTGTTTTATGGTAGCCCAATAGTCAAATTGCTAAAGACATCGAATAATGCAGTGTTATGCCCTGTTAGCGAACTAACAACTGTCTAGATATTATACGTCTTTAGCTTGGAAGGGAAATACATCATGAGTCGTAAGATAATATTAGATATTGTACAGATGGTACAAGAAAGTATTAACGGGTCGATAGCAGAGAACCGTTTAGTAACTGATATTGATCCGGAACAAATTAACAGGATTAAGACGGAAAAAATAGCTCTATGTATAGGTATTCTTTTAATAAGTAAATATGAGAGTGTAGGTTTATTTGAAGCTGAAAGCAATCAGTTTGAGCAAGTTGTTAAGCAGTTTTTAACAAGGTGTCCTTGGAATGCAGACTTATTTGGTTATTTGAAGAATACATCCCCGCAAGAGAGAGAATATTTGGGGGGCTGGTATCAAAGATTGGGTACCGAGCAAGAGGAGATGAACGTTGGTTTAATCTATGAAGCACTGCTCTCCTTTGAATGGGTCCATGATTCAGAGGGATTTCGGTTTATCCAAGATAAATCAAGTAGAAATAGGTCAGGCTCGTACTACACACCTCAGGAGCTGGCAGATAGTTCTGTAAGACTGCTTCTTGATCAGATAATTGAAGGACAATTTAATATAAAAGAATTTTCTCAGAATAATCAAAAGTATCAAAAAATCCTTATACAGATTTCCAGCTTTTTATCGTCTTTGAAAGTAATTGACTTCTCATGCGGTACAGGACAGTTCTTGAAGTCTGTAGTACGTTATTATAATCATTATTTGGTTCTGGAAAGTAATCACGAAATTAAGGAGCAGATGATTAACCAGTTAATATCAAATATCTGGGGAGTAGATATTGATTTTATTGCACTTTGTATTGCAAAAAATGAAATCATTCTAGAGACAAACTTTTCTGGTAACATGGACGCTCTCAATAAACATTTTATACACGGAAACCCATTGCTTCCCCCGGTTAATTCAGCAATAGCTAGTGATGAAAAGAGAAGCATTGCAGCTAAAGGATATCTATACCACCCAGACCTAGGTCTTTCATGGGGAGAAGCGGAGGATGAAACGAGAAATGGGTTCGATCTTATTGTTGGAAACCCCCCTTGGGAGAAGATCCGGTTTGAGGATAAATCCTTTTTTCGAACGTGGGCAGGGAGTATAGCCAGTACTACTAAAAAAGATCAGCGTTCAGAAGCGATAGTGAATCTAAAGGATAGTAGGCCATTGCTTTATGGTTACTATATAAAATTTACAAATAGTTTGAACAAGTCTAAAGCGCTTATACAACAAAAATTCCACTATTCTGTAAGTGGTGAATTAAATACCTATTCTCTATTCACAGAACTCGCCGTATCCAACCTTTCACCTAAGGGTCGGATTTGCTATGTAGTTAAGAGCGCAATTGTAGTGAGTCCTGTGAATGAAAATATTTTTAATTATTTAGTAAAGAACAAGTTGATGATAAGCTGTTATGATTTCATCAATAGAAAGAACATATTTGCTATAGATAATCGGGAGAGATTCTGCGTACTTATACTTGGTTTGAATTCCAATGATTCTTTTAGTTATAAATCTGGGCTTACAATTCCAGAAGAATTATTTACAACCACCGATCTACGTATCAGAACTAATGATTTGGAACTATTAAATCCTTTAACTGGCATGCTCCCAAGTGTCACGGATAGCAATGAGTTGGCATTTTTGTTGGAAATGCACTCAAAACACCCTGTACTATCTGAGGTTTTTCCAGAATGCAAATTTGGGCGAATTGTGCATTATACAAATCATGCTGAGTTTATTGAAACCGAACAATCAGAAAGAAATTTACCAGTATATGAAGGTAAGTTTATTGAGTTGTATGACGGAAGGTATTCAACGTATGAGGGAATGCAACATGAGAAAAAGTATGGTAGTAAAGCAAGCTCAAAACTTATGAGTGAGGAAATGAAGGAAGACCCTAATTGTATTCCAATGTCTAGATATTTCATAAGAAAAGATAAGTGGAACGCACTTACAAAAAACTACCAAGAACAATATTCTTTGATGTGGAGAAGTCTAACCTCTGCTTCAAATAGGAGAACTTGTATTGCAACAATACTCCCGCATATGCCTGCATCGCAGTCAGTACAATTTTTGCAATTAAAGAATAGCAATCACCTAACGCTTTTATTGGCGCTGTTTAATTCAATAGTTTTCGACTACATGGTAAGACTAAAGTTGAATGGTATTGATTTAACTCAGAAGATTCTTAAACAGATTGCAATACCTAAACTTGAGGACTTCGATAAGATTATAAACTTCCAAGGGGTGGAAGACACAATATACAATCATATTGCTGGTAGAGTAGCTGTTTTATTAGGGAATGATACAAGATTAGCAGATTTCTCGCGACAGATTATGCCTGATAATTATCCAGTCAATACGGTAGCAAGTAATAAACGAAAAACAGTCATAGCTGAAATTGATATATTGATTGCTTACACATATAGAGTTAGCAAAGAACAGTGGCATGCTATTGTTACTAGTTTTCCAAGTTATTATAACACGGAAGAAATTGAACTATTCTTTAATAAATTGGGAGACCACTCTTTCTTTCAGTAAAGAGTGGTCTTTTTCTTTATTATTGCCCGTAATGTATAAGTGTTGCAGCACAGTTTTGAGCCTGTTCAATGTTTAATCTGATTCTCAAGCCTCCCTATGGCTTTTCTAATGGGGTTAGTCTCACCACCAACGCTAAGTTCGTCTTCGGGGACTGTGTGGAGTTGAGTTATTGCGGGATCAATGGTACCAATTATCCTGCCCCCATTTAGGTTAATTCCTAGACGAATTTCACGGTCCAAGTAGATATTTCTAAACTGACCAACAATTCTGCAACCAGCTATACTCGTAGAGTTTGGTCAAAAGTCACTAGTTCAAGCAGCTATGGAACTAGGGGCAGATATATTTTCATTAGTTGGTGCTGCCCACATCGCTGAACTGGCAACACTAGAACCAGAGGATTTTAGAGTTGGAACACAAACCCTACCACACATCGATGAGGCTAGAGGTGTGTATACGCCAGCTCTGTAAAGACTGGGTCTTGAATAAACCTTCGCAAACCAATATGAATTGATTATTCTCAAATTTCTCAAATTGAACATCCATCATTGGATTATGCCCTTGGTCTCTAATAGTGGCTATATGGGAAAATATCACGGTTTGTTGTTGGTACTTTTACGACATGCACTCTACGTGGTGGCATCTTAATAATAGCTCCTTTATATTAATTAAATTCTGCCGTAAAATCGTCCTCTTGGAGGGCTTTGATCGACAAAGCTACTTATTGCTTGGTAATGGGATAATCTGGAGTTCGGTTCAACCGTGAGCTCATAATGATCTGGCCCAATCTCATTTAGGACAAGAATTTTGTGCTTTAGCTGACCATTTCTCGTGTGATCGGTAAATCTTTGATTGGATGGCCCGATTCCTTTCATTTGAAGACGCCATGTACCATTAGTTTTGCCGGAAGAGTTAAGTGGAAACTTTACGGTGTTATCAATATAATCGGTACCATTATACCTAATAGTGATCGAATGATTATTTCTCATACTAGGGTTAAGAAGTTGTACTCCACCAGTCCCGCCGTTTCTTCCAACTTGTGAGAGATCCAGGATATTACCGGACCCCCCTGTAAGTGCTCCTGTTTGGAACCAGATAGTCCTCCTAGCTTGATTTAAACCCGAAGTGGCAGCAGCCGTTCCAGTCCCTGTACTTGGAGGTGATGCGTTCGTTCCGGTTGATATACCACCAGATGGCAATGTAGCCGCCCCGACCCCTGTATTTGTAGCTGGTGATGTAGTGGCTCCGGCTTCCGCAGCTGTTGAAGGCGATCCAGTAGTTGTTACTGTATATTCGGAGGTTGCTGCAGCGCCTTCTTGAGTACCCGAGGTACCCTCAGAATCCGATGCTTCCTCAGACTTTGGTTTCTGAGTGCTTCTGGCCGGTGCGGAGGGGATATCTCGTTTAGGAAAAAAGGGGATACTAACGGTAATACCACTATTACTTGCGCCTTGGTTAGTATCGTAATCAGCGAAACCTTCCCCAAGTATTACCTCTCCACCGTATTTCCTTGAAGATTCTGAAGGTATTTTATTTTGTGAGTACAGTTGGTCAATGAGGGTATGATCTAGCAATCTCAGGCTTTTATCTGTGCCATCTAAAAATTCAGCGAAATAAGATTCAATGTTGTCTAGCAAATCTCTTTCAGTTTGGCAGTCGGCATCAATAAGAAAAGATGCTTCGACGTTCTGGTAAAGTCCAGTAGTGGTCATGTTTGAAGACCCTGTGATAATTCGATACTCATTCTGTCCTTTAAATACATATACCTTGGGATGATAAATAACTGATGGGTTTGGTATATGATAAACATAAGTAGGAACTTTGATATCTAATAGTGCTTCTAGTGCTTCCTTAGAGGTTGCCTTATTATCCACACCAACAAATAAAATAGCAGTATTGCCCGCTTTGCTGAGGAACTGTAAAAGATTGTTTCTTAAACGATCCACACCACCCTCGCTCACAAAGGCGATATATCCAATAAAGTGGTTATACTTCTCAGCCATAAGACTCTCGTTAATGATATTTCCCATTTGAAGATCGTTAGTTCGAAGCCCTTGACCAATAAATTGAATTTGCAAAAGATTTCACCACCAAGAATTATAGGTAATATAGCGTAATACTTCCATACTACATCTGATGGTCGATACATGTCTATATGATGCTTTTGCGTTTTACCAATAGTACTTAGCATTAAATCAGACCTCTCATTATAAATTATTCATTCCTTACTTTAAAGTTCACTTAACAATTCTTTCAATATAACCTGGCGAGTTTGGACCTCACTTTATATGTCGTGTAACGCTGAATTCTAGCATTAAACTAAAAATATCAAAAAACTGAACAGGCAATAATAATTATCTGATCAGTTTTGTGTTACACATAATAGGAGCTTGCTGGTGGGGGCACAGGGAATCAGATCCAAGAATGGTCTTCTTAAAATCTTTATTTAAGCAGCTGAAGCTTGGGTTTTATGAAATATTGAATAATAGTAGGTGTGACAATAGCCACGCTTGTATGGGGGACCGCAGCGGACCAGAATCCAAGATGCTCCCTAAAGCCGTAAGTAGCATTTCTTACGCGGTTCAAGATCCGATTTTATGAAATATTGAATATTAAGCGTGGAAATCAGCACGCACAAATTTGACTTTGGTAGATACGAATATATAATGATTTCACCCTTTGATTAGGTGGAATATTATATTTTACGGATGTGATAAGCGTTCACTGATAAGATAACGAAAGAGAACCAGCGAGTGAATAAGGAGAGTCTTCTGAATATGAGACTCTCCTATTGCGCGTTTTCAACTCTTAAGTTCATCTGAGATGCTGTGTGATGAAGAGCGCAGCAGGGTCTAGGGCTTGATCGGGTTCATCGAGAATACCTGTGAACGTCTGGAAAACATGCGGGACGTCGGCGGTAACGTCAAGGATGACATCCACGCCTGCTGCATGGGGATCTTCCACTCAGAGACACCCATCTTCCAAACTTTTTACATAGATTTTAAATACTTTACGATTTTTATGACTTGATTTATGTTAAAGTATTTCAGAACAGAATTTGGAGAGGGGTTTTTTATCTTATGTTATGGAAAAAAGTTCTGGGTAAAAGCACCATTCGTGTGGCTGCTACTGCTCTATTGCTTTCCCAACTGTTTGGCGCGGCGGGTTCTGTCTCGGCTGCAGGCAACGATGTCGAAGTACACTTGATCGGTATCAATGACCTGCACGGTCAGTTAGATACCACATCGATGGTTGGCGATAAAAAGGCAGGAACTGCTCCAATTCTAGCAACATATCTAAAAGAAGCTCAAGCCAAATATAAAAACTCCCTGCTTTTCCATAATGGAGACTCTGTCGGCGCGTCCGCTCCAATTTCATCCCTGGATCGTGATGAGCCCACGATGGAATGGATGAATATGATGGGCTTTGATGTAGGTTCTTTGGGCAATCATGAATTCGACCAAGGTATCGCTGCATTAAAAGCACAAATCTTTGGCGGCCTTGATCCCAAAGAAGGCAAGGTAACCCATGCCGGAGCAAAATTTGATTATGTCAATGCAAACGTCGTTGAAACCTCCACGGGCAAACCATTGATCAAGCCATATGTGATTAAAGAAGTAGGCGGAGTTAAAATCGGATTTATCGGATTAGTGACGAAAGCGACGCCTTCTAAGGTATCCCCATCGGGCACAGCAGGTGTGCGTTTCTTAAGCGCAGAAGAAGAGGTTGAAGCCGTTAATAAATATGCAAAAGAATTGCAAGGTCAAGGCGTAGAAACGATCATCGTCCTGGCGCATGATCCAGCAACAACCAAAGAAGGCGTAACCACTGGAGAAGCGGCTGATTTGGCCAAAGCTTTGCCTGCCGATTCCCCTGTCGATGTGATCGTTGCAGGTGACAATCATGCTTTGGCTAACGGTGAAGTGAATGGAAAATTGATCGTGCAGGCTTATTCTTATGGTACGGCATTTGAAGATATTAAGTTGATGATTGACCCTGCGACGGGGGATGTAACGGAAAAATCAGCTACAGTTACAACGACTTATCAAGACGGCGTAAAAGAAGACCCTGAATCTTTAGCTATTATTAAAAAATCATTAGACAAGCATCCTGAGCTGACGAAGCCGGTAGGTACAACAGATGGTTCTGTGACTCGTACAGATGCTTATAATAACGAAGCGCCTCTAGGAAACCTCATTGCAGATGCCATGCGTCAGGCAGACTTTGGTGATAAAGCAAGCGCTGCTGACTTTGCATTTATGAATCCAGGCGGGATTCGTGCGGATCTGCCGCAAGGCGATGTAACCTTTGCTGATCTTGCTAAAATCCAACCTTTTGGCAATACTTTAGTGAAGCTAGAGCTGACCGGTAAACAAATTCAAACCTTGTTGCAGCAACAATGGGGTACAAACGCTGACGGTACACCAAACACCAAAACACTGCAAATCTCTGGCTTGAAGTATACAGCAGATTTCAATAAGCCGGTCGCAGAACGTGTGACCAGTCTGACTCTTGAAGATGGTACACCGATTGATCCTCAAAAAACGTATACGGCTGTAGTGAACAACTTTATGGCAGCAGGCGGAGATAACTACAAAGTGCTGGTGGATGCTAAATCATCCTTAGCAGGTCCGATCGATCTGGATGTATTCTATCAGTACATTGTGGATACGTTTAAAGGCGGTAAGATTGAGGCTAAAAAAGAAGGACGTATCACGAACCTGGCTGCATCTACCGAACAACCGAAAACACCAGTAACCACAGAAGCTATTTCCCGTGCTGAATTTGTACGTGCGCTGGTAGACATGTTGAAACTAAACGAAGTAGCCACAGCACCTGCATTTAAGGATGTTGCTGCTAACGCTGCCTATGCAGATGCTATTGCTGAAGCTGCTCATGCCGGATTTATTCAAGGCTACAGCGGCAACTTCAATCCGGATCGTGATATCACTCGTGAAGAAGCGGCTACCATTCTTGCTAGATTGTTGAACAATCCGGTTTCTGATAAAGACGCTGCTGCGATCCTTGCAGGTTTTGAAGATGGCAAAACCGTTTCTGCCTATGCGGTTAAATCTATGGCAAAACTGATTGATAAAGGTATTCTAAGTGCAGCGGAGAAAAAGTTGCTTCAACCTAAACAAACTTTGTCTACTGACGATGCAAAAGCTTTAATTCAAAAAGCAGTGGCAG
The DNA here is from genome assembly GCF_057546105.1 of Paenibacillus sp. YAE3. Lineage (NCBI taxonomy): Bacteria > Bacillati > Bacillota > Bacilli > Caryophanales > Paenibacillaceae > Paenibacillus > Paenibacillus sp. YAE3. The sequence continues at coordinate 15,478 of NZ_BAAIYF010000016.1, read as the reverse complement.
CAAAAGCTTCATAATTTAGAACTTAACCCAACCATATATTGCGACAGGAACACACATCCTTTTTGGTGAATAAGCTTTCTTCAATTGATAAACCTCGATTATGCCTTCAGTTCATGGGAAGGTTTATCTAGAAGAATGCTGTATCCCCAATTAGGATGTGTTTTTTCATGCCGACCAAACCGCTTATACGAATGCATGAAATTTAGGAAAGTTGTCCGTCAAGGCCTGCCGCTGAACCGCTCGAGCGCTTCTTCCGTTACCGGCGCGAAGAGGTTGACGAGGTTGCCGTCGAGGTCGCGAAACAATGCAGAGCGGTTCCCCCATGGCATCGTGGTCGGTTCCTGTACCCACTCGTCGACAAGCGGCTTCAAGCGCGTGTACTCGGCATCGACGTCGTGGACGCGAAATTCGATGATGACGGTGTGGTTGTCGGCCGGGCGCACGGAACCAGCGCCGAACAGATGCACCGTTTGGGAGTGGCCGATCGCCAGCGTACACGATGGCAAAACGAACTCAGCGAAGACAGGCGCGGGACGCTTCGCCGAAACGCCTGTGACTTTCTCATAGAACATGACGAGTCGATCCAGATCGTCGGTAATGATGCGTACAGAAGCGAAATTCATGAGATAACAACCTTTCAATAATGGAATATAACGCTACGATACCGTATCGTATCATATTAGCCTGAAAAGTACAAGTGATCGCATGACAAAGCCTGATGCGGTCGTGAATCCGGCGCCTGGGATGCCCTCATGGTATAATGTGAGGGACCTTTGTTTTAAAGTAACGAACCTTAGTTTAAATATGTTGATGTTGGAGGGAAGATGGTGAATACGTCTAAGAAATCCGAACGTGTGCCGTCGGCTAAGATGAATAGTCGCGTCGAGCGTTCGCGACATAACATTTTGACCACTGCGTTTGAACTGCTCAGCGAAGGCGGTGTGGGTGGCTTCACCGTCGACGAGGTGGCGCGTCGTTCCGGGGTCGCGAAGACGACCATCTACCGCCACTGGCCGACGCGGGAAGCACTGGTGATCGACGCCTGTTCACGAATGATTGCCGAGCAGGAAACTCCCGATACCGGCTCACTCGAAGGTGATGTCACGGCAATCCTGATGGAAATTGCGCATCTGCTGCCCACGGCGAATTGGTCCTTCGTCCTGCCCTCAATCGTCGACACCGCCGAGCGCAATCCGGAGTTCGCGGAAATCCACAGTCGGATTCAGCGGGGACACGCGGCGCCCCTGCGAGAGGTCCTGCAGCGCGCGATAGAGAGGGGCGAACTGGCCGCACACACCGATGTGTCAACGATCGTCGCAGCCCTGATGGGGCCGCTCTTCTACCGCCGCTGGTTCTCGCGCGAACCGATCGACGACCAGTTCGTAAAGGCGATCATCAAACGCGTACTCGCTTCACTTTAGTACGAGACGCCTATAACTGCTTGGTCGGACATCGATGGCGGCCCAGTGCTCACCCCTCGATCTTTTCAGCTCGCTGAGTCATATCAAGTGAAGGCAAACTATGCTGTAATAGGATGACAAGCAAGCCCCTCTCGAATCATGATCGAGAGGGGCTTGCTTATTGAAGCCATTTCCTAAGGCATCCCTTTCCTCTTCGAGTCTATTGCACGGGAGCCGAAATCATAGCCTTCAGGCTGTCTTCCGGGAGTTTGTCCATGCCCCAGAAAACGGCAGTATAATAAATATCGTTCTGCTTCCATAAGTAATAAGGAAGTTTTATGTCTTCGTCGGATGATAAGTAGACATGATTTTTATCTTCATAAGCCGAAATTGCGATGCCGTCCATCTCCAGCGTCCGGGTGAGCGAGAGTTGGGACGCATCGAAAAGCGGCTCTTTGCTCTGATACAGCGAGACATTGGTTGAGGAATCGTCAGATCCGCGATAGGTCGTCCATAGAGCGTCCGTCGTTTGTCTGAACCCATACCTGGTATTCTGGTCGCCGGCTCTAAGCAGTACCGAACCGTTCAGGCTAAGTCCGGGCAATTCCTGAGGGATTTTCACCTTAAAGCCGAGAATATTCTTCGCCGCAAGCAAATCCTTCTCATCATACAAGGGAAATGAGTTTCCGGCTCCGTCGTAGCGGACATGCTGTACTTCCTTCGGTTTAACAAAAGATTGCACCATTTTTGTGAGATCTTCCTGCGACATATACCCGCTATAATAATCGATTGCGTACCATACGTTGTCATCCTGCCAGTAGAAGCTTTTGCCGGTTTCCGGCTTTTTCTTGTCGCGTCTCATTTCCGTGAATAAAGCGCCTTTGACATTTCCGATCGTCACAGCTTCCTGTCGGTATTCAAGCGGCTTGTTCGGATTTGGGTGAATCTGAGCATAAGGAGCTCCTCGCAATTCACCTTCCTCCAACAAATTACCCTTGCCCTTGGAAGCCTTGACCTCTATGGTCTGTTCATTTTTTTGGCCAAAGTTAGATACAAAAGTAACGGATGCTACATCGAGAATAGGATCGGTATCATTGATGTTGGTGACATTCTTATAATATGATATAGCATCCAAATGATAACCTTCAGGAAGATAGTCAGGCACTTTATAATTATATTTTGGGAAATCGAGAGCCCGATCCAGACTATGAAACCATCTGAATCTGTCGTTGTATGCAGGATATAGATTCAAACCAGGGTTTACGGATGGTTCCGCCATATCCAACCTAGTATCCTTCCCGGCATCCGACGCATTGGTAAGCAAGATGGCTCCCAAGACAATAACCCAAAGAATCGCAGCGGCGGATAGCTTGTACGAACCTTCCTTAAACTTGGTAATCATCATCATCCTCCGTTTCGCTTCATATTTGCTGTCCCCAAAATGCGACAGGTTGATCCCAGGAGGAGGTTGTTGGGAAAATGAACGCGACAGCAGGAGTAACGTCTTGCCATATGGCAAAGCTTGGCGCTCTCCCAGTGTTTCAAGAACTTTTGCGTCGCAGGCCACCTCCTGATCGGCCTTCATCTTTCTTACGGAAAGCCACACCAAAGGGTTGTACCAATGCATCCCTACGGAAAGAGCCCACAGGGAGTTGAACCATAGGTCCTTACGCTTGTAGTGCACCAGCTCGTGCATCAGGATATGCGTCAGCTGGCTTGGGTCGGCGATCGTGCATATATCTTCAGGTAAATAAATTCTCGGCTTCCATAAGCCATAAAGACAAGGGCTGCGAAGATAGCTTGTTTCATAGGCGTATATCCGTTTTTTTATGTTCAGCTTCCGTTTGCACGCCTCAAGAGCGGTGAGTACTTCAGCATCCTCGATCTTTAGGGAGTTCCCGACCCTATTTCTGAAAATGAGCGCGCAAAACAGGTAATATCCTCCCAAGCATAGAAACCCTATAAGCCACGCCAGCGAGCCAATCGATAGCCAAGTCTGTCTATCCGTGTTCACTGGGGAATGATCTTGAGAAGAACGCGACACGGCGGAAGGAACGGGTTCATCCGCACGGTTCAGGGTGAACTCGGGAAGATTTTTTTGTACATCCGCATCATTGGACTGAATTTCCGGGTTGGAACCGTTCTCGCTAAGGTGAATAGGTTGCTTACTTTTCTGACCTGAATCCCATTCCATCGGGAACGTTTGCGGCAGCACATTAAACAGGCTCACCGGACTCTGCGGAGCAATGGGAACCAGAAGCTTAATCAACACAAGAAACCACAATATATGAACAATTCTTGGTTTAAGATGCTTTTGGAACAGCTTCCGGATCAAAAGCAATAACAATAGGATTACCGTCGATGCCACTGAAGCGTTGAACAGAAGAGAGAAGGTTGTTTCCAGATACCTCATGACTTTTTCTTGTTCTCCAAGATTTGTTGGAGCTCCTCAATATCTTTCTCCGAAAGTGACTCTTCTTCGAGAAATTTCGCGCACAGCATCCCTACAGCTCCTTTATAAACTCTATTCAGGAATGAGCGATTCTCGGATTTTAAGTATTCATCATGCGAAACGAGCGGATAGTAAAGGTAATTCCGGCCGGATTTTTCAAATCGGATGGCTTTTTTCTTGTGAAGCCTATTCAGGAAGGTTTTAATCGTTTGATCCGACCATTGCATTTGTTGGGTTAATTCGGAAATGATTTCGCTGGCGGTCATAGGCTCCTTTTGCCAGAGAAGCTTCATCACTTCGCTTTCAGCCTCGGTAATGTGTGGAGACTCGTGCATCGTATTCACCCTTCTAGATTTTTTTGTTTACACACGTAAACGATATTTAAAGTTTACAGGTGTAAACGTAATGTGTCAAGCGTACATCGAGCGTAGAACGCAAGCGTCTATACCATCTTGCATGCAAGCCATTTCCCTTGATCGAGAGGCAACCGGTCTTTGATAGGCATAAAATCAAGGCATCCGAGCGGATGCCTTTTAATTTCGCGCTATAAGTGGTATGAAGAACCGTATCATCGCTAGTGGTAATGCAGAGAATCGGGCTAAATGTTGGGGCTTAAATTGTCGAGTTACTTGACGCATGTGGAGTGTCTAATTATGAACGGTTTTAAAAAATCTGCACTGGGCTGGTCTTCATTTCATAGATTTTTTGGAGCGTATGGACATGTTTCGTCTTCTCGTCATCGTCCTCTGTGTGGAGATAACCCTCCACAAGCCTGTACCCGAATATGAGAAGGATCATCTCGTAGACGCAATGATCAGTGATAGGGGATACATTCGCATACTCCGAAAAGCCTTTGTAATACGCGGGGATGCATCGCTGGTAGTATTCGACCATGTGATCGATATCTGCTTCATCCGCAATCAGGCTTGCGAGATCTTCTCCCAAGTAACCCCATCCGGATGTGTCCCAATCGATGAGCGCGATTTTCCCGTCGGCATAGATCAGGTTGGTTACCCAGAAATCCCTGTGGCAGAACACGAGAGGCAATTTTTCGATGCGGGCGAAAATTTCGTCTGAATGCTCATCGATATCGATGAGCATTTGCCGCACGTGCTGCGGCAAATCACAGCCATCCGAACGGATATACTCGTAGACGACCGGCCATGACCGGTAATGCAGATACGTATTCTTCATGAGATCTGCATGGCTCAGGTTGGTCAGGCTCTGCAGCATAGCGGGCTTCTCCATATACAGCTTGCCTTGATAGCGTCCTAACTCCAGCGCGGCCTGTTCGTACATGTCACCGGTCAAGTCTAAACCGGTTACGCCGTCGATATATTCCAGCCATAGCCGGAATTCATTTTCTTCCGCATTAATCTCGGCGTGATAACATGTCGGCCAGCGGAAGGCATCCGAGAACGTCGCTCCCAAGTCGGACGCGTAGAGATCAAATTCCCGGCGCCATGAACCCGGATCTCCGTATCGCTCCCATTTCTTCTGGATTTTCAGCACGATACGGTACGGCAATGATTCACTATCTGCGGTTTCGGCGATCCCCGTTACCAGGTACACTTTTCCCACAGTTCCGCCCTGTAACGGCATCGTTTGGCAGTCGGCAGAGATGATATCCTTCCTGAACCGTCGGCTTAAGGCATAGATCAGCGTTTCATATTTAATAATCATCTCTTCCAACCTCCGTTTTTTTCGTTTGCTTGCTCCAAAGGGGAGCATGATATTTCTGTGTAGCCATAGGCTTTCAAATCCATCACGTTTTTTTAGTTAGCTCCTTTAATGTTGTTTTTTGGACGCAAAAATGCCGCGGACAAGCAGCCTCTAAAGAAGCTGCTGTCGCGCGGCATCAGGACGCAAAAAAGATACGACCTTCATCGTATCCTGCAAACAGCAATATTCACGAAAGGTTACTTTTGAATGGCATACCAAATAATACGGGCGTTTTCCCGCTTTTTTTCGCGTATGCCTGCTATATTCAGTTTTAAGACCAAACCACCATATAAGTCGTTGCCATTAAAACACATCTCCCTTCATGTCAGGAACTCGCTTATCGCTAAGCTGTGTATAGAGTAATTTGTTTTGGAAAAAAAGTCAATGTATTACAGCGCTATACTGACGGTACGGATTGTGTCAGCCTGTTCTGCGATGCATCATTTGTGGGGCTTTGCATAATTTCGAGGTCTTGTTTAAGGAAGCAACTAATGATGAATTCCTGAAGTCTTTTGTGCTTACCCATTAGTGATTTGATGTGCCATTATACGTAGAGAGTATGACGGCCAGGTTTTTTTCGAAAATAAATTCCAATACGATATTGTTTTCTTTATCGAAATAACCTAGAACGTTGTCTTTTTCTCCTGTATCAGTTCTCGTATAATAGTTTTTGCCATAATTCTCAATAACATCTGCCTTGGAATCCCCGATGGAGATACCTTTTTCCGTGGTAAGCTTTTGGTCCGAAAAAAAATACTCTTTCACAACCCCATCTACGATTTTGAATTGAACATCTTCATTTTTACCGTAAATCAAATAATAAGTATCAGGCTCTTGTGACCGATGGATAGAATCCGGTTTACCAAAAACGTTCGTCACATCCTTTTCAATGGATCCGATCTTGATCCCGCCGATATTTTCCTTGGATAGATCTGTAGTATCCGTATTCTCGTAAAAATCCATTCGATTTTGTGAGCAGCCACTGAGGAACCCAATCAAAATGAATGAACAAAATAATGAATGAACTAATAAGGTGAAGTTCAACTTCTTTTTAGACACGATTTTTCGCTCCTTTTTTCAATGATTGGGCCCTAGTTGTTGTCATCGAGAAAAAACGGAATTTTAAAGGAAGATCCAAAAAAGGGACTGGTTCGGCCAGCCCCTCGTTCATTTCTTTTTCTCCAACTCCGCCTTTAATCTTGCATTCTCTTCCAACAGCTTTTGAACGTCCGGGATATCCTTGCCGGAAACCCAGCCATACAAATCGTCTCTTGCTGCATACTTCGGCAATTGATCATGAAGAACCATTTTAATGTGCCGTACATCATCAACATAATAGATCGGGACTTCTTCCATGACCGTTTGCTTAAACGCTTGAAACTCCTGATAGTGCTCAATTTCTGTAAAATCGTATGGCAGTTGTCTTAATCTCTCATCTGTGAGAACAAAAGCAAATCTAGGTTTTCCCGTTTCTCCGGCATATTCATATTCCCATTGCGTATAGCTTTTGGATTCATCATCGGGGAGCGTTAAACCATAGAATCCGCCAAGAATCAGGATATATACGTCGGAATCGTCGATCCATCTTTTCCTCATGTTCAGTGGACTTTCATTAAAAAATTGCTCGACTCCAGCAGGGATATGACCGGCTCGAAGTATGGATTCAACAGCGGCATGTCTATCTTCGATAAGATCGTAGTAAGTAGCCGATATATAAATTTGTAATTTTCTTCTCATAAGCCCACCCGAATGAAAGAATTAGTATAGATAGAATCTACCATTCTCTCACTTTATTTGTCAAAATTGGGGGGGTACAGATAAATTGAGCAGAGATGATGCAAACGGCTTCGATGGGATCTTTTTTGCGGAGACAATAAAGTAATAGCCGCAGTCTGCCACGGTCCCGCCGGCCTGATTAAGGACTTTGTTCAAACAAGCTTTTTTACAGCATAAATATGGGGCTTTATAGGCAGTCGCCGCATTCTTTCAAGTCAAAAAGTCATAGTTCTCCAAAATATTACAAATGGAGAGAAATGACTATAAAAATAAGGCCGTAGAACCTGATTTCATACGCTTTAATAATATACCCTTAGTATAATAGTTAAATTTCCAACTAAATACAAGATCGTAGGATCAAGGCAAACCCGTTGAAAAATGGGGACGCAAAGCTAAAGGGGCTAACGGATTTGCTGAAAAATGCAAATGCTACTGCCAGCCAGTTGCCGAATACGACGGAGGACTCCGTCTATTAGCGTTTGCTTTTGGATGGAGTTTTTATTTTTTTACACTAAAAAGCTCAGCACTGATGCAGCATGAGTATACCTGCGATCGTGAAATCCAACGCTATGTGGACAGACCGATTCAGAAAATATTCAGAATTGCCTCATATAATGTCAAAAGAAGCTACTAAAGTACTAAAGCAGACAAAATTCAACAACATCTAGTAGACTAGCCTATGATTTTGAGGAAGGCTAACAAATAGGAAGTTTTACTGCAAATCTTACATATATACACTCGTACGAAAAGAGCAAACCCGCTTGAAAATCGGGGACGCAAAGCTAAAGGGGCTAAAGGATTTGCTGAAAAATGCAAATGCTACTGCCAGCCAGCTGCCGAATACGACGGAAACCTCCGTCTACTTGCGCACTGTCCGCTAATGAGATGGGGGTTTTTTCACTTTATTTGGAGTACGTCGGTCTGGAAAAGGGTCAATGAAAGGTTTGCAGCATTGAAAGGAGCTGATGCTTTTTTTGATATACTCTGTTAGTTTGTTGAACCATTGAACGGGGCTAGATGCTTATTTTGAGGTAAGCGTAGATAGAGTAGAGCAAAAGTCCCAAGATATTTAAGAAAATTCGAATCTTCCCGCAACTGCTGGGAGGTACGAAATGAAACAGGAGGTTGAGATCGATTGTTAGCACGAAGAAGTAAGTTATTTTGGAAGAAACAGCTTATGGTTTTACTCGCGTTCATCGTTGTGGTTGGCGGCTTCCCAGCTGCGTTCGCATCGGTAGCGAAGGCGGCTGATTCAGCGCCTAATCTTATTGTGGATTATGAGTTTAGGGACCCCGGAAATGGAGGGTTGCCTGTTGATAAACTGGGTCACTCGAAACTGGAAGAGGTGTCCGGTGAACATACCTTTAATGGTAAGACTCGAATGTATGGCAACGCTACGAAAGGGTACGGAGCGGACAGTGCCGGCAGCTATTGGTATTGGACGGCAATTAATGAAGGGAAAGATGAAAAAGGTGGCGGATTTACGCTCGACATCGATCCAGTCGTTGATAAAGATATTTCTCGTAGTTACTCAGTAGGGGTTCGTTTTTCTTATGACAAGTTTAATCCTAATTGGACCAAAATCATTGATTATAAGGATAAAACGACTACAGAAGGATTTTATTTTACTGGTGATGGCGACAGAAAGTTGATGTTTTACAATGTAGGTACAAAAGGAGCAACAACTGCTGAACCAAAGCAAATTGTCGACATTATCGCTACAAGAAATAATGATTCGAAAATGTTTACTGCCTATATGATGATTAACGGGGAATTTCGCAAGGAAATTGAAATTAACGATTCAGGTGGAAAAGCTACCCCAATTGAGTTGCAAAATGGGAAAATTCGCTTCGGCTTTTTCCATGATGATCTTCCCACTATGGGGGTTGAGAGACCAGAAGGCGGCAAGGTGTATTCTATTAAATTCTGGGATGGAGCCATCACGCCTGCAAAAGCACTGGAAGCTACAGCGGTTAAGGGAACTGAAGCCGGAACGAAAATAACAGCCACACCTGAGAGTGGAAATTCTTTGATGGTGCTTGTTTCTGACACGCTTCTCCCATTTCCGCTTCAAGGGGAAGATGTTCCAGCGGGTGCTCAAGAATACACCTCGGGTTCTGACCTCAAAGGTGTAGATGCGAACACGAACAAATATGTTGGCGTCTATGAGGTTGATTCAAATGGAAAAATTGTTGGGTTCAAGTTAATTACACTGACAGAGAATGAGATTTTACCTCCTCCTTCTCCAGCCTTAGAGATCACTGAACCAAGTGGTACGGTGAACGTAACGAAACCTGCGATCAAAGGGAAAACGGAAGCAGGTACGGAAGTCACCGTAGTGATCAAAGACAAAGATGGCAACGTGGTTCCAAATGCCGGAGGAAAAGCCACTGTAGATGGAAACGGCGACTGGAGCTTTACACCATCGGAAGATTTGTCTGACGGAAAGTACACCATTGAAGTGACAGCTGAGAAAGACAGCAAAGTATCGAAAGTGTCAAGAGACATTACTGTGGATACGACAAACGTTGTCGACAAATCCGCGCTGAAACAGAAAGCGGAGGAAATCAACGGCAAGATCGCTGCAAGCGAATTGACCGGGTCCGACTACACCTCGGCAAGCTGGAACAATCTGACTAGCGCGCTTGATGCAGCAGAAAGCGTACTGCGTGATCCTGGTGCGACCCAGGATCAGGTAAACCAGGCTTTGGCTGCTCTGCAAGAGGCTGAGAAGAATCTGGTGAAGGTAGGCGGGGAGCTGGATGGACTGAAGCTTGCTGGACTGATCGAAGACGGTCAGGAAAAGCCGATCAATCTGACTCCGGATGTTGATTTGGAGAAATACAAGCATTATCAAGCTACGGTAACGGACGACGTATACGCTATCAGTCTGGATCCGAAGGCGAAACATCCGGACGAGACTCAGGTGAAGGTATACGTGAACAACACGGAGTATTCTGCCGATGAGTGGAGTAACCTTCCATTGAATGTAGGCGACAACACGATTATCGTTAGTGTTCAAGATAAGGCTGGCAAGGAAATCGATAAGTACACCATTACCATCGTTCGCGGAAACGCGGCCAATAAATTGGAATCGTTAGTTCCTTCTGTAGGAAGTCTGTCTCCGGCTTTCGATCCGAATCAGGATACCTACACGATGAGCGTAAGTAACAGCGTGTATCAGATTCAATTGACGCCGAAGGCACTGGATCCAAACGCTACGATTCAAATTCGCGTAAATGACGGGGAATAGAAAGAAGTCCCTAGTGGTCAGATCAGCGATGATCTCGCGCTAAATGTGGGTCTGAATAACATTGTCGTAAAAGTTACCGGTAAAGACGGCAGCTTCAAAGAATATACCGTGAAGGTAACGAGAGAAACCAGCAGCAACACTGGCGGCGGCAGCACCGATGGCGGGAACTCGGGCACAGGCAATACAACTCCACCACCAACGACAGACCCTGTGAAACCGGGGAACATCATCACAACCGATAACGGTTCGAATGTATCGTTTGCTTCGGGTACGGTAAACGGTGACCAAGCGACGGTTACGATCGATAAGGACAAGCTGTCCGGCATTCTGGCGGACGGTAAAGGACATAAACTCGGCATCAGCGTACCGGGTAAGGGCGATGTTGAAGTTCGAGGATTGACGCTTGAAGGCTTGAAAAAGATCGCCGATACCGGCTCCAGCCTGGAAATTGAAGATGTGCTGGCGATTTATCCGGTTCCTGCAGGACAGCTTGATGTGGATGCCATTAGCAAACAATTCGGCAACGCGCCGCTCAGCGATATTGCCGCTAACATCAAAATCAAACGTTCTGCGGACGATCTGGCCAAGCTTGCCCGTGAGAAGGCAGCTCAAGGCGGTTATGAACTGCTTGTGCATCCGGTAGATCTTGACTTGAGCTTTATGCACGGCGGGAAAACGGATAGAGCGGGGTTGTTGAACGGGTATGCGCCGAAATACATCGCGCTTCCGGAAGGCATCGACCCGAACCGCATCACGACAGGCGTTATTGTGAACCCGGACGGCAGCGTGTTCCATGTGCCGACGGTCGTCACGAAGGTGAATAACCGGTATTTCGCACTCATCAATGATTTGCGCAGCAGCGGTACCTATTCGGTGATTTGGAATCCGCAGGATTTCGAGGATGTCCAGTATCATTGGGGCAGAGCGGACGTAAACAACATTGCCGCAAGACTCGACCTGAAAGGCAACGGCGACAATACGTTCTCGCCAAACCGATATGTGACACGCTCCGAATTCGCTGAAATCGTCGTATTGGGCCTAGGTCTGATGCGTCAGGACGCGCCGCAAAACATCTACCCTGACGTGCCGTCGACGGCATGGTATCGGAATGCTGTAGCGCTCGCGGATGAATTTGATATTGTTCGCGGATATGAGGACGGCAACTTCAAAGGCGGACAGCAAATCACGAGAGAGCAAGGTTTTGCCATGATTGCTCGTGCATACCGCTTGATTCAATCCGTAAACGTGCCGAATCAGGAGCAAATCGCTTCTACGCTGGCACCATATGCGGATGGGGATAAAGTAGCTTCTTGGGCGAAAGCGGATGTTGCCCAGCTGATCGCAGCGGGAATTATCCAAGGCAATGGACCTAAGCATCTGAGCCCGAAAGCAGGAATGACGCGTGCGGAAGTCACTGCACTGATGGCAAGAATGCTGAAAGTAACGAACCTGATTGACAAGTAATGAAGCAACGCAAACAACCATTGATGACGACAAGTCGTCAATGGTTGTTTTTTTATCTGTTTAGTAATTCCTTCTGGTAACAACTTCTTTAATAGCAGGAGACTCTTCTAAAACCAGACCGATTCAGAAAATATTCAGAATTGTCTCATATAATGTCAAAAGAAGCTACTAAAGTACTAAATCCGACAAAATTCAACAACATTGAGGTTAGTAGATTAGCCTATGATTTTGAGGAAGGCTAACAAATAGGAAGTTTTACTGCAAATCTTACATATATACACTCGTACGAAAAGAGCAAACCCGCTTGAAAATCGGGGACGCAAAGCTAAAGGGGCTAAAGGGAGCCAAGTGCCTATGCCAGCCAGCTGCCGAATACGACGGAAAACTCCGTCTACTGGCGCTTGCTATTGGATGGAGTTTTTATTTTTTTAGGTATTCTATTGAAGGAGCCCGTTGCTGTAAGGACCGGCCGTAATCCTTATCGGTTTTCTGCCAATTGATTTCTGCAGCTCGTGTGATCCTGACATAGCAGTTAAAAAAGTGAAAAAAGAGGTGGACAAGGGTAGCTAAAAGAGTGCATTGATAACTTTTACACAAGAAAGGAATGATCTATTTGCTAAGCAACAACATTAGATTACGGAAAATAGGGATGATGTTCCTGATTTTTTCTCTTGTCTTCACGGGTCTAGGGGCAAGCTTAGGGACTCCAGTCAGCTATGCTGCTTCTTCGGAAGTTTATGTAGCTAGTGGCGGCAATGATAGCACAGGGGATGGAACTAAAGAGAATCCTTATAAGACATTGAACAAAGCCTATCAAGAGGTTGATAACGGGGGAACGATATATGTCAAGGACGATATCACATTGCCACCACCCTTTGATATGAATGCTGCCAAGAAGTTTACGATTACTACGGACCCTGAAGCCGATAAGCCTGCTGTGATTCATCGTGGTTCAAAGAGCAGCGGTTCAAAAACACTTTTTGGTCTTAATAGCGGTCACCTTACTTTGAAAAATATCGTTATTGACGGTGGGAGTGAATTAGTAGATGGAAGGATATTTAATATAGGTAGTTCAAAACTGACCATTGAAAAAGACACTATTTTACGCAACAATTATGACACTATAGGAGGAAGCGCAATCATTCTCCTAAACCAAACTTCGGTCCTAGAAATGAATGGTGGAAAAATTACAGGTAATATGCATGCGAATTCAAGTGCGGTCCTTATTAATATAGCTGGTGCAAGATTCACTATGACTGGAGGCGAAATCACTGGGAATAGTGGTGGTGGAGTTCAAGTAAAAGCTGGTGAGTTTGACCTTTCAGGCAATGCAGTCATTACTGGGAATACGTTTGGGGAATCGGAGCGAAACGTTTATCTGGAAGGTTCTAAAAATATTACTCTAAGTGGAGACTTTACCGGGCAAGCGGGTATTACCGCACAAAATCGTATGATTCCGGGAAAACAGTTTGGACAAGCAAATTCCAGAGATTTGAAAGGGATCGAAAATCTGGTTGCAGACTCAGGCGGTCTTCTTGCAAGTTATGGAGAAAACAATACTTTAGTATGGAAAACGACGCCTGGCGGGGTAAAAGGTAGCAATGTATCCTTATGGCTAAAAGCAGATGACGGTGTAACAGCCGGTGGCGACGGTACGCTTCCAGGTTGGAAAGATCAGATTGGCAAGAATAGTTTTTCTATTGTGGGAACAGCACCAACCTATCAATCGGATGGTGTAAACTTTAACCCTGTCGTTAATTTTGGTAAGAACGGGTATTTGCGGGGCGATACCGAGATTAACATGACGGAAGCATATACCGTAGCCGCATGGAATGGAGATAAGGGGACGGATCGGGGCGCTATCCTTTCTCCAATAGTACAAACGGGTATAAGCCACCAGGCCATGTATTTCTTCTTTTCTTACCAAAGTAAATTTTATACCGGAATCTTCCCTCTATCTGATGCACAGAACAGCGCAGGTAAATATATGGAAGCGGGTCCTCCTGAAAATGGGGAATACGGTTTATGGAATGCAGCTCGTGATAAAGAAGGTAGTATATACAGAAAAAATGGTAGTCCAGCGCTCACCAACTCAGTACCTGGACTCGAAAATCCTATGATTGGAGTACCACAGATAGGCAGAAGATCTGATAATACCACTCCTTCTTACCTTAACGGAAATGTTGCTGAAATTATCGTCTTAAATAAAAAAGCCACGCCTGAGGAACGTAATAAGGTAGAAAGTTACCTTGCTCTGAAGTACGGTATTACGTTAAATGATGGTAAGAGTAACTATTATGATGCTGCTGGTAACCAAGTGTGGGTAGCAGATGCAAATTACACGAAAAATATTGCAGGTATTGGCCGTGATGATGCGGGGAGCTTGTATCAAAAGCAAAGCCGTAGCATTAATACAGGTGACCAAGTAGCGATTGGTATCGGCGAACTGGCTGAAACGAACGCGCTTAATACTAATCTGCTTACAGATAAGCAATATCTGATCTGGGGCGATAATGGAAAAGGGCTTGTTTTTGACCAGCAAATTGGAAATGTAAACCATGCCCAGCGTGTATGGAAGGTACAAAACACTGGTGCAGTTGGTCAAGTTCAAGTAGCAATCCCTACAAGTGCTATTCCTGCCGGAAAAAAGTTGCTTGTAAGTAATAGTGAGGCAGATTTTAATTCCGCTAAGGGATATGAATTAGCGATCAAAGATCTTAACGGTGTAGAATATTATGTAGCTACAGTATCGGATGGATTAACGAATGGACAGTTCTTCACATATGGTGTGGAAGCGCCAAAAGTGAAAACAGCTACTCTTGAAGAGGTTACAACTGGTGGGAAAGAGATTACTCTAACCTTCGATCAAGAGATTGAACTAACTGATTTAACTGGTCTTACGGTTAAAATTGGTGCGAAAGAGCTTTCGATTAATGACTTCGAAATAGGAACAGATGGCAAGACATTAATCTTGAAGACAACTGAAGATATTAAATCTGATGATATTGTTGAAGTGTCTTATCTGGCTTCTAAAGGTAACATAAAAGGAACAAACGGTGCGCCTGTTCAAGATTTTACAAAAGTCGTGGAAAACAAGCTAACACCAGCTACTCCATTAGCTGCACCAAGCAATGTGAAAGTGACTGGAGATCAGTTAACATGGGATGCAGTCGAAAATGCAGGAAGCTACGAAGTGAGCATAACGGATAGTAAAGGCAATGTAACACCAGTTTCTGTACCAAGCGGAACGACACTAGACTTGTCGACTCTAGAACCACCGTTAACACCCGGTGAGTACACTTTAACGGTTACCGCGAAGTCGAATAACCCAGCATATACAGATTCGCAAGAATCGGGGGCGGTGACGTATACCGTACCAACAACACCAGCTACTCCGTTAGCTGTACCAAG
>NZ_BAAIYF010000015.1:0-132965 GCF_057546105.1 Paenibacillus sp. YAE3 | reverse complement strand
GACCGGGATGGACGTACCGCTGGTGCACCAGTTGTTCCGCCAGGAGCATGGCTGGGTAGCTACGTACGGACGGGATAAGCGCTGAAAGCATCTAAGCGTGAAGCCCCCCTCAAGATGAGATTTCCCAGTATGTAAGACCCCTTGAAGACGACGAGGTAGATAGGTTGGAGGTGGAAGTGCAGCAATGCATGGAGCTGACCAATACTAATCGGTCGAGGGCTTATCCTAAAGAAACCCACCAAAGTGAAGAGCAGCTTCGCAGCTGATTCCGAGTACTTTGGCGGGGCCCGGAACAAAAACCGGGAAATGCTACGGAAATTAAAACGCAAAACGTTTCGTATCTAGTTTTCAGGTGATCAAACATCTGATGGAAATATCTTTACGTATATACAGCGATATGCTTGGAGAGATACCCAAGTGGCTATAAGGGGACCCTCTGCTAAGGGGTTAGACTGCGTAAGCGGTGCGAGGGTTCGAATCCCTCTCTCTCCGCCATTGTATACTACGAAAGATATATAAATATGGCGGCGTAGCTCAGCTGGCTAGAGCGTACGGTTCATACCCGTGAGGTCGGGGGTTCGATCCCCTCCGCCGCTACCATACATATTTTGGAGACTTAGCTCAGCTGGGAGAGCATCTGCCTTACAAGCAGAGGGTCGGGGGTTCGATCCCCTCAGTCTCCACCATATACGCCGGTGTAGCTCAATTGGTAGAGCAACTGACTTGTAATCAGTAGGTTGGGGGTTCAAGTCCTCTCGCCGGCACCATTTGAATAATGCGGAACCGTGGTGTAGAGGCCTAACATGCCTGCCTGTCACGCAGGAGATCGCGGGTTCGAATCCCGTCGGTTCCGCCATTCATTTCAATTGAAAAAGGGATTTCCACAAAGGAAAGTGGGAAGATGAAACATCCACCACTTTATTTTTTTTGTAAGGCTCGGTAGCTCAGTCGGTAGAGCAGAGGACTGAAAATCCTCGTGTCGGCGGTTCGATTCCGTCCCGAGCCACCTTATATGGAGGCTTAGCGAAGTGGCCAAACGCAGCAGACTGTAAATCTGTTCTCGTACGAGTTCGGTGGTTCGAATCCATCAGCCTCCACCAGTTTTATGAGCCATTAGCTCAGTTGGTAGAGCACCTGACTTTTAATCAGGGTGTCGAAGGTTCGAGTCCTTCATGGCTCATCCGAAAGACCATTAACCATTCCGGTTGATGGTCTTTTTTGTTTTTACCCAGACGGATTCGTTTCTGCATCCGACTTGTTTACAAATAAAATCCGTTTTTCGGAATTTGTCTCGCAATATGATAAAATAAGAAACAAAAAAACGGCAAAGTGGTGGATCGCATCGATGGTGGAGATGGAAACATTACGTACCAAATTGGAACAGATCGTTGGAGCGCCTTTAAGCATCAAGCAATTAACCAAACAGCAATCCGAAATGGTATTGGATCACGCCGAACGGCAAGAGACGGAACAAGTCGTCAATCACGGCGGACAGAACACGGGAAAGAAACGGAGACTTAAAGCTTCGGTCATCGTTGATGACAGCGTCTGGTACCCTCTGTACGCGAAAAATGGGCACATCCATGTGCTGGAGGCTCCCGTGCGGGAAATCAGCGAGGAGTCGAGGCAGCTTATCGAGCTGCTTATTACTCAGGTTAGGCCGCAAAACGACGAACCCACGGTCCAGGCCGAGGAAGAACGCGAGGTCATGCGTTTTAGCGCCTGGCTTATGGAACAGTTGGATCAGGAGCGCGGCGACAGCGAGGTACCCGATGATTTGGATCTTAAACGGCGTTTGATCGGCGAGATGATTCCGTTTCTGCTGACGTCGGAAAGCGTTCATGCCGTTGAAGTGAACCGTACGCAGCTGAAAAGACTGCTAAAGAGCTATTTTGACGGGGAAGTGGTGCTTGTACCTCTCCGCAGCCATGAATGGCTGATTTTGGCCAAAAAAGAACTGGTCATCGGCGCAGGGGAGGAGAAAGACGAAGACAACCTTGAATCCGAGATGGACCTGCTTTCGGCTTTTGGTTTAGGTTTGTATGAGCTGATCGCCAATGAGTGGGTGGGGACCTTCCATTTGTCGGTTACGCCATCCATTATGCCGGTCAAGTCGCTGCCTTCTGCGGTAAGCCTTCTCCGGGAAACGATTTTTTTGGGACGGACCTTCCATGTCGCCAAACACGTCCATTTCCCTTGGGAGCTGCTGCTGGAGCGCTTGATATACAGCATCCCTTTGGATCAGCGCAGGCAGTTTTTGGAGCAGGCAGGGGATTACGGAGTCTTGTTTTCCGACAATGAAACCTTATCGACGCTCGAAACCTTCTTCCAGCTGGACTGCAACGTGAGCGAAACGGCCAAACGGTTATATATTCACCGGAACACGCTTTTATACCGCCTGGATAAGATCAAGCAAGAGACCGGACTGGACGTCAGAAGCTTTGGGGACGCGGTTTTAGTGAAGCTGACGATGTTATTGTATAAAGTAACGAAAAGAAAATAGGTTTTTTGTGCAGTTTGTGTATAGCCAGTCTGTAGGGGTTAGGTTATTATAATACTATAAAAATGTATTCGATTTCATAATATACACTTAAGGGGGCAAATCTCATGGCAGGTGTACGTTTAGAGCATATTTTCAAAAAATATCCGGGTTCCGACAAAGCAACGGTTAAGGATATCAGCCTTGATATTCAGGACAAGGAGTTTTTGGTACTGGTAGGTCCGTCCGGTTGCGGTAAATCGACGACCCTCCGTATGATCGCCGGTTTGGAAGAGATTTCGGAAGGCAAGCTTTACATCGGCGACCGCGTCGTGAACGACGTCGCTCCTAAAGACCGCGATATCGCGATGGTATTCCAATCTTACGCTTTGTATCCTCACATGAACGTATATCAAAACATGGCATTTGGCCTGAAGCTGCGTAAAGTGAAGAAAGACGAAATTGACAAACGTGTACGTGAAGCAGCCAAAATCCTCGACATCGAGCATTTGCTTGACCGCAAACCGAAGGCTCTCTCCGGTGGTCAGCGTCAGCGTGTGGCCTTGGGCCGCGCCATCGTGCGTGATCCGCAAGTCTTCCTTATGGACGAACCGCTTTCCAACTTGGACGCTAAACTTCGCGGTCAAATGCGCGCGGAAATCACGAAACTGGTTAAACGTCTTGAAACCACTTGTATTTACGTAACGCACGACCAAACGGAAGCCATGACCATGGGCGATCGTATCGTTGTTATGCAAGACGGCATCATTCAACAGGCTGCTTCTCCGGAAGTATTGTACAACAGCCCTCAAAACCTGTTCGTTGCCGGATTTATCGGTTCCCCTACGATGAACTTCATCAACGGTACGCTGTCTGAGTCCAACGGAACCGTACGTTTCCGCTCGGAAGGTCTGGACGTTGAAGTTCCAGGCGGAAAAGCACAGCTTCTGAAAAGCAAAGGCTACATCGGCAAAGAGGTTATCATGGGCGTTCGTCCTGAAGATATCCACGAAGAGCCCGTGTTCATGGAAGCTTCTCCAAACACGATCTTCACTTCCCATGTAGACGTTACGGAAAACCTGGGTCACGAAATGCTCCTCTACCTGAGCGGCGTTGGCAGCGACACGGTCATCGCCCGCGTCGACGGACGTTCCAACACCCGTGAAGGAAGCAGCGTTCGCCTTGCCATCGATATGAACAAGATTCATATCTTCGACAAAGAATCCGAATTGAACGTATTGTTGACGGACTAATCCAGGCGGTACGCCTGAAACCCAAAGCCGCCCTTAGGGGCGGCTTTTTTATATTGGATTCGAGCGGCGTAAGATCCGGCGGCTCACTGCCAGCCGTTGCCCGGTTCTGCTCCCGATTGCCAACATTGCATTCATTGGAAATTTCCGATACGATGGGTACATTGGATTCGTTAGAATGGCCCGAAGTGGCAGCAAAAGGGCTGAATTCTGAGCCTATCGGACAGAAAGGAAGATCTGACATGGCCAAAAAAGTGAAAGTAGCAGAATTGGTGCAACAATTTCAGCTGGAAGTGATATCCGGCGAGCAAGGATTAAAACGGGTCATTACGACCGATGACTTGAATCGCCCGGGTTTGGAAATGGCCGGTTATTTTGAGTATCATCCGCAGGAAAGGGTTCAGCTGCTCGGAAGAACGGAGCTGGCCTTTTTCAGCATGCTTAAGCCGGAAGAGCGCAAGGATCGCATGGAGCGTTTGTGCGGCGAAGTAACCCCCTGCATCGTAGTGACGAGGGGACTCGACGTGCCCGAGGAGCTCGTGCAGATGAGCCAGGAGAAAAACGTGCCGGTGCTGCGGAGCAGCATGGCGACGACGATTTTGTCGAGCCGCATCACAGGATTTTTGGAAAGAAGACTGGCACCGACGACGACCATTCACGGCGTATTATGCGACGTCTATGGCGTAGGAATGCTGATCACGGGCAGCAGCGGCATCGGAAAAAGCGAAACGGCGCTGGAGCTCGTGAAACGGGGACATCGGCTGATCGCCGACGATGCGGTCGAAATCCGCCAAACGTCGGACAGCCAGCTGCACGGCACCGCTCCGGAGCTGATCCGGCATCTGCTGGAGATTCGCGGCGTCGGCATTATCAACGTGATGACGCTGTTTGGGGCCGGGGCCATCCGGAACAATAAGCGCATTACGCTGGTGGTGAAGCTGGAGGCCTGGCAGCAGGATAAGCAATACGACCGCCTAGGCTTGGACGAGGAAACGACGCGGATCCTTGATACCGATATTCCGCTCGTCACGATCCCGGTCCGCCCTGGTCGGAACTTGGCCGTCATCATCGAGGTGGCTGCGATGAATTACCGTTTGAAGCAGATGGGCCTGAACGCGGCCTTGCAGTTTACGAACAAGCTGACCGCTACCATTGCGGAAGACATGGAAGATATGGATTAGGAGAGTGAAAACATGGCCACATTGCTTCTCAATCCAATCGCATTTTCGATTGGGTCCTTGTCCGTTCACTGGTACGGCCTGATTCTAGGCTTCGGTGCGCTGGCAGGGCTTGTGCTTGCCATCCGCGAGGGCAAAAGGTTCGGCATCTCGCCGGAATTTTTTATGGACTTGCTGCTGCTTGGCGTTCCTTCCGCCATTATCGGCGCGCGGATTTATTTTGTCGCGTTTAAATGGGATGATTATAAGGATCATCTGATCGATGTCTTCAAAATTTGGAACGGCGGGATTGCCATCTACGGCGCTTTGATCGGTGCCATCATCTGCGCAATCATCTACTTCCGTTACAGAGGGTATAATTTCTGGCGGATTGCCGACATTTGCGCCCCCGCGCTGTTGACGGGGCAAATGATCGGCCGCTGGGGCAACTACGTCAATCAGGAAGCTTACGGCGGACCGGTTGCGGAAACGTTTTTGCGCGATAAGCTCCATCTCCCGAATTTTATCGTGGACCAAATGAACGTTCAGGGCGTGTACCATCACCCGACGTTTTTGTATGAATCGTTATGGAGCCTCGTGGGCATTATTATTTTGTTCATTCTCCGCCGCCAAAGATTTTTGCGGGCAGCCGAGCTGTTTTTGAGTTACTTCATCTGGTATTCGATCGGCCGCTTTTTTATCGAAGGATTGCGTACCGACTCGCTTGCCTTCATCGGACCGAACTGGCTCGCATCGTTTGTCGACGGGCTGTGGAAGCCGATGGAATGGTTCGGTTTTGAGCATGGGGCGCTGGATCCGGCTTACGGCAACGTCAGGATTTCGCAGCTGCTTGCCGTTCTGATCGTCGTCGTTGCCGTCGTCATGATTATTGTTCGCCGCGCAACGGGCAGAGCCGAGGTTCGTTACCTGGATCCGATCTACTCGACGAAAGCAAACCATGACCAAGTCCCTGAGGCACAGGCCGAAGAGAACCACGCCGCGGAACGCGAGGCGGCGCCTGAGGAATCCGTGACGAAACATTCAGCGGCAGACAACACGGAGGATAAAAAGGAGTAGTTGCAGCATGATAGACACCATATTATTCGATCTGGACGGAACGATCGTGGACACCAACGAGCTGATCATCAGTTCGTTTATGCACGTGCTCGAGGCACATCGCCTGACCCCGCTGACGCGGGAGGAAATCATTCCGAAGATGGGGGCGACGCTGGAGCAGCAGCTTCAGCAGTTTTCCGGTCTCGGGGATATTACGGCGCTGCACAAAACGTACCGCAGTTATAACGATGAGCATCATGACGCGATGGTGCAGCTTTTTCCCCATGTGGAGGAGGTTCTGCGGCAGCTTCATGAAAAGGGCGTTCGTCTCGGGGTCGTCACGACCAAAAATAAACCCGGCACGATCCGGGTTCTGGACATGTTCGGATTGCAAAAATATATGGGAGCCGTGATCACGCTAAACGACGTCGAACATCCGAAACCGCATCCGGAGCCTGTGCTGAAGGCGGTTCGGATGCTTGGTTCCGATCCTGCCCGCACGCTGATGGTCGGGGACAGCCCGATGGACATCCAGTCGGCTAAAGCTGCAGGCGTGATGGCGGCCGGCGTAGCTTGGTCTTTAAAAGGCGAAAAAACGCTGCTGGAATATAAGCCGGATTACATACTCAAGGATATGCATGATCTATTTTCGCTGGTCGGACAGGAGTAGAGCATTGTGAGAAAAGTGACGCGGTATCCGGTGGAAGGGCCAAATGCGCTTTGGCAAATCTACAAAACCGTCAGCCCTTGGAAAGGGGTCAAAAATTTCATCTGCATTCAGGCGGCCCGGTATTGTCCGATCCTTCCGCTCAAAAACTGGATTTACCGGCATTTGATCGGGATGAAGGTCGGCGAGCATACGGCGTTTGGGCTGATGGTGATGGTCGACGTGTTTTTTCCGGAAAAGATCCGTATCGGCAACAATTCGATTATCGGCTACAACTCCACCATTTTGGCGCATGAATATTTGATCGACGAATACCGGCTGGGCGAAGTCGTGATTGGAGACCATGTCCTGATCGGGGCCAACACGACGATTTTGCCGGGTGTCACCATCGGGGACGGGGCAGTCGTTGCCGCAGGGGCCGTCGTCCACAAGGACGTTGCTCCGGGTGCTTTTGTCGGCGGCAATCCGCTCCGGGAATTAAAACGAAGCAGCGATGCGGGCGCGACGGAAACGGTAACCATGGGGCAGCGGCAGGCTGACGGATAGGCGTTTAACGCGAATCGCAGAAACGGGAAAACATCCAAAGAACAAGCTTTGGATGTTTTTTCTTTATTGGCCCTTCATGCTTATATAAAAGATCCTGAAAGCGCAATTTTTCCGCAATAGTTACAGTATCGTCGTATTTTTATTTTTTCTGGCGCATCTGGTAGAAAGTATAGTATTTTTAATAGAGTAGACGTTGGGGAAAATCAGAGACAACTTAGACCGTAACGCGTCAGGAAATCCATGAATACGGGAGAGTTTGCATGCTAAAGAAAAAAGAACGCATTATGGAGCTGGATATTTTCCGCTCATTTGCCATCATGGCCGTATTATTGATCCATGCTACATCGACGACGCTCGTGACGACGCAAGGCACTTCTTCGTATTATCCTTATTTGTTCGCGAACATTTTCAGCAAATTCGCCGTGCCTGTTTTTATTTTTTTGAGCGGATTCGTGCTTTTCTATAATTATTTGGACAAGCCGATCAATAAATCGATGCTGAAAACCTTTTATACGAAAAGGCTGCTCTATATTTTGGTGCCGTATATTTTAGTTTCATTTTGCTATTTTTTGCTGAATACATACGCTAAAGGAAAGCTGGGCCTTCCGATCACCCAGCTCGGACATGATTTTGGCCTGCAGTTGTTAAAAGGGACCGCCCACACCCATCTGTATTATTTGATCATTATGCTGCAGCTGTATATTTTGTTTCCGCTTTTTTTATGGTGGTTTCAAAAACAACGCTCCATTTTGCCTTGGGTCGCCTTGATCGGTTTTGCGATTCAGTGGGCGTACATTTATTTGAACAAGTACGGCTTTCACCTGCCTAAAGAAGGCGTCTACGGGATGGGGATCAAACTGCCGCTGCCTAAGGGGAGCATCGCGTTTTCTTATATGTCCTTCTATTTGTTCGGCGCGCTCATTGCGGCCTATTACGCACAGCTGAAAGAATGGCTGATCATGACATGGGAAGGCTTCAAAAGCGGGAAAGGCATCGTCTGGATCGCCGTATGGGCGGCCTGGCTGGCCGTCGGCATCGTGCACGTCAATTTGTACTACAATTTGAACACGCGGGGAAGCAAAATCAACAGTTTATGGTATGAGCTCGCGTGGGATGTGCACTCCCTGCTGTCTTGCATCGTGTTGATGCAGGTGTCATACCTGATTTACCGGCATGGCTGGAAATGGCTTAGCGGAGCGTTAACGTCCATGGGAGCCTGCTCCTTCGGCATTTTCCTGCTGCATCCGGCGCTGCTGTATCTGTACCGTAAAATTCCGGCCCATGGAGGCACGCTGGAATACGCCGCGCGAATTGCGGGGGGATGGATCATCGCCCTTGGCATTTCGTGGCTGGTCGTCCATATCGCCTTCCGTTACGTGAGCTGGTCTTGGATTTTCTTCGGAACGGCGCCGAAACGGCCGCAAAAACAGGCGGAGGACAATACCGTCAAACTGAACATGTAATCCAAAGACAGACCGTCCGGCCATGCCGGGCGGTTTTCTCGTATGGAGGAAAAATATCCCGCAAGTCGATTCATCGTTCGAAACCGGAGTTAAGGAACAACTGACAAGTCCAGTAAACGATTGGTAAGATATGAGCATAGGAAAAGGAGAATTCAGGAAAGGTAGTAAAGCAGCGGCGGTTGAACCGAACACACTCGTTGACGTAATCGGTATTTCATGATAATATATCCATTATTCTTTACTTTGGTAGCATGGTAGTACTTTAACGTATTGAAGAAATCGAACATAAATAACCTGATAATCGATGGGGTGACTTTCGTGACGAAACCAAAGGGTTTTGAAAAGCCGGTCGGCGTCCGCGATTATTTGCCGTACGCGGTGGATAAGCTGCGCGCGATCGAGCAGAACGTGCTCGACTGCATGAGCCGCTGGGGCTATCGGCAGATCATGACGCCGACGATGGAGTTCTACGATACCGTGGGCGTAGCCAGTTCGACGTCCGACCAGAAGCTGTTCAAGCTGCTCAACAATCGCGGCACGACGCTTGTGCTTCGTTCGGATATGACTTCTCCCATTGCGCGGGTGGTATCTTCCTTGCTGAAGGAAGAGCCGCTGCCGATCCGCCTTTCGTATCACGCCAACGTATTCCGGGCGTTTGAGGAGGAGGCGGGACGCGAGGCGGAATTTTTCCAGACCGGGTTGGAGCTGGTCGGCGACGATTCTCCGGAGGCCGATGCCGAAGTCGTGGCGCTGGCGATCGCGTCGCTGAAAGCGGCGGGCGTCACTTCGTTTAAAATCGCCATGGGCCATGTCGGTTTCCTGAACGGGCTGTTTGAAGAGGTGCTGGCCGGAGGCGTCCATGAGCAGCAGATGTTGAAGCAGCATTTGCTTGACCGCAATTACGTCGGGTTCCGGAAGGCGATCCGCGAGCTCGAACTGCCGATTTCCGATTCGCAGCGGCAAGAGCTGGAAGCCATCCTGCGCCTGCGCGGCGGCAAGGAAATTTGCGACCAGGCGATGGCGTTGAGCGAACATGAGCTGGCGCGCAGCTCCATCAACCATTTGTGCAAAGTATGGGAAGTGCTGGAGGCCTACGGCGTTTCCGAGCATGTATTGATCGATCTGACGATGATCGGCGATTTTTCGTATTATACGGGCATGACGTTCGAAGGTTATGCGGCCGAGATCGGTTTTCCGGTGTGCAGCGGCGGCAGGTACGACAACTTGCTGCGCCAGTTCGGCAGGGATGTACCGGCGACGGGGTTTGCGCTGAAGACCAACCGGATTCTCGACGGCATCCACGGAAGCGTGGAAGAGGTTGTACGCCCGGTGCTCATCAGGTATAGCGCGGCCAACCGCAAGAAAGGCCTTGAGCGGGCCGGAGAGCTGAGAAGCCGGGGGCTGGCGGTCGTGACGCGGCTGATACAAGACGGAGAAGCGGTTCCCGCCGAAGCGGACGGAATTTACGATCGGGTGGAAGACTTCTTCTAAGGGAGACGAAGATAGGGATCGAATGCCTGATTCGAACATGATAAGGAGGGAGAACGTTGGCGGAAATATTGAAGGTAGCAATGCCCAAAGGACGGATCTATAAAAAAGCCGCCGAGCTGTTCCGGGCTGCCGGCCTGCCGATCGACGCCGAAGTGGATGAAACCCGCAAGCTGGTTATCGGCTTGCCGGAGCTCGACATGGAATTTATTTTGGCGAAACCGGTGGACGTGCCGACGTACGTGGAATACGGAGCGGCGGATATCGGGATCGTCGGCAAGGACGTGCTGATGGAAGAAAACCGCGACGTCTACGAGCTGCTCGATCTAGGCATCGCCAAATGCCGCATGTCGGTCATCGGCCTGCCGAATTGGCAGCCTGGGATTCAGCAGCGGGTAGCCACGAAATATCCGAACGTGGCGTCGCAATATTTTCGCGAGCAGGGGCAGCAGGTCGAAGTCATCAAGCTGAACGGCTCCATCGAGCTCGCGCCGCTGATCGGCCTGGCCGACCGCATCGTGGATATGGTGGAAACCGGGCAGACGCTGAAGGAAAACGGGCTGGTCGAAATGAACCGGATTTTTGACATCACCAGTCGCCTGATTGCCAATCGGGTCAGCTATCGGATGAAAAACGCGCAAATTCAATCGCTGTGCGACCGTCTGCAAAAGGCGATTGCCGCTGAAGCATAAAGCGCCGCCGGGACGGGGAGCCGAAGACAGATCAATAGAGCAAGGAGAGATGAGGATGAAGGTAGTGTCGGTTGAGCAGTTCGATCTGCGCAGGGAAGTCGATTACGGAACGCCTGAGCAAAACGACGTCGTCAAGCGGATCGTCCATGACGTCAAAACCGGAGGCGACGAAGCGCTGCTTCGTTACACCCAAGAGCTGGATCATGCGGAGCTTACCGCAGACATGCTGCGGGTGACCAAGGAAGAGCTGGAAGCGGCATACGATCAGGTCGAGGATTCCTTTGTTCAAGCGATCTCGGCTGCGGCCGGCAACATTCGGGCGTTCCATATGCGGGAGAAGCGCAACTCATGGATGGACCTGCAGCCCGACGGCAGCATTTTGGGGCAAATCATCCGGCCGCTGAAGCGTGTGGGCGTGTATGTTCCGGGAGGGAAAGCGGCCTATCCGTCTTCGGTGCTGATGAACGTCATTCCGGCCCAAGTGGCGGGCGTTCCCGAGATCGTGATGGTTACGCCGCCTTCGACCGGCGGGAAGGAAGGGATCAACCCTTACATCCTGGTGGCGGCCGCGGAAGCGGGCGTCCACGAAATTTACCGCGTCGGAGGCGCGCAGGCGATTGCCGCACTCGCTTACGGCACGGAAACGATCGCTCCGGTCGATAAAATATGCGGACCGGGCAACATCTACGTGGCGCTTGCGAAACGCGAGGTATATGGCGCCGTCGACATCGACAGCATCGCCGGACCGAGCGAGATCGTCGTGCTTGCCGACGAGACGGCCGATCCGGAGTACGTGGCGGCCGACCTGCTGTCGCAGGCGGAGCATGACGAGATGGCGTCGGCCATTCTCGTCACGCCGTCGCGGCAGCTGGCCGATCTTGTGGCCGCCGAAGTCGGGCGGCAGCTGGAGCTTCTGCCGAGACGGGCCATTGCGGCGGCGTCGGTGGAGCAATACGGCGCGATTATCGTAACCGAATCGCTTCAGGAAGGAATCTCCGTGGTGAACCGGTTAGCGCCGGAGCATCTGGAGCTGATGGTCGCCGATCCGATGGCGATCGTAGGTTTGATCGAAAACGCGGGCGCCATTTTCCTTGGCGCATACAGTTCGGAGCCTGTCGGAGATTATTTTGCCGGCCCGAACCATATCATTCCGACAAACGGAACGGCGAGATTTTCCTCGCCGGTGGACGTGGACGATTTCATCAAAAAATCGAGCATGATTTACTATAGCAAGGAAGCCCTGCTGAAGAACGGGGCTGCCATTATGGAGCTGGCGCGGGGCGAAGGGCTGGAGGCCCATGCCCGGGCGATCGAGGTCCGGCTGAAACGGGAAGGAAAGGCAGGAGGAAGCAATGGAAATTAATCAAGCAAACGGAACCAGAAGCGCAAGCATCACCCGCAAAACGAATGAAACGGATATCCAGTTGACGTTTTCCGTCGATGGGACGGGCGTATCGGAGCTGGAAACGGATGTTCCGTTTTTGAATCATATGCTAGACCTGTTTACGAAGCATGGACAATTCGACTTGAAAGTGCAGGCCCGGGGGGACATCGAGATCGACGACCACCATACGGTGGAGGATATCGGCATTTGCCTCGGCCAAACGCTGCGCGAGGCGCTCGGCGACAAAAAAGGCATCAAGCGCTATGCCAGCGTCTTCGTGCCGATGGATGAGGCCCTGGCCCAGGTCGTGATCGACATCAGCAACCGGCCGCATTTCGAATACCGCGCGGAATATCCTTCCGCCCAAGTCGGCAGCTTCACGACGGAGCTTGTGCACGAGTTTCTGTGGAAGCTGGCGCTTGAAGCGCGCATCACGCTGCATGTCATCGTGCATTACGGCCAAAACACGCATCATATGATCGAAGCGGTATTCAAGGCGCTCGGCAGGGCGCTGGACGAAGCGACCAGCATCGATCCGCGCGTGACGGGGGTTCCATCCACGAAAGGAGTGCTCTAAGTGGCAATCGCGATCGTGGATTACGGCATGGGCAATCTGCACAGCGTGAGCAAAGCCGTGGAGCGCCTCGGCGGCGAGGCGCTCGTGACGGGCGATCGAAGCGAGATCATGGGAGCGGACGGCATCATTTTGCCCGGGGTCGGCGCTTATGGCGATGCGATGGAGCATTTGCGGGCAAGCGGCCTTAACGGCGTCATGCAAGATGCCGCTGCCGCGGGCAAGCCGCTGCTCGGCATCTGCCTCGGCATGCAGCTGTTGTTCAGCAGCAGCGAGGAGCATGGAAACCATGAAGGGCTCGGGCTGCTGCCTGGCCGGGTGATTCGTTTTGCCGAAGGGGACTACAAGGTGCCGCATATGGGGTGGAACCGGCTGGAGTTCCTGCGGAAGGACGATCCGCTGCTTGCGGGACTTGAGGAAGGGCATGTCTATTTCGTGCATTCGTATCATGTTCTTCCGGAAACGAAAACGGACCTTCTGGCCGTAACGGATTACGGGCAGCCGGTCACGGCCATCGTCGGCCGCGGCAGCGTATACGGCATGCAGTTTCACCCGGAAAAAAGCGGGGAGCTCGGCATGGAGCTGCTGGGACGTTTCCTTTCGCTTTGCGGCGCAGGCGTACGGAAATAAGCGGGTTCAAGGATGCGTCCGGCCGCCCGATGTCAAACGTTCGGTATGCAGGTTAGGCGCTGTTTTACGAAAAAGGGAAAGCGGGGAGAATCTCGATGTCATTCATCATTTATCCGGCCATTGATATCCGCGGAGGCAAGTGCGTCCGCTTGGTACAAGGGGATTACAATCAGGAAACGGTTTATAACGAAAGCCCGCTGGCTGCAGCCAAAGCTTGGGAAGCGCAAGGCGGTTCTTATATTCATCTGGTGGACCTGGACGGGGCGAAAGCCGGACATCCGGTCAATGACGAGGTCATCGGCGCGATTGCGGCGGGCGTAGGCGTGCCCGTTCAAGTCGGAGGCGGCCTTCGGACGGTCGGCGACGTGAAACGCCTGCTTTCCCTTGGCGTCAGCCGCGTCATTATCGGTACGGCGGCCATCGAAGACCGGGCGTTTACGGAAGAAGTGCTCGGCACCTACGGCGACAAAGTGGCGATCGGCATCGATGCGAGGAACGGTTACGTGGCGACCCGCGGCTGGCTTGAGACCTCGGAGGTAAAAGCGGAGGAGCTTGCCAAGGAGCTGGCGGCCAAAGGCGCGGAAACGTTCATTTTCACGGACATTTCCCGCGACGGCATGATGCAGGGGCCGAACGTGGACGCGATCGTATCGTTAGCCAAAAGCAGCGGGCGTACGGTCATCGCCTCCGGCGGCGTCAGCGTGCTTGACGACCTCGTACGGCTGAACGAATATAGCCGGGAGGGCGTCGGCGGCGCGATCGTCGGCAAGGCCTTGTATACGGGCAGCATCAACCTTGCGGAAGCGGTAAAGGCCTTAAAATAAGCAGCGGACATAGGATTTCTTGGCGTTAGAGGAGGTGCCTTTGACGTTCGCGAGACGATGAGAGGGGGAGAAAATCCATGCTGGCAAAACGCATCATTCCATGCCTGGACGTGAAAGACGGACGGGTGGTTAAAGGGGTCAACTTCGAAAATCTGCGCGATGCGGGCGATCCGGTCGAGCTTGCGGCATTATATGACCGCGAAGGAGCCGACGAGCTCGTATTCCTGGACATATCGGCTTCCGTGGAAGGAAGGCAAACGATGGTGGAGGTCGTTCGGCAAACGGCCGGCGAAATCGCCATTCCGTTTACGGTCGGCGGGGGCATCTCCAAGGTCGACGACATGACCCGGATCCTTCGCGCCGGCGCCGACAAAATCGGCATCAACACGGCGGCGGTGACGAATCCGCAGCTGATCGCGGACGGGGCGCGGCGTTTCGGCTCGCAGTGCATCGTCGTGGCCGTGGATGCCAAATTCAACGAGGCCTGGGGCGAATGGGAAGTGTATACGCACGGCGGCCGCAAGGCTTCGGGAATTCGGGCCCTGGAGTGGGTGAAACAGGCGGAGAAGCTGGGCGCGGGCGAAATTTTGCTGACCAGCATGGATGCCGACGGCACGAAGGACGGCTTCGACCTTCCTTTGACGGCCGCCGTCGCCGACGCGATCCGGATTCCCGTCATCGCTTCGGGCGGAGCGGGCACGAAGGACGACTTCGTCGACGTGTTTACGAAAGGAAAAGCGGACGCCGGGCTTGCAGCGACCATTTTTCACTATAAAGAAATTTCGATACCGGAACTCAAGCTGGATTTGAAACAAAAAGGGGTTGAAATCAGATGAAAAGCGAACCGCAAGAGCAGTCCTGGGAGCTTGTGCAGGAGCAGATCAAATTTGATAAGGACGGGCTTGTCCCGGCCATCGTTCAGGATGCCGACAGCAAAAACGTGCTGATGATGGCTTACATGAACCGGGAGTCGTTGAAGCGTTCGATGGAAACCGGCGAAACCTGGTTTTGGAGCCGGTCGCGCGGGGAACTGTGGCATAAGGGCGGAAGCTCGGGCCATACGCAAAAAATCGTCTCCGCGCATTACGATTGCGACGGCGACACCCTCTTGTTCCTCGTAAACCCGGCGGGGCCTGCTTGCCATACCGGCGAGACGACCTGCTTCTACCGCGGGTTTGCGTCCCCTGCGCTTGCTGCGGCGGAGCCCGGAGCCGGCGCGGCTTCCGGCAGACATCGTTTTTCGGTTCTGGAGGAGCTGGAGCAAATCATCGCCGAGCGGGAAAAGGAACGCCCGGAAGGCGCCTATACGACATATCTCTTTGACAAAGGCGTCGATAAAATCCTGAAAAAGGTGGGCGAGGAGACGGCGGAAACGATCATCGCCGCCAAAAACCAGGATAACGCCGAGCTGCGCCTGGAGGTCAGCGATTTGATCTACCATTTGCTCGTGCTGCTCCAGGAGCGAAAGCTGCCGCTTGACGATATTATGGCCGAGCTGGAACGCCGCCACGAACGTCCGCGCAGGGATTAGAAGGGGGCCTTTTAGTCATGTTGATCGATTATCATACGCATCACGCCCGCTGCGGCCATGCGGTCGGGGAGCTGGAGGAGTACGTGCGCCGCGGCATCGAGATCGGACTGAGCCATATCGGGCTGTCGGACCATATGCCGCTGCTTCACGTCGACCCTGCCCGGTATTATCCGGAAATGGCCATGCCGATGGAAGAACTTCCGCGCTACGTGGAGGAATGCCTGAGCCTGAAGGAGAAGTATAAAGGACAGATCGATATACGCGTCGGTTTGGAAGGCGATTATATCGAAGGCTGGGAGGAAGCGATCGAGAAGATCGTGAAGGCTTATCCTTGGGATTACGTCATCGGCTCGGTCCATTTCCTCGGAGAGTGGGACATTACCGACCCCCGGCAGATCCAAGGCTGGGAAGGCCGCGACAGGCTCGAAGTTTACCGTACCTATTACGAAGCGGTGCGGAAGGCGGCGGCGACCGGCTTCTACGATATCATGGGCCATTTGGACGTCATCAAACGGTTCGGCTTACATCCGGGCCCGGAAGCGGCTGCGGAAGTCGAGGCGCTGGAAAACGCGGCCCTTGCCGCCGTAGCCGAAAGCGGCGTTGCGATGGAACTGAACGCTTCGGGGCTCTCCAAGCCTTGCGCCGACATGTTTCCGTCCGACAGAATGCTGCGGGAAGCTTGCCGGCTGGACATTCCGATGACGCTCGGCTCCGACGCCCATGATCCGATGAAGCTCGGGGAGAATTTGGACCGCGCAAGGCTGGCGCTTCATCAAGCGGGCTTCCGCCGGCTGGCGGTGTTCGAGAAGCGGCAGAGAACGATGATTCCATTGGAAATCTAACTACGGTATCAGGAGGAGCAAATGCAGCACAGGGTGCGTATTTTTTCCGGATCGTCGAATCCGTTGTTGGCGGAAAGCATCTGCGAGATGCTTGGGGCAGAACTGGGCAGCGTTACGTTATCGCGCTTTAAAAGCGGCGAGATTTACGTCAATTACGAGGAGAGCATCCGCAACTGCGACGTGTTTATCGTGCAGTCGCTTTCGCATCCGATCAACGAGCTGTTCGTGGAGCTCCTGGTGATGATCGATGCGGCGAAACGAGCTTCGGCACGCACGATCAACATCGTTATGCCTTATTACGGATATGCCCGGCAGGAACGGAAATCGGCGCCCCGCGAACCGATTTCCGCCAAAATGGTGGCGGACGTGCTCACGACCGCCGGGGCCAGCCGCGTCATTACGATCGACCTGCACGCGCCGGCAATCCAGGGATTTTTTAATATCCCCGTGGACCATCTGACTGCGCTCGACCTGATCAGCGAATATTTGAAAGCGCTCAACCTGCCGAATCCCGTCATTGTTTCGCCGGATGCCGGGCGGGCTAAAACGGCGGAAAAGCTGGCGAACCATCTCGATTCCCCGTTCGCCATCATGTTCAAAAAACGGCCCGCGCATAACGAATCGGTCGTTACCCACGTGATCGGCGATGTGGAGGGACGGACCCCGATCATCATCGAGGACATCATCGATACGGGAAACACGATCGTCAATGTCGTCGAAAGCCTGAAGGAACGCGGAGCGTCCCCGGCCATCGTTTGCGCCACGCACGGGCTGTTTTCCGCCGATGGGCTGAAGCGCCTGGAGCATCCCCATATCCGGAACGTGGTCGTCACCAATTCCATAGCGATACAGGGCCATCCGCCCGATTGGCTGAAGGTATTGTCCGTTGCGCCGATCCTTTCGACGGCCGTACGGATCATCCTGGAAGGCGGATCGCTTGCCAACCTGTTCAGAGACGCTGGAGTCTAACTCCGGCGTCTTTTTTTGCCTTATTGCCGCTTGTTTTCCGATGCTAAAACCGGGGATTTTGGGTAAATGTACATTTTGGTTTTAATAGATATTGCCTTCGCTTGCGGCTTTAAAGTTATGGTATACTGTTCTGGATAGATGAATCTAGCATTTTGCGCGGGTAACAGGTTTATGCAACTTAAGGGAGGTGCCTTGCTTACATGGAGGATCATCATCTACGGGCTGAGGACCTACAACATAAAGTCATACCCATTCATATGGATGCCAACTTCTTTTTTGAGCGCGCTGTCCGGTCGCTGGACCGCCTTCATTACGAGAAGGCATTGAAATATTTTCGCAAAGCCGTTGAATATGAGCCGGAAAATCCGGTGAATCATTGCAATGTAGCGGGTATATTATCAGAGATGGGCGATTTTGAAGGTTCAAACGCCGTCCTTTCCGATATTTTGGAGCATGTCGACGCTTCCATGACGGAATGTTATTTTTATATGGCCAACAACTATGCCAATCTGGAGCAATTTGAAGAGGCCGAACGGGTGCTGCTTCAATATCTGGAGGAAGATCCGGCCGGTCAGTTTTTGGAAGAAGCCGAAGAAATGATGGAGCTTTTCCAATACGAGCTGGGGCGTCCGGTGAAGCCGGCCCGCATCCGCAGCCGCGAAGGCGTGGCCGAACACGAAGAGGCGCGGGCGCTGATGGAAGAGGGAAAGTTCGCCCAGGCAGCCGAGGTCCTGGAGAGGATCGTGCGGGAGCAGCCGGAATTCCTGGCCGCGCGCAACAATTTGGCGTTGGCCTATTACTACATGGGCTTATTCCGCAAAGCCAAAGCGACCATATTCGAAGTGCTGGAGCAGGAGCAGGGCAATATTCACGGTTTGTGCAACCTGGCAATATTTTACCAGCATGAAGGGGATACTACATCCTTGAACCCTCTGCTCGAAATGCTGTCGGTGATGGTTCCGTATCATCAGGAGCATGTGTTTAAACTGGCGACCACCATGGGAATCCTGGGAAGACATGCGGCAGCGTACGGCCATTTCCGCCGGCTGTTGAAGGAAGAAGAGCTGGGCGGGGACCCGAGCCTTTACCATTACACCGCGGTCGCCGCTTTTAACAGCGGAAGGTACCGGGAGGCGCGCCAGTATTGGCTGAAAGCGCAAAAGCTCGATCCCCTATCCGATATCCCCCGCTTTTACCTGGACCAGCTGGAGAAGCTGGATCTGAACGGCGGGCAGCGGTTCGAGCTCAGCTACCATTACCACTTGCCGTTCGAAGAACAGCTGAAACGGTGGGAACAAAATGAAAGCGAGCTGTGCGAGGAGGTCAAAAGCAATCCGCTCATCCGCTCCTCGTTTTTCTGGGCGCTCCGGTACGGCGATAAAGGGACGAAGCTGCAGGTAATCCGCGCGCTGGGATGGATCGCGGACGACGAGGTCCGAGAGACGTTGAAGGCCTTTTTGAACGACCCTGACGAAACGTCGGAGCTCAAGAAGGAAGCCCTGCGCGTTTTGAACGGAATGGGGCTTGAAGGCTCCGTGCAGGCCGTTCTGGAGGCGGGTGCGGCTTCGGAAATGCACGTCGCCGAGACGGAGGCTTCTTATGAGTACGACCCCGCCGGGGATACCCTGCAGGCGGTCGTCGATCAAGCTTGGCTTCGTATGGACGAGGGGGCCGACCGCGAGAAGAGGCGGCATTTGCAAAACCTGTGGTTCCAGTTTTTGGGCAAGCTATACCCGGAAAAGCCGCTGATCCGCCATACGGAAGGATGGTCCGCGGCGCTGGAGTATTTGACCGCCAAACAGCGCGGCAGCTCGCTGACGTATCAGGAAGTGGCGCAGCGGTACGGCGTGTCCGTCTCCACGGTCAGCCGGTACGCGAAACGCATTGACAGCGTCTGCTCGCCGAAGGATGAAAAGGATGATATTTTCCGTCCTTTTACAGAAAATATATAGACCATGCAGCAGGTTTGGAAACAATCGCGAGATGATCTTGAAACGATGATTCGCTCTAAAGGAGGCTAACGGAATGTACAAATCAATCATCATCGGAACCGGTCCTGCCGGACTTACGGCAGCGATTTATTTGGCCCGCGCCAACATGAAGCCGCTTGTCATCGAAGGCATGCAGCCTGGCGGGCAGCTCACGACGACGACCGAGGTGGAAAACTTCCCCGGATTTCCCGACGGGATCATGGGTCCGGAGCTGATGGACAACATGCGTAAGCAAGCCGAGCGGTTCGGTGCCGAGTTTAAGACCGGCTGGGTCAACAAGGTGGATTTCTCGAAGCGGCCGTTCAAGCTGTCCGTCGAGGGCATGGGCGAAGTGGAAAGCGAAACGGTCATTATTTCCACGGGCGCTTCGGCCAAATACCTGGGCATCCCCGGGGAACAGGAAAACGTCGGACGCGGCGTCAGCACGTGCGCGACCTGTGACGGATTTTTCTTCCGCGGCAAAAAAATCATCGTGGTCGGCGGCGGCGATTCGGCGATGGAGGAAGCGAATTTCCTGACCCGTTTCGGTTCCAGCGTCACGCTGGTGCACCGCAGGGAAGAGCTGCGCGCATCGAAAATCATGCAGGACCGCGCCCGCGCCAACGAAAAAATCCAGTGGGCGCTCAACCGGGTACCGAAGGAGATCGTTGCGGGCGATAACGGCGTGAAGGGCCTTAAGGTCTTTAACAACGAAACCCAGCAGGAAGAGCTGATTGAAGCGGACGGCATTTTCATCGCGATCGGGCATACGCCGAACACGAAGTTCCTGGAGAATCAGATCGAGACGGACGAGATCGGATATATCCTCGTCAAACCGGGAACGACGGAAACGAACGTTCCGGGCGTGTTTGCCTGCGGCGACGTGCAGGACGTGCGTTACCGCCAGGCGATTTCAGCGGCGGGAACCGGCTGCATGGCGGCGATGGACTGCGAGAAGTTCCTCGAAGGCAGCATGGTTCACGACTGGAGCGGCACGCTGTAACTTGCGATTGATAAATAAAGGGGTATCCTTTGAACCTTGACAGGGTTCAAGGGATACCCCTTGTTTTTTTGCTTGTCCGTTAAATCCAGCCGTTTCCCTCCGCCAGACTGATCGCTTCAATCCGGTTTTTGGCATCCAGCTTGTTCAGGATTTCCGAAATATAGTTGCGGACCGTGCCGTGGGAGAGATGGAGGGAACGCGCGACTTCGTTCGCCGTTTTGCCGGCGGCGATCAGCTGCAATATTTCGCGCTCCCTTGCTGTGAGCGGATTTTTCTGCGCGGCGGAGTCGAAAATCAGCTCGGGCGAAATTTCGCGATGTCCCTGCATTACCCGCCGGATCGCTTCGGCCAGCCTGTCGCTCGGCTCGTCTTTCAGCAAATATCCGCTGACCCCCGCCTTGACGGCCCGCTCGAAGTAACCCGGCCGGGCAAAGGTCGTCAGCATGATCACGCGGCAAGGCGAGTTTTCCAGCTTCAGCCGCTCGGCCACTTCGATGCCGGTTTGGATGGGCATTTCGATGTCCAGCAGGCAGACATCCGGCTTCATGCTCAAAATCATGGACAATGCCTCCTGCCCGTCTCCGGCCTGGCCCACGACCTCCAGATCATCTTCCAGGTCAAGCAAAGAGGCAAGGGCGCCGAGAAGAAGCCTTTGGTCTTCGGCAATCACGATTCGAATCATTCGGTTTTCACTCTCCTTGCCATCGGCGTTCTCATATTACAAGAAAAAATTATCGTTAACCGCGGTCCGCCTTTTGAGCATGCAGGTCGATGGACGTTTTTCTTTTGACCACCGGAACGCGGATGCTTACCGTGAAGCCGCTTCTTGAAGAAAACTCCAGCGATCCGTCGATCAGGGATAAACGTTCAAGCATTCCTTTCAGCCCGTTGCCGTCGCTTCGCGGCCCTTCCGCCCGGCCATCGAGACCTATTCCGTTATCGCTGACCGTAAGGTTTATTTCGCTTTCCGTTTGCTTCAGGGTAATGCTGCATATGTCCGCCCGGCTATGTTTGACGATATTGGTCACGGATTCCTTCAAGCACATGCTGAGAATATTTTGCG
The DNA here is from genome assembly GCF_057546105.1 of Paenibacillus sp. YAE3. NCBI lineage: Bacteria > Bacillati > Bacillota > Bacilli > Caryophanales > Paenibacillaceae > Paenibacillus > Paenibacillus sp. YAE3. The sequence continues at coordinate 111,377 of NZ_BAAIYF010000015.1, read as the reverse complement.
CCAGGCCGGAAATAGCCCGGGATTCGAAGTCGCCCTCCGCTTCAAGCCGTATCCCTGCGCTCTCGAGCATCCGCCTGCATGCCTGAAGCTCCTCCGTCAAGGTCAACGCGCGCATTCCGCTCACAAGCTCCCTTACCTGGCGCAGGGCGGCTCTGGAGGTTTGTTCGATTTCCCCCGCTTCAAGCAGCGCCTTCTCCGGGTCCCGGTGGATCAGCCGGGTCACGAGCTGGCTTTTTAACGTGATCAGCGACAGCGTATGGCCGAGCGTATCATGCAAATCCCGGGAAATCCGCAAACGTTCCTCGCGCTTCACCAGTTCGGCGATCCGTTCGTTGGCTTCGTTCAAATCCGTCTCCAGCTGACGCTGCCTGTACATGGATCGCATGCCGAAAGGGGACATCATCATCACGACCATGAAGGGCAGCAAGACATAAAGATCTTGCACGCCAAGACCCGGAAGATAAAACAAAAGCGGCAGGATCAGCACGGCATAGAAGAAAAACAAAGCGACGTAAAATTTTCGCCGATCCTTGTAATAAGGAATAAAACTGGATACGTAAAATCCCATAAACAACATATACGGGCTGTACGCCATGGAAAGCGAAAATAACAGCAGCATCTGCAGCCCATGCCATAAGACAAACGATTTCTTGGCGAAAAACAGCTGGCGGTAGGTTAACACGAACAAAGCAATCATCAGATAACCCGCCGCCATTCGAAATCCACGCTCGTGGGCAACGTAATAAATCGGAATAGCAATATAAATCAGCCATACATAAGGGAAGGAACCCATGTCGCTCGGAAAAAGCTCAAACCGGGAACGTTTCAACGGCTACACCGCTTCCTGTTTTTTTCGGATATATATGGATAGTACCATAAACAGGAGCAAATATCCGGCAAGAATCAGCATCGGTCTCAATCCCGGCGCATCTCCCGCTGCAATGGCCCAAACGCCGCTGCCGTAGTTGTAGGACGGAAGCCATTTGCCGATCGTCTGCAGTACGGATGGAAGGCTGTCGATCGGCATCCACATCCCGCCCAGAATGGCCATCAGCATGTACGCGACGTTGCTTACGCCGCTGGCCGTATCGACTCTTTTCATCGACCCGAACATCGTGCCGAGCGCCAGAAACGGGATGGAGGCGACCAGGATCCATAAGCCGCTGCCCACCCACTGGGCAAAGGACATCCGAACCCCGTTGATGAGGAATCCCGACGTGAAAATGACGATGATCGAAAACAGATGCATGACCGTTTGCCCGAACATTTTGGATAGAAAATAGACGCTTCCGGGCAGCGGCGTGATCCGCATATACACCGACCATCCCAGCGTTTGCTCCTGAACCATCCGGATGCCGACGGTCATGATCGACGAACCCATCACGCTGAAGGTCGTCATGGACATCAAATAATGCGCGTGCCATGCCTGTGCGTTATCGACGCCGGTATTGACGATTTTGGTAAATATAAAATAAAACACGATCGGCATGAGCAGCGACCAAAACACGTAATAAGGGTTGCGGACGATCCGCAGCATTTCAACCTTGCACTGCATGAAAAGCATTCTGGTCATGAGACAGCCTCCCCGCGTCCTTCTTCCGATAACATCAATTCAAAAGCATCCTCCAGCCGCCCCTGTCCCGTGCGGATATCCCTTGCAGGGATACCGTGCCTGAAAATGGCTGCGAGCACCGTGTCCGTATCTTCGGCCGTCACGATCCATCTCCCGTCCTGTTCCCTCAAATCTTTGACTCCAGGAACAGCCCGAAGTTGAACGGCCATATCGGAGGAGGCAAGTCTGGCATCCATATCGGCAATAAAAGAGACGGAACGGCTGGTCAGCCGGGATACGATTTCGTCAGGGGTGCCGTCTGCCGCGATTTTTCCCTTGTTGAACAGCAAAATCCGGTCGGCGGCGTCCTCCGCCTCCTGCAAATAATGCGTGGAAAACAATATCGTTTTTCCCTTTCGGGCCAGTGCCTGGGCCTGCTGCCAAAACGCCCGCCGCGACATGGAGTCGAGTCCGACCGTCGGTTCGTCGAAAAACAGCAGATCCGGGTCGCCGGCCATCGCCAGCGCGAATCCGAGCCTGCGTTTCTGCCCGCCCGACAGCTTGCTGGCCCGCTTGTTCAGCTCCTCCGGCGCAAACCCGGCAAGATCGGCCATCTCCGACAACTTGAGCGGTTTCGGGTAGTAGCTGCGGATCATCGCCATGACCTCGTGCACCTTCAGGCCGTCGATGACGCTCACTTCCTGCAGCATCGCGCCGATGCGCCTTCTGACCTCCGCTTCCTTGGGAGAGAGGCCGAACAATGCGACCGTTCCCTGACTGGGCTCGCGCAGCCCGAGCATCATCGAGAGGGTCGTCGTTTTTCCGGCCCCGTTGGGACCGAGAACCGCGGTAACGCAGCCGCGGGGGATAACGAATGAGACGTCGTCGACGGCCGTTTTGCCGCCGTAGGTTTTGGTGACGCGTTTTAACTCGGCTATATTTTCCATGCCAACCTCCGTTTTCCTATGTCATTTGCGCATTGCCTTCCAATTACATCCATTCTACTTGCACAAGGCCGGGCCGGTAAGTGTATGCTGTCACGAAAAGCATGTGACAGTTGTCATGCAAAGGAAGGAAACATGGGGCGGACGTACCGCTTCCGAAACGCCGGTATAGCCCGAAAAACGGGCACTCCGGGCAGCTTGTGACAGTTCTCACATCTCTTGACCGATAGGTAGGCTTCAATTATAGTGGGTACAGTAGGAGCAAACTATTATCGAGGAAAAAAGGTGGCTTGTAACATGTCTGAGCAAATCTACGTTGGTGTCGATTTAGGAGGAACCGCCATTAAAGTCGGCATCTGCAATCAATCAGGACAGCTAATACAAACGTATGAAGGACCTACAGAAACGGAAAAAGGCGTAGATGTTGTCATCGGTAATATCGAGAAATATGTGCGTCATATTGTTGAACAGTCCCCATACAGCTGGGACCAGCTTGCGGGTGTGGGCGCGGGGGTTGCCGGCTTTACCAATGTCCGTGAAGGAATCATCATCTTTGCACCAAACGTAGGTTTCCGCGATGTGCCGATTCGTGCTATTTTGGAAGAAAAAATCGGCAAGCCTATTAAAATAGACAATGACGCAAACGTGGCCGCGCTTGGGGAAGCTTGGAGCGGCGCGGGACGCGGAGTCGACAACTGCGTATGCTACACGCTCGGAACAGGCGTAGGCGGCGGCATCATTATTAACGGCAAAATTTATCAGGGCTTCTCGGGCCTTGCCGGCGAGCTTGGCCATATTTCGGTCGTTCCGGATCTGGAAGCCATTCAATGCGGCTGCGGCAAGATGGGATGCCTCGAGACCGTGTCTTCGGCAACGGGCATCATCCGCATGGCCAAGGACGCCGTTGAACGCGGCGACAGAACGTCCCTGGCGCTGGAGACGAAGATCGCGGCGAAGGAAGTATTCGATGCCGCCAAAGCCGGAGACGAGGTGGCGCTTCGCATCGTCAAGCGCGCGGCTTTCTATCTGGGCAAATCGATGGCCGCCGTTGCCGCGGCGCTCAATCCGGAAGTGTTCATCATCGGCGGCGGCGTATCCAAGGCCGGCGACATTTTGTTTAACGAAGTGCGCGACGTATTCGCCAAACTGACGCCGGAACCGCTGCAGAAGGGCGTTTCCATCATTCCTGCGCAGCTTGGAAACGACGCGGGCGTCGTAGGGGCGGCCGGATTGCTGCTCCGTTCGTAAGGATCTCCGTTTGTCCCCGTAAGGGGGCGAATGCATGAAGGGTAATGGACCCGGGGCAGACCCTTATCGTCGAGGTTGCCTGTGCAAGTACCAAACCAAGGGAGGAAACGCTGATGCTCGAGGGTGAAAACAACGCGCCTGGCATGGCCACCCTGGTCATTATTACAGGCATGTCGGGTGCCGGAAAGACGCTGGCGGTACGCAGCATGGAGGATCTCGGTTTTTTTTGCGTCGATAACCTGCCTCCCGTGCTGATCCCGAAATTTGCCGAGCTGATCGAACAGTCGAAAGGCAAAATCGCAAAGGTGGCGCTGGTCATCGACCTGCGCGGACGCGAGTTTTTTACGGCATTATCCGAATCTTTGGACTATATCAAGGACCATTTTACGATCCGTTGCGAAATCCTGTTTCTCGAGGCGACGGATTCGGTGCTGGTGCAGCGCTATAAGGAAACCCGGCGGCGGCATCCGCTGGCTCCCGAAGGCATGCCGCTCGACGGGATCCGCCTGGAGCGCAAAATGCTGGAGGAGCTTAAAAGCTCCGCGACCGTCGTGCTCGACACGAGCAGCATGAAACCGGCGCAGCTGAAGGAGAAAATCATTTCGCGCTTTTCCCATTTGGAAGGCAACACGCTATCGGTCAATATCACCTCGTTCGGCTTCAAATACGGCATTCCGATTGATGCCGATCTGGTGTTTGACGTCCGTTTCCTGCCTAATCCCCACTATGTGGAGAATCTCCGGCCGCGGACCGGGCAGGACACCGAGGTCTACGATTATGTGATGAAATGGCCCGAAACCCAAGCGTTCCTGACCAAGCTGCTGGATATGCTCCACTTTTTGATCCCGCAGTACCGGAAGGAAGGCAAAAGCCAGGTCATTATCGGCATCGGATGCACCGGCGGGAAACACCGGTCGGTGGCGATCGCCGAATATTTGGGCAAAATGCTGGGCGCCAGCGAAACGGAGTCGGTTTCGGTCAGTCACCGCGATTCTGAACGTGATCGGCATTAATGAGAGTGGAAGTGATGAGAGTGGCTGTACAAAAAAGAGAGCGTCCGCGGATCGTGGTCATGGGCGGAGGCACCGGCCTGTCCGTGATGCTGCGGGGCTTAAAGGAAATGCCGCTTGACATCACGGCGATCGTCACGGTGGCGGACGACGGGGGGAGTTCGGGCATTCTCCGCAGCGAGCTGCAAATGCCGCCTCCCGGCGATATCCGCAACGTCCTGACGGCGCTGGCCGATGTCGAGCCGCTCATGTCCGAAATGATGAGATACCGCTTCAGCAGCGGCTCCGGACTTGCCGGACACAGCCTCGGCAACCTGATCCTGGCCGCAATGACGGACATCAGCGGGGACTTTGTCACGGCAGTGCGGGAACTGAGCCGCGTATTCGCGGTGCGGGGGCGCGTGCTGCCCGCAGCCGACGAGGCGGTGGTGCTGTCGGCGGAGATGGAGGACGGCACGATCGTGACCGGCGAATCGAAGATCCCGGAAGCGGGCGGACGGATCAAACGGGTGTTCCTGACGCCTTCGGAGGTTGAACCGCTGCCGGAGGCCGTAGCGGCCATCGAGGAGGCGGACGCGATTCTGATCGGTCCGGGCAGCCTGTATACCAGCATTCTGCCGAATCTTCTGGTTCCGAAGCTTGCGGAAGCGGTCATGGCATCGGAAGCCATCAAAATTTTCGTGTGCAACGTGATGACCCAGCCGGGAGAAACGGACGGGTACACCGTCAGCGACCATCTTCAGGCGATTCACGACCATGTTGGCAAACACTTGTTTGATTATGTTATTGTAAATAGCGGGGACATCCCTCCCCAGGTTCAGCATAAATACGCCGAAAAAGGCGCAAAGCCGGTCGAACTGGACTACGACGAGGTCACAAGCCTCGGATACAAGGTCATTGCCGATACGCTGGTGCTTTTCCGGACGTATCTTCGGCATGACGCCGACAAGCTGAGCCAGCATATTTACCAGCTTGTACAGGACTGGATTTTACGAAAGAGGTGAGACCCGTGTCGTTTGCGGCGCTGACGAAAAAAGAATTGACCATGATCGAAGCAGACACCTGCTGCGAACAGGCCGAGTTGTCGGCACTGATCCGCATGAACGGGGCCGTCCAGCTTTCGAACAAGAAGGTCATTTTAGATATCTCGACGGAAAACGCAGCGATCGCCAGACGGATCTATACGCTGATCAAAAAGCATTTTCAGGCCCATACCGAACTGCTGGTCCGCAAAAAAATGCGCCTGAAGAAAAATAATGTGTACATTGTCCGTATTCCGGCCCGCGTTCAGGAAATACTGAAAGAGCTGAGAATTGTTTCGGAAGGCTTTTTGTTCCGTGCAGACATTCATCCGGATCTGGTCAAAAAGAACTGCTGCAAACGCGCCTATTTGCGCGGAGCATTCATGGCCGGCGGCTCGGTGAACAATCCGGAGGGTTCCTCCTACCATTTGGAGATCTCCTCCATGTACGAAGAGCACTGCAAGGCTTTGGTGGACCTGGCGAATGAGTTTCAGCTGAATGCCCGCTTTATCGAGCGCAAAAAGGGATTTGTCCTTTACATTAAGGAAGGCGAGAAAATCATCGAGTTTTTGAGCCTGATCGGGGCGCATCAAGCACTGTTCAAATTCGAGGATGTCCGCATCATGCGGGATATGCGCAATTCGGTAAACCGGATCGTCAACTGCGAAACGGCCAACCTGAACAAAACGATCGGTGCCGCCGTCCGGCAAATCGACAACATCAAGCTTCTGCAGAAAGAGGTGGGCCTTGAAAACCTGCCCGACAAGCTGCGGGAGGTTGCCGAAATCCGCCTGGCGCATCCGGACATGAACCTGAAGGAAGTCGGCGAGCTTCTGAAAGGAACGGTCAGCAAATCCGGGGTCAACCACCGGCTGCGCAAGATCGACGAGATGGCCGAGAAGATTCGGAACGGCTAGTTTTTTCTTCTAGTGTCGTTCATGTTATAATGTTATAATGTTACCAAATATGGTATGAGAACTATGCAGATTTCTTAAATAGGGGGTAAGGTTTCCATGACAAAGCATCCGGTAGTCGTCCGCCTGAAAACGGGCCTACATGCAAGACCGGCAGCGTTGTTCGTCCAAGAAGCGAATAAATACTCGTCCGAAATTTTCGTGGAAAAAGATGATAAAAAAGTGAATGCCAAGAGTATCATGGGAATTATGAGCCTTGCAATCAGTTCGGGTACGGAAATTATCATCAGCGCCGAAGGTGCGGACGCAGATCAGGCTGTAAACGCTTTAGTAAGCCTTGTAGGCAAAGAAGAACTCGAAAACCAATAAACCGTTTCATTCATACGATGGGGATGAACCGCTTTGCGGTCATGTCCAAGAAAAGCACAGCCCTTTCTTCAGCTTGAAGAGAAGGCTGTTTTGCGTTTTACGGGCATCCGTATTTTCCCATTATCTCTTACAAAAAGTGACATGAAAACCGATATCATACTATAGCTGCATGTTCCATGGCGCAGCGCTCTTTTTGCAAATAACAATAGATAAAGGAGTCACCAAAGGTATGGGGAAATGGAGAAATCAACAGGGGTTTGCCGCCTCAGGGGAAGGCACGGACGCCCGCAAGGCCTTATCGTACGAGGAAAAGGACATTCATGACCGAAACAAGATTCTGCTGGTTGCCGCGGCAATCTCGGCATTTTTTGCGTTTACGACGATGGATGCGTCCCGCGTCTTCAGCTGGCCCAATCTGGGTCTTTTGATCAACCTGTTGTCGGTCGCCGCTTTCGCTTATTTTCATTTTCGGAAACAACATATCCGGCATATTGCGTACCTGAGCGTGTTCGGCATGGCCGTGAACGTTGCCATTCAAACGTTCGTGCTGCCCACGATCGCCACTCTGTTCGCGGTTTATTACTTGATCGTTCTTGCGCTGATCACGCTTCGCCTTGCCGTTACTTCGATCGCTCTCCTGTATTCGTTATTGATTACGGTTTATCTGGTGACCGCCGATACCGGCATCGTCATGCCGGCCCGGGACAGGCAGTCCGCGATTTTGATGATGGCCATCGTGTCGGTCATGGTCATTCTGTTGCTGCGGCTTACCAATACGCTGATGAAAAAGACGAAGGAAGCGCGCGAGCAAAGCGAACGTCTGCTGGCCGAACAGCAGGAGCAGAGGGAGCGATTGGTGGAGCATGTGACGCTGGTCACGGCCAGCATGGCCGACATCACGCACGGCGTCGAAGACAACATGGCGTCCTTCGAGGAAATGAACGTCGCGTTCCAGGAAATTTCAAGCGGCGCCACGGCGCAGGTAGATTCGACTTATGCGATTAATGAATCGGTCAAACAGATGAACATGATGGTCAAACAGATGACCGCATCCGCCGAAACGCTGCTTGAGCAAACGGGGGAAACGAACCGGTTGTCCGAGTCGGGCAAAGAAAAGGTCGATCTGCTGAACGAAGCGATCCTGGACTTCAAAGAGCAGATCGATGCCATGTCGGCCGACATCCAAAGCTTAACCGAGAGGGTGCAGCGGACGTCGGAATTCAGCCACACCATCCAGGAAATCGCGAACCAAACGAACCTGTTGTCTTTGAATGCCAGCATCGAAGCGGCGAGAGCGGGCGAACACGGGGCGGGTTTTGCGGTGGTTGCCAAGGAAATCCGCAAGCTGGCCGAAGTGGCATCGGGCTCGGCGGAGAAAATCCAATCGGAGATGGGCGGCTTCTCCAGCCTGATGAACGAAACGATTCAGCGCATGGGGCAGGTTGCGGAACGGATGCAAAAAAGCAGCGTGCTGACGGAGGAGACGCTGGAAGCCTTCAGGTCCATCGAGCAGTCGGTGGCGGCGCTTCTGAACGTATCGAACGGCTACCGAGGAAACATCCGGGAAATCGCCGTATTCTCGGGTTCGATCGACGAATCGACGACGCATTTGGCGTCCGTGAACGAGCAGACCTCCGCAGCCATGCAGCAGCTGACCGCAACGCTCCAATCCCTGCTGCGCAACAACGAAAACAGCCTGCAAAGCATCAAAAAAGCGCAGGGCAGCCTGCAGGAATTGGTCTGAAGCCGATAGGGCCCCGAATTTCCGTGCAGAACCCGTGCAAAAAATCCGCAAAAATCTATGATAAAAAAAGATTCGTACCTGCAACATTTTCCACCCTCTCGCTCGTCTAGTAGACAAATCAGGTGAACGCCAAAAGAAGGCGTCCGCCTGGGAATACTGTTCGATATGATGAGGAGGTCAATGAAAATGAAAACATGGATCAAGCCCGTAGGTTCGGTACTGATTGCAGGCGCTTTGCTGATGGGGGGAGCCGGCGCGGCCGGCATCGCAGGGACGTCCACCGCGTACGCGGATCAGGATGTGCAGCGCAACGTCGTTAACGTTGTCGGCAAAGGCGAAATTTCGGTCAAACCGGACATCGCGTATTTGTCGATCGGTGTGGATACCCAGGCGGAAACGGCCCAAAGCGCGCAAAAGGCCAATGCCGAAAAAATCCAGAAAATCACCAATCTGTTGAAAAACACGTGGAAAATCGAGGACAAGGACATTCAAAGCGTATCTTTCTACGTACAGCCGAACTACACTTACAATGACAAGGAAGGCCAAAAGGTCAAGGGATACACGGCGCATCACACGCTTCAAGTTTCCTACCGCGATCTCTCCAAAGTAGGCAAACTTCTGGACGATGCTTCCGAAGCCGGAGCGAATAACATCGACAATGTGATATTCTCCGTAGAAAACCGCGACCAGTATGAAGAGCAAGTCATTCAAAAAGCGATGGCCAACGCCGACCTGAAAGCCGGGGCGATTGCCAAAGCGGCCAAACGCCAGCTCGGCATGGTGCTTGTCGTCAGCCAAGGGGATGTCAGCAATCCGGTTATCTTCAACGAAGCGAAAATGTCCGTCGCTGCCGCAGCCGATTCCGCGAACACCACGGCCGTTTCCCCTGGCGAAGTGAAAGTTTCGACGCAGCTCAGCGTGCAATATGAATTGAAGTAACCGCGAACATGCGGAGATCGACCGCCCTGTTTTCGGTGAGCATACATCTGCTCGCCGGGAAGGGGCGGTTTTTTCGTGAAATGTACATATGTAGCTTTTTCCTGTCGAATCCTATAGAAAAGTGTTGTACCCAAGGGGAAAAAACGGTATAGTGAATATGCGAATTTCTGTAATTTGCAAGAGGATTGCCGGAATCACCGGCGAAACTTTCGAATATTGAAGCGTTTGAGCCTGGTAAGCCATACCCATGGATATGGCTTTTTTTTCTTAGCATGTTTTGATTTCCATGATATTTTCATAAAAAGCCGGATTCCAGGAATCCTGAAGCACCGATAGGGGGTTATGCACCTTGATTGATCTTGTCCAGGTTGAAAAGCATTTTGACGGACAAATCGTCGTGCATCCGCTGTCGCTGAACATCGAGGAGGGAGAGTTCCTGACTCTGCTCGGTCCCAGCGGCTGCGGCAAGACGACGATACTTCGCATGATTGCCGGTTTTGAGCAACCGACCCATGGCGACGTCGTATTGGCAGGTCAGAATGTCACGAAACTGCCGCCGAACCAGCGGGATTTGAATCTCGTATTCCAGCACTACGCGCTGTTTCCGCACATGACGGTCGAAGAAAATATCGCCTTCGGGCTGAAAATGAAAAAAATTCCGAAGGACGAGCAGAAGAAACGGATCGAAGAAGCGGTCGCGATGACGCAGCTGACGGCGCTGACCTCGCGTTATCCGCACCAGCTCTCCGGCGGACAGCAGCAGCGCGTCGCCATCGCCCGCGCCATCGCCAACAAGCCGAAGGTGCTGCTGCTCGACGAGCCGCTTGGCGCGCTGGATTTGCAGCTGCGCAAAAACCTGCAGTCCGAGCTGAAACATTTGCAGCGCTCACTGGGCATTACGTTTGTTTATGTCACGCATGACCAGGAAGAGGCGATGATGCTGTCCGACCGGATCGTCATCATGAACGGCGGCCGAGTCGAGCAGGTGGGGACGCCAAGGGAAATTTACGCTACGCCTAAAACCTTGTTCGCCGCGACCTTTGTAGGGGAAAACAACATTTTTTCTTCGAACGAAGGGCTTTTTGCCGTCCGGCCGGAGAAACTTCGTCCGGTGCGCGAGACGGAAGGCGCCCGCGTGACGGGGGTCATTCAGGACGTGCTGTACCTCGGCAACGTGCATAAGCTGACGGTCCAACTCGACCAAGAACCGATGTCGGTGACGATCGCCCTGGATTTCACGGACGAAAGACCATGGCAAATCGGCGAGCGGATCGGGGTGAACTGGAGTCCGAAGGACGAGGTGGTTATCGGGGCATGAACAAGTCGAAGTTTTTGATGGTACCCGTACTGCTTTGGGCGGCATTGTTTCTGCTGATTCCGATGCTCATCGTGGTGGTCGTTTCTTTTCTAAGCCGCGACACGCTGGGCAATGTTGTCTTTCCCTTCAGCTTGACGGGATACAAGACTTTTTTTGATTCGCTGTATCTCGGAATCTATTGGGATACGCTCGTGTTGTCCGTCGTAACGACGGTCGTTTGCTTGCTCGTCAGCTACCCGCTGGCTTATTACATTGCGAATGCAACGCCTAGAATCCAAACCTGGGGACTGATCCTCATCACGATTCCGTTCTGGATCAATTTCCTGATCCGGACGTATGCCTGGGTGCTGCTGCTGCGGACACAGGGCATCGTGAATTCGGTCCTGCTGCATTTCGGCTGGATCCACGAGCCGATGCAGATGCTGTATACCAAGGGGGCCGTGCTGCTCGGCATGGTATACAACTTCATACCGTTTATGGTGCTGCCGATTTACGTGGCGCTGGAGCAGATGGACAAGCGGCTGCTGGATGCGGCCAGCGATCTTGGGGCGACGCGCTGGAAAGCGTTCCGCCACATTACGCTGCCCCAGAGCAAATCCGGCATCATGACGGGCTGCGTGCTCGTCTTCGTGTCCACATCGGGGATGTTCGTCGTCACGGACATTTTGGGAGGCGCGAAATCGATGATGATCAGCAACATCATCCAGTCGCAGTATCTGGGGGCGCGCAACTGGCCGTTCGGTTCGGCCTTGTCCATTATTTTCGTGGTCACGTCGCTGATTCTGATCCTGTTGTTTAACCGGGCCATGCAGTCGAGGGCCGACCGTGCAAAGGAGGGGACCGCATGAAAAAGAAAAGCCATCCCCTCTTGGGGCTTCATTCGCTGCTGCTGATGATTTTTATCTATGTGCCGATTTTGCTTATCATCGTGTACTCGTTTAACAATACGAGGTTAAGCGGAGACTGGAAGGGATTTACCTTTGAATGGTACGCCTCGCTGCTGGATAACCGGCATGTCATGGAGGCGCTCACGAACAGCTTGACGGTTGCGGTCGTTTCCACGGTCGTGGCCACGCTGCTGGGGACGCTGGCGGCCTTGTCGCTCCGGAACGTGGGCAAACGGTGGAAAGGCGGCATGAACAGCCTGATGTACCTGCCGGTCGTGATCCCGGACATCATTATGGGCTTGTCGCTGCTGGTGCTGTTCAGCCAAATGCATATCCCGCTTGGCAAAGCGACGGTCATTATTGCCCACATTACGTTCAGCATGTCCTACGTGTACGTGGTCGTCACCGCGCGGCTTGCGGGCATGGGCCGTCAGCTTGAGGAAGCCGCCTCCGATCTCGGCGCCACCGGCTGGCAGACGTTCCGGTACGTAACGCTGCCGCAAATTATGCCGGGCATCGTCTCCGGGGCGCTGATCGCCTTCACGATGTCCCTCGACGATTTTATGGTCAGCTTTTTCGTCGCAGGCCCAAGCTCGACCACGCTGCCGATTTATATTTACGGACAGGTCAAGCGGGGCATCTCGCCCGAGATCAACGCGCTGTGTACGCTGCTGATTTTGGTGAGCGTCGTGCTGATCCTGCTTGCGCAGTTTATTTTGAACCGCGGCAAAGGGCAGAAAAAACACAAAATGCTTCCGATTTAACAACGATCCTGGCGGGGAACCGCATCATTTCCAATTAAAAAACGGAGTAACGGAAAGAGAGGAGATATGTAACTGTGAAAAGAAAGGGTATCGCCGGCTTGCTGCTGGCAGGGGCTATTGCCGCATTGTCATTGACCGCTATGGGGGGCTGTTCCTCCAAGGAGTCGCTTCATATTTACAGTTGGGCGGACAATTTCGACGAGGACGTGCTGAAGGACTTCGAAAACAAGTACAACGTCGATATTACGTACGACACCTATGCAAACAATGAGGACCTGCTGGCCAAAATCAAAGCAGGCGGAGGCGGCTATGATCTGATCCAACCATCCGATTACATGGTGGCCACGATGATCAAAAACCAGCTGCTCGAGCCGCTCGACATGAAGAACATCCCGAACTTCGCCAACATTCAGGAGTCGCTGAAAAATCCGGCGTTTGATCCGGGCAACAAATATTCGATCGTCTACATGTCCGGCGTGACCGGGATCGCGTATAACAAAAAATACGTGAAGGACAAAATCGACAGCTGGGAAGACCTGTGGAACCCTGCCTACAAAGGGAAAGTGCTGCTGCTGGACGATAACCGCGAGGTCATCGGCATGGCGCTGAAAAAACAGGGGCATTCGAACAGCACGACCAACGAAGGCGAAATCAAAGCCGCCGTTGACGATCTGAAAAAGCTGGTGCCGAGCGTCCTGGCCTTTGATACGGACACGATCAAGCAAAAGATGATTCAAGAGGAAGGCTGGATCGGCACGGTATGGTCCGGCGACGCCGCTTTCATCGTCAAGGATAATCCGGATATCGAATACGTGGTTCCGAAGGAAGGATCGACGATTTTCTCCGATAACTACGCGATTCCGAAAGGCGCGAAAAACAAGGAGCTGGCCGAAAAATTCATCAACTACATGCTGGATCCGCAGGTGAGCGCTAAAAACTACGAGTCCATCGGCTACAGCGATCCGAACGCCAAGGCGATGCCTTATCACAGTGAAGAATACCGCAACAACCATATGATCAACCTGTCCGAAGAAGAACTGAAACGCACCGAATGGCTCGGCGACGTCGGCGAGACCCTTCAGGTCTACGACCGTTACTGGACCGAACTGAAAAGCGGGCGGGAATAACCGTCAATCGTGATTAAAGCATATGAAACAAGGCCCCTTTCCATCAGGAAAGGGGCTTTTTGCGTGCTGAAACAAAAGGAAATTTGATAAAACATAGACAATAATATAAAATGTCTAATATATAATAAATAATTCAGGAGGTTGTTTATTGGTGGAAAGCGTTTCGGATGAATTGCTGAATGCGGATATTCATGATTTGAAGAGGGGGTACAAAGAGGATTCCCTGCTGGACACGTACACATGCCTTGTCTGCGGATACCAAACGGAAAAGGGGATCGTCTACCAGGAAGCGGGCGTGTTCTACGAAGCGGAAAAATCGATGCGCCGCCACATTCAGCAACAACATCATTCCATGCTCGATTACTTGCTTAGCCTGGATAAAAAAATGACAGGACTGACCGATTTGCAGCGCAAGCTGATCGGTTATTTCCATCAGGGGCTCACAGATCACGACATCATTGCCGAGTTGGACGGAGGGAGCACTTCCACGATCCGCAACCACCGTTTTATGCTGCGCGAGAAAATGAAGCAGGCCAAATTGTTTCTGGCGGTCATGGAGCTGATGGAGGAAGGCGGAAAAAATGCCGGCCGGACGGCTTCCATCCCATCCAAGCCATCCCAGTCCAAGCTGCCGGGAGCGCCGGGCATATCCGAAGACGAACGGGAGAAGATCATAAGCAAATATTTTACGGCCGGGCCGGAAGGCCCGCTGACTTCGTTTCCGAAGCAGGAGAAACGCAGGCTGGCCGTGCTGAGTCACATTGCCGGCGATTTCGAGGCAGGGCATACCTATACGGAGCATGAGGTAAATCAGATCCTGGAAGCCCGTTTCGGGGATTACGTCACGCTGCGCAGATTTTTAATCGAATACGGTTTTTTGGACCGCAAGCCGGACGGAAGCCAATATTGGGCCAAACAGCCTGAAAACCAAGGAAAGGGGAAGAAAAACATGAAGGACCAACAACGCAGAAAAGAATTGGTCAACGAATATATGAACACGCCGCGTCCGATGGGGGTGTTTCAAATCCGCAACAAGCAAAGCGGCAAAATCTACGTGACCAGCAGCACCAACATGCCCGGCGCGATAAACGGCCAGAAGGCGAAGCTGGCTTCGAACTACCACGTCAGTCCCGAATTGCAAAAGGATTGGAAAGAGCTTGGCGAGGATGCCTTTGCCTTCGAAATTTTGGAGGAGCTGCGCCCCGACCCGCAGTCGCCCAACGATCTCGAGCAGCAGAGGGTATACAAGGAAAAGGTGGCCCAGATGGAGAAAGCGTGGCTGGAAAAACTTCAGCCTTACGACGAGAAGGGCTATAACCGGCGTCCCCGGGCCAAATAAACATCGGCAGAGCAGCGGCTCCCAAACAAAGCCGGAGAAATGAACAAATTTATACTTTTTCCTATGGTTAACGACAATACTGTAACCGTGTTTGTCATCTATTGCCATGGCAAGTTTTATATAATCGTTCCATGGGTAATAAAAGTAATCGTTCATATGACTAGCATATACGGCAATGTGTGGAGAGAGGGGATTTTAAGGATGAACAAAGGAATGAAGTGGGGAGCGGCCGTGCTGGCCGCCGGCGTGCTGTTTGGCGGAGCAAGCGTAACGGGAGGAAACGTGCAGGCGGCTCCTGCAGGCAAAACGGCAGCCAAGCAAAACGCCCAGCCTGCGGTAACGCTGAAGGCTAACGGCAAAACGCTGACGCAGCAGGGGAAAATCGTCAACGGCAACACGATGATTCCGATCACGGTGCTTCGCGACGCATTGGGCCTGCCGCTTCATTATAATCCGGGAACGAAAACGTACAGCGTCGGCAGCGGCATCATGAAGCTGAATCTGGAGGTATCCGATTACGGCGTCAGCACCAATCTGAACGGCTACTCCATTTACGATAACAGCGGCAGCGACCAGTATGAGGCAAAGAACCTGAACGGCCACTTGTACGTGCCTTTCAAGCTTCTGGGCGATTATATGGGCATCAAGGGGACGTGGAATCCTTCCCTGAAGTCCCTGGAACTCGGCAAGCAGACGATGAACAAAATCGGCATCACAAGCGAAACGGTCACGAAAACCAACAAAAACGCGAGCATCGTCATCCATTATCCGAAAGTGAGAGGGCTTGGCGAGGACGTAGAGCAGAAGATCAATGCCGTATTTAAGGAAAAAGCGGAGCAATTCGCAAAAAGCAGCGAGGAGCAGGCAAGCCATCGGGACGGCAAGATCGAACACACGTACGACTTCGTGCAAAACTTTGCGGTAACGTTTAACCGCGAGGGAGTGCTGAGCATCGTCACGGACCAATACGGCTACACGGGCGGCGCGCACGGCGGCACGTTCCGTGAAGGCCTGACCTTCTCCCTGAAGGACGGCAAACAGCTCGGATTGGACGATCTGCTGAAGGCCGCGCCGGATTACAAGCAAAAACTCGATCGCATGCTGAAGCAAAAAACGAAGGACACGGCATTTAGCGACGTTACCGCCGGCCTGAAGGACCAACCCGATTTCTATCTAAAAGAGGGAGGTTTCGCAATCTTCTACCAGCAGTACGAAATCGCGCCTTACGCGGCAGGTTTTCCGACGTATGCCTTCAGCTTCGGCGAGCTGCTTCCGAAAGGAACCGACCCGTTCGCGGCGTTTAAATAACGGTTTAGAGTTTCGGGAAAAAGCGGCATAGGGTAATATCCCTTCCCGCTTTGTTGAATACGTGTGACCGTCGTGAAAGTTAACTCTTATAGATTAAAAAAAGCCCGCTATGCATAGCATAGCGGGCTTTCGTTATTGGAATTATACGTTAAAAATGAAGTCCTCGTCGGACAGCGGTTCGATGTTGATCGCGCGCACGTAGCCGTTGCCTTTTTTCGAGAAAAAGTCGTGCTGCTTCGTATGCGTGCTGATGCCGTTAAACACGATCGGGTTGATCGGCTCTTCAGGGAAATGAGGCTCGAAGCCGAGGTTCATCAGCGCTTTGTTGGCGTTATAGCGGACGTAGGTTTTGACTTCCTCCTGCAAACCGATCGGAGCGTACAATGCATCGGTGTAGACGACCTCGTTCTGATACAGCGTCTCCAGCAGCTCATACAGCTCTTTTTGCAGCTGAGCTTGTTCCTCAGGGGTAAACGTCTGGAACAGCTCTTGGGCGAGCAGGCCGACGTACAGGCCGTGTATGCTCTCGTCCCGGATGATGAGGTCAATGATTTCGCCGCTGCTCGTCATTTTGCCTTGGCCGGCGAGATAGAGCGGATAGAAGAAGCCGCTGTAGAACAGGTAGCTTTCCAGGAAAACCGAAGCGGCCATGGCCCGGTACAGGTCCTGATCGGAGTTGATGTTTTTGTACCAGGACTCGATTTGCTTCGCTTTGAACTGCAGCTGCTCGTTTTCTTCGACCCAGCGGAAAATCGCGTCGATTTCCTCCGTCGAGGCGAGCGTCGTGAAAATGCTGCTGTAGGATTTGGCATGGATCTGCTCCATCATGGACATGAAGCCGAGTACAGCCTTGCGCTGCAGCCCTTCGACATGCTCCAGGATCTTCGGCATGCCTACGCCGCCCTGCAGCGTGTCAAGCAGCGTCAAGCCGCCGAGGACATGCTTGTAGACCGTACGCTCGTCGTCCGTCATTTTGATCCAGTCCATTTTGTCGTCGGACAGGGGGATTTCGTCGTCGGTCCAGAACTGCATAATGTTTTGCTGCCAGAACATCAACGTAAAATCGTCGTCCGGCCGGTTCCAGTTTACTGCTTTCATTAGGCGATAGCTCCTTTATATTAAGAAGGCAACGAGGGACCCGAGGTCCCTGCGATTGCCTTGCCGTATGATCAATTTTTTAGACTGCGCAGCTTGTGCACTCTTCGATGGACAGCTTTTTCGTCCGGGTGTAATAAAGCGATTTGAGCCCCTTCTGGGCGGCGTATACGTAAAAACGGGACAGCTCGCGGGTCGACACGGTGCTGTTGACATGAAGTACGGTCGAAATGCCTTGATCCACGTGCTGCTGAATCGCGGCGATCATGTCGATCAGGCGGAACTGGTCGATGTTGTAGGCCGATTTGTAGTACCACTGCGTCTCCGCGCTCAGGAACGGCATCGGATAGTAGGTCGTCGAATTTGCGTATGTACGCGTTTCGATGTGTTCGACGATCGGCATGACGCTGGACGTGGCGTTTTGGATGTACGAAATGCTTTGCGTCGGCGCAATTGCCAAACGGTAGGCATGGTACAAGCCGTGTTTTTGCACTTGCTCCTTCAGGCGGGCCCAATCCTCTGGAGTTGGGATTTCGATGCCTTCAAACAGCTTCTGAACGCGTTCAGACGTCGGACGGAAGTCCGTCTCGAGATACTTGTCGAAGTACGTGCCTTTGGCGTATTCGGATTTTTCGAAATCCTTGAACGTAACGCCGCGGTCGCGGGCGATCTCCATGCTTTTTTCGATGGAGTAGAAGTTCATCATCATGAAAAACGTGCTGGCGAACTCTCTGGCTTCCGCGCTTTCGTAGGCGATTTTGTTTTTCGCAAGGTAACCGTTCAAATTCATGGCTCCGAGTCCGACGGAATGCAGCTCGCTGTTCGCGCGCTGTACGCCTGGGGCGTTTTCGATCTTGGACAGGTCGCTGACCACCGTCAAGGCTTCGATGCCGACATGGACGGAATCCTTCACCTTGCGCTGTTCCATCACGTTGACGATGTTCAGGGACGCCAGGTTGCAGCTGATGTCGCGGCGGATGATGTCTTCGATGCCGTAGTCGTTGATTTCCGACGTCTCCTGCAGCTGGAAGATCTCCGTGCACAGGTTGGACATTTTGATCTGGCCGATATCCTTCAGCGCATGCACGCGGTTGGCGTTCGTTTTGTTCACGATGTAAGGATAACCGGATTCCAGCTGGGTGGAAGCGATTTTCGTCAGCATGTCGCGCGCGCTCATCACCGTTTTTTTGGTGACTTGGTCGTTGGCAAGCAGCTCCTCGTACATCTCGTCCATGTCAAGGTCGTCCAAATGTTTGCCGTAGGCTTTGTAGACGGAATATGGACCGAATACGACGAGGGGCTTGTTTTGAGCGGCAAGCTCATAAAATTT
The DNA here is from genome assembly GCF_057546105.1 of Paenibacillus sp. YAE3. Taxonomy (NCBI): domain Bacteria; kingdom Bacillati; phylum Bacillota; class Bacilli; order Caryophanales; family Paenibacillaceae; genus Paenibacillus; species Paenibacillus sp. YAE3. The sequence goes on along the minus strand of NZ_BAAIYF010000015.1, from coordinate 92,467 downwards.
GTTCGGAATGATGAGTCCGATGGACAACGTTTTGATTCTCAGTTTTTCGTCGGCGTTGATTTTTTTCGAATCCAGGAATTCGATGACGTCCCAGCCGAAAATGTTGTAGTATCCGGCGCCCGATCCTTTGCGTTGGCCCATCTGGTCGGCATAAGAAAAGGCATCCTCCATGAGTTTGAGCACGGGCATGATGCCTTTAGCCGCTCCGGCTACCCCTTTGATCGGTTCTCCGCGTCCGCGAAGCTTCGAGAGGTTCACCGCCACGCCGCCGCCGATTTTGGACAGCTGCATGCAGGTTCCGAGCACGTAGTTGATCGAGTTGAGGGAGTCGTCCATTTCCAGAAGGAAACAGGAGACCAGCTCGCCGCGGCGGCTTTTGCCCGCGTTCAGGAAGGTCGGCGTCGCCGGCTGCAAGCGCTGGTCGATCATGGCTTCCGCGATCCGCAGCGCCTTCCCGATGTCCCCGTCTCCCAGATGCAGGGCCACGATGGCCACCCGGTCCGGATACTGCTCGAGGTACATCGTTTTGTCGTTCGTCTTCATCGCGTAGTCCTTGTAGAACTTCGAGATCGCCATGTAGGACTGGAACTGGAAGTCGCTGCTTGCCGTCAGGTTAAACACGGATTCGACTTCTTCGTACGTGTATTTTTCAAACACGTTTTCGTAATAGTCGTTTTGGATCAGGTAGTCGAGTTTTTCCCGGAGGGAACCGAACTTCATCGTGTCCTTCTCGACTTCTTCCATAAAGGCTGCGACCGCTTCTTTATCCTTGGAAAGCTGGAAATAACCGTCAGCCCCCCGCTGCATCAATTCGTTGTTCAATTCAATATGCTTCAATAGTCCGCACCCTTTCAACAAAAGTTTCTATATCCTGCGTTGTTCCCGACAGCTCGAATTTCGTGAGGATCGGCACATCGTACATTTCGGAGATCGCGTCCGCGCTTTTGGCGAAGCGGGGGCCCCAGTTCCGGTTCCCGCTGGCCGATACGCCACGCAGCATTTTGCTGTTGCGGGACAGGAACGATTTTACCTTCTCGGGGACCTGCCCGAAACCGGTCGTGTATGTCACGAGCACGTAAGGCTCGTCGATTTCATCCTTTTCGGCGATCGACACGCTCCGCATATTCAGCTTGTTTATGAAACGTCTGACATTCCCTGTCTTGGAATCGTAGACAACCAGCATACTCTATCACTCCTACCGAATCTTTGCAAAAAAAACGACGCTGCGTCCTTAGGCGAATGCAAGTCGTAATAGGTTATATATGATGTTTGGGATCAATATGTAGTTGGTAAATTGAATTTTACATCAATATATTGGGTTCGTCAATGGACAAATGACGAATTCCCTATGAGAGCGGTTGCGCTAGAACAGGTAGAATCGGCGGCAGGGCGCGGCAAAAAAGGGCTCCCGAAAGATCAAAAAAAGATCTTTTCGGGAGCCCTTGGCGTCCTGCATCTAGATATGGTGTTTAGACGCTTTTGACCGGAGGATGCTCAAGCACTTTATCGATAATGCCGTATTCAGCTGCATCCTGCGCGCTCATGAAGTAGTCGCGGTCGGTGTCGCGTTCGATGCGCTCCAGCGGTTGGCCTGTACGTTCGGCCAGGATACGGTTCAGCGTGTCGCGCATTTTCAAAATGCGGCGGGCGCGGATTTCGATATCCGTTGCTTGTCCTTGGGCACCGCCCAAAGGCTGGTGAATCATGATCTCGCTGTTCGGCAGCGCGTAGCGTTTGCCTTTGGCGCCTGCATTCAGCAGGAACGCGCCCATGGAAGCGGCCAGGCCCACGCAGATGGTGGACACATCCGGCTTGATGTATTGCATCGTATCGAAAATCGCCATGCCGGCCGTGATGGAACCGCCTGGGCTGTTGATGTAGAGGTGGATGTCTTTGTCAGGGTCTTCGGCAGCCAGGAAAAGCAGCTGGGCAATGATCGAATTGGCTACCACGTCGTTGACATCGGATCCCAGGAAAATGATGCGGTCTTTCAAAAGGCGGGAATAGATGTCGTAGGCGCGTTCGCCGCGGTTGCTTTGTTCAACGACCATAGGTATATAACTCACGTGGAAAACCTCCCTATATAGATGGATATGCGGATGCTGCAACATTTCGTCCCGGACCGCCGGGCAACGGGGAAAGCAACGGGCCGGACCATCGGGTCCATGCCGCTCCCGGTCGAACGCGATCCTTGAATGTTTGCAGCGTCCTTGGATCAACTATCGATGATTCTATACTTACTCTTACCGTATTAACCACATGATAAACAATTTCGAACAAAAAGTCAAAGAAAGTCAAACTCAGGGCAAAAAAAATAGCCATGATTGGCTTTGGTTGTTGAGGTTAATCATATGGTAGATGCTTTTCATTAAAAAATAAAATGGCGCGCCCGCGAGGAATTGAACCTCGATCTCAGGCTCCGGAGGCCTGCGTCATATCCATTGGACCACGGGCGCATATTTCAAATGCTGCTTCAATCGGATTTCCGGAAGGCCGCAGCCTCATATATTCCGTACAGCAAGAGTTATTATATGATAAATTTTGCGGAATTGCAAGCGGATGTTTTGAAACCGTGAAAAATAGCCCGCAAACGCCTGTATAAGAGGAAAGAATAATGTGAAGGATAGACGGTGGACTACTTGCAACAAGGGGTGAAATTGAGTAGAATATAAGTGGGACTTAAATCGTTACCGTGGGACGTTTTAGGGCCAGGGAGCAGGAGAGACGGAAGTTGAAGTTGCAGGAGTGGAGAGCAAATGCGGAAAATATTAGAGATACAAAAGCAGCTTCTGCCTGATCTCATGGACGTGCTCAAGACAAGGTACAACATTCTCCATCAGATCATGCTCTCGGAGCTGATCGGCCGGCGTACGCTGGCGGCCTCGCTGCATATGACGGAGCGGGTGCTGCGCGCCGAGACGGATCTATTGAAAGCCCAGGGGCTTATCGAAATCGAAAGCTCCGGCATGAGGATCAGCGAAGCTGGGCGAAGGCTGCTGGAAGAGATGGGCCCGATGGCCAAGGAACTGTTCGGACTGAACGAGCTGAGCGAGAAAATCCGCCGTACATACGGCCTGAGGAAGGTCGTCGTCGTGCCGGGGGATTGCGAAGCATCGCCGCTGACGAAGCGCGATCTCGGCCGCGAAGGGGCGAAGGCGCTGCTCGGCGTCATGAATCAGGAAGACACGATTGCCGTCACGGGAGGTTCCACGCTGGCCGCGGTGGCGGAGGAACTCAATCCGCATGCTTCCGTCTCGATGAAAAACAGCTGGTTCGTTCCGGCGAGGGGCGGACTTGGCGAAAGCGTGGAGTTTCAGGCGAATACGATCGCTTCGACCATGGCCAAACGCGTAGGCGCCCAATACCGGCTGCTGCATGTCCCCGATCTGCTGAGCGACGATGCTTACCAATCGCTTGTGCAGGACCGCAATATCCAGGAAATCGTGGACGTAATCCGCAGGTGCCGCATCATCATGCACGGCATCGGCGACGCGATGGAGATGACCCGGAGAAGAAGGCTGGATCCGGCCGCAGCGGAGGAGATTCAGCGGGAAGGCGCGGTAGCGGAGTCTTTCGGCTATTATTTTAACGAGCAAGGCGAAGTGGTTCATCGCATGATTACGCTGGGCCTCCGGCTGGAGGACATTATCCGGACGGAGATCGTGATCGGCATTGCCGGCGGGAAAGACAAAGCGACGGCCATCCATTCCGTGCTGAGGTTCGGCCACGAGGACATTCTCGTGACGGATGAGGCGGCGGCGGTCGAAATCTGCAGGCAGATCGACGAACAAGGCAAGGAAGGGCATTAACCCCGTTATCAACACAGGCGCAATTGCCTGTTTTGAATAAATCATGAATGTTGCCTTCCGGCTTGCCGGCATGACAAACATTCACAAAATAAGAAACTTTGGGAGGACTATTCAATGAGTGTAAAAGTAGGCATTAACGGTTTTGGACGTATCGGACGACTCGCATTCCGCCGCATTCAAAATGTGGAAGGCATCGAAGTTGTAGCAATCAACGACTTGACTGATGCTAAAATGTTGGCTCATTTGCTTAAATATGATACGACGCAAGGCAAATTCGACGGGGACATCGAAGTTCATGACGGTTACTTCAAAGTAAACGGCAAAGAAGTCAAAGTTCTTGCGAACCGCAACCCTGAAGAACTTCCTTGGGGCGAGCTTGGCGTTGACATCGTTCTGGAGTGCACAGGTTTCTTCACGACGAAAGAAAAAGCCGAGCTTCACCTGAAAGGCGGAGCGAAAAAAGTCGTAATCTCCGCTCCTGCGACAGGCGACATGAAAACGATCGTTTACAACGTAAACCATGAAACACTGGACGGAACCGAAACGGTTATCTCCGGCGCTTCCTGCACAACGAACTGCCTGGCTCCAATGGCTAAAACGCTCAACGACAAGTTCGGCATCGTATCCGGCCTGATGACGACGATCCACGCTTACACAGGCGACCAAAACACGCTGGACGCTCCGCATCCAAAAGGCGACTTCCGCCGCGCTCGCGCCGCTGCCGAGAACATCATTCCTAACTCCACTGGCGCTGCAAAAGCAATCGGCCTGGTGCTTCCTGAGCTGCAAGGCAAACTGGACGGCGCCGCTCAACGCGTGCCTGTACCAACAGGTTCCCTGACTGAGCTCGTTACGGTTCTGAACAAGAAAGTAACGGCTGATGAAGTCAACGCAGCCATGAAAGAAGCATCCGACCCAGAAACTTACGGCTACACCGAAGACGAAATCGTATCTTCCGACATCAAAGGCATCACGTTCGGTTCGCTCTTCGACGCAACTCAAACCAAAGTGCTGACTGTAGGCGACCAACAGCTGGTAAAAACCGTTGCTTGGTACGACAACGAAATGTCCTACACGGCTCAATTGGTTCGCACATTGGCATACTTCGCGAAACTGGCCAAGTAAGAATAGCCGGTCAAGCGGAATATACGGAGCGGAAACAGAACCTTTGTTTCCGCTCTTTGTAAATTGAATGCGGCCATCCGATCGGAAGCCGCCTTTCGGATGTCCGCTGATTTTTCGAATTGAAGAGGATACAAGCATACATCCGATTTGGATAGAGACAGATGGAGAGTTTGGATAGATAAAACAAGAGGATTGAAAAAATCCCGTAAACGAACGAGCTTGTCCCCTGTAATTCCTGAATAAAAACAAAAAATGGGTACGGAGGAACGAACCATGAACAAAAAGTCTGTACGTGATGTGGAAGTAAGCGGCAAACGCGTATTCGTGCGCGTGGACTTCAATGTGCCTTTGGAAGACGGAAAAATTACGGACGACACGCGGATCCGCGAAACGCTGCCAACGATCAAATATTTGACCGAGCGCGGCGCGAAAGTGATTTTGGCAAGCCATATGGGCCGTCCAAAAGGTGAATTCGTCGATTCCCTGCGTCTGACGCCTGCAGCGGAACGCCTGTCCGAACTGCTCGGCAAACCGGTCGTGAAAGTGGATGAGGCCGTAGGCGAAGCCGTTAAAGCCGAAATCGCGAAACTGAATGACGGAGACGTGCTTTTGCTCGAAAACGTGCGTTTCTATCCTGGGGAAGAGAAAAACGATCCGGAGCTGGCTAAACAGTTCGCCGAACTGGCCGACCTGTTCGTCAACGACGCATTCGGCGCCGCTCACCGCGCCCATGCTTCCACGGAAGGCATCGCGCATTACCTGCCGGCCGTATCCGGTCTGCTCATGGAAAAAGAACTGAGCGTGCTCGGCAAAGCTTTGTCGAATCCGGAGCGTCCTTTCACGGCCATCATCGGCGGATCGAAAGTCAAAGACAAAATCGACGTGATCAACAACCTGCTGAACATCGCGGACAACGTGCTGATCGGCGGAGGCCTGTCCTATACCTTCATGAAAGCGCAAGGGTATGAAATCGGCATGTCTTTGTGCGATAATGAGAAGCTGGATGTAGCGCTCGGATTTATCCAAAAAGCGAAGGATCTCGGCAAAAACTTCCTGCTTCCGGTCGATATCGTCATCGCGGACGATTTCAGCGCAAACGCGAACGTGAATATCGTGGAAGTGGGCAACATCCCTGAAAAATGGGAAGGCGTGGACATCGGACCGAAAACACGCGCTAAGTATGCCGAAATCATTAAAAACTCCAAGCTTGTCGTATGGAACGGACCGATGGGCGTATTCGAAATCGATCCATTCTCCAATGGTACGCGTGAAGTGGCCGAAGCTTGCGCCCAAACCGAAGGTTACACGATCATCGGCGGCGGCGATTCCGCGGCAGCGGCGGAGAAATTCCATCTGGCGGACAAAATGGACCACATCTCCACAGGCGGCGGCGCTTCGCTGGAATTCATGGAAGGCAAGGCGCTCCCTGGCGTCGTGGCTCTGAACGATAAATAATCCGGGCGGGTACAGCCGTAAGGATTTCCGAAGAAGGAGTTGAAGCAAGTGAGAACACCAATCATTGCAGGCAACTGGAAAATGTTCAAGACCGTTCCGGAAGCCAAAGCATTCATCGAAGAAGTGAAGGGCAAAGCGGAAGTGGAAGGCGTGGAAAGCGTCATCTGCGCACCGTTCACCAACCTTCCGGCACTGGTTGAGGCCGTAAAAGGCACGTCCATCAAAATCGGCGCCCAAAACCTGCATTTTGAAGACAACGGCGCATTTACCGGCGAAATCAGCGGCGAAATGCTGAAGGAGCTTGGCGTGGACTATGTCATCATCGGCCACTCCGAGCGCCGCGCTTATTTTGCCGAAACCGACGAGACCGTCAACAAAAAAATGCACGCTGCATTCCGCCACGGCTTGACGCCAATCGTTTGCGTGGGCGAAAAGCTCGAAGAGCGTGAAGCCGGACAAACGAAGGATGTCTGCAAGGTGCAAACCGAAGCGGCGTTCCAAGGACTGTCCGCTGATCAAGCGGCTCAAGCCGTAATTGCATATGAACCGATCTGGGCGATCGGAACAGGAAAATCTTCGACAGCGCAGGACGCCAACGAAGTCATCTCCTACATCCGCGACCTGGTGAAGGGACTGTACGGAGAAGACGTGGCGAACAAGGTTCGCATCCAGTACGGCGGCAGCGTGAAGCCTGAAAACGTAGCCGAGTACATGGGCCAAAGCGACATCGACGGCGCTCTTGTCGGCGGCGCCAGCCTGCAGCCGGCTTCCTATATCCAGCTCGTTCAGGGGGCGAAGTAAGATGAACGCACCTAGACCTGTAGCATTGATTATCATGGACGGATTCGGTCTGCGCGACACCGTGGAGGGCAACGCCGTTGCCCAAGCGAAAAAGCCGAATTATGACCGCTTGATGGCCAAATACCCGCACACGACGCTGACCGCCTGCGGCGAAGCCGTAGGTTTGCCGGAAGGTCAAATGGGCAACTCCGAAGTGGGCCATTTGAACATCGGCGCGGGGCGCATCGTGTACCAGGATTTGACCCGTATTTCGAAATCGATCCGTGAAGGCGAGTTTTTCGAGAACTCTACGCTGGTCGAAGCCGTTCGCGCGGCGAAAAATAACGGCAAAAAGCTGCATTTGTACGGCTTGCTGTCGGATGGGGGCGTACATAGCCACATTGAGCATATGTTCGCCATGCTTGATCTTGCCAAAAAAGAGGGTATGCATGATGTGTATATCCATGCGTTCCTGGACGGCCGCGACGTGGCCCCGGATTCCGGCAAGAAGTTCATTCAGGATCTGCAAGCGAAAATCCAGGAAGTGGGCATCGGCAAAATCGCGACCGTGCAAGGCCGCTATTATGCGATGGACCGCGACAAACGCTGGGAACGCGTAGAGAAATCCTACCGTGCGATCGTATACGGGGACGGACCAAAATACACCGATCCGCTTGAAGCCGTTACGGAATCCTACAACAAGTCGGTATTCGACGAGTTCGTGGAGCCTACGGTCATCGTGGACGAAAACGGCCAGCCGGTATCGCTCGTGGAAAGCGGCGATTCCGTCGTATTCCTGAACTTCCGTCCGGACCGCGCCATCCAGCTCTCCCAGGTATTCACGAACAAGGACTTCCGCGGATTCGACCGCGGGCCGAAGTTTCCTGAAAACCTCCATTTCGTCTGCCTGACGCTCTTTAGCGAAACGGTTGGCGGATATGTGGCCTACGAGCCGAAAAACCTGGACAATACGCTGGGCGAGGTGCTGGTGCAGCATAACAAAAAGCAGCTCCGCATCGCCGAAACGGAAAAATATCCGCATGTCACGTTCTTTTTCAGCGGCGGACGCGACGTCGAGCTTCCAGGGGAAACCCGGATCCTCATCAACTCGCCGAAGGTTGCCACGTACGACCTGAAACCTGAAATGAGCGCTTACGAAGTCGCGGACGCTTGCGTCAAGGAAATCGAAGCCGAAAAACATGACGCGATCATTCTGAACTTCGCCAACCCGGACATGGTCGGACACTCCGGCATGCTGGAGCCGACGATCAAAGCGGTTGAAGCGACGGACGAATGCATGGGCAAAGTCGTTGACGCGGTCATCGCCAAAGGCGGGGTAGCGATCATCATCGCCGACCACGGAAACGCCGACATGGTGTTTGACGAGCAGGGAAGACCTTTTACGGCGCATACGACGAACCCGGTACCGTTCATTTTGACGGACGAAAACGTGACGCTGCGCGACGGCGGCATCCTGGCCGACGTGGCTCCGACGATCCTCGATCTGATGCAGCTTCCGAAACCAGCGGAAATGACCGGAGAATCGATGATTGCAAGCCGCAAATAAACGGTATAATGATAGAGATGGTATGAAAATGGACTAAATACACAAACAAAGGAGACTAAGTACTATGACTATTATTTCTGACGTGTACGCTCGCGAAGTCCTCGACTCCCGCGGCAATCCGACTGTAGAAGTTGAAGTTTACCTCGAATCCGGCGCCATGGGCCGCGCCATCGTTCCATCCGGTGCCTCCACAGGCGCCCACGAAGCCGTTGAGCTTCGCGACGGGGACAAAGACCGTTACCTTGGCAAAGGCGTTCTGAACGCCGTGAAAAACGTGAACGAAATCATCGCTCCCGAAGTGATCGGCATGGACGCTTTGGACCAGCTCGGCATCGACAAGCTGATGATCAAACTGGACGGCACGCCGAACAAAGGCAAGCTGGGCGCCAACGCGATCCTGGCCGTATCCATGGCCGTTGCCCGCGCAGCAGCCGACGCGCTTGACCTGCCGCTGTACGTATACCTTGGCGGATTCAACGCAAAACAACTGCCTGTACCGATGATGAACATCGTCAACGGCGGCGCTCATGCCGACAACAACGTCGACGTGCAAGAGTTCATGATTCTGCCTGTAGGCGCTCCTTCCTTCAAGGAAGCACTCCGCACAGGCGCTGAAATCTTCCACAGCCTGAAATCCGTATTGAAGGGCAAAGGCCTGAACACGGCCGTAGGCGACGAAGGCGGTTTTGCACCGAACTTCACTTCCAACGAAGACGCTTTGTCCTCCATCATGGAAGCCATCGAAAAGGCTGGATACAAACCAGGCGTGGACGTATTCCTTGGTATGGACGTTGCTTCTACTGAGTTCTACAAAGACGGCAAATACCACCTGGAAGGCGAAGGCAAATCCTTCACTTCCGCAGAGTTCGTGGATCTGCTCGCTTCTTGGGTCGACAAATACCCGATCATCACGATCGAAGACGGCTGCTCCGAAGACGACTGGGAAGGCTGGAAACTCCTTACCGACAAACTGGGCGACAAAATCCAGCTCGTTGGCGACGACTTGTTCGTAACGAATACCGAACGTCTTGAAAAAGGCATCAAAGATGGCATCGGCAACTCGATCCTGATCAAAGTGAACCAAATCGGTACGCTGACCGAAACTTTCGACGCGATCGAAATGGCGAAACGCGCAGGTTATACTGCGGTTGTTTCCCACCGTTCCGGCGAATCCGAAGACAGCACGATCGCGGACATCGCGGTGGCAACGAATGCCGGCCAAATCAAAACGGGTGCTCCTTCCCGTACCGACCGCATCGCGAAGTACAACCAATTGCTCCGCATCGAGGACGAACTGGCTGAAATGGCTCAATACAACGGCTTGAAGTCCTTCTACAACTTGAATAGATAAGAAGCAGCTTTTCTAAGCTGAACGAAAACCGTCCCGGCATGATGTCGGGGCGGTTTTTTTGTCGTGTTTCGGTGCCATGCAAGTGCGCATGGAGAAATCGCTTCGGGGGACGCTAAAATTCCGTTTTAATGAGACCGATATAAAAAAGTACGAAGGGGATGCAAAGTTTTTATCTGTGAAGCAGCTTGGCTGTCCAGGGGATTTTCCAGTGGCTCGTTCCGATTCGCTTCTTGCGATTTTTTCGTTGAAGGATCAGGGGAAGTCCTTGTTTTAGGAATTGGGCTATGGTACAATAAAAATGCTGTTTTATGAACGACAGGTAATGTTTGAGAAGCAATGTTGAGCACTGATATAGAATGATGTTTAGCTCACTGGGAGGTGGATCGAATGGAAATTTTGTTGAAAGTACTGCTCGTCATTTTCTCGATCGCTTTGATCGCAATCGTTCTTTTGCAAAAAGGGAAAAGCGCAGGACTGGCCGGTGCCATCTCCGGTGGCGCAGAACATCTTTTCGGAAAAACGAAAGCCCGCGGCATGGACTTGATCCTGCAGCGCGTGACGGTCGTCGTGGCGGCGTGCTTCATGATTGTGGCCATTCTTGTGGCGGTCTTTTCGAAATGATATAGCTTGACTTGGAAACCCTTCGCTCTTTCATGAAGAAGAGCGGGGGTTTTTTAATATCCCTGGGCCTTGGAAACATCTTCCGATGTCGAAGGCTCCAAGAGGCTGATCCTTGGATGCCTTTCACGGCCCCGCAGGGATGCAAACGATTAATTCCGTGTATACTAGGGTATGTGTATATAAATACGGAAAATGCCGACTGGTAAGATAACATAGAGGCTTGCGGGAGGGACGCCCTGCCCGCATGCGAACCGAGGAGATAATTGATGATAACGGAACAAACAATATTGGATTTGATGCAGAGCCCTGACTACAAACCGATGACCTACCAAGAGCTCGAAAAACATTTCGGGATCACGGACAGCTCCGAATTCAGGGAATTCCTGAAGGTCTTGAACAAGCTGGAGCAGGAAGGCCGAATCATGATGACCCGTACGGAGCGCTACGGCCTGCCGGAGCGGTTGGACTTGCTGCGCGGGCGGCTTCAGGTACATGCGAAAGGTTTTGCTTTCCTGATCCCGGAGGATAAGGAGCATCCCGACGTCTATATCGGGGCCCATGATCTCTTGGGCGGCATGAACGGCGATACGGTGCTTGTGCGCGTGACGACCCGCGGTCCGGCCGGAGGCAAACTCGAGGGCGAAGTCGTCAAAATCGTCACCCGCGCGGTGAATCAGGTCGTCGGCGTGTTCCAGGGCCATGAAGCCTATGGATTTGTACTGCCGGACGATAAACGGATTGTGCGGGATATTTTCATCCCGAAGGAATCGGTGAAAGGCGCGGTGGACGGCGACAAGGTCGTCGTTCGCATCGTCAGTTATCCGGAGGGCCGCGCTGCGGCCGAAGGCGAAGTCATCGAGGTGCTCGGCTATAAGGACGATCCGGGCGTGGATATTTTGTCGATCATCCGCAAGCATCAGCTGCCGGAAAATTTTCCGGATGAAGTGATGGCTGAGGCGGAGAGCGCCCCGGATTCGATTACCGAGGAAGAGATTCTGAAGCAGGGGCGGCGGGATCTGCGCGGCAAAAATATCGTCACCATCGACGGCGAAGACGCCAAAGACCTCGACGATGCCGTCAACGTGGAACGCCTGGACAACGGGCATTACCGCTTGGGCGTTCATATTGCGGATGTCGGTTATTATGTGCGGGAGAAGTCCGAGTTGGACAAGGAAGCCTACAATCGGGGCTGCAGCGTCTACCTCGTGGACCGCGTCATTCCGATGCTGCCGCACCGCCTGTCGAACGGCATATGCAGCTTGAATCCGAAGGTGGACCGCCTGACGTTGTCCTGCGAAATGGAATTCGACGAGCATATGAAGGTCGTCAAACATGACGTGTTCACCAGCGTGATCAAAACGAAAGAGCGGATGACCTACAACAATGTGCGCAAAATCCTCGAGGAAGAAGATCCGGAGCTGATGGAGCGCTACAAGGATCTTGTAGACGATTTCCGCCTGATGAAGGAGCTGGCGCTCAAGCTTCGCTCGCGGCGGATGAACCGCGGCGCGGTCGATTTCGATTTCGTGGAATCGAAGGTGATCGTAGACGAGAACGGCAAGCCGGTCGATATCGTAAAAAGGGAACGTTCGATCGCGGAGCAGATCATCGAGGAGTTTATGCTTGCGGCCAACGAAACCGTAGCGGAGCATTTCCACTGGCTGAAGGTGCCGTTCATATACCGTGTGCACGATAATCCGGATCCTGAGAAAATGCAAAACTTCCTTGCATTTGCCGAAAATCTCGGGTACCACGTGAAAGGCAGAGGCAACTCGGTTCATCCGCGGGCGCTGCAGACGCTTCTGGAGGAAATCAAGGATACGAAAGAGCAAACCGTCATCAGCACGATGATGCTGCGGTCGATGAAGCAGGCGAAATACGACGCCGAGATGTCGGGCCATTTCGGCCTCGCGGCGGAGTTCTATACCCACTTTACGTCGCCGATCCGCCGTTATCCGGACCTTGTCATCCACCGGGTCATTCGCGAGGTCATCGAAAACAACAACATTCTGCCGGAGAAAAGGCAGGAATATTTGGCGTCGCGGATGCCGGACATCGCCCAGCATTCCTCCGAGCGGGAGCGCGTCGCGGTCGAAGCGGAACGCGATACGGATCAGCTGAAGAAGGCGGAATACATGCTGGATAAGGTCGGCGAAGAGTTCGACGGCCTGATCAGCAGCGTCACCGGCTTCGGCATGTTCGTCGAGCTGCCGAATACGGTGGAAGGGCTCATCCGTCTGGCCGGGCTGACGGACGATTATTACCACTTCGACGAGGCTTCGATGTCGCTGATCGGCGAGCGGACCTCCAAAGTGTTCCGCATCGGCGATGAAGTGAAAATCCGCGTGGCACGGGTGAACATGGACGATCACACCATCGATTTTGAGATGGTGGACATGAAGCCGCGCCGCGAACGGAGACCGGGCGGCGGGTTTGGCGGCCGCGGCGGTGAGCGCGGCGGTCGTGGCAATAAGGCCGGCAGCGGCGGCAAAGCCGGCCGGCCGGGCAAGCGCGAGCGCGGGGCGTCCGCAGCCGGGGAGGCTGCGGGGGCCGGGAAGCGCAAGCGCGGCGCAGGCGCCGCCGGGGGAGGCAGCCCGGCGGGGGGCGAGAGCGTCGAGGCCAACCGGCCGAAGACGTTCAGCTTCGGCTCCGGCAAGGGCGGCTACAACTCGGCTCCGGCGCAAGGCGAACAAGCCGGCAGCGGACGCCGCAAGAAGACGTCGGGCAGCGGCATCTTTATCGGCGAAGGAGCCGGATCGGGTGAAAGCAAGCGAAAACGCGGCGAAGGTTCCGAGCAGGGCGGCGGCGAAGCTTTTTGGCAGTTCCGCAAAGGCAAGAAGAAAAAGGGTGCCAGCAAAAACGGTACGGCGGCTTTTGTTCGGAAGAAGAAGAAGTGAATTCGGTACGCTGGTGAGGACCGTTAGAATGAGATTCAACCGGTTCTGAGCTTTTTCAGGAATTTGTGCAAGATCGCTTTCGGTAGTGCTGGGGCACTGGGGATTTATCAGCGGCGGTTTCGTTCGCATCTGGACAAGCTCGGTCTTTGCCTTGATTTTGGCGAAACCAGTTGATACAATGGACTTCTGGTACGTGTGTCGCGACGAACTGTGATGCCCGAGCCGGAAGTCCGCTATTTTGTAATGGGTGAGGAGTGAAAGACATGGGTGGTAAGAAGAGTGACGGGAAGGTACTGGCCCAGAACAAGAAAGCTTCCCATGATTATTTCATCGAGGATACGTACGAGGCCGGCATCGTGCTGACCGGGACCGAGATCAAATCGATCCGGAACGGGAAAGCGAACATCGGCGATGCGTTTGCGACGATCCGCAATGGGGAAATTCATATTCACAATATGCACGTCAGCCCGTTCGAGCAGGGAAACCGGTACAATCCGACCGATCCGACGCGGGCGCGCAAGCTGCTGCTGCATAAGGAACAGATCCATAAGCTGCTGGGTCAGACGAAACAGGAAGGCTACACGATCGTTCCGCTCAAAATCTACATTCGAAATGGCTATGCCAAGCTGCTGTTAGGCCTCGGCCGCGGTAAGAAGCAATACGACAAACGCGAATCCGCCGCCAAACGCGATGCACAGCGCGATATCCAGCGTGCTTTGCGCGAAAAGCAGAAAATAGCGCGTTAATGACCTGTTATGTGAAAGGTTAGCAAGTTTCACCTGTGTTTCCTTGCATCATCTGTGTCATTTTGGCCGGATGGTGTGATATAATAAATGATGTAAGAGATGCGGAGTGCCGCGATTCTTTTACAGAATCACCGAATTGCTTCTGATCGTCCTTTCTTTATGGAGGGAAAGGATGCGGAATTAGATTGCTTCTTGTGCTGCAGAGCAGCTCATCTAATCCGGAGAAGCCCTTTATAACAAGGGGGCGTTCTTGGATTCGACGGGGACAGTTCGAGCATGAGTAGCGGGTAGTGGGGACGCGTCCGCTTCATCAACGCTAACGCCAATAATAACTGGCAAACAACAAAACAACTACGCTCTCGCAGCTTAATAACCTGCAGACGTGCTCTCGCTCTGCATCGCCCATGTGCCGGGATGAGGGCTCACTTTTAGTGGGATACGCTGTCTAGTCTCCGCCTGCGGCTAGCTGAAGAAGACAAACAGGCTGACCCAAAGAGAATCCGGTGACAGGGAGTCTCTAGGGTGACATCAAAACTGTCACTACACCCGTAGAAGCTTATGTGGCGTTGTCTTCGGACAGGGGTTCGACTCCCCTCGCCTCCATACATAAAACCACAACCGTAGAGGTTGTGGTTTTTTCTATGTTCAATTAAAAACGGCAAATTCCTTAGCTATAAGTTTGCAAAGCAAGACACCCCAATGCCTCCAATTAAAGAGTGTCCAATGAACCTTTTGCAGAAGAAGGGCCTTTAGAGGTCCTTCTTTTTTGCTTTCGTCCTTTTTATCTGACATTTGTCATAACCAGCTTGTGACAACCCACACTAATTGAATCCCGCGTTTTTTCAATATAATGAGGACATCAAGGAACGAAAGAAGAAATTAGCGGAGGTTAGTACAAAATGACAAAGGCAATTGAATGTATAAATCTGGTGAAGAAATTCGGCGACTACTGTGCCGTTGATCATATGAATCTATCATTTGAGAAAGGTCAAATATCCGCATTGCTCGGACCGAATGGGGCAGGCAAGACGACAACCATTTCCATGATCCTCGGAATGATCAAGCCAACCTCAGGAGAAGTCAGGATCTTGGGGGTTCCATCCAGAACAAAAGAATTACGGCAACGCGTCGGAGCGCTTTTGCAGGATGTGAAAGCAGCAGATGGACTTACGGTCAAAGAAGTGCTCCAACTGTTCCGCAGTTATTATCGTAATCCGATGTCGCTCGAGCGATTGTTAGATATTTCGGGTCTCCACGCGGATCAGAAACGCCGCGCATCCTCCCTGTCTGGAGGACAACGCCGTAGATTAGCCTTCGCCCAAAGCTTGGCGGGGAATCCAGAGCTTCTCCTGCTTGATGAACCAACCGTCGGAATGGATATCGAGGCTCGTGGCCGCTTTTGGGACACCATCCAAGCGCTGGCAAATGACGGACGTACGGTGCTCTTAACTACACATCATTTAGAGGAAGCGGATGCTGTCGCAGATCATATCGCAGTCATCGCCAGAGGACAGGTTGTTGCGGAAGGGACTCCGGAACGTTTAAAGGCTCAGACAGCGCTTAGAACCGTTTCATTTCGGGCGGCGAACGCGCCAGCCCAGCAGGAATGGTTCACATTGCCTGGTGTAGAAAAGGCAGAGTGCAACGGCGAGCGGATTCGTCTGTACGTCAAGGAGACCGATGCATTGTTATTTACACTGATGCAGTCTGAATGGGGAATATCAGATATTGATATACAATCCGCCAGCTTGGAAGATACATTCCTAAGTCTTACAGGTACACATAAACCAACGATGATACGATAAAAAAACATTTTTAGGAGGAAAACAGCTATGTTACATATGTTCGTTGCCCAGACCAAAGCAGAAAGTATACGAATTATCCGCAGTCCATTTTTCTTGCTCTTCTCCATTGCAATGCCGCTTGCCTTCTACTTTTTATTTGCGAGCATGAATGGGGTAGATCAATCGATTCAATCGACAACGTGGGGCGTCTTTTCATTGATGTCGATGACTGCATTCAGTTTGATTGGTACGGCCGTATCCCAATTCGGTATCCGTCTATCGTTCGAGCATCAAGACGGGTGGGTGCGCTTGTTGAAGCTGACTCCGCTATCTCCCGCAGTCTGGATCGCCAGCAAAATTGTATCGCAAATGGCTGTTCACTTAATCGTCATTGTTGTTATATTTTTATCGGCTGGCCTTGTTCATGATATACAATTGACAGCCGGGCAATGGATTTTATGCGGATTATGGTTATGGATCGGGAGCATATCTTTTCTGGCGCTTGGTGCCTTGTTAGGAACGCTTAAAAACGCGAACACCTCCGTTGCCATCGGAAATGTACTACAGATGGGGCTTGCCATTGTGGGGGGGCTTTGGATGCCGCTTAGCACTTTGCCGAGCTGGATGGGCTCTGTCGGGGAATGGCTTCCATCTCACCGTTACGCCAATGGGGCATGGAATATGATCGCTGGTAAAAATCCAGCAAGTATCGATTTCATAATTTTGACAGGATGCGGTCTCCTCTTTATGCTACTATCAATCTATATATATAATCGACGGGATGCGGTCTAATTGAATAGAGAAAAGTGGCGCCTCTTTCCAAAATCGGAAGGAGTCGCTCCTTATATTTTGTTAACAAATGTAATGATACCCATGTACTTTTTACTCTATGAGCCATCAAATATACAGTGGCTTGGCTTTGTTCTGTTAGGCCTATTCGTTCTATTGTTTCGACAATCCTACTTTTATGCAAAGTGGGCCACGCCAATATTGATCGTACAGGTGGGTATACTTTTAATTTTAGCCGCTGTATTTCACCCTATGTATACGTTTATGGGTTTTATGATCGCCGCTCCGCTGAGCAAACAAAAGCTGCCGATATTACTCTCTATAACGATCGTTTTTACGGTAGCTATGGGATTTATCGCCGTTCCTTACTTGGACCGGATGGGCAGCCTAGTATGGATAGGGCTGGTGCCTATGTTTGGCATCTGTATTCTGCCGTATATTATTCGAACTTCGAATCGGTTTCAACAGAAGTCTGCTCGGCTGCGGGCAGAAACGGCTGAACGAATGGCACAGCAGGAGGAGCGCCAGCGGATCGCACGTGAATTGCACGATACATTGGGACATACGCTGTCATTAATCGCGCTAAAAGGGGAGGTCGTTGAGAAATTGGTCCATCGCCATCCCGAGAGAGCGATCGAAGAGGCTCGCGAAATACGGGAAACGGCACGCGCAGCCTTGAAACAAATGCGTGAATTGGTTACGGAGATGAAAGTTACATATTTTGCTGACGAATATAAGCATGCCGTATCGTTATGTTCAGCTGCGGGCATACCGCTTATTTTTCAATATCAATCGATTTCAGATTCCAGACCTTCGAATGTAGGAACGGATGACGCTTTAGTGAACAATCCGCTTCCGTTAACACCCTTGCAGGAGACGATTTTGGCGATGTGTTTTCGCGAGACGATTACGAATGTGGTTCGACATAGCCGGGCAACAAAGTGCAACGTTCTTCTCGACATTCAGGAAGGGGAAGTCCGTGTATCTGTAAGTGATGACGGGATTGGGGCAGATCCGGAGCAACTCTCTACTAGCAGTAATGGCCTCGCCGGATTGCGGCAGCGGTTGGTTATGATCGACGGACGTATGTCGCTGTCTTCGTCCTCAGGCAAGGGGACGGAGGTCACCTTACATATACCTAGGGTAATACGAAATGAAAAGGTAGGTAGCGCTTAGATGATTCGTATTGTGTTGGCAGAAGATCAAAAGTTATTAAGGGGAGCACTGGCAACGTTACTCTCGTTAGAAGATGATATTGAAGTCGTCGGTCAAGCTGAAAATGGGGAAGAAGTGCTGTCCATGATTCAGCAATATGAACCAGATGTAGCCGTTCTGGATATTGAGATGCCGCTGAAAACAGGGTTAGATATTGCGGAGCTGGTTCAAAAAAATAAGTCCGCTTGTCGTGTCATCATCTTGACGACATTCGCGCGCCCCGGATATTTCCAGCGGGCGATGCAGGCAGGAGTTTATGGATATCTTCTTAAAGATACGGGCAGCGATGAACTGGCTGATGCGATTCGTCGGGTCTATGATGGGAAACGTGTCATCAATGCAGAATTGTCGCTCGCGGTATGGGATGATCCATGTCCATTATCACCCAGGGAGCGGGAGGTCATGAAGTTGGCTGCTCAAGGCTTAGTTCTTCAAGATATTGGAGCACGGCTGTTTCTATCCTATGGAACGGTGCGGAACTATATGTCGGAAGCGATTGGGAAGCTCGGGGCGAATACGCGGATCGAGGCAATAGATATCGCACGTAGCAAGGGATGGTTGGATTAAAGGAGAGCTCCGAGAAATTTCTGAAAAAGCGGGTCAATTTTAATAGGATTTTACTGATGTAAAGGCGAAAGAAAAAAGCCCCGAATAACGGAGCTTGTATGCTATAATTTGGAATGTACAACACACCTTGAGTGGGTGGGGCTTCCTCCGGAAAGGAGGTGAGTCCATATGCACTTCTCTTTTTCCGATGTGATCGTATTCGCAGGGTTTATCGTTGCGTTACTGACCTATATCGACCGAAAAAAGAAGTAACCCACTCTTAAGGTTGGCAAACCGTGGGTTACTTCTCTGGACAAGCATTACCCTGGAGGGAATCCCCACTCAAGAGGTTGTGCTGAGGACGGACTGCCATCCGTCCTTATTTCTATTCTTATCTTATCATACCCGGTTTTAGTCCTCAAGGATCAGCATTAATGAAGGTCCCCCGTATAGTCCAGTGAATGGGTGTATAATCCCTTCGCGATCAAAGAGCAACGATTTGAACTGAACCCTTTACAGAAGCTCCGATTGAGAATGCCGAAGAAAAAGTTCATCTGAGCCGGCCGATCCCTAGTCTTAAGTCTAGGTTCAGACCCCCCCTGAGACGGTTATGTCAGCCCAATAAGGCGGTTATAATGAATCTATATAACTCGCTGATACGTGATATAGGAAGCCAAAAGGGGTGTTTGAATTTGAAAGCAATAGAAGCGACGAACACGGCGCGGGCAGGTAAGGTGAAATGGGTCCTTTTTAATCCGAAAACCTACGCAACGATCCTCTATTTATTGCTATCCCTCCCGTTAGGGATTATTTATTTTACAGTAGCGATAACAGGACTGGCATTATCCATCGGATTAACTCCCATATTTATCGGAATACCGCTGTTCTTCGGCGTAGCGAAGCTGTTGAACGGGATTGTGCTTTTTGAACAAAGCATGATTAGACAAATTTTAGGTTTGCCTGCTCCTTCCGTTTCGTATTCCTACCATCAACAGTCTGAAGCTGGGCAGAACTGGTTTATGCGAATGGTGAGAGGTTTTGAGGGCGGACTATTCATTCGGAATCTGCTGCTTGTATTCCTGAGATTTGTAACAGGTATCGTATTCTTTGTTATTATGGTTACAGCGATTTCACTAGGACTCGGATTGATTGCGCTTCCCGTTGTGCATATCATATTAATGAATGAAATCCAGCTTGATATTTTAGAAAATAGCTTGTTTAGTTACTTTCATATCGATTGGACTTATAATCAGCAATATCTGCTGTACGTTGGCGTTGGCCTTGTTCTGTTCTGGGTCGCGCTGCGCGTCGTGAATGGGCTCATGCAAATTCAGCGCAGAATCATGTATGTGGATGAGCCATATCAGCAGCCGTCAGTGCGGCCAATGGAAGAACCAATCCATGCGTCCGTTCAGTCGCGATATGATGAATACCAGGAGGACCACCTCACGCAAGGGATGATGCAGCCTGCCCATAGAGAGCTTTAGAAGCTCTCTTTTTTTTATGATCCGTTACTTGGCCTACCGTAACCTCATCAATACACTCCGGCGAATTGTGGTTTTACCAAGCCGCTGTTCGCCTTTAAGGATCACACAGGAAAGTTTATGCGGTGTCGTACTGCAGGATGAGGCGAAGGAAATAAAATGGAAACAAAAGCAAAACAAGCTTGTAAATGAACTCCGGTTGTGTTATAGTTGATTTATTAGAATTTGAACCTGAGATCACATATTGTAGAGGGTTAGATTTTGATATGTAGCCTTGTACAATATGTGATTTTTTTTTAAATTCAAAGATCATGTAAAAATAAAAATATGGAGGTAATTGACCATGACACAAGGAACAGTAAAATGGTTTAATGCAGACAAAGGATTCGGTTTTATCGAGGTTGAAGGCGGAGACGACGTATTTGTGCACTTCAGTGCAATCGTTGGCGACGGCTTCAAATCTTTGGACGAAGGTCAAAGAGTCGAATTTAATGTTGTTCAAGGCAATCGCGGCCCGCAGGCTGAGAATGTCGTTAAACTGTAAAACTGTAGTTGAAAGGTCCCGCACTTAGTGTCGGGGCCTTTTTTTCGCTCATGATTCCAGAAGAGAAAGAGGGATGCTGCTTGTACGATTCGCGGAAAAGACTGATGATGGAACTTCCAGAGGAAATGACGACGATATGGTCATGCACGAATGAAAAGTGCAACGGATGGATGAGGGATAATTTTGTTTTTTTGATTCAACCCATTTGTGTCCAATGCCATTCCTTCATGGAGAAGAGCGAGAAAATGCTGCCTGTTTTAGAAAATACAAGTCCTAATCAGACGAAGCACTAAATCAAGCGAGGGCCGGTGACACCACAATGGTCGCCATTTACACCCGTTGAAGCTTATGTGGCGTTATCTTCAGACAGGGGTTTTACTCCCCTCGCCTCCATAAAGAGTCAAAAACTATATAAAAGGGCAGTCAGGATGTATCTTGGCTGACCTTTTATTTTTTTAGGTTAGCATCTAAAGGAGTTATAGGCTATGAAATCCGACCGTATAAAATTTCCGTCAGGATATTGGGCGGGACTACAACTATTGGGAATTTCTCCGCACGACGTAGCGAGCAAAGCTCGGTTGCCGCTCAGCATGATGACAGAATCGGCTGGCGTCACCGCAGCCCAGTATTTTAAAATCTGGCAAGCTTACTCCGATCTCGTTGGTGACACTGCCGTTGGAATCATCAAACTTGCAACCGTGTTTGAAACGGCACAGTACCCGCCGCCCGTCTTGGCGACTTACCATGCGCATGATTATCGTGACGCTCTTTACCGAATGGCCAGGTACAAACAACTGTGCCCTCCGGAAAGCTTGCGTATAACCGAAGAGGGCGATGTCTGTACGATCGAATTGGAATGGATGCACAGAGGAGAGCCTGTGCCGCCCGTGCTGGTTGGAGCTACACTGGCCCTTCTTCTGGAGCTTGGACGACGGGGAACGGGCTTGCCTTTAACTGCACGGTCCGTAGAATTTTCTCACCCGATGGGGGGTGTAAAGGCCCTCGAAGCTTATTTCGGGTGTCCGATCCGGACGGGTGCAACCGCCAACCGATTGACGCTGCATCGAAGAGACCTGGATCGCCCCTTTATTTCGCATAATAAAGAGTTGCTGGAGATCTTGACTCCTGTATTGGACCAATCATTGGAGGAAGATCGCAACCGTTCAATCTCTGAGATCGTCAGACGGATCTTGAAGCGCAGTTTAATCGGAGGGGGGCTGGACATTCGGGCTGTGGCAAGCGAGCTTTGCATGAGCGATCGTACCTTGCAGCGCCGTCTTACTGGCGAAGGTACAACTTTCAAGCAGTTGCTGACACAGGTTCGGCATGAACAGGCTCGAGAATACTTGGCAGAACCCAAGCTTAACATAAAAGAAGTGGCTTATTTAATTGGATATGAAGACCAAAACTCGTTTTACCGCGCCTTTCGCCTTTGGGAAGGAGATACTCCTTCCAATTGGCGTTCCGAACATTTAAGGGCAAACCCAATGTCATAGAATCCGGGCCTAACTTGTTCCTAACATGGCTGGCATTTTCCGGCTTCATTATATTTGGCGGGGTAAACAAGAAATTTGGCGTTGTACGCTAGTTACCGGACGGTCCGGACAAAGTAACATAATCCCTATCCGGAGCACAAGGATGTTCCAAGAATAATTTCTAATTCAGCTTGATGTGAATGACAACAAAGGAGACACCTAAGTTATGGAAATGGGATTAAAGAACAAAACGGCTTTGGTAACCGGATCGACGAAAGGGATAGGGAAAGCCATTGCCATTGAACTTGCCAGAGAAGGCGTCAATGTCCTCGTTAACGGACGGGAGCATGAAGAGGTAGAAAGAACCGTAAATGAATTGAGGTCGGAGTTCCCGGCTACTTCTCCTCAGAATGCAACGGCCGATCTTGTGGATTTGCAGCAAAGAGAAGCGTTGCTCGAGAAATATCCCCACGTCGATATTCTGGTGAACAATATGGGGATTTATGAAATCATGCAATATGAGGACGTTGACGATGAAATATGGGAAAAATACTTCCGTACGAATGTCCTTGCCGCGAATGGATTATCTAAATTTTATTTGCCTAACATGTTGAATAACAATGATGGGCGAATCATCTTTATTGCAAGTGAAGAAGCCATTATGCCATCAGGGCAAATGCCCCAGTATTGCATGACCAAATCCATGTTATTATCGCTGTCAAAAAGCTTATCTAAACTAACAGCGGGAACGGAAGTCACATCCAATACGATCATGCCGGGACCAACGCTTTCCGAAAACGTATATCAAATCATTGACAGTATGTTTCCTGAAGATATGGCATTTTCGGAAAAAGAGAAAAAATTTATGGCTGCAAACCTGCCCCAATCCGAAATACAGCGATTTATCAAACCTTTTGAAATAGGCAGGCTGGTTGCATTCGTCTGCAGCCCCTATGCATCCGCATTCAAAGGTTCTCCGATCCGTATGGACGGGGGTATGGTGCCTACGATTTTTTAACATCATATGTAGTCTTTAAGAAAGGCTCAACGAAATGACCCTGAAGCAAATGGTTAACGACACTTCTTATTACAAATCTTTGGCCTCACCATCGAAGAAGATTTATTAACAACCAGAGGCGCGTCAAAATCAATAGAAACCGTGCAAACGACTCGACCCGGCAGCATCGTCGGCCGGGCCGTTATTTTATGGGGTTATAGGCTATGCGGTTGATTCTCGAGCCTGAAATTCAATGCTATATTGGGCTTCCTGTACCCATTCCTTCTTGGCAAAATCTCTTCCTTTGATCAAAACCTTGTCGTCGTAAACTTCCACGTATAACCCTTGGCTGCTTTGTTCTTCGGTTATACTGTTCCATGATGCCATCACGCTCGCCGTATTCACCATCGTGAACTTATCGCGGTGCAACGCATGAGACATTTCCAGTGCCGCATGGGAATGCCCGGAAAAATAGACGACTTGCGGATACCGGCCCAGCAAGCTTCTCAGCTGTGCATCCGGAACGACGCCATGCCATTCGACGGACCCGGCAACCGTTTCCTGAAATGGCTGATGCAGAATCACGAAGATCGGTTTAGCGGGATCCGAACGCTCTGCAAGCTTTTGTTCCAGCCAATCCAGCTGTGTCTTGGATATATAGGAATGATCTTTTAAAGTCGCCTCGTCTTTATAATCCGTTCCCAAAACGATAAAATGATAGCCGTTCAGCCAAAAGTCGTATGTAATGCCCGTGCCGAGCTTCTCCTCGAAGCGCTTTCTTTTGACCTCATAGCTTTCATGCCACCGAATATCGTGATTGCCCAGCGCAAAATACGGGCGGGGATGTGGTACCGCTTCCAAAACCGCCAAAAAGCCGTCGTATTCTTCCTCCATACCCCGGTCGGTCATATCTCCGGCAATGATGAGCGCCGCGCTATCCGGGTCATTTTCCCGAATGTCCTCCAACACGCGAATGAACTGCCTACTGTGTCTGGATTGCAGATCCGTCTCGGTAATATGGATGTCGCTGATCACTTGAAAACTTAATCTTTTCATACGGTTACCTCCCCAATGAATATGTAATTCGGGTCCTACAGGATCATTTAAAAGTTAGCCTGCGGGATGAAATAACCGGCGTAATTTCGTGTCCCGACTCCATATTGCAGTGCCCAAGCTCAAGAGGGCTCGGCCCGACGAATTCGCTCTGTACGCCTTCCACCGACAGCTCGCCTTGCTTCAGCGTAACGATCGCATACAGCGGATCTTTGTAAGGGACCGTATATTTCAACGTCGGATATTGCTTGTCGACTTCCTCGGAGTATCGGATGCACTCATACCCGGAACCGAGCCATTGGTAGGACATGCTGTTGATCTCGATATAAGATATGCCGTCGATGGTCGTGACTGCATCAAGATGATTATGCCCGTTCAAGCAGGCCACCACTTTGGAATAGCCGGCTTCCTCATTTGCGGAAACCAGAATCGAATGCAACTGATCGCGATTGAGAATGCCGTCCCATTCATTTTCCAAGCTTTGATGGCTAAAAATGATCGTACGTTTGTCTGTATTCATTAAATCTTCCCGCAGCCATTCGAGCTGTTCGTCGGTGACATAAGGGATCTCGCCGCGGTATCTGAAATAATTGCCGTGTTCATAATTCAGGAACTGACCGTCGTGCTTAATAAAATTGGCATCCAGCACGACGAAATGAAAGTCGCCGTGATCGAATGCGTAATAATTTCGTTCCATTCCGATAAAATTCATGACTGTCCGTTTGTCGCAGCTGTCCATGTCGTGGTTGCCTAACACATGATATTTCGGCCCTTTGAATCGATGCCATATCGCCAAAAAGTTTTCGTTATCCGGAATCGGGTGGCAAAAATCGCCCATCTGAACGATAAAATCAACTTGTTCTTCGTTCATCCGGTCGATAAATGCGGCCAGCCTTTCGCGGCCGTCATGGGCAATATCGTTGTGGACGTCGGTACATAATCCGAAGCGCAACGTATTCGGAGCGCTGCTCATTCGATCACTCCTTGTTTTTTGACGTTATTGGCAACATGGTTCAAGCCATCGCTGAAAACAAATACTTTCTGATAGTTTAAAAAATAGCGCTTGATCTGTAAACCCAAAAAGTGGCTCTTGAACCGAACCGGTCAAAACCGAAAGCCAAAAAACGGACGCCTACCGGATACAGAACATGACCCGAGTGAGGGCACCTTTTAATCCTATAATTTTCCTAAAAACGACAAATGGCGAGGGAAATACTAGAAAAATGAGTCTAAAGATCCTAACTTATGATTCTTTTCTATTATATTTTTAGATATATATTAAATTTTAAATTACATACACGATCGTACGATCAAGGCAAACTCATTGAAAAATGGGGACGCAATGCTAAAGGGGCTAACGGATTTGCTGTAAAGCGCAAATGCTATGCCAGCCAGCTGCCGAATACGACGGATCGCTCCGTCTATTAGCATTTGCTTTTGGATGGAGTTTTTTCTTTTTTTATGAAGAGAGGAGGCAGGTTGGAAAGTCCATCTTGGAGTGGGAGGTGACTAACTGGATTTAGGTGCGAGAAATGAATTCAAACAACTCCTTAACAGTCTGAGCGATCCGAATTTCTGCCTAGCGATGTCCAAGACGGGGATTAGGGTCAAAAATTAAAAAAGGAGAGAAAAACTTGAGAATACCGAAAAAAGCGAGGAAAGGGCTCCAGTACGTATTAGCATGCGTAATGGTAGCCTTTATGACTACAAGCGGAATCTTGCCTTCTATAACATATGTAAAGGCTGAGGAAACAGCGTTTAATTTTAACGCTACTGATACCTATTTAAGTGTTACAGATTACAAAGGAAAGCCGGGTGTATGGCTCTTACAAATTGATGGCAATAACCCTTCAGCGGGGGTCAAGTTTGAGAAACAGTTACCTTCTACTGTATCGACGATTGATTCTATAGCCATGTCTAAGGATGGAACGCAGCTCTATGGAATAAAGGCTGAAGATAATACATTTTTTTATAAAATTAAAGAAGATGGAAATGTAACTTTAGAACCTTTATCTATGCCAAATGAATTAAAGACGTTCAAACCCCAAGGCGGAGGGGCCATTGATCCAATTACGGGGAATTATGCTGTATTTGTTAGGGACGTGGCACAAAAATTATCACGAATTGTTTTGATCGACCCCAATACGGGGACTGTAACCGATGGCAGTATGAGTCCCAATAACCGAGTGAACTTACGCGATATCATCTTTGATGATCAAGGAAACATCTATTATATTGACGCGACAAATGAAGAATGGGTTCGATATGATCGTGGTACAGGTCAAGAAACCGTTTATGGGCGAGTCGGAAATATTCCACTCACAACTCCTGGATACGGTGCGGGTTTAAGCTACTTGCCTTCGAATGAGCTGCTTATCGTGTTCACACAAGGAGATCTCTTTGCCTCCAATCCGAAGGATAATATGGCTAGACATCTTGTGCAAATACCGGATATCAATTTTCTTACGGATGCTACTTCTGCCGTGTTCCCCAATTTTTATACAGATTTGAAGGCAGAGAAGTTTGTGAATGGAAGCAAAGAAATAAGTTCTGTTAAAAGAGGCGACGTGATCGAATACAAGATCGTCGTTAGCAATGCAGGAAACATGCCGGCTGACAACGTCGTATTGACGGACATCATTCCAGAAGGAACCGAGTATGTTGCTAATAGCACGAAATTTAATGGAAATGCCATTAGTGATGTTAACGGTCAAAGCCCGTTAGTCACAGGGTTAAAGATTAAATCTTCTGCGAACAATGCGAACGATGGCGTGATACTTAATGGTCAAGAAAATGCGGCAACCATTCGTTTTCAAGTACGAGTAAAAGATGATGCTGCATTTGATACGAAAATCTTAAATACTGCAACAGTAACCTCATCAGAGGGAAAAATTCAATCCAATGAAGTTGTAAGCAGCGTGACTTATCATGCTCCAGCGTTGGAATCGAAAAAATCCGTAGTTATTAAGGAAAAGGCACCAGGGAACCTGGACGCGCAGCATCCCGAAGTAGGGGATACACTGCTGTATACCATTGAGACGCGAAACACGATCACAGACAGTCTGGTGAAAAACCTCGCGATCTCCGATGCGGTTCCTGCGGGACTGCAATATGTCGCGGGCAGCCTCATTGTGGACGGAGAATCTGTAACAGATGCCGAAGGAGACGACAAAGGTCATTATGCCAATGGAAAAGTGACGGGACAATTCGGAGATGTGACCGATACGGATTGGCATACGGTTCAATTTGGGGCCGTGGTACAGCCTGGACAAGCGGGTAAAGATATTATCAATATCGCGACCGTAGGTGGCGACAATACCAGCACGCCGGACAGACCGCGAGCAGAAGTGGAAGTGTACCCACGGAATCCACAGATTGAATCTGAGAAGTATGCAACAAATAGCGTAAGCAAGGCCACTTATGAAGTCGGGGACACGATCACCTATACGATTCGTGTAAGAGGCGTGGTCAACGATACGTATCTGGAGAATCTGACGATTACGGATACATTGCCTGCAGGCTTGAAATACGTGCCGGACAGCTTAAAGGTGGACGGTGTATCGGTCACCGATGAGAACGATAACGATGCCGGTTATTCTGTAACGGGCGAAGTGTACGGCTCATTTGGCAATGTGAAGGGCATGAACTGGCATACGCTGGAGTTTAAGGCTGTCATTCAACCGGGACAAGGCGGTCAGACGATCCAAAATACGGCGCTGGTTGATGGCGACAACATCGTTCAACCAGGCGAACCAACAGAGAAAATTGTCGTTGAGCCGGAACCGCCGGTCAATCCTCCAGTAGATCCTCCGGTTGACCCGCCAGTAGATCCGGATCCACCAGTGGAGCCACCCGTTGACCCGCCGGTCGATCCAGTGGATCCAGTAGATCCACCGGTTACTCCACCTGTATATCCGGGAACAGATCCTGGAACAAGCCCGGGCACTACACCGAATCCGGGAACGGGAACGGACCCGGTAAAACCAAATCAGGTACCAAGCGTGCCTTCCTATAATACGGAGACGACGATCAACACGCCGGCGACCGGAAAAATAGAAGGTACGGACGCGGATGGAGACAAGCTGACGTATACGAAAGGAAACGATCCGAAGCATGGTACGGTAACGGTGAATCCGGACGGAACGTGGGCGTATGTACCGGAGCGCGATTATACCGGCAGCGACAGCTTTACGGTGACGGTGAGCGACGGCCGGGGAGGCACGACAACGTCCGTAGTGACGGTCAATGTAAGGGGAACTGAAACTGGAACAACCGTTCCAGGAACCACCCCTGAGCCAACGAATCCGGGAAGCGGAACGACACCAACGAATCCTGGAAACGGAACAACGCCGTCGAATCCTGGAACAGGAACAACGCCAACCCATCCTGGAACCGGAACGGCTCCGGATGCGGGCGACGGATCGGGCTCTCCGTTTGGAGATAACGGAACCGTTGCTGGGGAGTCTGGAAAAGCTCCTTCGCCAGCGGACCAAACGGGAACGCAGTCCGGCAACAAGCTGCCGAACACAGCTACGAACGTTTATAACTTAGGGTTCCTCGGATTGATCATTCTGTTTGCAGGATGGTTGTTCTGGAGAAGAAATAAAGTGCAATAACGATCTCTCAAGAAGAAACATCTTTCTATACGAAAGGTGTTTCTTCGCTTTATAAGAAAGTCACAATTTTCACAAAAACGACAAATGGTGAGGAAAATACTAGAAAAATGAGACTAAAGAACCTAACTTATGATTCTTTTATATTATATTTTTAGATATATACTATATTTTTAGATATATATTAAATTTTTGATTACATACAAGATCGTACGATCAAGGCAAACTCATTGAAAAATGAGGACGCAAAGCTAAAGGGGCTAACGTATTTGCTGTAAAGAGCGAATGCTATGCCAGCCAGTTGCCGAATACGACGGACAACTCCGTCTATTAGCGTTTGCTTGTGGATGGGGTTTTTTCTTTTCCAGATATTTAAAATTTTAATTATGGATAGTCGAGGGGTTATGCCTTGTCTATAGAAGAGATGAATAAGCGAGGAGGAGAGGCTTTGACCAAGAATAATACATACTTATCCTAAAAGAACGAGAGTACCGGCGTGATTTGGAAATAACAACGATTGGGGGGAGAGGAATTGAACCTTACCCGTACGGTAACTAGAGCAAATGTGGTAAAACGTCTGTTTATTCAATTTAGTGTATTTTTGGTCGCTTTGAGCGGTTTTTTTCCATTGAACCCGGTGCAAACGGAAGCCGCGGAGCTAAATCCCAAGGTATGTCCTACACCAGTAGCGTTGATTAATGGTGATTTTGCAAAGCCGGAGGGACCTGGTACCTATGATAACTCGGTAGCAGGAGGCGGTTATTACTATGCAGACACGGTTCCAGGGTGGCAAACGACTGATGTCTGGCGTACACCAAGAGGAATTATTCAAATCATGGACCCTGCCCGACCGAGCACGATACCACCAGATACTCCGAATAAGGAAAATCTTACGAGTAGATATGCTGAATTGAATGCTGATCAAAACAGTATGTTATACCAGGAATTACCGACCACACCAGGACAGACGATTTATTGGCGCTTAGATCACAGAGGATACAGTGGTGTGGATACGATGAGTGTGAATATTGGACCGGTTACGGCTGATCCATTCAATACCACACCAGAAATAATGAGAATTTCAACTGGGACTACATGGAAAACATATTCAGGGAGTTATACGGTTCCAGCAGGTCAAACAGTGACACGTTTTGGTTTTAAAGCAATTAGTACATCTACTGGAAAAGTGGCTTTCGGTAATTACCTTGATAACATTTTCTTAGGAACAGAGCCATGTGTAGTTGCAGAGAAGACTGTCTCTCCAGAAGGAAAAGTATACGCTGGCGATGTATTAACCTATGAAGTAACCATTAAAAACAATGGTGGAGATATTGCAGCCAATACCGTCTTTGAAGATGCGATTCCAGAAGGAACGGAATACATTCCAGGCTCGATAAGAATTGTGAACGGTCCGAATGCCGGGGCATTAACCGATACAGACGATCAAGACGCAGGGCATTTTGACGGGCAAAAGGTAATCATCAGGCTCGGCGATTTGCCAAACACGACTAACTCACCTGATGGAATTACCGTACAATTCAAAGTGAAAGCACTATCCAGCCATGCAGAAGGTTCTGTCGCCAATATAGCGACTATTGGCTACAAAAACTTGCTGACAGGTGGAAATGAAACAATCCAGTCCAATAATGTGACAACATCCGTCCAGTATAGAGAACCGCATTTAGAAGCTGAAAAAACAGCGGGACTGTTTAAAAAGGCGGACGGAAACACCGACGCCGCACATCCGGAAGTCGGGGACACACTGCAGTACACGATTCAGACACGCAACACGGCCTCCGATAGTCGGGTAACCAACCTGACGATCACGGACGAGATTCCAGCTGGTCTGGAATATGTCGCGGGCACGCTGACAGTTGACGGCGTGCAAGTCACCGATGACCAAGATGGCGACAAGGGCTATTTCGCTAACCGTAAAATCTTCGGTCAGTTCGGAGACGTTACCGATACCGCGTGGCACAAGGTGACGTTCCAGGTGAAAGTGCAGCCGGGGCAAGCTGGCAATGACATCCAAAATGTGGCTGTCGTAGATGGCGACAATGTCACCACGCCGAGCACGCCGAAGCAAATTGTCGAGGTTTATCCGCGTGAAACTTCGCTGGAGTCCACGAAAACAGCGAAGCTGTTTGAAAAAGCATCCGGCAACACCGACGCCACAAATCCGGAAGTCGGGGACATGCTGGAGTACACGATTCAAACGCGGAACAACATCAAAGATAGTCTAGTTAAAAATTTGACGATCACGGACGACATTCCGGCAGGTCTGCAATACGTACCAGGCACGCTGAAAGTCGACGGCGCTGCTGTCACAGATGCTGAAGGCGACGATGCAGGTCATTTCACAGACGGTAAAGTCTTCGCTCAATTCGGGAATGTGATGGATACCAATTGGCACGAAGTGACGTTCCAAGTGAAGGTATTGCCGGGACAAGCCGGCAAAGTCATCCGAAATATCGCTGTCGTGGATGGCGACAATGTCAACACACCTAAAACGCCGGAGAACGCAGTAGAGGTTTACCCACGAAAAACTTCGCTGGAATCCGCGAAAACAGCGGAACTGCTTGATAAAGCGGCCGGGAACACCGACACCGTACATCCGGAAGTCGGAGACACACTGAAGTACACGATTCAAACACGCAACACGGCCTCCGATAGTCTGGTAACCAATCTGACGATCACGGACGAAATTCCAGCTGGTCTGGAATATGTTGCGGGCACACTGACAGTTGACGACGTGCAAGTCACCGATGACCAAGATGGCGACAACGGCCATTTCGCTAACCGTAAAATCTTCGGTCAGTTCGGAGATGTTACCGATACTGCGTGGCACAAGGTGACATTCCAAGTGAAAGTGCTGCCGGGTCAAGCTGGCAAAAACATCCGAAACGTAGCTGTCGTGAATGGCGATAATATCACCACGCCAAGCACGCCAGAGAAAGTTGTTGAAGTTTATCCGCGCGAAAACGCTCTGGAGTCTACGAAAACAGCGGAACTGTTTAAAAAAGCAGACGGCAACACTGACGCCGCACATCCGGAAGTCGGGGACACACTGCACTACACGATTCAGACACGCAACACGGCCTCCGATAGTCGGGTGACCGACCTGACGATCACGGACGAGATTCCAGCTGGTCTGGAATATGTCGCGGGCACGCTGACAGTTGACGACGTGCAAGTCACCGATGACCAAGATGGCGACAAGGGCCATTTCGCTAACGGCAAAATCTTCGGTCAGTTCGGAGATGTTACCGATACCGCGTGGCACAAGGTGACGTTCCAGGCGAAAGTGCTGCCGGGACAAGCAGGCAAGAATATTATCAATATTGCGGCCGTCGAGGGCGACAATATTGGAACGCCGGACAGACCAAGAAATGAAGTCGAAGTTTATCCGCGGAATCCGCAGATTGAAACGAAGAAGTCCGCAGCGAATACAGTAAGCAAGGCCACCTATGAAGTCGGGGATACGATCGCCTATACGATTCGTGTAAGAGGCGTGGTCAACGATACGTATCTGGAGAATCTGACGATTACAGATACATTGCCTGCAGGCTTGAAATACGTGCCGGACAGCCTAAAGGTGGACGGTGCATCGGTCACCGATGAGAACGACAACGATGCCGGTTATTCGGTAACGGGAGAAGTGTATGGCTCATTTGGCAATGTTATGGGCATTAACTGGCATACGCTGGAGTTTAAGGCCGTCATTCAACCGGGACAAGGCGGTAAGACGATCGAAAATACCGCATTGGTTGAAGGCGACAATATTACTCAGCCGGGCACACCCACGGAAAAAGTGGTCGTTGAGCCGGAACCGCCGGTCAATCCTCCGGTTGACCCGCCAGTAGATCCGGATCCACCAGTAGAGCCACCCGTCGACCCGCCGGTCGATCCAGTAGATCCACCGGTTACTCCACCTGTAGATCCAGGAACGGACCCTGGAACAAGCCCAGGCACCACGCCGAATCCTGGAACGGGAACGGACCCTGGAAAACCAAATCAGGTACCAAGCGTGCCTTCCTATACTACGGAGACGACGATCAACACGCCGGCAACCGGAAAAATAGAAGGTACGGACGCGGATGGAGACAAGCTGACGTATACGAAAGGAAGCGATCCGAAGCACGGTACGGTAACGGTGAATCCGGACGGAACGTGGACGTATGTACCGGAGCGCGATTATACCGGCAGCGACAGCTTTACGGTGATCGTGAGCGACGGCCGGGGAGGCACCGTGACGTCCGTCGTGACGGTCAATGTAAAGGGAACTGAAACTGGAACAACCGTTCCAGGAACCACCCCTGAGCCAACGAATCCGGGAAGCGGAACGACACCAACGAATCCTGGAACAGGAACAACGCCAACCCATCCTGGAAAGGGCACGGCTCCGGATGCGGGCGACGGATCGGGCTCTCCGTTTGGAGATAACGGAACCGTTGCCGGGGAGTCTGGAAAAGCTCCTTCGCCAGCGGACCAAACGGGAATGCAGTCCGGCAGCAAGCTGCCGAACACAGCTACGAACGTTTACAACTTAGGGTTCCTCGGATTGATCATTCTGTTTGCAGGATGGTTGTTCTGGAGAAAAAATAAGGCACAATAACGGTATCTCTCAAGAAAAGAAGAAAACACCTTTCAGCGCGAAAGGTGTTTTCTTCGTTTTATTCTGAGCTTAATTCGAGACGGCGTCTTCTTCGGGTTGATTATTAATCCCTCCCAATAAATAAGCTGCAAACAAGCAGACGTCATAGGTTGGTGAATGCATTAGAGCATATTTAACATGTTCTTGATATTGTTCAAATTGTTCATCACCCCACCGATCTTCTAAGGGATAATGAAAGCACAATACGTAGGACCCTTTGGACACCGTAAAGTAAAGCATCTGATTTGCTTGATCATAATATAACCCGTTATCGTAATTTTTGAACGTATCCCCCACATAGGAATTGGGATCTTCCAACGAACGCACCAATCGATAACCGACATTTCCCTCGCTTTGGACTAATCGCATCTTGCCATTGAAATGTTGATAGAGGGTAATGCCACAACATCGCCGATACGTACCCAAAGTTGGCGCGGCATAATGACGACCTGAGTAAACGATGCGGCCGCCATCCAATTCATCCCTTAATATTGTAAGAAAGCGGGACATGTCATATATGTGTCCATCTTCAAGTAATGCAGTAAGCGAAAATACGGTACGCTGCAGCCTTGGGTAAGACTGAGCCAGTAAAAGCTGCTCTTGTATTTCATTTTCCTGTGCCAAGTACTTGTATCCGCGACGCAGATCATCGCTTAAATATTTCCGCAACCGCGAAAAGTATTCCGGATTCTCTATGTTGAAGGATTCAAAATATATTTTTTTATGATACAAATCCGTAAGGAAAAACCAAATATAAGGCTCTACGCCATGAGCATCTACATCAACTTGGGATTCAAGAAAGGGTAAAAATTCATCTTTGAACGATGCAAGGGGCATTCTGCCATGATCATTCCAGAAGCGGTCAATATACGGTTTGATCGTGGAAAAATAATGGTCCTTAATAAAATCGCTGACCAGTACGTAAATTTGCTTGTTTTCATTATATGCTTGCTCAAACTCAAGATGGGTGGTCGTTCGGTCTTCATTTTTGATATAGGCCCCTGATCGACGACCTATGAATAACAAGTAGACGTCAGAGGCCGATACCCGTTCTAGATATGTATGAATAGCGTCACGCCCAATAGGACCAAACTGGTGTTCAAAATTAATTACGCGATGATTTAGTTCTTCTAACGAGGTTTTTATTTCTAATCGCAGGTTTTTAAACTCGGGATCCGCAGCAGAACTTAGAAAAATCTTGGTGACTTCAGCCATCTGGACCTCTCCTCCCCTTGTTTTGCATACGCAGCCATATCTTAACCCGTCAATGCCAAGAGGGTGTTCCACCTCATCACCCTCTTGGCATTTTGGGATGTCACAGTAAGACCAATTTCTGCGTTTGACTACCTCCACCAAGTATCAAGCGGTTTGACTGGCAGGTAATGCTTGTGTTCGTTCATCTCGAACCGGCGTTCAATCCGCTCGGCAATATCGTCCGGAATGGCATGACCCGTTAAGTAAGCATCCATCATGTTAAACGAGAGACCAAGTTCGTCCTCTTCCAACAGTCCCGGCTTTTCATCGAGCAAATCCGCCGTTGGCGGCTTGGTGTAGATTCGCTCGTCTGCGCCCAAAAGCTTGAGCAATTCACGACCTTGCTGCTTCGTCAATCCGGTCAGCGGAGTCAAATCCGCGCCTCCATCTCCATACTTGGTAAAATAACCGGTCAACGCTTCTGCTGCATGGCACGTGCCTACCACAAGCACATTGAAATGATGAGCCAAACGATAATGAACGGTCATCCGCTCCTGAGCTTTTTGATTTCCTTTGTTGAAGTCGGACATTTTCTGCCCTGTCGCTTGCTCAAACGACCGTACGGCAGCGTCCACCGCAGGCTTGATGTTCACGACCAATACATTATCAGGTTGGATAAAATCGAGAGACCGTTGGGCATCAATTTCATCCAGTTGGACGCCATAAGGGAGCCGCAAAGCAATGAACACGTAGTCGTCTCTGCCCGTTTCCCGGCGAAGTTCTTCAACAGCGATTTGACACAGGCGACCCGTCAAACTCGAATCCTGCCCCCCGGAAATGCCCAGCACGAATCCATTTTTATTTGTGTGAAGCAGGTAATCCTTCAAGAATTGGATGCGATTGCGCACTTCGCTCTTGGGGTCAATCGAAGGCTTCACCTGCAGCAAGTTGATAATTTTATCTTGTAGAGCCCGATTTTCGGTTGATTTCCCTTCCTTGATGCGGATAACTTCATCTTTTTGCTTGAGTGTACTCATGTTAAAATACCTCCGAAGAAATTTTTATTATACACACATCAAGTTCTATAATCCTCTAAATGTAAAACATGCAATGTTCCGTTATAGGCGACAAATAAAACCTGAATATCAAATCCCTCTTGTTTATCGAACGAAACGGAGTATACCTAAATGATCAAACAACACAAAAAACCCCCTATCTATGATCAAGTCAGTGAATAGACGGAGGTCCCCCGTCGTATTCGGTAGCTGGCTGGCATGATGGCATCATCCGATCCATTTTAGCCCCTATAGCTTTGCGTCCCTACTTTTCAGTAAGTTTGCCATTGTCGTACGAGGTATGAATTTGTCGCTTGAATTCAATTTACTAAAAATAACCAGAAAATAGGAATAGGTCTTTCGGATTGTTTTGGGGAATATTTGAAAATGCACGCTAATTTTATAAATTTGAAAAGAGAGGGATGCTCTGGAAGGGGCTCGGGCTCACCATGGATGGCTTTGCAATCTGACGACAAAATAAAACAATCTCTTCCAATAAATTGATCCGTTGGGCCTATATTCATGCTAAAATGAAGTAGTTATAGTTTAATTAAATCAAAATATTACAAAATGTGATATTGCGTATGTCAATTACATAGTTCGTTTCGTACGACAATAGCAAACCCACTGAAAAGTGGCGACGCAAAGCTATAGGGGCTAATGCGGATCAACTTCGGATCGCGATGCCAGCCAGTTGCCGAATACGACGGAAGCCTCCGTCTATTTATCTATCCCTTTAAAGCTGACGGAGGCTTTTTGCGTCCTTTAACATACTTTAAAGAGGAGGGAATTGCACAAAACTTAAATTAAACTTTCTGGGCTTTATCTGTAGCAGCACCTTTCTTTCTGCGGCGGAAAATTTCGAATTGACGCAAGCGTAGGATGGACTTTCAAAACGTAAAAGCTGTCTTAACTGAATAGTTATCGTACGATAATAGCAAACCCACTGAAAAGTGGCGACGCAAAGCTAAAGGGGCTAATGCGGATCAACTTCGGACCGCGATGCCAGCCAGTTGCCGAATACGACGGAGACCTCCGTCTATTTTGCTATGTATTTTTCATGCAAGGCGGGGGATTTTTTATTTCTTTACGAAATGAAGCGGCGGCGATAACGAGGAGAGATCGATCTTATTATTGATGGCAAAATAAATTCGAAAGAAGGGGACAAAATGATCGATAGCAGACGTTCGTGGAAGCATGTGTCGGATATGGAATCAAAAACATTCTTGGAGGCAAACCATCCATTTCCTCATGTCGATCATAGATCCGAAGCAGGCGACAGGCTGGTTGAACAGAGAGAGATCCTTTCTTTGCTGCAAGAGGAAATCCGGAATATAAGCGATTTGCTGTCTATCCCTTATTTATTTATCATTGCTGACCCTGACGGGAATGTTTTGGATTACCTCGGAACCGATTCGTTAAAATCCTTTTTTAAAAGGAATCATATCCAAAAGGGCAACTCCGTTGCCAACCAAGACGCAGGAATGAGCGCCATTTCATTATCCATCAAATTACAGTCCCTTTCCGTCGTTATTGGGACCGAACATAGCAATAATTTGTTTTGGGAGCTGGCATGCGTTTGTACCCCAATTCGAATAAAAAAGGTTGTTATAGGCTACCTTGGCCTCAGTTTTCACTCTTTTCACGAAGTGACATTTGCCTTGCCGCTGATTGAGCGCCTGGCGAAGAGTGTTCAAGAAAAATTGTCCCCTAAAAATCCAATGGTTTATCAGGAGCAGGTCTATGCCCTGTTTGATCAGTATGATTTAACGAATCGGGAAAAGGAAATCGCATTTGGGTGGCTGGAAAATAAAAACGTTCCCGAGATTGCGGACATTTGCGGGATTAGTCAAAATACGGTTCGGACGTTTATTAAGAAGATCTATGCTAAAACGAGAGTCCATCATAAAGGAGCGTTTCTTAAAAAGTTTATATAACCACGTTCGAAACGAAAAGTACCCAATTTTGGGTATTTTTTTTAATTGGTGCGTTTTTTATAATTACAATCAAAGTTAAGGTTATTTCATCATTCGACAAAAATCACGCTTCGTACGATAATAGCAAACCCAAAAACTACAATTAAAAGGCCCTTAGAGTGTCGAGAAAACCAAATGGACGTAGAAGAGAGAACCGGCCAAACAGCCGGTTCTTTTGATTTCAAGGGATTTTCTTTCCGCCTTTCGTATAGTAACGCGAGCAAGGCCTACTAAGCCTTTGTCAGGCCGAGCTTGCTATTGGAGAAGTAAGCTACACGGCAGGCAATAACAAAAAAATGCTCTATTTGCAAACCAAAAAACAAAAGGAAGTAGAGTCTGTGCCAGCCGAAACCGTTGTTCTGCTGGCGCTACGGCCGTCGGCGTCCAACCGCCGGTATCCTTACCCGAAAATGAAATCATGAGGTGAATATTGATGCTACAAATCAACGAACTGCAAATAAAAATTGAGGCGGTGCGTTCGGAGCTCAATGAATTAGCCCAGAAGATAGGTACGATGACCAAAGAAGTTCTGCTAAAGTCCGAGGAGTTGGATGAGCTTTTGAATGAGTATAACCAGACATTGAAGGGGGAAAAGAGGCGAAGCCGACTTTTTATCGACGAGTGAAGAAGGCAGAAATGAAAAAGTAAGATCTTTTAATCACGGCTACGTAAAAACATCTGAAAAACCGGCGTGAATTATAGAAGTGAATTTATTGGAAAGTTCATATAACTAGATAGGTCTTGCGGAACGGATCACGTTTTAACTCAAATACTAGGCCAATTCGGGATGTATGGTTTTTCGTGTAGATCTCGGATCCATATACCGATTTCTACGAAATTCTAAGCCCTTTTATACCCAAAATGCGGTATTTTTTTGATTTGTAGTATTTTTTATAATCTAAATATAGTACATGATGACCGTCTTAAGAAAGGGGGGATAAGGAGGCATCAAGAATATTTGGCAGTAAATATGTAAAGTACTTCTAAGTCTCGATTTTAGTTTATGCCCTATGCCGGAGTATCGCGCAGCCCAAATCCTTGAAAATTTTAAAATTGGAGTTATTTTTCGGACATCCTATATTCAGAAATTATTCAGAATGAAAAAGTATAATCTTACACGTTGTTCCGTTCGGTCTCCAGAGTCAGACAGCAGAAGGGCGACTATCTCCCCAAAAGTTCATAGAAGACTCGTACGATCAGAGCAAACCCGTTGAAAGGCGGGGACGCAAAGCTAAAGGGGCTAACGTATTTTGCTTAAAAGGCAGAATGCAATGCCAGCCAGTTGCCGAATACGACGGTGATTCCTCCGTCCTTTAGCGCATGCATGCTTTTAAAACGGAGGTTTTTTGCATTTCAAAAGAGGAGGATGAAAGAGTATGGTTGCTAGAAGCAGCAAGAATCACTGGAAGAAACGGTTTACCATGCTGCTTGCAGGCGTATTGGCAGTCGGCGGTTTTCCTGCGTCGTGGACCCCGCAGGCAGAGGCGGCTACCCAAGACCCTGTCGGGCCCGGCGGCGTAGGAAGCGGTTTGGTTTCCTGGGTCGACGTTGGTAACAGTAAAAGCGCAATAAAAGACAGCAATAATAAAATAACCAAATTACAAGATTTGGCTCCGTTAACTAGGGAGTGGGTGACAACTAGTAATGCTCAAGCTTCTTACCAATCTTCGGCGATTAATTTTAATCCGGGAATGTTGATCCAGAATTCGTGGTACAACACGGATGAATTTAGCCTAAATGATACAGCGAGAGAAGTTTTTTCTGTTCAGACAAGCAATTATACAGGCTCTCCTTGGGAGTTTGGCGGAAGTGCGGGTGAAGCATGGGACGCCAAGAATAATCCGGATGATAAAGACCAATATGGAGCCAACAATGGAACCCGGATCAAGAATGCAGCTTTTACTTCAGAACCGGTTGATATTACACCAATCGATAAAAATGTCTATGATCTTAAGGCAGGCCATTTGTTGAATGTTAAAGGTTCATCCGGGGAGTGGGCGCTTTCCCTTGATGGGAAACAATTATCCTATAAAAATTCCAACGTACCGAAGTGGTCCAGCAAGGCTGCTCAAAACAGCAAAAAGTATTACATTGGAGCAAGTCATTTTTCCGTATTGAACGGTGGTTCGGTATCGGAAGTAATTCTTTATAACAAAACTCTGACAAACGAAGAACGAACCAAAATCAACAGTTACCTGGCTTTAAAGTACGGTCTTACGTTGAAGAGCGCTGCTGGCGAACCCGTCGTTTACCTTGATAGCCAGGGCACGGAAATATGGAAGTCCGCGGATAACGGATATGGCCATCGTATAACCGGAATCGGACGCGATGTACAGGGCGTATTGGATCAAAAGCAATCCCGATCTCAGGACATCGGCGCGAATATCACGATGACGCTGGGCGGTTCCATTGCCGCATCCAATCAAGAGAATACCAGCACAATCGCGAATGATAGATCTTTCTTCATGTTCGGCGATAACGGGAAAGGCACCGACTTTATCTATGACGGTCCTTGGAAACGAATGGATCGCGTTTATCAAGTGCAGAAAACCAACTGGCAAGACACGGACATCACGCTGAAAATCGACGAAGTTCAGGAGGCTAAAACTTGGCCGCTGCAGCTTGTCGTAAGTAGCGACGATCATTTTGACGCCAACGATTCGTTTTATCCGATTCAAAACGGTACGATAAAACTGAATACCAGCACGCTGGACCAAAACGCTTACTTCACGATTGCGGCTTGGGTACCCGTTCCGGAAAGCGCCGTACTGAAGCAAACGGATACGGGCAAAAACAACATTGTGCTCACTTTCAGCCGGGATATCACGTTGACGGACTTGACCGATTTCACAATTACGGTCGACGGTCAGGAAGTCACAGCCGACAGTTTTGCGGTTGACCCGAATAATGCTAAAAACCTGATTTTTGCCTTGCCTGACCTTGCCACGTCTATGAATGACGTGAAGGTATCCTATAAGGGACAAGGCAACTTGAGTGGTACCGACGGCGTTCCCGTAGACCGCTTTGAAATGAACGTTGAAAGCGAGTTTGAAGCTGCACTGAAAATAACCGAACCGGCGGGCGATACCGCAACCGTGTCGAAGCCGGCGATTAAAGGGGAAGCAGAAGCAGGCTCGACGGTGACGATCGTTGTGAAAGATGCAAATGGCGTAGAGATTTCTGGTGCCGGTGGAACCGCAACCATCGATGCGAACGGAAGCTGGACGTTTGAGCCTGGCATCGATTTGGCCGATGGCAGCTACACCTTTGAGGTGACCGCTACCAAAGGCAACCAAACGGCAACGAAGACAAAAGACTTAACTGTAACGATTCCCGAAACGAATCTGACCATCGATGAGCCAAGCGGCCAAACGGTTACCGACCCGAAACCTGAATTTAAAGGAACGGCGGATCCGGGCGCTGAAATTACGGTAGAGCTCAAAAATAAAGACGGTCAAATCGTAGGCACTCCGAAAGTTACCATGAATCCAGATGGAACATGGAGCTTTATGCCGGAAACCGATTTGCCGGATGGGGAATATACCGTTGAAGTCACGGCAATCAAAAATGGAAAACCTCATACGGAATCCAAAACATTTACGGTAAACACGGCGAACAACGCGGCGCTGGCCGGCTTGCAGCTTTTCACCGAGAATCAAAAGCCGGTCGAATTGTCTCCGGCGTTTGAAAGCAGCACCTATAATTACACCGTTACAAACGTAACGTATGACGTATATGTCATTCCTGCGCTTGGTTCCATCGCCGGGCTTGATCCGAACGCCAAGATTGAAATCTCGGTGAATGACGGACCTGCGATAGATGCGACAAACGGCGCGGCAAGCGATATCCTTCCTTTAAATGAAGGACCAAACAAGATCGTTATCAAAGTAACGGCTAATGGCAAAGAGTCCGTGTATACCGTTAACGTAACGAAGAACTCGGGCGACGACACCAGCGGCGTACCGGGAGATAACGGCGGAGGCAACAATGGGAGCAACGGTGGCGGAAGTACGACAACACCCGTGCCGACACCTACACCTACGCCGCTCCCTCCAAAAGGAAATCTTGAGGTTACTTTAAACGGTACAAACAATCCATTTGCAACCGGCACGACTTCGACTTCGGGCGACCGTGCAGTAACGTCGGTTAAGGTGGATCCAAACAAATTAAACGAAGTGTTGTCCCAAGGCAAAGATCAGAAGCTGGCGATCCACTCGCCAAATGAAGGCGACTTAAAGGTGGATGGACTGACGGCCGATACTCTGAAAAAATTGACTGACAAAGGTGCAAGTCTGAACATCAGCAATCCGCTGGCGATCTACCCTGTTCCTGGCGGCAAAATGGATTTGAATGGCGTGTCCAAGCAACTGGGCAACGCTGCACTTAACGATATTGCCGTACAAATCGATATCGCACGTTCTTCGAACGAATTGATTCAAAATGCTAAGAACAAAGCAGCATCGGCAGGTTATGAGCTGCTCGTGACGCCGGTCGATCTTGACCTAACCTTTACGAAGGACGGAAAAACGGTAAGATCCGGGCAACTGAACGGGTATGCTCCGAAATATATCGCGCTTCCGGAAGGCATCGATCCGAACCGGATCACGACGGGCGTGATCGTCAATCCGGACGGCAGCGTGTACCATGTGCCGACGGTCGTGACGAAAATCGATAATCGTTATTACGCTTTGATCAATGATTTGCGCAGCAGCGGCTCCTACTCCGTGATCTGGAATCCGAAAAATTTCGACGATGTCCAGTACCATTGGGGAAGAGCGGACGTAAACAATATCGCGGCAAGACTTGATCTGAAAGGCAACGGCAATAATACGTTCTCTCCAAACCGCAATGTGACGCGTTCCGAATTCGCAGACATCGTCGTCATGGGTCTAGGCTTGATGCGTCAGGATGCACCGCAAAACGTTTTCCCTGACGTCGCCGATTCCGCATGGTATCGCGCTTCCGTTGCGCTTGCGAATGAATTCGGGATCGTTCGCGGATTCAACGACGGCAAATTCTACGGCAATCAGGAAATGACAAGAGAACAAGGATTTTCGATGATTGCCCGCGCATACCGCTTGATTGATCCAAAGGCCGGGTTTACCGAAGGACAAGCTGCTTCCG
The DNA here is from genome assembly GCF_057546105.1 of Paenibacillus sp. YAE3. Classification (NCBI taxonomy): domain Bacteria; kingdom Bacillati; phylum Bacillota; class Bacilli; order Caryophanales; family Paenibacillaceae; genus Paenibacillus; species Paenibacillus sp. YAE3. The sequence goes on along the minus strand of NZ_BAAIYF010000015.1, from coordinate 49,613 downwards.
TGCTGGCCGGCTTTAAAGATGCGGCAGATGTATCCGCATGGGCCAAAGGCGATGTGGCACAATTGATCGCTGCAGGCATTATCCAAGGGAACGGACCTGAGGTTCTCAGTCCGAAAGCACCGATGACGCGCGCAGAGGTGACGGCGCTGATCGCAAGAATGCTGAAGGTGACCGATCTGATCGATAAATAATTCAATATCCGTGAGACAACCATTGTCGACCGATTTCCTGGTCGATGGTGGTTGTCTTTTTTTGTCCATTGACCTTGCAAAACCTAACGTTTGTTGACTACTTTATCATGTTTGTTATCTGGATGAAAGCGCTCTATTTCCTATAAAATTGACTTACAACAAGCAATATAGGATGACGGAAGAGGTGACAGACATGAGCACTAAGACAAAGGGTAAGCGCTTACGAACGCGATGGCGCAAGCAAGATGCCGAGCTCACGCTTTTGGCGCTGCCGACGACCATATGGTACATTCTTTTCTGCTTCTTACCCATGTTCGGCATCATTATCGCCTTTAAAAACTTTAAAATAAGCGGCGGATTTCTAAGTAATGTCATTAACAGTCCATGGGCGGGGTTCAAGAACTTTGAATTTTTGTTCAAATCCAACGATGCCTGGATCATTATTCGAAATACGCTGGGATACAATATCATTTTTATCGTCCTTGGCATTGTCATCCCCGTTGCTTTAGCACTGATGGTCGGCATGCTGCACAATCGGAGAGCCGGCAAAGTGTATCAAACCATGATGTTTTTGCCCTACTTTCTGTCATGGGTCGTCGTTTCGGCGGTAGGCTGGGCCTTTTTGAGCTTTGACAAAGGGATTGTCAATCAAATGCTGGTTAATATGGGCGGCGAGCCGATCAACTGGTATATGGAGTCGAAATACTGGCCTTACCTTTTGATCTTCATGCATGTTTGGAAAAGCGTAGGTTACGGTATGGTCGTTTACTTGGCGACAATCACCGGCATTGATAAAACCTACTATGAGGCAGCTGTCATTGATGGCGCTTCCATCTGGCAGCAGACACGGTTCATTACCCTGCCATTGATGAAACTGGTTATCGTCATGATGTTTATTTTGGCCGTGGGCCGCATCTTCTACACGGATTTCGGATTGTTCTTCCAGGTACCGCGGGATTCGAACTCCTTGTTTAACGTGACCACCACCATTGATGTATTGGTATATAAGCAACTCAAAACGGCAACTGTCGGCATGGCTTCCGCGGCCGCATTCGTGCAATCCGTACTGGGTTGTATCACGATTCTAACCGCAAACTGGATCGTTCGCAGAATAGATCCGGATAGCGCGATGATGTAGGGGGTGCGTTTATGGCAGCAAGAACGGTTTATGAAAGCGGTTTGGATAAATTCAACCGCCCGAGCAAAGGCGTCAACATCATTTTCAATCTCATATTTATTTTGCTCGCGTTAGTATGCGTGGTGCCGATGCTGGTTGTGCTTTCCATATCCTTATCCAGCGAGGACTCCATCCGTCAGACGGGATATCACATCATTCCAACCGCGCTATCCGGCGATGCTTACAGTTATATAGCACAGCAAGGGACGATGATTCTGCGTGCGCTCGGCATATCGGCATTGGTCACGATTGTGGGCACGGTACTGGGCGTGCTGCTGACCGCCTCTATGGGTTACGTCATCTCCCGGCCGAATTACAAGCTCAAAGGGCTGCTGACCTGGATCGTATTTATTCCGATGATCTTCAATGGAGGTTTGGTTTCCAGCTATTACATTAACGCTAATTTGCTTGGACTTAAGGATACGGTTTGGGCGCTGATTTTACCGCTGGCGGTTTCGTCCTTCAACGTCATTATTTGCAAAACGTTCTTTAAGAGCACGATTCCGGATGGCCTGATCGAATCCGCGGAAATCGACGGCGCGGGCCAGCTGCGTATTTTCTTCTCGATCGTTCTGCCGATTTCATTGCCGGTTATCGCAACCATCGGACTGTTCCTGTGCTTTGCTTACTGGAATGACTGGTTCCAATCGATGCTGTACATCAACAACCAGGATCTGTATTCCTTGCAGGCGCTGCTGAATAACTTGATGAGCAACGTGGATGCTCTTGCGAAAAATGCCGCCAGTATGGGCGTCAGCTACGCGATGCTTGCGGCAACGATGCCGAAAGAATCCGCGCGGATGGCGGTGGCAATCATTATCGTACTCCCTGTAGCCTTTGCTTACCCGTTCTTCCAGCGGTATTTCATTTCCGGCCTGACGATTGGCGCCGTCAAGGGATAAGGCGTCGCCCGAAGGCTAAGCATTTGGGGAAAGTTCCGCTAAAGGCGGTCTGTCAGCCGAGAGAATGCGTCGAAAAGACGTTTTCTTTATAAACAACGCCGTTCTGAGGATGACCTTTTTTATTCAAAAGGCTTCAAATCGGCGAAAGAACAACATTTATAAGGGGGAAATACTTATGAAAAAGCCTTTGAAGCTCCTTTCTACCGCTTGCGTTCTGACGCTTCTGCTGTCAGCGCTTGCAGCTTGCGGCTCGAAGTCGGATACATCCGCTTCCGATCCGAAGGCTTCCGATGCTTCCAAAACTTCTTCATCTTCCACTGATGTGCCTACTTTGGTATGGTGGACGATCGGCGGCCAGGTTCCGAACAACTTTGACAAGGCTGTCGCAGCGATGAATGAATACACAGCCGAGAAAATCGGCGTCAAAGTGGATATCAAAGTGGCCAGCTGGGGCGAATGGGATACGAAGATCAACACGATCGTAAATACGGGCGAGCCTTTCGATATCATGTTCACGAACGGTTCCAAGTACAATCAGCAAGTTGCCATGGGCGCCTTTGCCGATCTCACGGATCTCGTGCAAAGCGAAACGCCGGATCTGTATAAGCTTATTCCCGAGAAGGTATGGGATGGCTCAAAAGTCGGCGGCAAAATTTACTCCGTACCTACGTACAAGGACTCGTCCCTAACCCAGTATTGGGTATTCGATCATAAGTATGTTGAGAAATACGGCATTGATGTGCCAAACATGAAAACCCTGAAGGATCTCGATAAACCTTTCCATGACATGAAAGCAGGAGAAGGCAAAAGCTTCTATCCGCTGCCGATGACGCAAAGCGAAGGCTTAAACGGATTCTTTAACGAATACGACGATATGGCCCTTGGACTCGCTCCTATCGGCGTAAAGGCGGACGATGCTTCGCGTAAGGTCGTATCTGTTCTCGAACAGCCGGACGTGATGGAGAATTTGAAAATGCTGCATAAATGGTATCAAGACGGCATTATCAATCCGGACGCGCCAACCAAGCCTGAACCGGATAAAGGCAAACCATTCTTGAGCGCTCAAGGGTTCCCTGGTGCAGAAGTGAGTTGGCAAGTGAACAATGGCGTTGAAAAGTACGATATGGTACAGAATTACGGGCCGATCTACACGACAACGACGATCCAAGGTTCTTTGAACGCTATTTCCGCCAACTCGAAATATAAAAAAGAAGCTCTGAAATACCTGGAACTGGTCAATACCGATCCGAAGCTGCGCAACATGCTCGCTTTTGGCGAAGAGGATGTGGATTACAAGAAATTGGATGGCGAGAAAGTTGTCGAGCGCACGACAGATACATGGCCGCTCGCTGCCTACACGCAAGGTACATTCTTTAACATGGCAACACAGAAGGATGCGCCTAAAGACCAATGGGAACAGGTTAAAAAGCTGAATGAACAAGCGTTTGCGTCTTCGCTGCTGGGCTTTTCCATGGATATTACCAATCTCTCTACAGAGGTGGCGAATACCAAGGCGGTGTGGGACAAATACCGTTATGAATTGCTCACGGGCGCATCCGATCCGGAAAAAATGGTGCCGAAGATCGTGTCCGAACTGAAAGCCGCAGGCATGGATACCCTCATGAAAGCCGCCCAAGAGCAGATTGATGCTTTCTTTAAGTGAGTCATAAAAGCCAACGCCCGACTTGGAAGCCCGAACGGAAGGAGCACTCGCCCGTTCGGGCTTCCTTATTTGCCAAAATCCCAATGTCGAAATGGATCGAATTTTGCATCCTCCTGCTATAGGAAAACAAGATATAATGAAATTGCTTTCGTGAAATGGAATGCTCATCGTTCAGGATTTTGCAAAATCCTCCGTTAACAACCTGATGCAAAGGAGGCGTCGCATGGGTTCTTTTCTGCAGATTAAGATATACCGCGGCAAATTCATTGCGTATACGGTATTTGTGGTAACTTTAGGTTTGGCGCTTGGCATTCTGACTTGTGCGATACTGCTGTATCAATGGATCGAAAACGCCCGAACCGAGGCCGTCAGCGCCTTTGCCCGCATCGAAAACGAGCTTCAGTATGATGCGGATCGCATCGAGGCATACATGCAGCGAATATACTCCAACAATCGGCTGATGACAGATGCCAGGTACTTTTTGGGCAATAGCGCGGAGGGGTATCTGACGAACAGGCTGAAAAACAGCCAATTTAACGAACCGCTCGTCTCCTTTCCGGACGATATGAAAGCTTTTTTGTACAGCTCGGGGCAGGGAGACATTACGCAAATCAGCCTTCATACCGCGTCGCGGGGAAATGCGGTTCGCTTTGACAGCAGCGGCAATGACAGCTTCGCGTTCCGCCTGCCGAACACGGATGAAACCTTTCGCGAGACGATCCAAAAGGGATTCGTATACCGCAAAAAGTTATCCGACCCGAACCAGATTTCCCGCCAGATCGGGGAGTTCCGTTTCTTGATCAGCAGCGAGCAGCTGTTCAAAAAAATAAACAGTTACAAATTGGACACGGCCGCAGCCGTAAGCGCTTCCGGCGAGGTGTACATGATCTTAGGCGGGAACCGTCATGCCGGGAAACTGGTTCTTCAAGCGGCGGATGACGGACGAACCAGCGGCTATCTTTCATTAGGCGGGTTGAAAAGCACATATTTTATGATCTTTTCTTCCACCAAGTTCGATTTCCGCTTCGTCGTTCTTGTCGATCTGCCGATGCTTATGCGTCAAAATACCGGCATTATTGCGGCGGTGTTATTCATTATATTGATGGCGATGATCAGCGTATTGCTTATTATTGTTTACAATCTGCGCGACGACGCGCGATTCCTTCAGCGCATTATCTATTCCATCAAACGCGTGAAAACCGCGGACTTTACGTCGAATTCTCCGGCCCGTTACAGGCGGAACGAATACGGCATGATTGCCCGGGAACTGGATGACATGGTTCTTCAGCTTGATAAACATATCCGCACCGAATATTTGCTGAAGCTCAAACAGCAGGAGACCGAAATGAAGGCGCTTCAACATCAGATCAATCCCCACTTCCTGTACAACACGTTAGAGGCTATTCGCTCTACCGCTTTGGTGAACCGCGACGTCGACACCGCCGATGCCATCGCGACCTTAGGCGCTTTATATCGGGATATCGTGAAGAAAGAAAACATCATATCCATCATCAGCGAGCTGGAACTTTTGCAAAAATATTTGAAAATCATGGAGCTGAAATACCCGGGGCGGTTTTATTATCAGCTGAATGTGGATGAGGCGCTTTGGAACGTATCTACCGTGAAATTTTGGATGCAGCCTCTGGCGGAGAATTTTTTCGTTCATGGCTTCGATCCGGGCAACGAATTTAATTTGCTGGTCGTCAACGGCTGGGAAACGGATCAGCGCTTCGTGCTCGAATTTGTCGACAACGGAAAAGGAATCTCCAGGGAGCGTTTGGACGAAGTGAGGGTGAATCTTTCAAGCCGTGACGATGCCCCGGTCCGGAGCATAGGTTTGCGCAACGTGTATACCCGGCTGCATTTTTTCTATGGAGAGGGCTTTTCCATGGAAATCGGGAACAACGAGGAGGCTGGGGTTAAGATTACCGTAATGATCGCAAAGGAGTGAACAGGCATGTACAAACTTCTTATCGTGGATGACGAACCTCAAATTCTGGAGGGCATGAAACGGACTTTGGATTGGGCAAGCTACGGTATTCACCGGGTTGAGACGTGCGAAACCAAAGACGATGCGTTGTCCAAAGCGGTGGAGCTGCTGCCCGATATCGCGATCTTCGATGTATGCATCGGCACGGATCGCGGCTACGAAATCATAAAGAAGCTGAATGAGCTGCGAATGCCTACCAAATATATCATGATGAGCGGCTACAGCGAATTCGAATACGCCCAGGAGGCGATCCGCTGCGGGGTGAAGGATTATTTGCTCAAGCCCGTCGAGCGTTCCAAGCTGCAGCAGGTGATTGAAAAAATCATCGTAGAAGATTTGCACGGCACCCTGGACGGCGCAAGCGGCGAGGACCCGAACACCGACCCGATTCTGGGAATTCCGTATGATCAATTATCCAAGCTGACCAACCGCATCTTGATGATGGTGAAGGCGGAATATGCCCAGAACATCACCCTGAAATCAGTGGCGGAGCGTTTTCGGATGAACAGTACGTACCTTGGGCAGCTGTTTTTGAAGGAAGCGCATATGAAGTTTTCGGAATATTTGATGGCCTATCGAATGCTTCACGCGCGGGAACTCATTTTAACGACCAGCGAGAAAATTTCCAGCATCGCGCTTTCCGTGGGATACCCCAATCTGAATTATTTTTACACCCATTTTCAAAGTTATTTCGGCAAGTCGCCTTCGGAAATGAGAAAAAAGAGCTAGGTTTAACGCGGCAAGGGAGGCCTTTGTATGCAGCAACCCTCTTTTTGGGGTCGTATCATCCTATATGTTGCATTAACCGTCATGTTAGCGCTGTCGGGGGCGGGGTGTTCCTCGTCTTCCGGCGAAGATGAGGGGAAGCCCGGCGGCGCCACGGTGAATCTCATCTACTACACGATCGGCGAGCCGGACAAGGATCTGAAGCTGGTGAACGATAAAATCAATGAGATCCTGGCCAAAAAGATCGGCGTTACCATCACTTATGTCAAGGTAGGCTGGCAAGAGTATGAAGACCGGTTGAACACGATGATATCGGCGGGAACCCCTTTTGATGTCGCTTTTGCCCAGGATTTCACGGGTTATGCCAAGCGTGGCGCATGGCTGCGGCTGGATGACTATCTCTCTACCGCAGGCAAGGAAATGTACGAGGTCATCGATCCCGTTTTTTGGCAAGGGGTGCGTATGGACGACGGCGGCATTTACGGCATCCCTACCAATAAAGAACTCGCGGTGCGCCAACAGTGGACGTATCCGGATGAACTGGTGAAGAAGTACGATATCGATATTACAAAATACAACACGCTGGAATCGCTTGAACCTTTGCTGCGAATGATCAAACAAAAGGAACCGGATTATTTGCCTATGGAGCTGGACAAGGACTCGCAGAACTTCTTTGCCTTGGACGGCTACGAATACGTCATAGACAAGAAGCTCCCTTTGATGGTGAAGTCCTTAGATCCAAACGCTCCCGTGGTGAATATATTCGAAACGAAAGAAGCACGGCAAGTGCTGAATACGCTGCGGCGCTATTATAAGGCGGGCTACATCAACGAAGACGCTGCTTTACGTGAGAATCAAAAGCTGAAAAGAGGTTCGAAGCTGTTCTGGAAAGCCTCCGACGGCGGCCCTCTTGCGGTAAATAGCTGGAGCAAGGACCGCGGCTACAAGGTGGTGGCGAACGCCGTAACGCCGGAGCTCGTCACGACGGAATCTTTGCGGGGCGGCATTATGGCGGTCAGCGCGGAAACCAAGCACCCTGTAGAGTCCATTAAATTTTTAAATTTGCTCAATACGGACCCCGAAGTCCGCAACTTGTTCAATTATGGGATAGAGGGCGTGCATTATAGCTTGGACGAGAATGGCCAAGTCGTGCCTATTCCTCCGAAGGACGCTAGCGGGAATGCCATCCCGGATGAATCGCCCGGTTACACGGGGGTCACGTATACTCAGGGCAACTGGTTTATTTTGAAGACGATGGGCGGCGACTTTCCGGACCCTCTGAATAAATGGGATCAGTTCCGTTCTTCTAACGCAAGAGTCGTTAAATCCAGCATGCTGGGGTTTACGCCCGATCTATCCATGATGCCGATCCAGATGCAGAACATCGAGATGGTATGGCAAAAATATTACCCGAGCCTGATGACGGGCAGCGTGGATGTCGGTACCGAACTGCCGAAGTTCAACCAGGAGCTGAAGCAGGCCGGGATTGACAAGGTGAGAGCCGAGGTCCAAAAACAGCTCGACGCTTGGCGTATGGCGAACAAGCAGCGGCTCTGATGCTTCCGATGACGACGGGGACGGCGAAAAAGGTACAGCCATGCTTGCTCCGGTCCGTAACCAAAAGGGCAGCAAAACCGTCACTAGAGAATAATGACTTTCCAATAGGGCTAATCAGCCGGGGCAGTTCACTTCTAGTCATGCTCGTGTGAGGGGAGTCACCTCATCAAAATAGGAAAAAGAGGTGGATGGTGGTGCTCAAACGTCTGGTTTTATCCATGCTGTTTTCGCTCGTGTTATGGTCGGCTTGTTCTGCGTATGCATCGGCTGATGGAGCCGTGCCCCAAACGAATGTCTCCGGAATCTCCATTTATCCGTATGAAAAAGGAACTGACGCCCAGTTTTATATCCGGTACGCTGATTCCGGTAAAGAGTCCATCGGCAAAGATTTTGTAGGATTATTTATCAACGGCTCCATCATAAAAAATGCGAATGTGGTGACGGAAAATAACAGGACGCTGCTGCCGGTCCGAATCGTGTCCGAACATTTGGGGGCTCAGATCAAGTGGGATTCCAAAGCCCAAAAAGTCACGATCGCCGATGGCGACCAAACGATCGAATTATTCATGAACTCCACGCATGCCAAGGTGAACGGCAACAAAGTCGATATGGTTATCGCGCCAAGAATCATACACGGCAGCGCCTACGTGCCCGCGAGATTTGTGGCCGAGGTTTTGCGCGCCAAAGTGGATTATTTTAATGGCAAAGACTTGTCGCAGCCGCATATGGTCCCTAGACTGCCGCATGTGATGATCAGCCGGTATCCAAGTGATGCCAAGATACTTTCCAAAGAAGCGGCCATCGAAAAAGCCAAAAAGGAATTAGTTATCGCGTATGAATCAAAATTCGGCCCATTTGTTCCGCTTGCCGCAAACGAGAAACCGGGCAGGGGAGATGACAAGGCCATCTTTCGGGATGTGATCACGCATTTGAACGTTGAATCGGAAAACGACAGATATTATGTCATCCCTGTGATGTATGATTTTTGGATCGATAAGTATACGGGGGATGTATATACCTTCTATAACGGGCTGACGATGTCGATTAACCGCTTTGATCCGTACGCCGAGAATGCGTTGTCTTTTCCGGGCTGATCGCTGCTGAACCAGGCGGGTTGCTATTCGTAAAGGATGTTTTCGATAAAGATCGGAGAGCCGGCCAAATGACCGGTTCTCTTTATTTCTCCAAAAGCAGACCGTTTTTTCGAATGGAGTGGTGAGTAGAAACGACAAAAACGAAGAAAATATTGCAAAATGAGACTTTAGACCCTAACTTGCGATTCGCATCTATTATATTTTTAAGTAAATGTTAAAAATTTCAACTACATAGAATCTCGTACGATTAATGGCAAACCCATTGAAAAATGGGGACGCAAAGCTACAGGGGCTAAGGGATTTGCCGTAAAAACGCAAATACGACTGCCAGCCAGCTGCCGAATACGACGGAAATCTCCGTCTGGTTTGCTTTTGGACGGGGATTTTCTTTTTTGAATATTTAAAATTTTTACGATTTTGATAGCTGGGGGTTCGAGCCCTGCCTATAAAGAAGACGACGGAAAGAGGAGGGGAAAGAGTTCTATAAGGTAATTTGTTGAAATCGGAAATATTGGCGGCGAAGGAATGATCGCCCTGTCAACGATCAAAGCTTTCGAATTAAGTATGATTTGGGGGGAGACAATTGCACAATGACCGCTCTACGAAGCGAACCAATTTATTAAAGCGTCTCTTTATTCAGTTTTCTGTACTTTTGCTTATCCTTAGCGTGGGACTCCCTTTATCGCCAGGTGCAATTCATGCAGCAGGGATATTAACGATTAATAAAATTGATTCGTATGGTATTCAGGGGATGACACTCTATCAATTTGATGGCAATAATCCAACTGCTAATCCCAAGGCTAGTGTTACTATAACAGGTGTTGCCGAAAATACTGGCTTAAACGGATTGGCAGTAGCAATGAATGAGAAAGCTTTTTATGCAGCTACTTATTCTTACATCGATAATATTTCCAAAATTTATAAAATTAATGAAAACGGAACAGCCCAGCCTGTATCACAAGTAGAGGGTATAGCCGGAAGTTCTGTCATTTTTGAAGGGAAATATTATTATGTATATGGACTTAACGGTAAGGTTTATATAGGAAGCTACGATTTAACTACGGGACAAAAGCAATCAAATGAAGTAACGAATTATAGTTTCCCGTCATACCGGGATATGGGGGGCGATTTGGTTTTTGATAGTAATGGTTATCTATGGTTTTACGCAGGAAACTCATTAGTTCAGTTGGACCCAAGAACGTCTACCATGGTTCGCAGTGTCGCCATATCTTCCCCTGTCGAAGCCGCCGGGTTCAGAGGAATGAGCTTTTTACCTAACGGCAATATATTCATTGTTAGTGGTCAGAGTAATCCGAGATTCTATATACTTAACCGTGATACTTTGAGCACCACTTACATCGGAGAAATGACGGGGGGATTGATTTATGATCTAGCATCGGAGGTTACGCCGAAGTTCGATCCTAATCCTCCTGAACTTGAATCTCAGAAAAAGGCAGCCATTCAACAAAAAGCGACAGGTAACACGGATACGGTCCACCCGGAAGTAGGAGATACGCTTTTATACACGATAGAGAGCCGGAACAAAGTGGCTAACAGCTTCATTAGTAACCTTGTTATCTCGGATATAATTCCATCAGGGCTACAGTATGTCCCGGGCAGCTTAAAGGTGGACGGCGTGTCTGTCACTGATGCTGAAGGGGACGACAAAGGGCATTATGCCTCAGGCAAGGTAGTCGGTCAGTTTGGTATCATTAAAGATACCGCATCGCACACCGTTACGTTTCAAGTGACAGTGCTGCCGGGCCAGGCAGGCAAGGACATTGCAAATACGGCAGCGGTTGGTGGGGACAATATCGACGTTCCGGACAAGCCGACGACGACGATCAACATTTATCCGCGGGTTCCCGTACTTGAATCCGATAAAAAGTTTGCACTTCAGGAAAAAGCGGCTGGAAACATGGATACGGCCCATCCGGAAGTGGGAGACACGCTATTATATACGATTCAAACCCGAAACGCGGCAGCAGATAGTCAGGTCACGAATCTGGTGATCTCCGACGCGATCCCGGCAGGTCTGGAATATGTTCCGGGCACGCTTCGCGTAGACGGCACAGCGGTGACGGATGCCGAAGGCGATGACCAAGGACATTATGCTGCAGGTCAGGTTGTCGGTCAGTTCGGAGTTATTTCGGACACCAATTGGCACACGGTCCAATTCAAAGCAATGATCCAACCAGGCCAAGCTGGCCAAAGCATTCGCAACGTGGCCGAAGTGACTGGCGACAATATCAATACTCCAAGTAATCCGGGCGTGGAAGTGAGCGTATACCCACCGGCCAACCGGCCGCCAATCGCATCGGATCCTAAAGAAACGACTTGGAAAAACACGCCGGTGACTGGAAGCGTGTATGGAGTAGATCCTGATGGTGACCCGCTGACCTTTACCAAAGGAAGCGACCCTTCCCACGGTACAGTGACGGTGAATCCGGATGGAACATGGACGTACGTTCCAGATCTCGATTTTACTGGAACGGATAGCTTTGAGGTTACGGTGAGCGACGGCAAGGGCGGAACCTCCACCTCAAAGGTGACCGTGAACGTAACGGAGCCGCCAAATCTGCCGCCAGAGAGCCGCAATGATACCGTAACGACGGAGCAGGGTACGACGGTGTCCCGCAGCGTGTATGCAACCGATCCTGACGGTGACCCGCTTACATTCACCAAAGGAAGCGATCCAAAGCATGGGACCGTGACGGTGAGTCCGGACGGAACGTGGGAGTATATACCGGACTCGGGATATAGCGGCCCGGATATCTTTACGGTCATCGTAAGCGATGGCCAAGGCGGATACACGACCTCGACCATTACGGTTAACGTAACGGACAAGCCGACTCCGCCAACGAACCGTCCGCCAACCGCTTCGGATGAAACGGTAACGACGGAAAAAGGCAAATCCGTAACGGATACCGTTTACGGCACCGATCCGGATGGCGATTCATTAACGTATACCAAAGGCAAAGATCCGGAACATGGTACGGTGACGGTGAATCCGGATGGCACATGGACCTATACGCCAGAGCCTGGCTATGTAGGCGGAGACAGCTTTACGGTGGTCGTGGAGGACGGTAAAGGCGGTCAGACGGAGGTTACGATCACGGTTGACGTGAAGGAACCTGCGACGAACCCTGGCACGAACCCAGGTACGGATCCAGGAACAAGCCCGGGAACCGATCCGGGAACAAGTCCGGGCACTACGCCGAATCCGGGCACGGACCCAGGAAAACCAAATCAAGTACCAAGCGTTCCTTCCTATAATGCGGAGACGACGATCAACACGCCGGCAACCGGAAAAATAGAAGGTACGGACGCGGACGGCGACAAGCTGACGTATACGAAAGGAAGCGATCCGAAGCACGGCAGCGTTACCGTGAATCCGGACGGAACGTGGACCTATGTACCGGACCGTGATTATACCGGCAGCGACAGCTTTACGGTGATCGTAAGCGACGGACGTGGCGGCACGACGACGTCCGTGGTGGCGGTCGACGTGAAGGGAACCGGTACTGAACCGGGAACAACGGTTCCAGGAACTACCCCTGATCCGACCAAACCGGGAACCGGCACGACGCCAACGAATCCGGGAAGCGGAACGCCGTCGAATCCAGGACCAGGTACGACGCCAACAAGACCTGGAACCGGAACGGCTCCGGATGCGGGCGACGGATCTGGATCTCCGTTGGAAGACAACGGAACCGTTGCCGGGGAGTCTGGCAAAGCTCCTTCGCCGGGAGAACAATCCGGCAGCAAGCTGCCGAATACGTCGACGAACGTTTACAACCTAGGGTTCATCGGCATGGTTGTACTGCTGGCAGGACTGCTTTTATGGAGACGACGTAAGGCGTAAAGAAATTACACTTTTTAATACGAAAAGGGTTCAGGCTGTCGAGAAGATCTCGACAGCCGTTTTTATGCTCATGTGATTCGAACACGCTTCCTAGAAACGACAAAAACGAAGAAAATATTGCAAAATGAGACTTTAGACCCTAACTTACAATGCATATATATTATATTTTTAAGTAAATGTTAAAAATTTCAACTACATAGAGTCTCGTACGACTAATGGCAAACCCATTGAAAAATGGGGACGCAAAGCTACAGGGGCTAAGGGATTTGCAGACAATATGCAAATGCTACTGCCAGCCAGCTGCCGAATACGACGGAAATCTCCGTCTGGTTTGCTTTTGGACGGGGATTTTCTTTTTTGAATATTTAAAATTTTAACTATTTTGATAGCTGGGGTAAGAAGCCCTGTCTATAGATAAGAGAGCCTGCAAGGAGGGGAGAGCCATTGGAGAGAACTACGAAACGTTCGTCGTAGAAGGAGGGGAATGAACGAGGCGACGAGAGCCAGTATATTGTGAATGTCTCTCTCTACTACATACACTTCAAATCGTGCCAAAACAATCCGCCCCCAGTTTTTGCGATATGGATGAGTATGGATTATCGACGGTCATAAAACTTGCTTACAGCCCTGGAACGGCTTCAAAGCCTTCCTGCTGGAAGAAGGGAGGAGAACAATGAAAAGAAAATCGATAATCAATGCAATGGCTGCTTTGATCATCGCGTGCAGCCCGATGCTACCGTTAAACGGTCAAAATGCTGAAGCAGCTGCAGCAGATGGTAAATGGCTAACGTATAAATACGACGGGTTTCCCCAAGATACTTTCGACCAGTCATTTGCCATCGACGGCACTGCCGAAGTTCCCCAGGGAACGAATTTTGTGCGATTGACGCCGGATCTTACAGAAAAGTATGGAGCGATTTTTAACAAAAATACGCTTTACCCTAAAGACAACTATTCATTCAGCACGGCTTTCTCATTTAAAATGAGTACAGGCAACGCAGGCGCAAGTGACGGATTGACCTTCACGCTCCAGACAGGTACAGGCACTCAAAAAGCCAACGGAGGCGGGTTGGGATATTACGGGATTCAACCGAGTTTTGCGGTTAAATACGATACTTTTCTAAACACGGTTTATAACGATCCTTCAGCCAATTACATTGGACTCGCGGAAAATGGGTCGGTGACGAACCAGGTTGGTTCTGGCAGATATACGGATTTGGACCAGTATAATAGGGACAATGGCACCAACTTTGTTCTATCTAACGGGACTACGTATTATACATGGATCGATTATGACGGTTTAAACAAAAATGTTCAGGTTCGCCTGGGCACTGCCCCGGATCGGGCAAGCTCAAAAGTGGTACTGGATGTAAATAATGTGGATCTTGGCGCTATTTTTGCCGGACAACCTTATTATGCCGGTTTTACCGCCTCTACGGGATACCCGAATAATGAAACGCATGATATCTACAGCTGGTATTTCAAAACCGAGTACGCGCCGATCGAGACGCTCGATCCGCAAAATGATTACTACCAAAACCAGCCGCCGACAGCGTCGGATATGAAGGTCACTACGGAAAAAAATAAACCGAAGACCGACGTCGTTCAGGGCACCGATCCGAATAATGACACGTTGACCTATACCAAAGGCACGGATCCAAAAAACGGCACGGTGACGGTGAATCCGGACGGAACGTGGACTTACACGCCGAACCAAGACTATATCGGCCCGGATAGCTTCACTGTGATCATGGATGACGGCAAAGGCGGCAAAACGGAAACGACGATAACCGTTGATGTCACCGAACCAAGTAAACCACCTGGCGTATGTGGACCAAGAGTGGCGTTAACTAACGGCAGCTTTGAGCAAGGTGCTCCCAGAGGAACTGCTGTTGATGGATCGGGGCTTTATTATTATGAACGCGATGTGCCTGGTTGGAAAACAACGGATGATGCTAAAGGGCAACCTATCATTGAGCTTTGGAACTGGGAACAGAAAATCCCTTCAAATGTTCAGAGCTGGCCAGCACCGCCTGATGGAAAGAGATGGGCAGAACTCAATGCTTTTGAAAATGGGATGTTATACCAGGATGTGAAGACAACGCCTGGACAAACCATCTATTGGCGTCTATCCCATATGGGCCGGTGGGGGGTTGACACCATGCAGCTTCGCATCGGTGCAGCAACGGCTAGCCCTTACGATACCCTAGTTCAAAGACAAATGAGCGATGGAAACACTGCTTGGGGAACCTATACAGGAAGCTATACGGTTCCCGCTGGTCAAACGGTAACTCGCTTCGGTTTCGAGGCTGTGAGTACTTCTACCGGAGTTATAGGAGCAGGCAACTTCCTCGATGATATCTTTCTGGGCACCGCCCCTTGCGGGGTTGTAACCAAGTCAGTATCCCCGGCAGATAACGTAAAAGAGGGAGATACCTTAACGTATTCGGTCAACTTTAAAAACGATGGCGGCGACGAATCGGCCAACACCGTATTTACGGATAATATTCCTGACGGAACTGAATACGTTCCTGGATCTTTGGAGATTGTATCGGGCCCGAATGCCGGGAAGCTGAGCGATAAAAGCGGCGATGACCAAGGAGAGTTTCTGGCAAACGATAATCGGGTGGTCGTTCGTTTAGGAAACGGAGCGAACGAAAGCCAGGCAGGCAGAATCCCGAACATCGATGTTCTGCCTGGAGGAACGACCGTCCAATTCAAAGTTAAAGTGCTCTCGAAGTACAAAACGACTACAGTAGCCAATCAGGCGACCGTAGAATACGACAATTTGCTGTCAGGGAATCATGAAACCCGGAATTCCAACGGCGTTACGGTCGATGTTAACCGTCCGCCGATTTCGCCGGATTTCGAAGAAACGACATGGAAGAACACGACGGTGACCGGAAGCGTATATGGCGTGGACGCAAACGGCGATCCGCTGACGTTCAAAGAGGGAAGCGGTCCGGCAAACGGTACGGTGACCGTCAATCCGGACGGATCGTGGACATACACCCCTAATCAGGATTTCGTCGGTGAAGATAGCTTCACGGTTATAGTCAACGACGGCAAAGGCGGAACCACCACCTCGACGGTGACGATTCACGTAGAGGATCCGCCAAACTACCCGCCGGTAACCGATAATTACAACGTAACGACAGAGAAGGACAAGTCGGTAACAGGCACGGTGTATGCAACCGATCCCGATGTAGGAGATACGTTGACGTTCGCCATCGAAACTGATCCGAAGCACGGCACGGTGACCGTGAATTCAGATGGGACATGGGAGTATAAACCGGATCCGGGATATGTCGGCCCGGATATCTTTACGGTCATCGTAAGCGATGGTAACGGAGGGGTTACGACTTCGACCATCACGGTAAACGTAACGGACAAGCCGAACCAAAAGCCGGTGACGAAGGATGACAACGTAACGACAACGAATGATACGCCGGCCACCGGCAGAGTAGATGGAACAGATCCGGATGGCGATCCGCTGACCTTCACCAAAGGAAGCGATCCGCAGCACGGCACAGTCACGGTGAATCCGGATGGATCGTGGATCTATGTACCGACGCCGGGTTATGTAGGCGAAGACAGCTTTACAGTGATCGTGGATGACGGCAGAGGAGGCAAAACGGAGTCGAAGATTACCGTCGGTGTGACGGAACCGGACAAGCCGACTCCGCCAGCGAACCGTCCGCCAACCGCTTCGGATGAAACGGTAACGACGGAAAAAGGCAAATCCGTAACGGATACGGTTTATGGCACCGATCCGGATGGCGATCCATTGACGTATACCAAAGGCAAAGATCCGGAACATGGTACCGTGACGGTCAATCCGGATGGAACATGGACCTATACGCCAGAGCCTGGCTATGTAGGAGGAGACAGCTTTACGGTGATCGTGGAGGATAGCAAAGGTGGAAAAACCACGGTGACGATCACGGTCGACGTGAAGGAACCTGCGACGAACCCTGGCACGAACCCAGGTACGGATCCGGGAACAACCCCGGGAACCGATCCGGGAACAAGCCCGGGCACTACGCCGAATCCGGGCACGGACCCAGGAAAACCAAATCAAGTACCAAGCGTGCCTTCCTATAATGCGGAAACGACGATCAACACGCCGGCAACCGGTAAGATAGAAGGTACGGACGTGGACGGCGACAAGCTGACGTATACGAAAGGAAGCGAACCGAAGCACGGCAGCGTTACCGTGAATCCGGACGGAACGTGGACCTATGTACCGGACCGTGATTATACCGGCAGCGACAGCTTTACGGTGATCGTAAGCGACGGCCGCGGCGGCACGACGACGTCGGTGGTGACGGTCGACGTGAAGGGAACGGGTACTGAACCGGGAACAACGGTTCCAGGAACTACCCCTGAGCCGACCAAACCGGGAACCGGCACGACGCCAACGAATCCGGGAAGCGGAACGCCGTCGAATCCAGGACCAGGTACGACGCCAACAAGTCCTGGAACCGGAACGGCTCCGGATGCGGGCGACGGCTCAGGATCTCCGTTGGAAGATAACGGAGCCGTTGCCGGGGAGTCTGGCAAAGCTCCTTCGCCGGGAGAACAATCCGGCAGCAAGCTGCCGAATACGGCAACGAACGTTTACAACCTAGGGTTCATCGGCATGGTTATTTTGCTGGCAGGATTGCTTTTGTTATGGAGAAAACGTAAGGTATAATCGTTATATCTGATATGAAGAAAACACTTTTCTGCGCGAAAGGTGTTTTCTTCTATATGAAAAGGCAGGGGGGAATAATTTGAGGAAGAAAGCGGGAGCCGTATTGATGGCCCTTGGGATCCTTATTGTATCCATTGCCGTTTACCAATACGTTGAACATCAGATCCAATTAAAAAAGGCGCTGGCCCAGGCAGAGGCTTTGGTCGGCTCAAAATCCGACGAGCTTCCGGTAACGAAGCCATCGCCCGCAGCCAAAGCCGCCCCTAATCCCACTGTAACGCGGGAACAGTTCCATCCCGCCGATAATGACGTGATTGGA
This sequence comes from Paenibacillus sp. YAE3, assembly GCF_057546105.1. Classification (NCBI taxonomy): domain Bacteria; kingdom Bacillati; phylum Bacillota; class Bacilli; order Caryophanales; family Paenibacillaceae; genus Paenibacillus; species Paenibacillus sp. YAE3. The sequence goes on along the minus strand of NZ_BAAIYF010000015.1, from coordinate 31,433 downwards.
TTGCTGGAGATACCAAAGATCAAGGCGGAATTGCCAATCATTGAAGGCACGGATGAAGAGATGCTGGAAAAAGGCGTTGGGCATTATAGCGGTACCGTGTTACCGTCCGACGGCGAGCAAATATTGTTATCCGGGCACCGCGATACGGTGTTCCGCAAGTTCGGCGAGCTTGGGATCGGCGATCGTTTCATCGTCAAAATGCCTTACGGTTCCTTCGAATACGAAATAGCGAGCACAAAAATCGTCGATAAAGACGACACCTCCGTCATTCGACCGATGGGAAAAGAAGTTCTCGTCGTTTCGACGTGTTATCCTTTTCGTTACGTAGGTGCCGCTCCCGACCGGTATGTCGTATACGCCTACCCGGTTTCAACGGATCAGGGCACCCCAAGCAAAACGAACGGATCGGCGTAATGCCAAAGCCGCAGCCGCGAAGGCTGTGGCTTTTTTTATCGCGGAAAATGGCCCATTCTAACCCAAAAGCCGGCAGCTGTTGCAATCCGGAAGCATACCCAATTTTGGGTATTTTTTTTGACGGGGTCGAATTTTATAATGATATGTAACAAAACAAATTGATTTTAAAGATATCAAAGACTTAACAACTTCATACTTCGTACGATAATAGCAAACCCATCGAAAGGTGGCGACGCAAAGCTACAGGGGCTAAGGTGGATGCTCTACTGCAACCACGATGCCAGCCAGTTGCCGAATACGACGGAAGCCTCCGTCTATTTTTCGTATGCAAAAATCGGACGGGGCTTTTTGTATTCGGAACACGCCAGTTGAGGTATGCGGTAAGAGCGGCTAAATTCAAACTTTGAGGAGGATGTTTATGAGTCATGTTAAGAACAACGAAACCTATGTTTCCGGAGCGGCTGTAATTGAAAAGGGGACAGCGCCGTACAGTCAATATGCGCCTGATATGCACGTATCGGTCGGTTGTATCCCATGTACAAGGGCGCACTTGTCAGCAGTTTCCGCGGCCCTCAAAGAGGGGGATGCAGAAACGGCCCGTGAAGAGATCTCCGCACTGATGGAGTACGATTTGACACCGGAGAAGTTAGCAGCAACACCGGAGAAAGACCGTGAAGTATTATCCAAGTATGCAAAAGCCATTTCCAGTTTGCAGAAAAAACTGGCCGAACCTGTTCCGGAGTTGACGGCGATTGCAGCATCGCTCAAAGAGGCCATCCGTTTCGCCAGGGTAGACGGTATAGAACATCCTGAGGTGCAAATGCGGCTGGAACGTTCCGAGGAACTGGTGAATGGCTTGGAACGGATTCGATTCGCACCGGAAAACATACAGTCTCTGGAGCCCAAGATGCGCGCTGAAATAAAACTCGTATTGCCGGAGATCCGCGAGGCACGCCATCAACTGTTGAACGGCATCACCACACCGGATGATCTTGAAAATGCAGGCGCTCGGTTTGCTCTCATTTCGCGGAGAATCAACGTGAACCCCGATCCGGAAACATTACAAATCGCGCAGAAGGAAGCGGCGGAATTGAATTCAAGCTTTCGCCGGGATGTACTCCAAGCTTGGGGAGGTAAATCATATGAGTCTACCAGACAATGAAATCGCATATGGCTTGACCATGGAATGCAGCATTGCGGACCATCGTCCTTGCGAGCTTGCCACCATCGTTGGCATGGCGGTTGACATCAGCGAACAGGAAGGGATCGCTCTTCCACCGCAGCTTAAGCGGATCATGGATACTCAGATTTTGACGGAAAGCAGCGTACGTTCGGCCCTCCATGAGTGGGTGCATACCATTCCCGAGTCCCAAAAAGAAGTTGCGGCAGCTTTGTTCCATGTCCTTGAAAATGGATAAGGCACACGAACGGTACTGTATGGTGCCGAAACCAGGATCAAGTTGTCCGAGGGATCAATCCGAAAGAGAGAAGGGCAGTTCTGGAGTATAACTCTAGGGCTGCCTTTATCGTTTTTCTTACGTACACGAGAAGCTTGCGGCGGGTTTAGCGCAAACACAGCAGAAAAAATGAAAGGTCGTGGCTTTACGCCCCGACCTTTCAACATTTGGCGGTTAATCAGCGTTAGATGCAAGGGCTTTTTCTTTCATTTGCCCATTCAACAAGAACGATGCCAAAAGGGCAATCACGACGCCAGCCGCGCCAATCCATGTAATCTGCGACAAGGAAATTTGATCGACTACGATGCCTCCGATGCCGGCACCCGCCGCCATTGACAATTGCATCGTGGACTGGTTTAGACTTAGCATAATGCCCGAATATTCAGGTTCGATCCGAACCAAGTTAAATTGCTGTGTGGGGCCGGTGGACCAGGCGGTGAAAGACCATAACATAAGGATAGCGACAATCGGCAACCATGAATTCGTAAACGCGACGGTAACCGTAAGTAAAATCAGGGCGGCAATATGCAGCAGCATGCCCCCGGTCAAGGTGGGAGTCACTCCCCATTTGTCCGTACTGTATCCCCCGAATTTAGAACCGATTAAGCTGGCGATGCCAAAGGCCAGCAAAATGCCGCTCAGCGCGTTTTCATGCACGCCCGCCACCGTAAGGAGATAAGGCGAAAGATAGGTATAGGCTACCGAGTAACCGCCAAGCCAAAAGAAAGTGATCGTCAGTCCGAGAACCGTTCGGCGGTTTTTAAGCAACCCCAGCTGCTTGGTCAATGGCACAGGAGCGTCGCCTTTCACGCGCGGAATGGCAAAATACAACACGATCATTGCCAGCAGCCCCGCTAAAACAAGAAAACCAAATATGGATCTCCATCCGTACGCGGCGGCTGCCATGCGCCCCAGAGGAACGCCAACGATCATCGACACGGTGAAACCCATGACCACATTTGCGATCGAACTAGCCTGCTTTCCTTCAGGCGCAATTTTAGCGGCTATATCCAGAGCCGTCACGACGACGGTCCCTGCGCCCAAGGCCATCAAAGCCCGCGCGGCCACAAATAGTCCGTACCCTGGCAGTATGAATGCCAGCACATTGGCGATGACGAAAACGCCCATGGCGATGACCAGCAGCTTCTGACGTTCCATCTTGGCCGTCAAAGCCATGATCACGGGAGTGCAGACAGCATAAATGAAAGAAAAAATCGTCACCAATTGTCCTGCGGAAGTAATCGAGATGTCTAAGGATACCGAGATCTTATCCAAAATACCCGAAATAATATATTCGGATGTCCCAACCAAAAAACTGACGAGTGCTAATAAGTATATTTTCCAAGTGCCCTTCATGAATTTGTTCTCCTTTATTCAAGTTCCTTCATAATAAGCATCCTCAAATCGATATATAAGTATATTTCGATTTGATATTCAAAAATAAACCGTTTTTCCCTGCTCAGACATAAACTGCAACGTGCCGTGGCCGACAACACATCAAAACTACATATTATTATATGTCGATATGATGTTCAAAAATAAAACCGAAATATCTATCGGACCTGATCACGTGGCCTCCATCCGCCAATTCCCCGATAAATAAGCCAATACCCATCGGGCACGAACGTATCGCGCTCCGTGGCTGACAGCATTTGTTCCGGCATGCTTTTGTTCATTGGACGCAATAAAAGGGGCTTCGTCGCCCGCAACCGGCAGGGCGCGGCGAATTCAGGGCGACGGCAGCCGTCCATCGGGTCCTTATTTTCCTATCGGAAGCTGAAGTTAGCCTTATTCGATCTCCCCCCTTAATTTAGTCATCGCTTCGCGAATCTTCTCCTCATCCCTTTTGTAATAGGTGTACTTGCCGATTCGTTCGCTCTTGATCAACCCTGCTCGATGAAGAATCGTCAAGTATTGGGAAGCGGTGGATTGGGTCATATTTAACTTGTCGGTTACCTGGCCGACGCATACCCCGATTTTTCTCATATCAATCCCTTCATGGGGCGTAAAATGCTGCTCAGGTTCCTTTAACCATTGCAAAATTTGAATACGGGACTCATTGGACAATGCTTTGATAATATTGATCAGTTCCATACGCATAATTATATCGCGATTTATCGATGTGTCAATCCTTTCCTTGGGATCTGAAAAAAGAACCTATAGGGATGGACCATGCTCTTTTAGGGGGAATGAGGCCATTAATAGTTTAGCGCGATTTCAAAAAAAACACAGCCGCAAAGGGCTGTCAGGCTGTCGAGAAACCCACGCCTTGGAGACGCTGGGTTTCTCTTTTTTTCTTTGCACTTGCTAAAAAGCCAAAGCAAAGCCCCTTAAAAAAGTTGTCTGATTTACTATTGACAGTCCAGTAAAAAGACCATTGAACGCAAAGAGATATAAGGAACCATGGAGAGCAATTGAATGTGAGGAGACGTAGGGAATCGAGGGTACAATTGGACGCGAGGGGTGAGGAGGCAAGTCATAGTAGGGAAGTAAATTTCTAACGATTGCCACAGAGGTTAATGCCGGGAAAATGTAGGTTATGATATTTTAACGGTTCTGGTTGACGTTATTTGGGCATTAAGGTGGAACTTCAGATGGTAATCTTGCAAATAACTCCATTGGTAACCGTTAGAACTTACAGAGAACCATTTGAAGCCACATAGGCGCTGTCACAACCGTTAGAATTTGAGAACAGCTTACACACAGTGATCTAACCCTGTTTGTGCCTCCGTAGACATTTCAGAGGATGATGAATTTCTCCATGAACTGCCCGGCGACGCTTGTCTGCCTACCCTTATCCGCTAAAATGCTTGTTTACCGACGTCATTCTATCGATGCTTATCTACGACACGTTCTACCCCTAACGAAGAATAGCAACTCTGTGGTGCTCTCCGGCCTCCCCTATACGGCGAGGCCCCGCTCCCAGAGTGCGGGACCCGGCTCACTTGCAAGATTCATCCCTCAGCTCAGAAGCAAAAACACTCATTGGAGGGCCGCGAAGGGCTGTGATCTTCTTTTGCATTCAGTATGTTACCGCGTCATGGAGTCTGGCGGCTACAATGTTTTTCAAGGCTCTTGCGGGCTAACCTGCTGTTTTGTCCCGGGCTTCGCGAGCTATTTCTTTTGCTCCGGGTCCGATGCGGACTCTTGGATCATCGCATGTTCTTCATGCCACCACAGCGCTTCTTCCGGTTCTTTCAGCAGCTCCTTGATTTCGTGCTTCTCCTCGACGGCCGGCGGGGAGCCGCGCAGCGATTTGCCCGACGTGTCGGTAAACCAAAACGTGACGACGACCAGTCCGATGATCGACGTGGCGATCAAAAAATAAGCCGGAACGAGATTGTTTTGGGTCAAATTGATCAGCCAGGCCATCACAAGGGGGGTCGTGCCGCCGAACAAGGACGCCGAGATATTGTACGTGATCGCCAGCAGGCCGTACCGGACATCGGTAAAAAACAGCGCGGGCAGCACGGAAGGCATCGTCCCCTCGAAGCAGGTGAGGAATACCGCAAGGATCAGCAGTCCGAGAAATACGAGCCCGAGCTTGCCGCTGCTGATCCACAGGAAAGCCGGGTAAGACAGGACGAGCAGTCCCGCCAGGCCGATTTGCATGATCCTTTTGTTCCCGATCCGGTCGCTGAAATAACCCATGGCCAGCACGATCGGAATCATGATGAACATGACGATCAGGATCAGGAGCAGCCCTTCCGCTTCCCCGTAGCCCAATACGGCGGTCAGGTGAGACGGCATATAAGAAAGCACCATGTAATCGACGACGTTAAAGAAAAAGACGAGCACGGTACAAATCAGGATGACTTTCCAATGCCTCGAAAATAGTTCCCTGAGCGGCGTCTTCGGTTTATCCTCATCCTTGGCCTGCTCCATTGCTTCAAAAGCCGGCGTTTCCTCCAAATGGCCGCGGAGATACAGTCCGACCAAACCGATCGGCGCCGCGATGAAAAACGGGATTCTCCAGCCCCAAGCAAGCATTTGCTCGGAACCGAGGAGATAGGTCAGCAGCGTGACCAAACCGGAGCCGGCAATATAACCGACCAAGGTGCCCACTTCCAGTCCGCTGGATAAAAAGCCTCTTTTTTTGTCGGGCGTCGATTCGGCGATAAAGGTCATCGCTCCCGAATATTCCCCTCCGGTGGAGAATCCCTGTACCAGCCGGGCAAGCAAAAGCAGCACCGAAGCCGTCGTTCCGATGGAAGCGTAACTCGGGATGAGGCCGATGCAAAGCGTCGAGATGGCCATCATCAAAAGCGTGATGGTGAGCACCTTTTTGCGGCCCCAACGGTCCCCGAGACGCCCGAAAAACAATCCGCCGAAAGGCCTCACGATAAACGCGATGGAAAAAGTGGCAAACGTATAGACGAGCTGCACCGAACCGCTCATTTCCGGAAAAAACACTTTCCCGATGACAACCGCAAGATAGGAATAGATCCCGAAATCGAACCACTCCATCGCGTTTCCGAGAGCCGTTGCAATCACGGCCTTTTTCGCCATTTGTGCATCGACGATCGTAATGTCGTCTTTATGCAGCTTGGGCCCCGAGCGTTTGCCGATCAGCGGCCATTTATGCTTTGGCTTTTCATCACTGTTCATCGTTTCCAGTCTCCTAACGAAAAATTGATCATTTCGCCGTTAGTATTCGCTGGAAACGGGAGGATGATGCGTAAAAGCGGGATATGCCGAAGTTTTTTGATTTATTTATGGCTTCACTTGACGGGCGGGAGATTGATGTTAAAAATATCGGCAAGAACCCTTTCGAAGTCTCCGGGCCTGATCGATTCTTTGGTTTTCAGTTCGTTTTGAACGACCGTCAACGAATGATCATGCAGCGTGATGCGCCCTTCTTCGGTCAGGATCATCGCCACCGGCACTTTGTTGAATCTGGATTCCTCGCCGTATTGGGTCATCATAAAAACATCGTAAAAATCTTTCAACTGCTTCGTTTCGGTCGGATCGAATTTATATAAGGCATCCAAGTCCGATCCTTCGCGTCTCTCAAGGACAAGCTTACCCTCCTGGTCACTCCAGGGACGAATCCGGTAGGAGCCGCCGTCCGCATCATGCACCTCTTCGCCGGTTAACGGCACCGGCTGTCTGGGGGTTCTCCCGCCGAAGCCGACGTCGACCAAATAATCGGAGCCGTCGACCCGTACCATGTTGATGGCATGGGAGCCTGTCACGAACCATCCATCCTCCGTTTTGACGGTAGCCGCCGTCCGCGATACGGAAAAACCAAGCTCGCGCAGCAGTTCGTGAAACAAGCCGTTTAACTCGTAACAGACGCCGCCCCTTTTGCGCGACACGATTTTGTCGAACTGCTTGTCGGCTTCCAGGGAAAGAGGGACTCCGCCGACGATATCCAAATTCTCGAACGGAATGCGCGTGACATGCCCGTGCTGAAGCAGCCGGAGAAAATCCAAGGATGCCCGGCGGGGACCATCGATGCCTAATCGTTCCAAATATGCGTCTATATTCATAAAGCCAGCTCCTTTTGTCGTTCCTTTCATTGATACAACACCCGGTATCTCAAAAGTACGATAAATCGGGCGAACCCACCATGCCGTTTTAAAGCAACTGTATCGGTACAGTTCAATATTCAGGTATACTATGTACCAAAGCATGTCCTATGCTAAATAGAGGAGTGGATCGGCGTGAAAAAATATGCTGCCATTTTGGCAGATATCGAACAGAAAATCGAGCTGGGGCAGTTTGCTCCGGGCCAAAAACTCCCTTCCGTCCGTTCCGCGGCCGCGCATTACGGGTGCAGCGTCAGTACGGTGACCCGCGCCTACGCCGAACTTGAAAAACGCCACGCCATTTACGCCGCCCCGCAAAGCGGATTCTATGTCGTGGACAAACCGGCGAAAGAAGGGGACGGTCGGGACGACGGCGTCCTGGATTTGGCCTCGGCATTGCCGGATATCGACTTGTTCCCGTACCTGGATTTCCAGCATTGCCTGAACAAGGCGATTGATACATACAAACATGATCTGTTTACCTATGGCAGCCACCAAGGGATGGAGAGTCTTCGCCGTACGCTGGTGAACCATTTGGCCGTAGATCAGGTGTTTGCCAAAGCCGAACAGATTTTTATCGCCTCCGGCGTCCAGCAGACGCTGGAAATGCTTGCGAAAATGCCGTTTCCGAACGGAAAAGAGGTTATTTTGGTGGAGCAGCCGAGTTATGACATCTATTTGCGTTTTCTTGAAACGGAAGGCCTGCCGGTCCGGGGAATTGCTCGTACCGCAGACGGCATCGATCTCGCTGAATTGGAGGAGATGTTTCAAAGCGGGGGAATCAAATTTTTTTACACCATGTCCCGTTACCACAACCCGTTGGGCACGTCGTATACGGTTCGGGAGCGGGAAGCGATCGCCAGGCTGGCGGACAAATACGATGTATACGTCGTGGAAGACGATTATATGGCGGATCTCGGGGAGGAGCGCTGTTTTGATCCGATTTTTGCCTACAGCCGGAAAGGGCATGCCATTTATTTGAAGAGTTTTTCGAAAATCATTTTTCCCGGCCTTCGCTTGGGGGCTGCCGTCTTGCCTCTGCATCTTGTGGAAACATTTCACCGGTACAAAAGGTATCCGGACACTTCGCTGCTTTCCCAAGCGGCGCTGGATATTTATATCAAAAACGGCATGTATGAGCGCCACAAACGTCATATCTGCAGCCAGTACGCCTCGCGGATCCGGGCCGCGAACGAAGCCATTCGAAGGCATAACCGGGAGGGGCTCGTCGAAGCTTCCAACGTCGATTCAGGGATTTATATCCAGCTGAAGGTGCAGCCTTCGGTCAATTTGGAACGCCTCATTGCGCGGCTCGAGGAGCGGGGCATTCGGGTCGTGTCCGGTAAAAGGCATTACCTGTCGGATTTCCGGGAGCGCGAAAAATTTATTCGGATCAGTATCTCCCGGGCCCGCCCGGAGCGGATCGACGAAGGCATACGCGCCATTATTGAAGAGGTCAAGCGGGGCGGAAGTTGGTAGGCCGTTAATAACCGTATGAGGCAGCTTCGAAAGGGAGGTTCTCTATGGCTTATATCCTTAAACTGAACGGCGTCAGCTTGATATATGCATTTGTGCTTTTTGTCCATACGGAATTGATGACGAATGTGTACCGGATCGAACGGCTTACGGGTTGGGAGCATGCCGGGAAGCTGGTCGATGCAGCGAATATCGCGCTTTTTGTCTGTTCCACGGTTCTGCTCTTTGTCATAAGCAAGCGGTGGACAGGGCAGCGCAAATGGCGATATGTTACGACCGTTCTTTGGTTTCCTTATTTTTGCGTCTTGATCCGCGCCTTTACGGCGATGTATCCCATCACGGACCCGCAGGACATGCCGCTGCCGGTGGTGGGTTTGATCGTGCTTGGCGAAACGTTGATATTTCCGCTTTATATCGCGGGGATTCAATTCTTGTCGGGGATGCGAAGGGGCATATAGAACTTTTGCCGCCAACATGGACAATTCCCTCGGGTCCGGAGTTGCACGCGTCAGCGCCCCGGCAAACCGCAACAGCGCACCCTGTAAGCAGGATGCGCTGTCTTTTTTTAGAGAAATACGTTCAAAATTTGATTTTAAGACTGCTTCCTTCGACGTATACGCCCTCCGAACGGACGATGGGCAGCTTATGTTCCGCGCTGAAGCCGATCGTTTCCCCGTCTTTTAAAGTCACGTTGTGTTCGATGACGTAACCGCTGATGTCGATCAGGAAATCGCGCAGCTCGGAAGGGGAGGCTTGGGTGTCCAGCACCTCGATTTCGTCTTTGCCGAAAGCTCTTAAGCCGAAAGTGTAGCCGCTGATGCCGTTTTCCGTTCGGACAAGGCCAAAATGCACCAGGTTCAGCAGCGGGAACATGTCATCGTCCGTTTTCATCAATTCCGCAAAATCCACGAACAGCCCCGGGTGAAAGACGGTGCCTGAAGAATACAATCCGACCGCGTTCGGGAGTTTCAAGCAGCTGGAAGCCAGCTTTGCGTATAGTTTGCCGCTATCAAGCGGGGAGCCGGAGCGGGTAAACACGGCCACGATGATTTGGGCCACATGGGTTTGGGTCTTTTCCACGGCTTCTTTCCAAAGGTAGTTCGCTCGGGCGTTATGTTCGGCTTCGCCGTCCGGAATCGGAGCATCGACAAAACTTAAAGCCGCCATGCAGCCATCCGCCTCGAACACGAGCGTGCCGCCGGTTTCTTTTGCGTTGTCGCGGCCCGTCTCTTCGGCCTCCGTGCATGAAATATTCCAATCCTGCAAAAGATTCCGTTTGATCTGCTCCATATCGCATTCGTGGGAATCCAGCAGCACGAATCCGTTGAAAAGACCGCCCTTGTCGTTCTGAGACTCTTCAGAGTTTGCCTCTTGTTGCCCCTCCTCGAGCGCCGCCGCCTGCTTCATCCAGAACTCGCGGATCATTTCTACCATGACTATGGCCTCCTGTTGGGCGGTGGCAGGATCATAAGGCTGCATTTCGCTGAAAACATGGCCGCAATGTTCGGTATCCAGGTCATGCTCATAACCGCCGCACACGCCGAGCAGCCATTTTCCGAGCAGGCTCTTTTTATATTTGAATATGTAGTAATGCATGCCGTGCAGATCAAATTCTCCCGCGATTTCGATTTTGCTCGGTTCCTTTCCGAGTTCGCGTTCATCGGCCAGCCACTCGATCATGGACTGCATAGCTGCCTGCCGTTGGGTCGTCATCATTTCCGCTCCTAACATAAAAATATAGTCTACAAAGGTACATTCTACCAACCGCAGGAGCTGAATTCAAATTCATAGATTGCGGCGTGAAAGCTTGATCAAACTCGTGTTTTCTCTAATATATTGTGATGTATATCATAGGAAGCGGAAGTTTAAATTTTGAATAATAAGGAGAGATGCTTTGCCAAAAAAGAAGCAGAGTGAAGGAAGAGGGGGAAGACCGATGTCAGCCGGCTGCGAGCAGGATTATATGATCGAGCGCGTAAAAAAGGCCTTTGCGTGCAAGGTGTTGTGGTGCGAAGGGCGTCCGTGCCTGGAATACGGCAGCAGGGAGGAACTGGATCGCATTTCCGAATACGTCCAAGCCGAGTTCGGCAAAGAATTGCTGGACGTATTTTTTACGGCCGTTGCAAGCCTTCCGCCGGAAGCGTGAGTCAGGATGCACATTTGCCAAATCAAAAAAGCCCTCATGTCAGGGGGCTGAACCATCCTTGTAGCTATAACGGCATTAGACAATCCAAGGTCTCTGCGAAACTCCTTGAAAAACGGGGTTATGATCGGAGCGCTTCATTCGTAATCCGTTCGATATCGATCGGGGATTGCGATCCCTCGCGGACCAAGTCGGGCAAAATTTCACGCAGAAAATAATCGACGCAATGCAGTTTGATTTGTTTGATTTTAATGAGGGCGCTGCGGTACATCACAATAAATTCCTTTTCGGTATTTCCCCGCTGCAGCTCGGCGAAGGCTTCATAGATTTGGTCCATTTTATCCGCTACCTCAAGAATGAGCCCTTCGACGGAATCGTCTTTGCCTTCGCGCAGCTGTCTGCGAAAAATAGGCTGAAACTCGGCGGGAATATGCTCGTCAATGAAATGGGCGACCATTCCTTCTTCAACCTGCTGCAGCATGGCGCGCAATTCGAGCGAGTGGTGCTTTACGGGCGTTTTGATATCCCCGATAAAAATTTCACCGTAATCATGGCTGCTTGTAATCTCGTATAACTTCTTCCAGTCTACCGTTACCCCGTTGCTTTCTTCAATGTCCGCCAATGTTTTGGCATATTGGACGACCTTCCAGGAATGCTCGGAAACGCTATGCTCCTGAAATTTGAATCTGCCCGGGCAGCGAATGATCCGCTCCAGATCCGTCAGCGATTGGAAGTACGCATGAATTCCCATGTTTTTTTGCATTCCTTATAAATATGGTTTTTATGTGCCGTACATCAAGTATACATCCGGTTTGTAAAAGGATCGTTAACGCATGCCAGAACTTATTGGAAATAGGATGTGGGCTTGAGCGACAAAAGAAGCTCCCGATCGAAGATCAGGAGCCCCATGTGTTATGCAGTCGGCTGTTTCATGATTTCGATCAAACTTGTGAAGCTGTCGGCAGCATGCCCTTTTTCCATGCCGCGACGGAAGAGATCCAGGACGGCGGCCGGCAAGGAAGGATCGAGCCCCGCGTCTTCGAATGTGTGCACGACGTGTTCGACGCTTGCGGCCCCCATGGCCAGCCGGTCCACGTCCCCGGGATGTTCTCCGGCGTTCAGCCGCGGCGTGTAAAATTCAATGAAGCCGGGCAAAGACGATATATTTTCTTGGGCGTAATTCTGGTACTGCTCCGCAGTGATTCCGTTTGCGTTGGCAAGGGCAAGCGCCTGCAGGTAGCTGAGCATCGACGTCCAAAAGATGACCATCTGCATTTGGTAATACAGCATGGCAAGTCCGGGGTCTTCGCCGCGGTAATCGGTGCTTGTCAGCACGTTTAACGTTTCTTTATGAGCCTCAAAAACGCTTGTTGGGCCGCTATAGAAGGTAGATGAGCCCGGGTTGCCGATTCCGGAAGGCGGAACCTGCACGCCACCGGCGAGAAGCACGGCCCCATAACCCGCCAGCCATGCTGACGCTTGTCTCGCTTTTGCCGGGGTGTCCGAGCTTAAGTTTACGATGACTTTGCCGTTTAAGCTCCCTTTCGCCGACTCCAGGATGGCATACATGGCGTCATAATCGGTCAGGCTGAGGATGGCCAGCGGGTTCGCGGCCAACGCCTCCTCGGGCGTAGTTGCCTTGAGCGCGCCTTGTGCCGCCAATTCGTCCGCTTTGCTTAAGGTTCGGTTCCATACGGTCACCTCGTAGCCTTGCTTAAGGAATGCGCCCGCCATCGCTTGACCCATCGGCCCCAGACCGATGACGGTTACCCCTTTGTGATGTCCGGTTTCCAACGTCAAAACCCCTTTCGAAATGAATTCACATCCATCGTAAAGGATGACGCTAGTGGTAAAGTCAACGCCCAAAATTTCAAAAGGACGTCTTCGGAGCGTGTTCACGATCCTTTGACGTCCTGAATAGGTTATTTTTTTCGGAGTACCGTATTTGCGATCTGTTTTTCCAAAAGCCCCTTCAATTGCTGCAGAGCTTCGATTTGACCATTTACGTTGCTGAGCTTCTCGTGATAGGTCGCCAACATTTCCTCGCAATATTCATATTCGTCGGGATCGGCTACCTCCGTCTTAAACAATGTCCCGATTTCTTCGGTCGTGAGTCCTAAACGCAAATATAGCCGAATGGCTTTGACCCGTTCTACGGCCGATTCGCCGAAAACCCTGTAGTTGTTTTCCAACCTGTCGGCCTTTAACAGGCCCTTATTTTCATAATGCCGAATCGACCGGATGCTGACTTGGCTCAAGCTGGCAAGTTCGCTGATTTTCAAGGCGGGTGACCTCCTTATGGGGAAGACGATATCATTTCTCGATAATAAGAGGTTATCTGAAAATCGCCAAAAATGAAAGCATCGCGCATCGGAGCTCGAAAATATATATTCGGCGTCTTGTTAAATAACAGGGGGCCAAAAGTACGGCACAACTTTGGTAGGAACCGCTGCGGCGGCTATCGCGGCAAAACGCTAGGCGAAAGGAATCGTTTTTCCGGGACATTCCGCGAAATGGGTTGTGCGCCGGGCGATGTTTATATACGATCAGTCCAGGTCTTTTTAAAAGTCTTTTTCAAACGATTGAACAAACGAAACGAAAAGGAAAACGGAGGGAAAGCATGAAATTGTCGAAGGTGATGATGGTAACGGTCTTATTGGGAGGCGTAAGCTTGCTGGGCACAGGGTTCACGGCAAAGCAAGAAGCAGGTACGCCGGCGGCGTTAGGGAAATCGGTAGGCGACAGCGGCGAAATCCGTGTCCCGCACAATGAACGGCTGCTTCTGTCCACCGACGAGAAATGGATCGCGAAGGAGGGCCATCAGTCCGACCTGATCCGGCTGCAATGGACGGCGGGCCGGGCCAAGCCGGCGATCGCCTGGGCCGATGAGAACGGCATAGACAAGACGGCGATCATTTCCCACGATAAAGCAAACAACCCGGAGCAGCATGACCATAAACATATTTCGTTCGAGACGACGATGTCGCCGACCGGACAATACCCGAACCAACTGTTCACCCGGTTGGAGATCCCTTACGATACCGACGTGAGCGAAATCCGCACCCATTCGTCCAACTTCAACGTAATGAGCGGCATCCTGCGCGTGGCCGGCGAAACCGGCACGAACCGGGACCTTCAGTTCAGCGTGGCCGGCAACGATAACGAGACCACGCCAAGATGGGCCGTCCGCGCGGACAGTTCGCAGGAAGCGGGGGATAACGCCGGCTCCGATCTGCAGTTCGTCCGTTACGGCGATGACGGCGAAGCGTCTGACTCAGCGCTCACCATGCAGCGCAGCAGCGGCAACATCGGAATCGGTACGGACGACCCCGATACAAAGCTCGATGTGAACGGGGACAAGATCCGCATCCGCGAAAAGCATACGCCCGCATCGTCCAGCGAGCCTTGCAGCCAGGGGCAGATGGCTTGGGACGAGCAATATGTGTACGTTTGCGTTGCTAAAGACAGCTGGAAAAGAACGGAGCTCTCTTCCTGGTAAGTCGGAGGAATGGGACGAAAGGCCGCATGCAGCTCGAGGATCAGATGCCGAAGTACCTCCGCCGACTCGGGATCTTTCCTTGAACGCTGCATTACGCTTCGGAAGAAACGCAGGATTTTCGGAACGGAGGATAGCTCGTATGTAACTAGCGCAGAGTATCCTGGGCTACTCTATCTTTCCAGGGAAAAACTCAAGATCATCCGGTGTTTGGAGGGAAAATGGCTCGAGAACTTCCTTTCCGCAGGTTATAAAATTCACCCCGGCAAATGGGTAACGGTTTTCAATTATTTTATAATGAACATGTTCTTGAGGAAGATAAGCTCCCGTCCTAAGGGATTGGGTCGCTTCATAAAGATTGCCTCCATGATCGAACAGCGCTTTTTTTAGCATGCGAATGTTTATAATCCGGTTGGAACCGTCGTTGATTTTCCCGCTTCCAATCGAAATCTTTGTTAATACAAAATAATCGATATGATCGACGGGATCGATTTCACCAAAGGTCTTCTTCATGAAAGATTGAAGATTTGCTGTAATTCCCGCTTCATAATTAGGTATTTGAACATGGAGTCCTTTGTATAAATCTTCGTCACGAGATACAATTTCCTGAGCTGTAACAGGTTCTGTAATCCATTTCATTTCTAGAGCTGCTATTGTTTTGGAAATCGGATCGTAAATTGCATAATCAACATCCGGCAGCTCTCCGGGAAGTTGAGTTGGGCCGCCTCTCTTCAGTGCAGGAAACAGCTTTAATACTTCTTCTAATTCATGCACGAAATAGGCCTCTTTTGACACGGTATCTTTATCTACCGTCCCAGCGTATATTCGGTTGAGTGTCGCATTTATATTTCTTCCTGCTAGATTATGGCTAATGAATGTCGGACTTACGAATCGCGCTCCATCAGTCAATTGAATAATGGGTTCTGTCATTAAACTTCCATACTTCTGTTTGCCTTTCATGGTGCCGAAAGTAAGATCATCAAGTATTGCCTCCACAACGTGCCGGTCTACGCCATCGAACTCGTCAACATGAATAAAGTATAGAAGATTTGGCAGCATATGCTCCGGCAAAACACCGATCTTGTCCAAGATCGGCAGACAATCCTTACGAGCGGCGTGTGATGCCATATAGGCTTTATACAAAAGTTTGCTCCATACGTGCTTGATATCCTTAACTTTATATCCAGCCAAATCCATTTCATCTGGAAAATGAAATAACAAGTCTGTTTGGCTATTCGCAATAGCTGAATAGTATGCATCTTTCATACGCCAGTTCATTAGTTTAGGATACTTTCTATGTAGTGCTTGTTTAATGGCTGACATTCTATCTTGATATAACCTCGAGTTTTCCTCGATCAGTATCTCATTCATGATTTCATAACGTTGGATTTTATCGTCAACGGGACGAAAAGCAATCGTAATCTGATCAGGTGAGTCTTCTTCGAGAGAGGGGGATAGTATCCCGGGGCGGATCCCTTTATAATTAACCTCCACATATTGGTATAGGCTAGAAGTATTCAGTAGTTCAATACATTGATCTATTGCGGGCTGCCCTGCCCCATCCTCCCCTTCGGTTTCAGGGCAGAATTTATTTATATGCTGAATGGCTGTGGCAAAAGCACCTTTTAAACCTTCTGATTTTTTTTCTGCTTCGGATAACGTCTCTGGGTTATCTTGACTTCGTATCACTTGCAATTGGAGTGATAATTCTAAAGATTCATATAGTGAAGCAACTAATTGCAGTGCTGTATCTCTGTTGATATTATAAATCGGCAAATTATACATCGCCCCATCAAGTTGGCTTTCAATCTCGCGTAAACGTTTCTCTGCTTTGGACACGTATTAGCTCCCCCTATCTTTCAATATTTTGCTACTTAAACTTCTTCTCTCTCACTTGCTTTCCCATACCGCTCCAGCGCCTTCGTCGAAGCTTCCACCATCCGCTTTTTGACGTAATCCCCTTCCAAAACTCTGACCCGTTTTCCCAAAAAACGTAGCTTGGAAAGCAGATATTCGATTTCTTCCCCCAGGAGGCATACCTTGACGGTATATAGGTTCCGGTCCGCGTCATAGGCGACTTCCTTCTCAAAACAGGAAAATGCGTATAAAATGCGGGACAGTTCGCGGTTATACATAGGAAGAATTTCGATAAGGACCTGCGTTTTGCGCGACTCAAGGGTAAGGCGGGTCCGTTCCAGCATCCGATCGACTCGTTCGTGCGAGATGTCCGCTTCGGCGATGAACAAGATTTTGTCCAGTTTCGTTTTCATGAGCGCGTGATGCCGAACGCGGTGCCACAGCAAATACCATTCCCGTTTGACCATCGAATACTCCAGCTTGTAGGGCACGCCCAATTGATCGGAAAAGATCCGATCGCCCCGGACGCTGTACGACAGCCGAATGCCATGGCGGTTCAGGATCAGGCGGCGGATTTTCCCCAGCAGGGGATGGTAGACTTGCTTTTCCCGGCTGCGGGCTTTTTCGATCAGATGAGGATGGGGATCGAAGGAATCATCCGGATCCAACATCGATTCCAGTTTGGCCAACGTTCCGGCCGTAAACGCTTGGGCCGCTGCGGGATGCGCCAGCGCCGTTTTGAGCCAGGCCCGCTCGTGGGCGGTTGCCATGAACGTGCCGGCATCGTCCAGGCGGGAGATGATCTGGTAGTTAAAAATCTTTTCAAACGGATTCATAGTAGGCCCGAATCTCCTTCCATTCCGCGATCAACTCCCGGCGCAGCTGCACAGGCTCCAGCACCTCGCAGCTCGACCCGAAGCTCCGCAGCCAAGGTTTGATTTCCTGCGTGCCGTTCACCGTGATCTCATAGATGAAGGAGTCTTCGCGTTCCTCGACGATTTCTCCCCACTGCCCTTGCAAGAGCACACGCTCTTTAATGAAATTCGGCTCCGACCCGCCGGGACTAAAAAATCTGGCCCGCACCGTCACCGGCCGCCCCGTGTCGATCAGCCAGCTGTAGCGAATCCGGTCCATCAGCTCCGCCTGCTTTTCCTCGAACCATGCCTGCGCCGCGGGCTCCCCGGTTTCGACCTGCGTCATGCCTTCCATCCGGTATTTTCGGATGCCTTCCCGTCCGTAACCAAGCACATACCATCTTCCGTATTGGTGGTCATACACCACCTTCAGCGGCAGCGTCGTCTCCAGTTTCCCTTGGGATTCGCGCTCGAACAGCGGGTTCGTGTTTTGCGAGCCGTAGCTTTTGTCCGATTTGGGCGAGAAGTACAAAAACTTCATTTTGCGCCGGCCCCAGATCGCATCCAGAATGGCGAACAAATGGGCTTCGTCCAGGATTCGCGAATGGTAATGGTATTTGTACAAAAAGGGTTCGACCGCCTCTTTTTCCGCGCCGCTGCGTACGAGATGTTTTTTGAGCCCGTCGCGCAGCAAATATCCTTGTACGGATGGGATTTGCGTATTGGCCATCACGTCCACGAAATCGTATAAATCGAGAAGCTCCTCATCCGTCAGCTCATGGATCAGTTCGTTCCGGATGCGGTATATATAAGGCCTTGCCCCGTTTTCCCTTCGAACGACGCCGACTTCCTCCAAGTATTTCAAGTCTTTGCGTATCGTTTTTTCGTCCGGTAACGAAAGGTCCGCGGGGAGATCGGCCATGCAGCAGTCGAGCAGCTCCGACGCGGTCATCGGCCGGCCGTTCAGCGCCGCGAGAACCAGCGACAACCGCCGGCTTTCGGACTCTTTAAGCGACTTGGCCCGGAACAGGAACAGCAGCATCGGGTCGGCCGAATCGTCGTACCGGTATCTGATCGCTTCGGCGAACTCTTTGCCCTGCTCCTCCGGCAGCTGTTGGTACGTGGCATGCACGATGTCTTTTAATCGGCGGAGCGTTTTGTCGAAGGTGTTGACGGAGATGCCGAGCCGTTTGGCAAACTGCTGCCTGTTGTAAGCCCCGCTCGTCAGCACGAGCATGCGCAGAAACTGGATCTCTTTGTCGAAGCTTTCTTTGGCCATCCGTTTTTCCCTTCTTCCGTAAAAAATGCTCCTTTCATTGTATCAGTGGATGGAGATGGGGAAAATGCCAAACTTTTTTCCTGTCGTAATACTTCCGCCATGTTCGCGCGGCCGGAAATACGCGATGATAACAGCACAGGAGGGAGTTACCGATGGCAATTGTTCAAGTGAAATCGACCAACCCGCAATTTTCGTATCTCATCAAAAAAAATCCGGGTTCCGGCATGATGCTGCGGAGCATCCGTCAGGGAATCGCGTACGGCTGGTATACCGACGAAAGCACGTATAACGTTTATTTCAAGGACGCGGACAATGAAATTTCCTATAAACAGCACCAGCAGGAGACTTTCGAATATCTTAACGTTTCGCGCTATCATACGCCTTTATTTCCGCTGAACGCAATCGGGGAATTTTTTTCGGCCCCGCTGAAAACGCAAGACGAACGGGATGCGGAAGGCTATGAACATACCTTTTACATTCCGATGATCCATATCGAGTTGACGCGTTATATCGATTTTTTTGCGAAACATCTTCCGGAATTTACGTTTACGACCGACCATCTGGCGCATAAAAGCTATTCGTTAACCGTCACGACGCAAAAAAGCCTGTATCAGCTTCTGCATGTGGTCAGCGTATTATGTTTGTTCCTGTCCATGTTCGGCAACGAATACATCGATATCTCCGAAAAGGTGCTGGAGAAGTACATCCGGAGCATGCACGTCATCGACGCGCCGTTTTACATCCGGAGCCTGTTCGTTCGCAACTTTTTGTCGTCCAAGGAACGGTTCGGCCGATACAAAGCCGAGCTCGAAAAAACGGACCGCTACAGCATTCAATTTGCGTACGGGGGGACGGCGCTGCAGCGGCGGAATTTCATCGGGGGCGTGCTGCCTTTCGACAAATCCATTCTGGATGTGGGCTGCGGCGAAGGTTTTTACGCTCTTCCGTTCGCCGGCAAAATCGACGGGACGTATTATGCGGTCGACGTCGACGAAGAGGCGCTTTACAAAATGACGCGCAGAGCGGAATCGAAGCAGATCGCCAACATTGCGGCTTTTGGATCGATCGGCCATTTCCTCGCGGAATACAGCGGCGAGCGGGTGGACGTCATTTTGACCGAAGTGATCGAGCACATGAGCGAAGGGGAGGCGGGGGAGCTGATCCGCCAAATTGGGCTAGAGGTCGATTTCGGCCATTTTGTAATCACGACGCCGAACAAGGACTTTAACCGGTTTTACGGACTTGCGGGTTTCCGCCACGACGACCACAAATGGGAGATGGGGCGGGAGGCGTTCCGGCTGTGGCTGCTTGATGTAATCAGGGACGCGGGCCTTTCATGCGAATTCGTGGACATCGGGGACGAGGTGGACGGCATCCGCACGACGCAGGGGGCCATCCTGAAGAAAAAGGAGGTTTAATGAATCATGGAAATCCGGACGAAAATGCATACGATCTTCATGCTCGTCGGTTCGACGGAATGCGGCAAAACGACCTTTGCCAAGGAAGTCCTCATGCCGGGACTGCGGTTTGAAGACGCGGATAAAAACATCAAAGCGAATATTCAATACCTGTCTTCCGACCAAATCCGGCAGGAGGTGCTCGGGCATGACTACGATAAATACGACCAGGTGATGCTGGAGGCAAGCGAGCAGGCGTTTCACCTGTTGTTCGAGAAGCTGAACATGGTGACGACGTTTCCCGTCAACGCGGAGTTCGTCGTCGTCGATACGACCGGGCTGGCCGAGGATTTCCGCGCCAAGGTCAAGGATATTGCCCGCCGCAACCATTACCATCTGGAAGTCATCGTGTTCGATTACCGGAAACGGGAGGATTATTACGCCTCGGAACGTTCGAAGCGGCTCATCACGAACCATATCAACCGCCTGAAAAAGGAGGTGCTCGGAGCGCTTGCCCGCGAGGGGTACGACCAAATCCATAAAGTGCGCGCGAAGGATTTTTACCGGCCGGAGGTGGGCCTACGGAATCCGGAATACAGCGTGGTGATCGAGGATCTTGACGCCTATCTGGACACGGTGCTGCCGCAAAAGCAGCAGTATATCATCGTCGGCGACGTCCATGAACGCGTGGATGAACTGCAGGGGCTGCTGCTGAGCTACGGGTACCGGATCGAGGCAGGCAAGCTGATCGCCGGGGACCGGGTGCGGGACGCGAAAATCATCTTGGCCGGTGACTGGATCGACAAAGGGAAAAAAACGAAGGAAATCGTGGAATTTTTGCATGATAACCGGGAGCATTTCCTGTTTGTGATGGGGAACCACGAAAATTTCGTGTACAAATATGTGCGGGGCGAAATTAGCGGCGCGGATCCGGAGCTGCTTTGCACGTATTTCGATTCCGCCGGGACGCTGCGGGCCGATCCGGAACTTTGGGACAAATTCGAGTGCCTGGTATCGAGGGCGAAGCCGTTTTACCGCTTTCTTGGCATGAACGGCCCATCCTATTACGTGACCCATGCCCCGTGCAAAAAGAAATATATCGGCAAGCTGGACGCAAATGCCGTCCGCCATCAGCGAAATCTGCGGATCGATCGCGAAGCGCCGCTGGAAGGGCAGCTGTCGTTTTTGCAGGAGGAAGCGGTCGGGAAGCATCCGTACCATATTTTCGGCCATATCGCCGCGAAATGCGCTTTCCGCATCCGAAACAAAATCCATATCGATACCGGGGCCGTCCATGGAAATGGACTGACGTCTGTCATAATCACGTTCAAGCCGTTCATGAAGTCGCATTCATCGCGCACGGCCGCGATGGCGGAAGAACTGCCGGTATTGTTCCGGGAAGAGCGCAAGGTTTCCGTGCAGGATTTGGGCGAGGAAGAAATTCGCAGACTTCACTACTGTTCGCGCCATCGCATTAACTTTATCTCCGGCACGATGTCCCCAGCGGACAAGGATCCAGAAAGAAACGAGCTGGAGTCGCTGAAAAAAGGGCTGGATTACTTCCGCGAACACGGCGTCCGGCAGGTTGTTTTGCAGCCGAAATATATGGGCTCCCGCTGCAACGTCTATTTGCATCAGGAACCGGAGCAATGTTTTGCCGTCAGCCGGAACGGCTATAAGGTGAAGCAGGCGGACTTGACGGAGATTTATCGGAAACTTCTGGACCGGCTCGGCGGATATATGAAGCAACACGGGATCGCCATGCTGCTGCTCGACGGGGAATTGCTGCCGTGGAAGGCGCTCGGAGAAGGGCTGATCGAACGCCAGTTCAAGCCGATCGAAAAAGCGCTGGAAACGGAGCTGGCGTTTTTGCGGCATAACGGATTCGAGCCGGCTTTGCAACAGCTGACGGAACAATACGATGCCAGCGGGTTCGAGCAGGACCAATACCATACCGCCAAAATCGTCTTAAGCGAAAAATACGGCGCCAGCGTTTATCAAACCTATAAGCACCTTCATGACGTCCGGGAGAGCAGCGTGCCGCTTGCCGAACATGTCCGGGCGTACGAAGTCTATAAGAAGCAGCTGGAGCTGTATGCGGAAGATGCGGAAATGGAGTATAAGCCGTTTGCCGTGTTGAAAATCGTATACGACGATGGGCGGGAGGAATTGCCGGCATGGAGCACCTCGGAGATGTACCGTTTCCTTTCGGAGGATGAAGCGATCACGCTGGATTTGTCCGATCCGGATAGCGACGCCCGGGCCGAAAGCTACTTTGGCAAGCTGACCACGGAAAAGCATATGGAAGGAGTCGTCATCAAGCCGGAGACGTGGAATGGCCGGACGGTACCCTACATGAAGGTGCGCAATCCCGACTATTTGACGATCGTATACGGCTACGATTACCGGTTCCCGCACAAATACCGCAAGCTGATGAAGCAAAAAAGCATTATGCGCAAGCTGCGGACATCCTTGAACGAACATCGGCTTGGCGTGCGGATGCTGGAAGTCAAATTCGGGGAGATTTCCCCTCAGCATCAGGCCTATCAGGAAATCGCCGCCAATCTGCTGTTCGAGGTCGGCCAGGAACGGGAGATCGATCCGCGGCTGTAAACGAAAAACAGCTTGAAATCCGCCCCCGAACGTTACGTTCGGGGGATTGCCGCAATCAGCGCGTCTGCTGTTTCCATTGTTCATACCACGCCAAGATTCTCGGAGGGAAAGCAAGCTCCAGCTCCCGCATTCTGGTGGCAAGGAGCCAGTACTGCTCTTCGACGCCGCTTGTGTCGCCCAGGCTGTCGTAAAGCGTCATTAGGGTCAGATACGTTTCTTCCCGGTCGGGCAGCTGCCGCTGAATGCGCAGATTCACGTGAATCGCTGCTTTCGTTTTCCCGCGGTCCATATAAAACCGGGCCAGGTTCTCCGCGTGCTGCAGCCACAAGAGCCGGATTCGTTCCCGTTCGTATTCGGCCCACAGGTACTCGTATTCCCCCAGATAATTCCCTTCGAACTGATCCAGGACCTGCTCGTGTTCCTCCGCGTTCGTGAGGTCTATAGTTTCTAACCGCTTAAGCCGATGCTCCCATTCCTCGACGTCCACTCGGGCTCCCCCGATGGTGAGCCGGTATCCGGCTTCAAGTTCTCCTTTGATGATGCGGATCATCGTCAGACCGGCCTTGGACAGGGTTTGGCGGATATGATAGATTGTCGTGTACAGCTGCTGGGTCGCCCGGGACACTTCAAAATCGGGCCATAAAAGCTCGATTAACGTGCCGCGATCGACCGTACGCTCGCGGTGGTGAAGCAAATAAGCGAACAGCTCCTGCGCTTTGTTCGTGCGCCACTTCAACGTTTGCGGCTCCATCCCGGGAAGCTGGACCCGAAGCTGATTGAAGCACAGGAAAAGCGGCGTTTTCGCATTGCCGGACGCTTCGGGATCTTCCTGAAGCCTTTCGCGCAAACGCTGAACGGTCAGGCGCAAGCGGTCCAAGCGCACAGGTTTCATAATATAGTCCAGCGCATAAAGCTCAAAAGCGCGTACGGCATATTGGTCGTAGCCCGTCACGAAGACGATTTCAGTGTGCGGAACGGCAGCCTGCAATTGTTCGCCGAGCTCAAGTCCGTTCATTTCAGGCATATGGATGTCGAGAAAGACGACGTCGGGTCGCTGTTTGACCGCAACTCCAACCACCTGATAAGGATTTGAACATAAGCCCACGACGTTAACGCCACCGATATCGTATTCAAGTTTCTTTTTAAGATATTCCAGAGCTAATGGCTCATCGTCGACTAGTAAAGCCCTCATCCTGATTCCACCTTTATTCGTATTGCCTTCCTTGCGGTTATGCAGGAAAAGAAAAAACCTCCGTCAAGCAGCAGGCATGCTAAATAGGACGGAGATTCCCGTCGTATTCGGCAGCTGGCTGGCATTGGCATTTGCTGCTCTGGCAAAACCGTTAGCCCCTGTAGCTTTGCGTCCCCGTTTTTCAAGCGGGTTTGCCATTTATCGTACGAGCGTATATTCAAGTAGAGTGAGTAAACAAATGAATTATACAAGAACCGTCTGAATATTTTCTGAACTTGGTCTGAACCGCGGAATCGGAGACGCTGAAACATCCTGATATTAAAACAACCATTGCCGAAAAGCCGGTCAATGGTTGTTTTTTGCAGTGCCGATTATTTATCGATCATGTCGGTTGTTTTCAGCATTCTGGCAATCAGCGCGGTGACTCCGGCACGCGTCATTGGCGCTTTCGGACTCAGAACTTCAGGCCCGTTGCCTTGAAGAATTCCGGCTTCGATCAATTGCGCCTCATCCGCTTTTGCCCAAGCAGCTGCGTCAATAAATTTTGAATTTCTGCAATATGCCTTAAAAATTGTTTAACAACCGGACCTATACAAAACCTATACAATTTTCGAAAACCTTCCTTTATATAGGGGGCTTATTGAAGATCGCTTATTTAGGAATTCTTCTTGCATTTCATGGTTTATTTACATATATTCATATACATAGTAATTCGATATATCGTAAATCTAGGTATAAGGAGATCGTCGGATGGCAGTCAATAAAGAGCTGCTTAAAGGCAGCACCGCTATTTTAGTGCTCACGTTGTTGAACAAGAAGGAAATGTACGGCTACGAACTGATCAAAGAGATCGAGCGAAGCTCGGAGGGGGTATTTTCGATGAAGGAAGGAACGTTATACCCCATCCTGCATTCCCTGGAGGCCGAAGGTTGGCTGGATGCCTATTGGAGCACGCACGACGGGCGCAAACGCAAGTATTACCGCATTACCGACCGGGGCAGAGGCCAACTGAAAGAAAAAACGCAAGAGTGGGTACAATTCCGGACCGCGGTGGATCGGGTTATAGGGGAGGGAACATCGTGAACCAGCTTGAACAATTTGCGGTCGTTGCCGCATTTTTGAACCGGGTATGCAGACACGTTCGCGCCAAGGAGCTGCATGCGGATATCCGCGAGGAGCTTACATCCCACGTGGCGGAACGAATGGAGCTTTTGCTTGAGGAAGGGATGCCCGAGGAAGAGGCTGCCGCGAAGGCGGTCCGCCAGATGGGGGACCCGGATGCGATTGGGCGCAACCTACACCAGGCTCATAAGCCTGCCGTGGAATGGAAGATGTTTGTTATTATAGCGGCGATGGCGCTTTTGGGCATTTTCGGAGTGTTTGCCGCCCAGCAAATCGGGAATGTACCCGAAATTCGGCACGAGGCTTGTCGAAAATAAAGTGCTGTTTACTCTTATGGGCATGGCCTTCCTGATGGTTTTCTACTTTATCGATTACCGCAAACTACAAAAGCATTCGGCCGTGCTGTTTTACGGCATGTTACTTCTGATGTTGCTTACCCTTTGTGCAGGGATCGACCTCAACGGAAGGAAAGTGTTTCTCGCGTTTGGACCGTTTGGCGTCAATATCATGGCCGTTTCGCTTCCGATACTCGTCTTGGGGCTGGCGGGTATGAAGCCGGCTAAGGATTGGCGCGGAGCGGAGCACCTTGTTCAGCTGGTCGGCAGGGGAGTGTTTCCCGTTGTGTTGTTTTCCTTAGGATCTTCCTGGTTTTACGGCCTAATCTATCTCGCTGCTTTTTTCTTGCTGACTTGGAAAACAAAAAAGAGCGGCACCCAATTTTTGTTGCTGGCCCTTCCGCTGCTGTCTTTATACATTTTCGCCCTTACCCGAGCCAGCCAATTATACCATCGTCTTCATGCGTTTCTATATCCGGCGGGGGAGGGCAGCCATCAGTTGTTTCAAACCAAGGCGGCGATTCTTTCGGCGGGCTGGTTCGGGCATGGATTTGCCGCTCGGCTGGATACGCTCCCTTATGTGTACGCCGACTCCTTGTTCCCTTATCTGATTTATTGTTTCGGTTGGGGATTCGGCATCCTCATCGCTGGGCTGGCGTTCTGGTTTATGGTCCGGGTCTGGAAAATGAGGGACCGCATCCATGACGAATATGCAAGAAGAATCGTCGCCGGATTCATGAGCCTCTTCGCCATCCGGATGTTCTGGCCGATTCTCATGTCCTTCGGCATCGTCCCGATTGTCAGCGAGGTGCTGCCTTTCATAGGGTACAGCAGTATGATGCAAGTCTTCGATTTTGCCGCTGCAGGGCTGCTGCTGTCGGTTTTCCGGCGGAAAAACATGATTCCGAGGGAGATGGGAGAAGCACTGCCGAGGCGATGACATTTGAATGCTTCCGAATCACAACAAGCCCTTCCGACTTCCGCAATCGGAAACTTGTTTGTGTTCGGTTTATGGCGGTCTGACGCTCTGTTGCCTTCCGGGAAAGTCTGCGTTACCTTAAGCGTACAACATGCTTCTGAATAAAATCTGAATCACCAGGGAGATTGCAAAGCACGGCCCCCGAAAAAGCGCGTATGGGATTAATTGGATGGACCTCTTTTGAAAAAGGTGGTACGTTGAATGGGCATACGCACAGGAACATACATAGGGGGAATCAAGGTTGAAAAGAATTTTTCTAAGCATGATGGCGCTGCTGACGGTGTTTGTTTTTGCCGGTGCGTCAGCACAGGCCGAAGCCGTTCAGGAACGGACGCTTCAAGGGCAAGGAGTCATTTTGAAGGGAAGCTCCCTCATTCCGGCCGCCGAGTTTCTGAAGGCTGCTGGGGGACAGCTGTCCGTAAGCAAAACAAACGAAATCGAAATTTCTTACAAAGGGACGACCGTTCAATCAAAGCTAAACTCCAAATACGCCAAAGTGAATGGTGTTGGGACTTCCTACGCCGTGCCTGCGCAGAATATCAACGGGAAGCTCATGGTGCCGCTGCAAATGGTCAAAGACGCAACGAAAGGGAAGACGTCCGTTGAATACGGCGACCGGGACTACGGGGATCGTTTCGTCAAAACGGTTACGGTGAGCCTCCAAAACGTGCGCATTCACGTCGGGATCAACGATCTGTACGAATCGTACGCCAAGTATATCGGGAAGACGGCATGGCTGTTCGATCCCGGCCTGATTTACGATCTATATGGCAACCTCGTAAACGAGCAAGTTGAGCATTTGGCTGCCGTCAAAATCACCAACGTCGAGAGGGATTCCTTGCTGGATTCGTACGTTAACGTTTACTTTTTTTATAAAGGCCGAACGCTGAAAGCGAATTTGCCCGAGTATGAGTTCGCTTCGTCGTTTTTGACGACCAGTCCTTATTCGACATACCATTTTTCGCAAGAGATTTGGAATAAAATTAAAAACAGAACGATCAGCATCGGCATGACCGCGGACATGGTGTATCTCTCTTGGGGGCCGTACAGCCACAACAGCCGGGATATCTATTCGTGGGGAACGACCGATATGTGGGTGTATGAGCATAGCTACGGATCGGACGATTACCTCTTTTTCCAAAATGATATTTTGACTTCGATCTCGCGCTAATCAACCCGTATAAAAAGGCATCGGCATGACATGTACCGGTGTCTTTTTGCAAACTTCGTCTAACCGGATTTGTCCGGAGACGATTGGCTATAACGAAACAGATTCGCAGAGACCCGAAAATTGCTCGATTCGCTGTAGAGTCGGTCAGTGAACCAACACGATGGAGGGATTTCCCATGGACATTCGGCATATCTCGATTCAAGGCGTAGGAGAGTGGAATGAAGACGCCGTCATATGGCATCCGGACGCAAGGATTTTTGGCGTGGTCGACGGGGCGACGTCGCTGATCCCCTACCGGGGACCGCATGGCGAAACCGGGGGCAGACTGGCTTCGCAGCTGATCAAACGGCATTTCGAGCGGCTCCCCGCAGACGAAACCCGCAGTCTCGAAACGTTTGCCAAAGAAGCCAACCTCAAGTTGGGCGAGGAAATGCGGGCAAGCGGCATCCGGACGGATCGCAAAAGCGAACTGTGGACGGCCGCCATGGCTGCCATTCGCATTCATGAACATCACATCGAATACGTTCAGGCGGGGGATTGCATGGTGATCGCCTTATACCGGGACGGTTCGATTCGGACCCTCACGCGGGATCAGGTCGCTCAGATCGGCGAAGCGTCCCTGGCGGTTTGGAAGCAGGGCATCGAAGAGGGCATACGTACGAAAGCCGAATTGTGGGAAAGGGTCAAACCCCGGCTGCTTCAAAATAAAGAGAAAATGAACACTCTTGAAGGTTACTCCGTGATCAACGGATTGCCGGAAGCGGAAGATTTTTTGGAATACGGCAAAATCAACCGGATCGGCTTGGCGGGACTGCTGCTGGTGACGGACGGGCTTTTTTACCCGGAACCTTGGCCGCTTCAGGATGACGAAACCGGAAATCCGGAAGAGAAGATGCTGCGCCAGGTCGCTGCGGAAGGCTTGGAAAGCTACGCCAAGTGGCTGCTGGCCCTGGAACAAGACGATCCGGAGTGCATCCGCTACCCGCGTTTCAAACCATCGGACGATAAGACGGGGATCTGGATCACGTTTAAAGAAAATTCCAAAGATTTCACATGATGGGTATTGACAGCCAATTTTATTTTGGTTTATATTTGTCAATGGTTCCCACGGCCTAACATCCGAAAGATCGATGCAATGGATTTTCGCGTTAGGCATTGCTGCAATAACGACAATCTTATATTTGGCACACTAGTCGAAAGATTAGGTCGCAAAGCCTTGGAGTCTAAGAGTCCTTATGACTTATGATCGTCCGGCTGCAATTAACAATCCGTTAATGCAGCCGGACTTTTTGCTTTTCGGGAACAATTCAAAGGAATAAGGAGGACGAGATGAAACGCACATTGCGAAACGTATTCACATGGGTGTTGGTCGTGACCGTGCTGGTTGGATTTTTTCCAGGGACGTTACCTGTGGGTTCTGCTGCGCCGATGCCGCCAGAATTGAATTGGCCTAACCCCGGAGCTGTTCATCTGTCGAAAACCGCAAAGGCGACCAATGTCAGTGATGAATGGGAGATTACATTAAAGGTCGAAGGTAAGAATACTCAGACTGGCGGCGCTGACGTTGTCCTGGTCATTGACCGATCGGGGAGTATGGCTCCTGTCGAGAACGATAAAAGCGGGGGAAAGATCCAGAAAGCAAAAAATGCGGCAAAAAAGTTTATCGACAATTTGCTAATTGATGGCTCGCCATCAAGGATCGCGGTCGTTTCGTTTGCCAAGAGCGCAACAGTAGACTCCACTTTTCATGGAAGCGACAGCAAGGATGCACTAACGAAAGCGATTAATAGTATAAATGCAGATGGTGGTACCAACATTCAGGACGGGCTTCGTCAAGCTCGCTTGCTTCTGGAAAAAAGCCATGCGAAAAAAAAAGTTATCATTCTTCTAAGCGATGGTATGCCGACGTACAGTTTTGAAGGAACAGAGGTAACAAAGAATAATTCCGGAGATCCAAGTTTTTATATTACAAAGTTTAATTACGACAACATTCTGGGTTCCGGAGGGGATTATAATATCAGGTATTGGATAGGGGACTGGTGGTTATTCGGCACCCGTGTAACAAACCACGGACAAGGTACCATCTCTGAGGCAAAGTTTGCGAAAGATGAAAATATGCGCATTTATTCTATTGGTCTTGATGTAGGCAAGGATAAGAATGCCCAGTATGTTTTGAAAAAGGTAAACAATGAAGGCTACTTCGATGCCAATGAAAATGATTTGAATAGGATTTATACGGGGCTGGTGGGTCAGATCGCTTATGCTGCAACGAACGCTAAAGTCTTCGATCCGATGGGAGATATGTTCGACTTAATGATAAAGAGCGGCAACCAGCCTGTTCGAGATGTAGACTATACGATATCGCAAGGCGAAATGACTTGGGATGCAACCTCGAAGAAATTTATTTGGGATGTCGGGAACATCACGGAAGGCGAGGCTGCAACGCTAACCTATAAAGTTAAGCTTAAATCGAAAGGTCCGGAAGCGGGTAAGCTTTACCCGACAAATGGAACAACGACGCTGGAATACATCGACGCGAACCATGTTCAAAGAACCAAAGAATTCGATGTTCCAACTGTAAATACTGGAGTAGGTTCGATTAAGATCCATTCTTATCTGGTTAATGCTCAAGGCGATCCGATTAATAACGACGGCAGCATAACAGACCGGGAACACGCCGCAGTCGTTGGAAAAAGCCCGTTGCTCTTTGAGGACAACGGCAGCACGGCGTTAAAATTCAATACGGAGTACACTGTATCGCCTCCAACGCAATCCGGTTTTGCAGCCAAGGAAGGAACCCAACCAATCAAAGTTACACTGAATGCGAACAAACCATCGGAGGATATTTGGTTCGGGTACACGCAGGCGCCACATGCCGTAAACATTGTTTACAAAGCAGGTGAGACAACGCTTGATACCGAGTCGTTACCTGTAATTCCAGGTGCGAATGTGAATCATCCGGTGAAATCATTCCCGGAATATTCATTCAAAAACTTCGAGACGGAAAGCAGCGATTTCACAGTAACGGATGGCAATGTTACAGGAATAATGCCCAATAGAGATGTCACGATTACAATCAACTTTGAAGCGATTAAGAACCAAGTGACCATCGAGCATAAAGCGGGCGACACAACGCTTGCAACTCACACGGAATCATATGCTCAAGGAGACGAGGTAACGTTCGCGAGTCAGGAGTTCGAAGGTTACCAGTTTGCCGGGGCTACCGTAAGCCCAGACAGCGGCTTGGCGGTTGACGGTGGCGTTGTAACGGGAATCATGCCTGACCACAACATCACCGTTACGTTTAACTATACGGAAATTGAAAAACCGACGGATAAATACGAGGTAACCATTGAGCATAAAGCGGGCGGCAAGACGCTTGAAATCCAAACGGAATCTTATGCTCAAGGAGCCGAGGTAACGTTTGCGAGTCAGGAGTTTGAAGGCTATCAGTTTGCCGGGGCTACCGTAAGCCCAGACAGCGGCTTGGCGGTTGACGGTGGCGTTGTAACGGGAATCATGCCTGACCACAACATCACCGTTACGTTTAACTATACGGAAATTGAAAAACCGACGGATAAATACGAGGTAACCATTGAGCATAAAGCGGGCGGCAAGACGCTTGAAATCCAAACGGAATCTTATGCTCAAGGAGCCGAGGTAACGTTTGCGAGTCAGGAGTTTGAAGGCTATCAGTTTGCCGGGGCTACCGTAAGCCCAGACAGCGGCTTGGCGGTTGACGGCGGCGTTGTAACGGGAATCATGCCTGACCACAACATCACCATTACGTTTAACTATACGGAAATTGAAAAACCGGCGGATAAATACGAGGTAACCATCGAGCATAAAGCAGGCGGCAAAACGCTTGAAATCCAAACGGAATCTTATGCTCAAGGAGCCGAGGTAACGTTTGCGAGTCAGGAGTTTGAAGGCTATCAGTTTGCCGGAGCTACCGTAAGCCCAGACAGCGGCTTGGCGGTTGACGGCGGCGTTGTAACGGGAATCATGCCTGACCACAACGTCACGATTACGTTTAACTATACGGAAATTGAAAAACCGACGGATAAATACGAGGTAACTATTGAGCATAAAGCAGGCGGCAAGACGCTTGCAACTC
>NZ_BAAIYF010000014.1:0-141965 GCF_057546105.1 Paenibacillus sp. YAE3 | reverse complement strand
TGTTCTAAAATTCTGCAAGTCTGCCCTTTTCTTCATCCATATAATACCATTTTCGAAAATTACCCCTTAACGACAGTGAATATGCTATCGCTTCTTCTCTGAAACGGAATTATGCAAAACACTCATTCAAGAATTCAACTCGATTTTTCAATTTATTGTATTCTTCAATAGATCTATCAGTATCTTTTCTTTCGTTCTCCACTTCCATTACTTTCAATTTAATTTCTTCTAGAGTTTTATATCCATATAGCTTAACATTTTCGATTAGGGATATAAGGCTCTCAGTTTCGGTGATTTCTTTATATATTTCATCCTGAAGACGGGGGATTGATTTATAAAAAACGTCTATCTCCGAACTAACTTGGAACTCAGCTGCTAATTTATCTAGTTTGCTCAATTCGATTTTTGCGGCGTCATTTTTACGCATTTCAATCATCGGTCCGTAGTTATCAAACTCATCCCTAAGCTTTTCCTTTTTTGAATTCAGCTTATTGAGAACTTCTTTTACATTTTCAATTATATAAAGAATGTTCTTTAAACCCATTATTTCGGCTAAAGCATCGAACCTTTCCTTAGGGTCATCACGTAAAACGAAATCTGTTACTTGATCTTGAGACAAGATATGGGATTGTTTTATAAGTCCACCAAACATTGATGTGTTGTTCTCGTCAGCAAAATATTCATTACGAAGAAAATTATCGACTTTTTCTTTTCCTACTATTTCTTTGTTTTCTGTAGTAATTATTTTAACTTGCATGTTCCCAAACGTGCCTTTTTCTACTTTAAATCTTCTTGACAAGATGTTCCCAGAAAAATAAATCTCAACGAAACATTCTGTATTTTGTAAATCTGCATGATGATTAATTACCTCTTTGCCGCCAAAACCATCCTTATAACGGCTTATCTCACCTGTTAAACACCACTCCAAAGCATCAAAAAAGGAGCTCTTTCCAAATCCGTTCGCACCATAAAAAATCGTGATTCTCTTTCCTAAATGAAACTCGTGATCACCGATATAATTTCTGAAATTCTTTATTCTTACTTTTTCAATTCTCATATATCTATTCCTTTATTAGAGTAGTGATTGCCTCTTCAACCGATCGAGCATTTAATTTAGCATTTTCACCGTTCTTTTCTTTAATATAGGATATTAGTATATCTGCAACTGAACCATATTGAACCACATCATCAGATAAGGACAACGGGTTTACCACTTTGTTTACTTGTATAGTATCAAGAAATGGGATCCGATTAAGATCAGATTCCGTTCTAACAAGGTACTTTCTTAAGGCTGTCGCCTCACGTTCAACAAAGTATAGTGTTTCATCGCTCACATCCTCGTCACAACAAAGTAAATAATAGGTATTCCAAACATTATATTGTAACCCAAGAAGAATATCTCGAATTTCACGAGCCTCCTCCATTATTTCATCTATACTTATATTCTGATCCCAATTCTGGAGTATTACTAGAACATGATGCTTTATATAACTTTTGACTCCTAATTTATTTAATTCTTCAAAATTAATTTCTTGAAATTTCATTTTGGTTAGACGTTCGTAAACTAGATTATACGTCTGCATAGTCCTCACCTCATTTTATATCTTTCCAGAAACCCCTTAAATGTTGGAGCAGTTCTTCCATGTTCTCAAAACTAAACAAACTGTTAAACTCATCCATTAGCACTCCCCCTGGCACTACATCCATCACAATATTAACCTCTGTGAGAACCGCATTATCTTCTAAAAATTCCGCTTGCGGACGAGGGTCTTTTATTGTAACCGATTGAACCGGATTTCGGTTTCCAGTAAAATTCCCCTGAAAAATAACTTTCTGTGGTGGGTGAAGTATTATGTCTAGAGCATTGTTTATATCACTAAACAATGCTTTTAATTTATCTATACCTTTTTGTAAGTTCTCCCCTCGGCCCAAACTGATAAATGATAAGTGTTGCTCTTTAATTTGTTTAACAAGTAGTGAACTGTGTTTATCAGATATTCCTGCAATATCTTCATAAATTAAAATTAATAGGAAACATGTACTAATCAATTCTTTGAATCTTGCGATTTGATCAAATGATGTTAAATCCCTATAACTAGTCGATGTTTTCCTACCATCAATATAACGATTTATTATTTCCCTTACGCTCCTACCACTATTTACCCAGTCAATTAAATGCTCTTTATAACAACGTAGATGAGGCTCTATTTCATTATATATATCAATACTCTGTATCTCATTAACAATTGATTCAAATACAGTTTCTATAAAAGTAACACTATCATGTTTTCGTGCCGTTTCCCCGGCTACTCTTATTACACGGTCATGAATTTCTTGCCTTATTCTCTCTGCCTCCATACGATCGATATAAAGTATAGACGTGTTTCCAATACGTCTACATTTATCAATGAGAATACCAATCATATAAAAAAGATCCTCAACTGACATTCTTACACCAGGTTCAATTTGTTCACTAAAACTATATAAAATATGATTAATGTACTGATCAAGTCTCGTTAAATCAGTTGTTTTTCTTATATTGAGTCTTCTTAACAGATCTTTCAGCTCTTCTTCACACTCAACTTTGTAATCGAACTCTACTTTTACATCTTTGTATTTGCTATCTTTATCGTGAACTTTCTTTGATAAATGCTTTAGTAAATCATCATCATCATCCACGGCCGAATTAAATGAATTATTATTTATATATGGATCCACTTTTTGCCCACGTGAATTTAGGATTACATAGCTGGTTACCAATTCAAATGTGGTCTTGTAACCAGCTGATTTAGGAAAATATTTTGCCTTAAGTAGCAGCTTGTCTAACCAACTATCGTTATAGTAAAAGTTCACCGTTTTCGGTCGCCCTTTACCACTCACTGTTGGGACCTGCAAGATTTCTTTTGAGCGATCTGTCAAACCTGTGCCACTTGCATGTAAATGAGTCTCGGAACTTGATTTTACTTGAACAAACCTAACCTCATTTCCTTTTCCAACAATAATGTCTTCATGCAACTCCACTGCCAGGAAATCCCACTTACCTTTCAACAAATCAATAAAGTACTCAATCGACACCAAAAATTGGTAATAAAAACCTGCCAATGCAATCCTGCCACCTATTTCATCCGGTTTTAGTCCTAGAAGCTCGTCACGAACCTTATCTTTTTCAGTAACGATTCTTTGTACCAGACTTTCACGCTCTTTATCCTGTGTATCGTAGGATTCAGAAAAGACAGCAACAATAACTTCTTCGTTCATCACCTATACCCCTTATAGTAATTCACTTGTACTCCCATAAAATATTTCTCATTACTTTTTTATTCTTCTACTCTCTCTGCCGTTAAAACAACCTTTCCAATTCGTCAGAATGAGTCTGCTCAACACTCAAATAATTCACGACAGTAGCATACACGTCGTATCTTGAAAGTGTGGAGAATCGGTAAGTCTCTACACTGGCCAATCATGTATTTGCCATAGGCCAAGGTTTGTAGAGTTAGTTCTCTCAGAATTCATCATTATGGTTCCCACTGGTTACAAGATGTCTCGTCAAGTGGCAGGAGTAACTTATTTGCTGCTTGTGTTTAGGAAAAACGTCCTCTAATACTTCTACAAAGTTTTACAAATTCCTCCAAAGGACAAAGTAACACAGGAACTTCATTAAACGTCCCGTTTCATCCGTATAATATACTTATCATTCCTAGCATCCCCGAATTTGATCTGGTATTCTCCTCTCATGATCTATCCATTAAGAGGTTATAATGTTGCCAATATAGTGAGAAGTCCATCAACTCTTGCAAGACGACCGTGTCGACCGGATTTATACTAGTATGTTGGAGAACGAAAAAAAGCACCTTCTTGCTAACGACTAAGGCATTAGCAGGGGCGCTTCTGGTTAGACCTTTGGTTTTGATTGAGGGGTTTGATAGAAAGTTGAAGAATTAATGCATAAGCTCCTTGCTAATCATTTTAAAGCCCACTTGCTGGTAATAAGAACCGTAGCAATGGTGCTAAGCGGGCACTAAAGGATTGAGTTTGTTTGTAATATTCTAGTAGAGAAAGGATAATAACCATTTTATAAGATTTTTGTTTGTTTCTAAAGATTTAGAATTCATTGAGTAGCATGTTGAATTCCTCCAGGCCGAGTTTAGGTCTATCATGCTGGATCAGTCAAAGGTTATAATTCCACTATTTTTGCGTTTTATTTTAATGATAATCAGTATACAAATGACTTGTATTGCTATAGCAACAAGAGAAAGGCTTTTATGAAAGTGATAACCGGAATTATTATAATAAGACTATATGCTAACCATCTATGTATTCCTTGTTTCGATAATTTCCCTTCCAATTTCAAGGATATAAGTGCTGATAACGTAGCGACACCTATGAACCATGAGAATGAAAATGCAATAACGTTTACTTTATTGTACCAAACTTGTTGTTCTGTGAAATGAATATACGAGTAACTAAAAAACCAAATCGATAACCAAACAAATAATATAGGCTTGAGTGGATCATACAGCCTTACAACGATATCCTCAATTTCAGCGTTATTCTCATACTTGGAGACACGGGCCTTCTCCTGCTCAAATTGCTTAAAGTCTACTTCCATCATGGCTAACATAGTACTTAAGTATGCAGGATCTGCCTTAATATAATAATCTTTTGCTACATTCCGAACATTTTCACTGAGTATTGGGCTATACTCTCCTAAATTTCTTATTAAATTTATTTTTGAATTGTGGTTGTCTTTATCATGAAGCACTGCCGCAATATGTGCTTGCAATTGACTGTACACCTTAATCTTCTCATTTAAATTCGTAATCCTTTTCGTATTGTTCCGATTTATCATTTCTTTGAATTCTTTATACATCCAGATTGTTGACGTTCCAAAGATAGTGATAATTAGGGACATTATAGGATTAGCTCCTATTAGTTTGGATATTTCGGACCACATTAAGCTCTCTCCTTAAAAAAATTGTACATACTTTCTCATCACTTGATTATATCAATATTTTCCAAATATTTATACACAGAACACGACAAAGAGGCATGTAGCTAGCACGAATTTCCATAAATGGTTTTATGGGGATACCGTTCATTGACACGTATTATCTACAAATTCATAATAGCCAATACTCTTCTCACTACGATCAACCCTGGGGTGGTTACTTATGAATTTCACCACTCGCATATTCTTTAACGATTCGACCATTGACCATTACTGTCTTTGTAAACAATTTTAAAATTCGATTCTCATCTAGCCGATCCCTTATGCAGACTCCGTTCGATATCCATAGCGTATAGCCTTGTTTTCCTTATCGATCTTATTCAACATTACAAAAAGGAAGCAAAGAGATTTGGATCGATACCTGTAGAAGCAGTTCATCCGGCCTCTTTATAAGTTAATGTTCTGACCGCATTAATCAGTTGACCTCTTTTGTGATAAATAGAATATAGATACGAAATATCGGAAAGAAAACAAGTTTACCCAAGATGAGATGGGCATCTATTCTCATGACGACCGGTCTTATATTAGTGAATTGAAGAACGGAGAAAAAGCGCCATCTCTGCTAACGATCACCGCATTAGTAAGAGCGCTTCAGGTTAAACCTTCAGTTTTGATTGAGGGTTTGAGAGGGATCTGGAGGATTAGGCAGTCCCTCTCCTCCATATAGTATAAGTTAAGAGAATCATTTGAATTTCCTTCATCAGAAGGTATAAGACATCGCTCTGGAAAATAAGCGTTAGGATGTTGATAACGAATCACAAAGGTCTGTGCGGATCCTACCAAATATAGTCCAGTCAACCGGAAGTTGCTTCATTTCAGACTTTTCAAGATCATGCATATTTAAATGCTCGTGAACCCTTCAAAACTAACATCTCCGCAGCATAGGACAATGCCGAATTCAGAATCCGATTCGGTCGTCAGGATGAAGGTAGATATCCGAGTGTAGCGCCCACGTTTATTCTTTCTCCAATTGAAAATGCTTCGTGAGACGTTCAATCGTAAACTGGTTTCTCAATTTACATGCAGAATTTTGGTTAGCGAACATCCCCCTCTCCCTAATGGCCTCATGCTTAGAAACAGTCTTTATCCATTCCACGCGTACAACGTACTCGCAAAGATCGGGATCATCGACATCCTTATCCATTTTGACATGCAGGTCAACTTCCAAAAGCGGAACATTCTCTTCATTGATTGTCACTTGAAAGTCCTTTATGGGTACTACTTCCTCTTGTACGATACCGACACCAACATACCCCACCCTAGGAATACATGCAAAAATTCTGGCGCCTGGTTTCAGGAGGTTCAGCGTATTGCTGTACCACCTCCCTTGCCCTGCCGATATAAAGCCATATCTTCTGCAATCCTCCCAGTTCCGATGTATACCATCGCCCAACGATACATAATAATCTTTGCCATTCCATGGAGCCTTACCTGTTTTCCGGATGTTCATGCTGGATGACTTAGCCTCCAATTTATGGGGATCAATGAGCCAATTTCTGGCCAGGTATTCGTTATCTCCATCTTTAAAATAATGAAAAAAGACTGCATTTACCGGTACTGCAAAGACCGTGAGATAGTCGATAATTCTTTCCGTTGCTGGGGCCAGCTCAGCAGAGACGATGATTAATTGATGAGATTCGTTTAAAGCTTCCGGAAAGTCAGACTGAAAATGATCCACAAAATCCTGTTCCAACAGCCTGCCCGGATTTTTCTCGCTATAGATTTCGATTATTTTCGTGTAAGTTAATTGTTGAATCCAAGACGCATAATCCAAACGTTTGAGCAACGACTTCCCGCGGAGTCCTATTTCGTTTGAGTTCGATTACAACAAGGTTTCCTTCGGAATTCATCGCTAGAATATCAATATATTTTCCAAAAGCCGTGTTAATCTGTCTCCCAATTATCATTAAAGAGGGATCGATGATGCTTATATCATGGGTTAATCACATCCTTAAGCTTCCGCTCGGTTTCAATACTAGAAAAATGAATCCTCTCGACAGCTCCGTTGATTTTCCAGACTCCTAACTCGATGGGCATGTATTTATTCTCCTTTCGAAATTAAACAATAGAGGATAATTATTTTTTCATGTAACACTTCACCTAATATATTCTTTTACATATAATAGGAGATATTGTCGAAACAGTTCGTTAGCCTCGTTGGGTAATTATACCTAATTAGAATACCAGAAAGGATCGATCCAAAGAATGAGAAAAATGGCAACATTGTTTGTTGTATTAATTGGAACTGTGCTATTATCATCAGCTTGTAAGACAGCACCAAACCAATCTTCTACATCCCAACAACTACAAACAACTGAAAAAGTACAACAAGAAGAAAAGAAGGTAAGTAATGATAGATTAGTTAATGCGCCTGACAACGAGACAGATATAAATTTGTCACAAAGCGGCGAACAACAAACTGAGACGTCAAATATTGAGATACAGCCAGATAATACCATTTCTATTAATGACTCTTTAATTCGTTCTACCGAAGGAAAGAATTTATCCCAAGTAGAATGGAAGCCAGGTTCTGCCGATGTGTCTTTGCCAATGAAATTTGGTAAAACGAAAGCAGAATTAGTGCTTGGTTTAGACCATCCTAATGGAACTAAAGCTGTTGTTTACTTTCCCTCTTCTTCGATAGGCTGGCCTCTTGATATGTCTGGTGCAGATAACTCGGGGGCATTCGATGATTTCGGCGAATTGCAGGAGGGTTACAAAATACAAGCTGCTCTTCATGACTTCGATCAAGATGGTATTAAAGAATTAATTGTCGTTGCCGGTGACTCCTTGATTGATGAATGCATTTGGGTATATTCCTTCACTAGTGTTGGGGATTTGAGAAAAATTAATCCTATTAGGCAGGAGCTTTCAATCACTGGGCAGGCTTACATAGAGCTTGATGGTAAAGAACTCATAGCCCCATATGGATCCCAAGGATTATTCGAATCTTATAAATATGTGGATAAACAATTTATGGAACCAGTATATTGAAGTTTATTTACTTTCATCATAATCAAACTTAATTTTTCCTGATAAGCAAACAAGAAAAAATACTGCTTAACCATCGATAGATGGTTGAGCAGTATAACAAAATTATCATTAGCGATGTTTCTCACTAGACGTTCCCGAATTTATTTCCTTGTCTATTCTTACTTCCTACTCTTTCTCCACATGCTCAGTCCGGATCTTCGCATCAGTAAAAATCCCATTTAACATTAGATAACTCTTCTGAACATCCAAATTCGTCAGAACGGCCTCAACCTTTTCCGCCTGGATCAAGTCGGAACAGTTCAACATCATACATAAATATTCCCCCCGACTGTTTTTTTCCTCTGGATCAAGTTGAACCGACAACCCATGACTCAGATACAATACCGCTTTACTGAATACCCCATTTCATCTATTACATCCACCCTATAACTTAGGTTTTTTACCTCATCCCCACTCGAGTTGTACCGAGAGGTACGGAGAATTCTTAATTATCTCAACCCACTGCTCTATAGCATCTCTATAAAAATTCTTGTCTATAAGACTTTGGCGGAATCTGTTGAGAAAAAAGGCGATTGCCTGCATAAAGCTTTCATTCATCTCCTCAACAGGAAGATCTTTGATTTTTCCAAAGAAATCTAACTGCGCCCCCCCATCCGAGAAAGATTTATGAGACAGATAGGTAGTTATAAAAGATATAGTCCAAGCTTTCACCTCATAAGAAGAATCCCAGATAAACAATTCAATAGTGCTAGCCAAAACTTGATCGGAAGGGTAGAGTGTTGCGGCTTTCGCTATCCAACTTCGCGCTGTTCGCAAAAAGCTGCTCCGTTCTTGTTCCTTACTATAAATAATGCGTTCTACAAGCCATTTATTCACACTATCTATCATATGCACGCTTTTCTCGAAACTTTGACGCGCTTGACCCATATGATAAAAGGTTATTTGGCTCATCTGTTCCATTCCGAATTCCTGGAACCAGAGCTCTGGCGACTCATGGTGCTGCGCTAGCTTTAGAAAAAAATATTGATAGACATTATCAAACTGTTCTTCTAACATCCTCAACATCTTTGCCTTTGCAAACTTAGATTTATCGCTACGCGCTTTGAAGAGAATGCGATCTACCTCTTCTTCACTGAGAATATTAACCACCTCAGCAAAAAAAGCTAAGGACTCCATCTGTATGCTACTATTCTTCTCATATCGTTCTAAAATCGCATGAGCCCTTTCCCGGATTTCTTTCTCGCTCAATAAGTTTAGTTTTATCATCAACTTGATCAAAGCTTCTTGTCCTTTTCCCGTAAGATCATCTACCTGTAGCAAGAGGGATTTTAGTTCGGCCAATAATGGTTCCGGCAACGGAGTAATCGAATGTAAATTAAGAACAAGGTAACAATACTGCTCCAGTTTAAATGCACCCTGACTAAGCATTTTTCGTAAAAGTTCGGTCAATAGTTCATAATGGAAGGACTGCAAGGTTCTAGATGACCAACCTATAAAACGAATACTGTCAAGCTGTCCGTAATAAACCGGATAATCTGTACTTATCAAGTGGCGAAGATAGCTTTCGAAGACCTCAACGCTACGTACTGCCGGTAAAGCATTGATTACCCGTACTAAAAGCTTGTTTGCAGTAGAATATAGGTTATTATTCACTGTTGGAATCCCCAGAGAAAGAATACGGGTCAACGGATTTGCCAAGGAATCGATCCAATCAAAGCCGATAATTTTATAGAGAAGACTTGTCTGGGACAGAAGAGCATCTGCCGCTTTGACAAGCAAAAAATAGCTGGTATCCGTCTTAATAGATCTGTTTTCTAGCATCGAAACGACTTGATGTATCCTTCCGTTCATCCAACGGAACAATTGACTTCTCTTATTTCTATACAGAAAGAGTTCATTATCATTTAATGACAAGTCTTTAAAATTTAAACCAAACCCTAAATAACATTGGGTCAGTTGAAGGTGCCCATCCAAAATCAATCGCTCTGCGACTAGCCGCATAGCTGAGTTGTATGTAATCAAAAAATCAGGGAGCCCGTTGTGTTCGATTAACTCAGCATACTGCTCAAGAGCGGTGTACGCTTCATACAAATAGTTATCGGATCCCCAACTGTTCTTCCTCTCTCGGCGATCTCTTAACCTCTCGAGTTCTCCAATACATCGGATGGCCGAACGCTCATGCTCGCTTAATATTTTCTTGAAATCGAGCAATCGGGAGGTCTCCTCTCCGAATCTAGTCATTAATTGTTCTTCGATATTATCCAGGTGAAGGTTATCTAGTATCTTGGCCAGATGCTCACCACTTACCTGTAATTTGCGTAGGTGTTGCAGTGAAAACAGTGCATGTAAAGCCACTTCCTGGTTTTCTGTCTGCAGTACAGACCGATAGTAAGCGTCAACTGCTTCCTCAAAGCGGCCCAGTGTTAAATAAAAATACCCCTTCCTAATTAAGCCCTTCGGATTCGTTTGCCCGTCTAGTAGACGTCTGAGATCCTGCTCCAATTCTTCATACTTGAATTGATTTTTTAAACAGAGTAATCGAAGATGCCGGAGCTCAGTCAGATAAAGATCGTTTTGAATAACTTTCAATACCACTCCGACCAGTCTTTCAACCAACCGGTAATTGCGGTGATCATAATATAGCCGCCTAATATATGTTGTCGTAAGAAGTTCCTTGAACGGCGCTGGCACCTCATTACGTTTGCGAAGATATCGATATAAACAAATAGACTCCTCTTCTAACTGTTGTCCGTGAGTTACGATGACTGTAGTCTGAAATATTTCCACGTATTTCTTCATCAGATACAGCAACTTACGACATATTCCCGGATCAGATTTTTCCCCCAATACATACTCGAACCACTGCAAAGGCATACTCGAATACCATCCAGATGGGGATTTTTTCCTCATTAAAAAGATATCGCGTAGAATTGGCTCAGCGAAATGATGTGAAAGCCCCTCTTCCTCAGCCCGCTCCCATTGCTTAATCATATTCTCTGCTATTTTCACATATTGGACTTGTTGCTCCTCCACTACCTTCAGCCTTGCCTCCGTCACCTCTCTCTCTTTAGCGTCAATTATTAAATGTTTGATGATACCATAGTTTTTCTGTATGTCGCCACCCAAATTCTTCCTGGCCCGAATTATATTGATACTTTCATTCAAATAACGAATTTTCCGCATAAGATGAAATTGAAAATTATATTTCCATTCCTCCGAATCATTCCCACTTATTTCGTCAGATAAAATGATAAGGTTTCGTTGCCTCCAATAGGTTTTAGTGTACTCATCAGCGTTTGGAATATAGGCATATGCCTTCTTTTGATGGTGACCAAGAATTTTTTGAATCCAGCCGTGAATCGCTTTAAAGTTACTGTCTTTCATGCCAAATCCTGCGAAGAATACTGTCCGTTCAGCAAACAACTGCTTGACTTTCAAGGCGATGAGTGGATGCAGTTCCTCATAGTTGCGGTAATCTTCTTCCGAAAAAATAAGGCTTTCTGGACGTTCCCATGTACCATGCATCTTGATCAATTGCTTGTTGAGCGAGGTAGACAGATCCAGGTCTTGGGTGACACAGTGAAACGGTGTATGGAGTTGCCGTAGTGTCTTTTCAAGCAGGTCATCTTGGTTGGTGGTAACATACTCCGTCCAAGGTAGCGAAAGTAGCTGCCGATGGAGCTCGGATGGTTGATATTCCTGGGTCGGTACAGCCTCGAGAAATTCCTTATAGAATTGCGTATCACCGAAGCGCTCTTTGAAAAGCTGAGTCACATATAGAAAATCTCCAGCGATCCGGCTCAATAGTGCTTCTTTGTTATACGCATCCCGTTCCCACAGCTTGCCTGCTAGCTGCAGCATAAAACCAGTCCAATCCTTGAAACTAGTGGAAACCTGATCCGTGACGGGCAATGCATTCAACGACAACCCTGCTCCAACGAATAAAACTGCATTATTAGCGGCGATCTCTTCTGCGAGATGCCTCCAATCCGAAGAAATCATATCTTCTCCCCTATCCAAAAATGAATATATAATATCACAAAAAGGAATGAGTCGTTGTAATGGTTCTAGCTCTGGACATGGAAATTACTTAACACTACATATCAATGTTATTACTTTAGAAAGTTATGTTTTATATGAATTTTAACTATCTGTATATATTTGTAGTTACATGAACCTAAAATATATTTGAAATTGACGATTCGTTATTTCTAAGGAAATAATTGGTCAATATTTCAGTTCCTGATTTGGTAACGATCCACTCCTTGTTTATTTATTATTTCATCCGCTCGGCTGGTTTTGCTTTCGTGACGATTGCCTGGTAATTTTAGTACTTCAAACTCATACATCACAACAAAGCTAATCATTCCTTCTTCACATCGCTCTCCTCCACTAAATCAACCCTCACCTGCTTCGCCAAGTCCACATACGGATGATCCAGCTTAACCTTCACTTTCCCGGCCCGTCGTTTCTCCCGCCATTCCTGCAGCTGCTCTTCCGTCTCCAGCTTTAATTCCGCGAGTTCCCGGGCCCGGTCCAGCATATACTTGGTAGTATACAAAACCGTATAGATCCCTATCCCACCTAATTGAATAGGCTGTTCAAGCTTCTCCCAGGACTCTAAGGTGAATCTGACGTACAGCTCATTTTCTTTGCCCGGCCGTGCCGGACGTTCCTTGATCTCCCCGCGACGGACCACCTGCCAGTCTTTGATTTTGCCATAATAGTGAATCCCCGTACGGCCCGTATGATCGAATTTCTTCCGAGACTGGCACATCGCGATGTATTCCAGCTGCGTCAAAATTTTGGCGTCAGATAGATTCTTAAGCGGCATGTGGTAGATGTTATGATCCAGCATGACCTGCAGCTGGGAAACGTCTCGAAGAGAGCCGACCAAGACATTTTTTCCACTAAATTTATTCGCAAAATACTCCTGGGTTCCCCGCGGTTTCGTGGAACGTTCATACGCTTTCTCCGGACTGTCCAAAATAATCTCGTCCAGAAACTGTTCCACCAGCTTCGTCGATCCCGGCAAAAAAGGGAACGCTCCCACGTTCATCAGCTCAATGCTTTTATAGAAACGGTGCTCCTTGAATCGTTCCTCATCGTGATAAGGGAACAAAACATAAGCCCCAAACATATTCCTTTCATATTCCTGAGACGAAGTATTCAGGCTGACAATCGCATCCCGGTAGCGGTGCATCGTATTGATGTCCTCTTCCACTGGTCCCGGTGCACGATAAGCATTGAAATAAGCATCACCTTCATAAGCCGGATTCAAACGATATTTGGCGTCAAAGATATACTGATACACCTTCTCTCGCCCTGCATCTTTTTTACTTAAAGTCAGCACATTGTCCGGGCGCTGTGAGATTGTTGGGGTTTGGCTTTTTCCGAAACTCAAATTGTAGTAGAGGGTGAACACTTCACCCGTCTTTGGATTCACATATTCCATCTTGGCTGTCGGTTTCTTATCCAAAGTCACATAGATGCCGTTCCGATTTACCGTTACGATATCCTGGCTGTTGAGCTTGTACTTTCTACCGAGAATTTCATTGAGCTTA
Source organism: Paenibacillus sp. YAE3 (assembly GCF_057546105.1). Lineage (NCBI taxonomy): Bacteria > Bacillati > Bacillota > Bacilli > Caryophanales > Paenibacillaceae > Paenibacillus > Paenibacillus sp. YAE3. Next base: position 128,399 of record NZ_BAAIYF010000014.1, on the reverse strand, counting down.
AGAAAACACCAATATTCATAAAGCTGCGCCACGTCTTTCATCGAGAGGCGAAGCAAATCATTTTGAATGGACAAACCCTTCAGCAGCATCAAATAATACCGGTAAACATCCCGATATCCCGGCGCCATTTGCATAACCAAACTGACCGTGAAATGCTGTAGCTTCCCCACCTCACGCAAAAAGCTCGCATGTAGCACCTGTTCCACTTGGCTCGCCATTTGATCTAAACGACGCAATAGCAAAACATCTTCTTTCCGCTGCTGCATCCCTTGCGGTTCTTGCAAACGACGTTTTAGCTTTAATAGGTTCCCTTTGACCCGTTCCAGCATCCACTTTACAAACCGATTTTCATTCGTATCGTAGGAAACTTGCTTCTTGGATTCGATCAAATGCGTCGCCTTATAAAGCCGATCTTCAATCCTAACATACCCATGCGTGGGATCTTCAAGAAGTCTGGCTGCCCTCTTGTTCAAAAAAGAGATGTTCTCCTTCCCCGCTTTCCGAACCTTTTCGGCAGGTTTTACCTGACGGTCGGTCACCAAACGATGATGCGGCTGCAACGTAATTCGTCTTAAGGCTTCCAGCAAACGCTCGAACACAAATTGCAGAATCGTATAATACTCCGTCAAGCTTTGACTCTGCGTCTCTCTTAACCCGGTTAACTGATAAGTCCTCCTCATAAAATCAAACGAGAGGTTATAAATCTGGCTGTTCACTTCGTGCAGCAGCGTCATATAGTCTTGCTTGTAATCCAGCTTAACGGGGAAAATTTCAAGTTCAAGCCGAAGCACCGTTTTTCCCGCCAAGCGGAATTCAAGCTCCGTGTATCCGACTTCATTTTTAAAGTTCAAGATGCCGGATAGAACCATTTTCCCTACGGGTTTAACGCTTTCCCGCAAATTGATGTTGTCATGGTAAAAAGTCAGGTCCAGCGGTTGCTGCTTCTTCTCCACAATGAGCTCATAGTTTCGAGTCTCGTAAAAACAAGGAAAAGCCGGCATGCCCTCATGCCAGTCCACTAATCCCCCTTCTAACGGGGAAAACACCTTCACTTCCTCAATTTGCAATTGAGAAGCTGGACTTGAAACCTTAAGTAGGGCATTGATCCATTGCCCTTCCCCATCCCTATGCAACTTTAGCGTTTCGACCGTGGGATGAGTCGGACGCCCTTTTAGATATAGCGTAAAAAGATTAGTCTCCACGCATAACAACTCGATATCAGCATTAAGAGAGCCAGAAGGAGGTAAATCCATCTTCCTCTAACCTCCTCAGCATAAACGCCAGCTTCCGTGCGCTTTGGGGATATTTCGCGGCAGGGGCTTCTTTACCGGCATCCCATCTGGAATACAAGGGTGAGGCGTCATCCAGTAAATCGTTGACCTTAAGCGATTCCTCTTCCAAACAAACTTTTAGAAGTTTTAGGAGTACTCTTTTTACAGATGTATGACTACCTTGGATACGAGGTAAAATCTTCTGAAGCAGCTGCAAATCAAAAGCTTCATCCTCCGTCAGCAACCCAAAACGCTCCGCATAAATGCTATAAAAGCTGATCGTATCCCGGATTCTAAACCCAACCTGGGCATGAATTTCCTCAAGTATTTGGTTTATCGCGACTAGCTTGTCGGTTGTACGCTTCACCAATTCTTTATTTTCGGCATCGACGTTCACCAGATTCAAGTAATCGGCACGAAAAAAACGTTGGGAAACCGGCGCGATTTCCACGATTTCCTGTTCGTCATCGCCTTCTGACCATGGCAATTGCGTCAAGTCGATATGATTAAATTCCAAGGTGTTGGCTCGGTCTAGCACTTTTTTGCTGAACGGGTAGGTCGTCTCATCCATGTTCACCGTGCCAATGAGATAGACATTTTCAGGAATGCCAAGATCCCCATAGAGCTCTTGATCTTCAAGCCGATCCAGCGAAGCATTGGGAATAAGCGGTTCGGTGACGATTTGGCCGTCCATCCAACGCTGGGTCTCCAGCAAGCTAAGAAGGTCGCTGAAGTAATGCTCCACCCGAGCCAAATTCATTTCATCTAGACATATAAAATACGGCTTATTCCGGTTCTCAGGCAGCGAAGCGGTGACCAAAACTTCGGTTAACCTACCTGGCTTAAAGCGGCCGGATAAATCCTGATAACCAATGAGATCCGAAGGATCGTTCCAATCAGGCCGTACCGGGATCAGCGTAAATTGACCGTTTTCCCCTGTAGCTCCTACGCTCTCCGCGAAAAGCTTCACGAGTTTAGTTTTACCTGTCCCTGAAATACCTGCCAGGATGACGAAGGGTTTGGTTTTTAGGGAGAGGTAGAAGTTTTCGATGAGAGGGTCGGGGTAGTGGAAGCCGTTTTGTTTTATAAAAGCTTTTATTTCATTCAGCTTAGGTTTAATTAATTGCGGGTCCATCGGTTCAATTCTCCCCATCATCTGCGAGTTCTGGTCATCCTCTGATAAGTAGGTTTGCCGCTCGACATAAAGTTTATAGTTGTCCATTACATTCTTCAGGTCGGTTATTAATTGTTCATCATCCGGTAGATTATTTCGGTCATATCGGTAGTAAGCAACTGTGGACACTTGATAATCCCTTCCTAACCCGCTAGAGGTTAGAAAGATTTGATCGTCCTTTTTCATTCCCTGAAGAGGGAGAAGCCCTCGCATCTCAGCTACCTTTTGCTCTAAATAGTTGTATCCTTGTTTTTTACCTAAGTCCCGAGTAGGAACCGTAACCCCCTGGGCCAAGGTTAAGTAAACCGAACTCATATCTTCTGAAAATAAATAAACGACATACTCCCCTTTTTGAGTGGTGTCGGTTACCCGCTTATCCATGATTGCAAGCCATGGCACGGTTGCCCAGTTCCCCATGCCGATCGAGCCTTGAATTTTATAGTGATCATCCATAAAGGGTAACTTCTTAAGTTCATTAGGCAAAGTTTGTCTGAAGAGAGTCCCGAGTCGATGGCCTGCAAATGACTGGGTTTTGGCCTCCAAGTAGCTATTAAAAACTTCTTGAAAGACTGCTTGCAGCGAAAAGTCCAACCCAGTACTACTTGAAGGTAGTTGATCGTTATAGCTCTCCAATTCACGTTCAGCATATTCCTTTAATTCTTGAAAAACTCGTTCATTAAGCTGTTGTTTTACAGGGGATTTAAAGGATAGTGTTTGTTGCAAACTGTTATATTCAATAATGGATGAAAGAGCGTCTATCGGCGTTTTGAGCAAGTTTCTAATTTGGCCAAGGGAGCATTCTTTCCAACTGGACACTTCGCCTTTCGGTGGTAAGTCTATTTTGAAGCCCAGTTCCTCCTTGCCTCGGTAATAATTAAGGAAAGATTCCGCAATCTCATTTAAAGTCACCGTCAGACTTTTTGTCTTTTCGTAATGGTTTATAAAAGATAAAACAAGCACCATTTTGTATGATTTTTGTTTGTTTTTAAATATTGTAGCTAAATCATTTGGTAACAAAATTCGAGGACCTCCCATTGTTGTTTTGTCTTGTGAATGCCTCTTTCAATACTTTCTAGTCCCTTGACTAGATACTTCTTGTATTCCGACACTTCGGAAAGTTACTACAACCCCAAAATTCCGTACCTTGCTTTCCTTTTCTTCTAACCATTGGAGCACCACATTTGCATGTTATACCGCTGGTTGCCGCCACCTCTCTTTTTGTCTTAACTATTTCGGATTTAGCCGCGGCTACATTTTTTTCAATTGGACTTCGTTTTTTACTAGGCTGCCACTTTCCCCAAGCTCTGAGCTTATGCTCTACAAGACCGCCATGCCAATAATCCACTTTAAACTGTTCCGCTTCCTTCTTCGCAGAAGAAGTCAGGTCGGAGGTGGTGACAAGCAAGGATAAAATACAATCATGATTTCTTTTTGCTGCAACTAGTTCGCGTACGGTCGTGACGGAAACCAGGTTATGGTCCGCATAACATTTGGCTTGCACTGCGGTCTTTTCACCGCGACGGTCAATAATGACTAAATCCACTCCACCGTCGTTTCCCCCCACGCCAACCTCCTTAACGGTATAACCTTGATCGCGGAAATAAAGAGCAAGTAATCTTTCGAATTCAGCTCCAGTTAAATCGTCTAGTCGGCTTGTCAGGATAATCGCGTCTGATCTCACTGAGTTGCTGGCACGTCTTGTTGCAGTTGAACTTTTCTTTTGATTTGGTTTAGCAGAGTATTGCTTTTTATTCTTACGTCTCTTTCGTGTCCACATCGCACCCAAAATTTCTGCTGCTAGAACAGCAACAAGAATGATGCCAAAGAAGAAACCCCAATGTAATCCTGGAATACTAAAATAAAGCGCAAGTCCACCGAGAACAAATAAACCTCTTAAAACGTATGCAATCTGCCTGCCTTCTGCTTTGTATGTCCTAGCCATTCGTTACTCATCCTTCCGTTATGTATACATCCATTTTTCGACAATTGCTCCTATATTTCCTCTAATTTAGGTAAAAAGAAATGCACCCTTTAATGGGTGCATTGGAACTATACAGGGGGTTCAATAGATCTATCAATTTACGCATCTGTAATTTAAGAGTTGGTAAGTTGAAATCTTTTCAATAGATAGTTATGAAGGTTTTTATCTCTACAGTAAACGTAGCACCCCTTCATCCCCCGAGATAATAGCACTTTGTATATATTTTTGACCAATTCGGTTAACTTTGCGGGATCTTTCTTTAATCCCTTCTTGCCAACCGTATCTTTATATTCATCATAATCGGCATAAAGAGTCAGAGTTTGGGGATCAAACTTAAGATCATTGCCAATAATGACACCAACATAATCAAACTCAAGGCCTTGGGAAGTATGGATACAACCAATCTGATCGATACCATCGGGATGAACAGCCCAAGTAGTTGAAATCGCTCGCCCATTCCAAGGCATGCTAAAATCATGCTCTTTGATAATGACATCATCGATTTCCCCGTTACGGTTTCCCTCTTCTTCCTTTGTCCATGTCCAAGCGAATCCAGCCAGCATTCGAGACTTCATTCCGTTACTTTCCTTTTCTTTGATTTGCTTCAACAACTCATGGGGACTATCGAATAACTGAAAGTCAAAGGCGGATTTATCCCAGCCATTAAAATTAGCTGTTTCCTTAATTTGAAGAACATCATCAATCCAGTTCAAATAGCCATCAGCCCCGGCACATCTAAACTGAGAAGTAAGTTCAATTTCATAAATTTCCGACTCATGAAGCGCAGCTATTCTTCTAATCTCTTCGACTGGGCCAATATCATCTGGCCTATTCTTTGATTATCATCTATGAAAAATACATTTAATTTAGAGGCTTTAATAATATCTTCGATTTGATTGACACCTTTATACTGATAGGCACCTTTTTTATATTGTCGATTGCCATACTGCTTTCGCTGTCTTGGCTTAAGACAAGGGCGAGGAAGCCATCTGTTGTTTGTTCCAATTGTTATCTATGGATACACCGTGAAGACAATCCAACATTTTCAGACGTTAACTTACCTTGGGAGTCGATAGCTTCGACAATTCCATATATAGCCAAAATATGACGTTTAGTGTAAAATTAAAGATGATAGAGACATAAGAACTAGGACCATTACTTCATCCAATGAAAATATTAGGAGGTAAAAATGCGAAAAGAAATCAAATACACTCCTGTATTAAAATGGAAACAAGGCGAGCAGAAAGCACTTGAGGAACTAGATCCAATTGTAAAACAAGATTTGACTCCTATGATTGAGATCCCACCGGTAGAGTGGGACTTTGAAAATGAAATTCCAAAGAAATCTATTGACGAACATTTATCTAAAGTAGGAGAAACACTGGAAAAATCATGGGGATTACAAGATTCGGTTTTTATTGATCTAAATTATATCGACGCTACTGATCGTTTACAAAACGGTCAACATCCTCTTAATTTTATTCTGCAAGAGGCAAGGAATCGTAGAATAAACGTTATACCAGTTACAAGTAGGAGTCGTGATCAAGCCTATCAAAATGAAGTAAAGATAGCTCATCAACAAGACAATAATGGAATTTGTTTTCGGTTAAAAGAGGAAGATTTCGCAGATTTACAAGCAAATATAGAAAATCTATTAACAATTCTATCTGTAAGTCCTTCCGAAGTTGATTTAATAATAGATTATGAGTATGTAAATCCTAACGATCAGACAAGAACTTTTTTATTCCTTACAAGCATTTTCAAATCAATTCCTTACCTGAATGAATGGCGGAACTTTGTTCTAATTGGAACATCATTCCCCAGCGATCTATCGTCAGTAGGTTCAAATTCAATTGATATCATTGAAAGAACAGAAAGATTAATTTGGAAGAAATTTCAGTCTTCTTCATTATATAGAAGTCCGTCTTTTGGAGATTATGGAATTTCCAATCCTGCACCATTTGAAGCTGATCCTCGATTCATTAACATGAGTGCAAATATTCGATATACTGCAAATGATAAATTCATCATATTTAAAGGGAGGATGATTAAAAGATACGGTGGAAGTCAGTATTTTCAATTAGCATCCCAAGTTGTTTCTCATCCAGAATACTCAGGTAGCGGATTTAGTGCTGGTGACCTTTACATTCAAGAAGTCGCCAATAATAATGATGGTCCTGGTAATGCAACAAGTTGGCGAAAGTCAGGCACAAATCATCATTTAACTTATGTAGTTAATGAACTCTCCACCGTGTTCTTGCCTTAAGAGCTTTTCTAACTTCATACTGCAGTTCTTGGAGAGGTAAATTCTCAGCCAATGCATTCCACAGGACATTTCGAGGCTTGCTTAATAACCCCTTATGCAAGCCTCTCTCCTTTAATATAAATATCGCTTCATCTCTCCAAAGAAGTTGCGCCACTGAATAAGCATCAACTTCTTGATTTGGTTGAGGCTCTCTTAGAACAAAGAAATGTACTATTCCATCCTCTTCTTTCTCAGCTTGTGTGATTCCCCACCATTCCGGAATAATATCCTTTATATCTTCAACGAATTTTGATGCTGTTAATATTGTCACATTGTCAAATACCTTGTTATAAAACTTTGATTGTATTGGAAGTCTTGCGAGTGTATCACTTTCACTTTTAATCTCATAACCATTAATTGATCCATTTACAACAGCAATATCTATTCTTGCATCCCCCTGACAAAGAACAAGCTCATCTAATATTAGTGTATCCGGTTCGTCTTTGTACTCATTATGGAGTGAAAAATGAAGGGATCTCCGGATATCAATATCCTTAGTTTTCATAATTACACCTCCATTTATTAAATAATGGCACTTAACTTTAACATTTTAGCACAAGGTCATAGGTTTTCAAACATAAAAACAAGGGCATTATAAATTAACTCGAAAGATTATTGTATCCAAATTAAGGAGGAGTAAAACGTACTCAGTGACGATAAAGTCTGATGAACACGTGGATCAGATAGCGTTCCAGGAAACAGAATATTTCAAGGCAAAATCTAAGGAACGCTACAAAATTGAAGCCAAAAACAGCGAACTCAAACATGGACACGGGTATGATGTAGCCATATCCTCGGGTCTGTTTGGGATGCAATTACAAGATGCGATGGCGATATTGGCTGTAAATCTCAAGCGAATATTGAAGCTAGTGGACTGAGGGTTACTAGAAAACACAGCTAAGCCAGACCCATAAAAAGAAGACATTCGTCCCGAAATGCGGTACGAATGTCTTCTTTTCTATTATCTAAATAGATCTGAAGAAAATGGCTAGTTCTTCGTGGCCTCGTACAGTACAGGAATCATCTTTTATCCGGGGCTTAAAGACCCACAAGTCCTTTTTTTTATAAGTGTCATTGACAAAGGGTACAATTCACGTCTATATGTTAAACCATTGTTTTTTCTTTATTGAAGCGATATAGTCATGTTATTATTTTCCGTATGCTTGATGCAGGAGAGTCTCTAAAAAAGTTTTTAGGGCAGATGCGGGATTATCATCGTTTAAAGAAAGCATTTTAATTCCTCTTTGCCCAAGCACCTTCTCTTGGATTGGATTAGGTCGGGTAAAAAATATATAAGAATTAGGACGGACGTTAGTATGTGCAGAATCCTGCCACGTTTTATGTAGTTTATATAATAAATATCTGATATTAATATCACTGAAACTGTAGCCAATGAATAATATGGTCTTCCCTAAAATGTCAGCCCGCAACTTTATATCTAAAGGACTTTCAAAATTAAACCTATCAAAGTAGCTACTTTCAGTAAGAACAATAGATGAATCATCCGCAAAATCCCCATGAAACTTCACTATCTGCGTAATACCATCTCTGATGTATCTCATATCTCCAACGTTTTTGATAGCCAAGCTGTCAATCTTATAATGTTCAAAAGCCATCTCTAACCATCTATCATAGTTTGTTGTGTAGATAATTGGGAATCCCAATTCTACAATCAACCGATGAATGTCCGACTTTTCAATTTCTATTGATGATTTGTGCCATTCCCTATCCATCCAACTTCTCAATTCACCTATAGAACCCTTCTCCAATATATAGTACTCTGCCAACGAGAGATTATCACCTAAAGAATTATACACTTCAGGATCATAACCAATCTTTATTGCCATATGTGAAATAAGATCTTTCCAATTTGGTAATCCAAGGTTAGCAGAGACCCCAGCGCCAACAAAAAGAATAACATTCTTTTCTTTTATTGCTTGTACTAGTAGTTCATCCAATTATTATTATCTCCCATCAATAAGAAAAGTTTTAAAACTATCTAACGCTCTTCTTCGCATCGATATGTTATTTTTAATCTTGCCTAGCTCTGCAAATGTCTGGTCATATCCATCTGGAATAAAAACACAATCCCATTGAAAATCCCTATTGCCGCGTGGCTCAGTTGAAATATTACCTTGTACTTCCCCCTCAAACATATATATTTGCTTACCATCACAATAACCAATCACAGTTTTAGCAATAACTGAGGTATCTTTATTTTCGTTTAATAGTTCTGTAAAGAGATCGGCTTGGAGAGTATCCCAAAAAATTTGTGTTAATCCACCAGGAAAACCCTTTAAATAATTTAAGTATAATCCCGTATGCTCTACAAACAATGGTCTACCAATAGAAGTAAAGGCCTTAAGAACCTTATCTCTAACTAATTTAGTAGTATCTCTTGTTTGTAATTCTTCGATCTTAATATTTACAGGTACAACATTAATACCTCCAGCCTCCAAGATCTCCTTGGCTTCTTGAATTTTATATCCGTTTCCGGATATAAACCGTACTTCCATCTCAAAGGTCACCTCCTTCGGTAATCCAAAGACTTTTTAATCTCAATGTTAATCAAATTCACAAGCATCTCTGAATGCTCTTCATTATTCACAAAATCCAAATCCGTTACGTCAATACGCAGGATAGAAGATTTGGTATAAAATTGATAATATTCATTATATAATTTATTGAGTTTTTTCCAATACTTGTCGTCAACAAATCGCTCATCTGGACGTCCCCTATCTCTTATTCTTCTTATCACCTCTTCGATCGAACATTCTAAAAATATTAGTAAATCTGGTGCACGAAGAGACTCAGTAAGGTTATCAAATAACTCTCGATAAACCTGATACTGTATAGTATCAAGATCCCCATTTTGTAAATATAGTTCTGCAAAAATAGGATCGGAATATATTGATCGATCCATGACGATGTTGGATTGAATTTTAACAGCTTGCTTGTACTGTGAGAATCTATTACTTAAAAAATTAACCTGCATTGGGAAGCACCATTTTTTACCTTCCCTATAGTACTTCCCTAATAGGTCATTCTCGTCACTGAATACCTCAGGGAATACTTGGTAATCCAACTTTTTATTTAACAAATCTACCAGGCTGGTCTTTCCAATACCTACTATCCCATCTACTATTATTAGGCTTCCCTCAGTAGCCACTTTACTTCCCCCATTTTTCAAGCTTCGCAATTTCTGTATTTCCTTATTATACCATGCATTAGGATAATATAAATGAAATTGTAACCTTGATTATTGCTACAATTTTCCATTTCTAATTTGATGACCTGACCCAGGGAACTGTATTCTTCATAGCCTTTCAGTGAGCCACAATAAACAGCTAAGCTTCACCCCACTTCATTGCTTTATCTACCAAAATATGCAATCAGAGTATACCTGTTCTGAAACTCAGAGTATCAAGTATCGCTTAAGTACATTATGTGAGAGCTAGTTAGTAGGCTTGCTCTAGGTCTGGAAGATCAAATTCATCATTATGACTCAGTCTTAGTTGCCTTGAGAAGTGCCACTGACGTAATCAGAAATTATGCCAAGGATTCTACAAAACTGAGTTATATCTTGGCGAAATTGAAAGGCAATTGTCATAGAAGATAGCTTTTTATGATTTGTTCAAGTTGCAGGAGACCAATGGTAAACAACTAAATGAGTTGTAAACGACATTTGCCGCGGTGAAAAAGTAAGCTAGCTCTTTGGCGCTATGATGTAGGGTTCGACCTCATTCGAGAGTCAAACCCTTTTGCTAAATAAGAATGTTGGCTCTTATTGAGGCTTTCGACTTAATCGGATATGATTATAGGATAATGTTACCATATCCCTCAAATTAGACTGCTGAGTCAGTAACAATTTCGCCATGAACGGAGTGATAAGTATGTATGTTATTCAACTAAACGATTCATCAATGCACAGAAACCACCTGTCAAACAATATCTATTTTAGACTAGAGTTTGATTTACGGTTTCATGAAGACATCGTTCAATTTAGTCATATTCAGATTAATGACGAACACAAAATAATTCAAAATATCCTTGATGTTCAATCAAGCGCCCGAGTTAACAACATTACAGTCAGGAAAACGGTCGGCCAAGTTCAAACCTCGCTATATGTATTTAATCAAAACTCCAATGTCACCAATTGGGATTGGGTATTTGACTCCAAAGATATTTCAACTATCGAAGATGTACGTAATGGCGACGTATATTTTGAAATTGAGGTTAGAGCTATTGTTCAGCTCAACGAGAACGGTACTAGAATTCTCCCATTCACTGGAAAAGGCCAAGTTCGTTTCCCTGAAACCGACTGGCTAAATTTTATTAGACATTTCGGATATTCTACTAAATACGGCTTAGCTTTACCTCCCTCCTTGCTTAATGATAGGAGCTGGCTTGTAGCATTCGATCTTCTCGATGATGCCAGGCAACATATGCAACGTGGCAAGACCCATGATGCTCTCAGGCAATGTTTATCCACTATTGAATCTTACATGGATTTTGCTAAACGAGGAGGCCCATATAGCGAAAAAGTATGGGATGAACTGTTACATGATGTCGTTCCACAGAAAAAAGAGGGTATAATACGACTCATCTCAGGGGTATCGACTTACTTAAATATGATCGGTCACCATAGAAACTCTCTTCAAAAAGAAAACGGCAACTTATCCCGAGTACCCATTGATCAATATGAAGCCGAGTTGATGGTTAGCATCTCCCATCTCGTTGTTGCTTATTTAGAACGGCTGCGAAAAGAAGATTAATATTGGCACTGTGTCTATGTCATCTCGAATAGAAATACCAAGGAGGGGTTATGGTGGATATTTGGAGTGCTGATAATAAAATCTATTTTAGGAACTTGGGTATGAATAGGCTCGGATGTACCTTCGAAAAGAACTCTATGAGAAGGTCAAAGCAACGAATTGGTCAGTAACCACGGGGCGGATCTTTTTTAGTCAAACTCCAACGTTCGCTCCATCAAGTAGTAATGGCTCACTGGTATGGTGAGGAAGCTTTTGTCGAATCCCAATTGTTGAGCATCATAATAACGAAGGATTTGACTGGTCAGATTAGTAACCTGAGTTTTGGGCCGTAAAGAATAAACAAGTCGAAGGCATTCACATACGATCAGGATCGATTAGAGATTATGTCGAAAATATAAGCCACACTTTATTGTCTATCCGTATCAAAACAAGGCTATCAACGTTTCTGCACTTTATTTACTCTACAATAACGATTTTTTCAGAACTTTGACCGATGCCACTACGCCTATCCATGAAATGAGGATGTACGGTCTAAACAGGTTATCGAATCTCCGGTATGAAAAATTACAGTATGAGGAAGCCATCTTAGTTGAATTAGAGCTGGGAAAAGAAGATGCTTTATTTTTCGAACATGAGGGCAAATTTGCGATAAGTTTGGGTACAGGACATGCAATTATGAATGCAATTCCTCCCGATCAGGGTCTTTACAGCAATGACTACAAGAAAGAAGGAGGATACAGATGTCAATCGAGAAAAGTATTCGGCACTACTTACCCGGAGAGGTTCCCGACTACTTGTTTACACAGAGTCGTTTAAGAAAAAAGGGCCTACTCCAACTGCAGAGCATATTGCGTATGTTGTCTATCCAGAGCGCGGCAACAGTATAAATTATATGACATCAATGCGACCAGAAACGTAAACAGCAAAAGGGGTTCTCTCTTGTCCAGAAAGATGTGACAGTCGAGCAAATACTTGCTGAACGTAAGCGTGAATTGGAAGTAAGAAAGATTCAAATATGCCTGCTGTTTTTTTCAACGATTGTCGAAGACCTAATCTTCAATGTCTTTTGTTTGGTGCTAGACGCATTGCTATCATTTGAAGACCACTACAAGCACGAGAGCTAAAGACCAACTAATTAACAAACTCAATAAACCGAACATAAAAAATGCCCCACACGGTAGACAGGTGATAAAACCTGTCCTCGTAAGGGGAGCATCTCCCTAATCTACTGGTGTAAGTATCGAAATCCCATTCAAAAGCTCTTATCCCTTCACTCCGCCTTTTCCAATACCGGCTCCGTGCTCAGCGTAAAGCCCTCAATGACGGCATCTTCGTCAACCTCAATCATAATGCAGCGTTTGCCTTGGAAGCTCACCTGTTTAATATACCTTAAATCCTGTGGACTGATCGTAATCGTGGCTACCTTGGTATCGATCTTGATCGATTTGGACGTAAATTTTGGAATCACGCTTTTCGCCTTCAGTTCGTAGTGCTTATCGTCCATGATGGTTTTAAGCGCCCGTTCCACGGCTTCCTTGGTCACATTTTCTACGCCGCTTGCGGTAAGCACGCGTCCCACATCGGTATAATCCAGCTACGATGTCTTCAAAGATCGCTCGCTCTTCCAGCGCCATTGACCGTTCAAGAATGTACGATACTTTTATAACTATAAATAAAAGCAAAAATCAATACATGAAATTAGAGTTCAAGTATTCGAACCATACTGTAAATAAGTTCTACTCTTTTATTCCTAAACCAGTTCTATTTCCAATCCATTCCCTGGAATGTATGGCGATTGGAGAAGGGATAAATTCAGATATTTATATAATTATTTACAGTTACTAAAGTTTTCGTTATGGTTGTAATAAAGGCGGTGGAATATGGTAAAAAAAATAAGCGCTCTTATTGGAATATTTTCAATAATGATCATCGCTTTTTGGGGTACAGATTATCTACTTTATATTTTCTATAGCAAAAAAAGCAAATTGTTCATTCCTTGCTTTATCTTATTTTTACTAATGATGTCACTGTTTTCAGGAATAATAACTAAATTCAATCTAGCAAACAAAATAATTGCATCTAGTATAGTGTTTTTTTCCATCTTTATCAGCCTAGTCATATTGAGAATTACACTTCCTTACTTATAAAATTGTTAAACAATCATAAAAAGGAACGGGGAATCGGTAGATTGATTACCGGAGATTGATCGCAAAAAGGCTGCTTTACAGTAATGAATCTCTCTACCGCAAAGCAGCCTGTACTTATCTTTAGGAAAAGAACATAAATTGATTACGCCGCGCTTTGGCGACCTGCGGAAGGGTAATCACCTCACCGGCCTTAAATAACAAAAGGTCAATAACCCCTCACGTTAGACAGGAGAAATCATAAAGCCTGCCTTCGTAAGGGGAGCATCTCAAAAGCTCTTATCCTTTCAATCCGCCTTCTCCAACAACGTCTCTGTCGTAAGCGTAAAGCCCTCAATAACAGCATCCTCGTCAACCTCAATCATAATGCAGCGTTTGCCTTGGAAGCTCACCTGTTTAATATACCTTAAATCCTGTGGGCTGATGGTAATCGTGGCTACCTTGGTCTCGATCTTAATCGATTTGGACGTAAATTTCGGGATCACGCTTTTCGCCTTCAGTTCATAGTTCTTATCGTCAACGATGGTTTCAAACGCCCGTTCCACGGCTTCCTTGGTCACGTTTTCTACGCCGCTTGCTGTCAGCACGCGTTCCACATCGGTGTAATCCAGCTTCGGAGGTTCTTCCTCGTCCTGGTGGGATTCAATCACATGATGAATTTCCTCGTACACGTGGGCGATCGTGGCCGAGTCCAGCTGTTCACCCGCCACTTCCTTCACGATGTCTTCAAAGATCGCTCGCTCTTCCAGCGCCGTCACAGATCGTTCCGCATTCAGGACCTCAGAGATGAAACGCTCATTCGGATCATTCGATTTCCCCGTACAATAGAGAACCCGGTTCACGTCGGAATAATTGTCCGTCACGCTGGGATAAAAGAATCCTTCCTCCGGCGTGCTGAGCTTGATGATTGGATCTACGATGACATTGTACTTAAACTCTTTCTCCACATAGTCGAACAAGAGCGCCTTCCGCTGCTTCTCCGTAGAATTCACGCTGCATAGAATGAACGGATGTCCGAACACTTCGTCGTTCCCTGTCTCTTCGGCTTCATCATTCCGCGCCTTGGTCGGCCGGTAGTATTGTCCGCGTACGAACGTAATGACGGTATCCCGTTCATAGGTCGTGTCCGCCATCATTTTCTCTACGAGCAGCAGCATCAGATCCTGCCACTCCTCCGGATCGCCCGTCTGGATCGCTTGGTGAAGCAGCACCCGCGAAGGGTCTTTCTGGTCTTCCGTCTCCTCCGTAAACTTAAGCTCGAACAGCTTATGATCCAATTCGCCGGTCAGCAGCTTTTTGAAATTGCCCATGTACAGCTCCTGCTTCTCCCGGTCCACTAACCCAAAAGGACTCCGCTCCCAGTGATAAATCTCGTTCGTTTCCTTCATAATGTACACGTTCAGAATATCGTAAATTTGCATCAAATGATTATCCAGCTTAAACTGCTTGCGTATGTGCGCGACTTCTTTCTTGTTCATGGTTCGTCAGACAACTCCTAGAAAGTAAATTGGCTCTACCATATCGAATGAATTAAATTTTTTACTTGTCATTCCATGATCCACAGGGAATATCCGTTTCAAAGATGTGACTTACTTTAATTCAATCTATATAGTATAAACGATATAAAAACCCTCCGCTAGAAGGGTTACGCGTCTTGCTTCTTTTCTCTATTTTATAGCCATCTGCCTTGCCGCAACGAAAGCTATTTTTCCTCAACATGTACTACGCCGTAGTTCATAAAAAAACTGCACAACGGGATGCTTTAACTTCATCTTCTCGGACATGTTCAAAATCCGCTTTTTCCCGATTCGTCTGTCTACCAAGGCCAGAATATTCAATAAAATATCTTTGCTCTCAATGCTTTCTTCTATAGAAGTCGATATAAATTGAGTAGCGACAGCGACAAAATTGGATTTGCTTAATGAAGCCTGCGCCGCCAAAAGCTCCTTGGCATATTCCGATATTTTTCGGTTTCTTGCAATGACTTTCAGACGATCCTCCGGAACGGTTCCTTTGGTATCTTTTCTGACCTTTTCCATTTCTTTGTCGCTGATCGGAATTTGGATATCGGGGTCATTTTTAATTTCCAGCTCCGTCTGGTACCACCTGATTGAACTCGCTTTATCATTCATTCGGAGGACGTCCTTTTTATCTACCGAAATATAACAAAGCCCTGCTTTATCAGGCAAATAACGATAACCGGTTGCTCGGTATTCAACCCTTCCATCTAACGCAGGACAGAGAAAACTCTCCAGTTGCTGCTTCAATTTACTCCAGGACATGGTTCCTCCTATATTCTCAAACCCTGCCGATCCGTATGTGCGGCTGTCAGGTGTCAGGCTTTCTTTTTTTTAAAATAAGTTCTCGTTTCTTTGCGCCTCTGTTCAGTATGAATAACCCCCTGCCAAAAAACAACCCACAAAGTTTGCACTGTCGTTCTCCTGTCGTTTTTGTGGCACACATTTTTCAGTTCCGATCCGGAGCAAATCATCGAGGTATCTTGTTTCAGAATCAACCAAACGCCAATCCGCTTCTTTTTCAAAAGTCTCTGCATCTCAAACACCAGGGCTATTTTGAATCCTCAAAGATCTTTAGAAATAATTTCAAACAATAACTTTTCCTTTATAGATGTAAGGGAGAACTGCGTAAAAACGGAATATTGTATTCAAATGGACATCTTCCAAATTGTCACATAATTCAAGATCATCTGGTCCGATATCCCTTATCATT
Source organism: Paenibacillus sp. YAE3 (assembly GCF_057546105.1). Taxonomy (NCBI): domain Bacteria; kingdom Bacillati; phylum Bacillota; class Bacilli; order Caryophanales; family Paenibacillaceae; genus Paenibacillus; species Paenibacillus sp. YAE3. The sequence continues at coordinate 112,019 of NZ_BAAIYF010000014.1, read as the reverse complement.
AAATTGGGAGAGAAATTCTTCAAATATAAAGATCACTCTCTAATTTATAGAGTATGACGAGTTTTCAGCCCTTAGTAAACGGTGTTATGCGGCTTTTCATACAACAACTAAACGACCGTTCCCCGGTGGAGTACCGAGAAACGGTCGCAGCATAATGGTGTCTTTTTATTCTTGTCTACTTGACGGGGTTATGACCAACCTGGCCGGTTCTCTTCATACACACAATTTAAAATAATGTAACTTTTGTAACTTATTCCATTTCCGAGTGTTTTATATATTGTTCCACAAAACACTTTTATTTCAAAGGAAATGTAGCTCATGAATTTGAAAAAAATTGTAATAACGACTTTCATGGCAGGAACTATTTTAGGTCTTCCTTCTGTATTTGCTGTGTTTCTTGCACCAGTGAAATTAGTAGAATCGTCGGGGTCCGATGTTCTTGTACCGTATTCTACAGATCCAGTTATAATAAATGAATCAATCTCGAATACCAGATATGTAAATAACTTTACTATTGATCCTGGATGGGGTTATGTAAAAGTGACCATTAAGAACACTGGACCAAACCCAATCACGTTTACAGTTAACCAAGGTAGTCAGACAGGTCCGGAAAAGATGTATTACACGGTCCCAGCTGATAAACTACCACACAGTTATTACACCCAAGGGGCCCCATGGTCTACGGGTATCTTCTTCATCACCATTTCCTCAGGACAACAAATGTCTGGAACGGTCGGCGTCCGTTTAGGAACCAATCTGGATGAGCTGAAAAACACGGGTAGTTAACGCATGGGTTATTCATGGCTTTTCAATCTAGACATGTCCAAAATCCCAACTTATGTGAACATGTCCAGTCTCCCAGCACCCAAGTGAGGTAGCCATATAGAGCAAGCAAATACAAGAATAATGAATAACGGCCTCTTCGTAAACGATACAAACAGAGGCCGTTTTTTGGGCTTGGGATCTGAAAGGCAAAATCGCCCATCGATAACGAATCACTGTATTCGGCTCCAATTTTAGAACATCCTCAGATGTTTTCGGGGTAGCATTCCACCACTTCTGCGACTGTTATAAGGTCCAAGCAATATGTTTCTTCATTAAATAGATTGATTAAATGAAGGGTTAAAAATGGGGGCTTTCACTAAACTGTACCCTATCGAGAAGACACTTTAAAAAAGTCTCTCGGTAGGGTACTTTTGCAGGTACTGGTCTTCCGCAGCAAAGCAAAAGAGAAGCGAGCGTGAGCAGCAAGACGAAAAAGTAAAAGAAATCATCTTAAAAGCTTATCATTTCAAAAGACGCAAGAAAGGCGCCCGTTCCATCAAGATGACACTGGAGGGTCAGTTTGAGATTGTCTACAATCTGAAACGAATCAGGCGGATCATGAAAAAATACGGCATCGTGTGCCCTTTCAGGAAGGAAAATCCCTATAAGAGAATGATGAAAGCTACTCATGAGCACCGGGTCGTTCCTAACCTGCTGAATCGGGAATTTAAGCAGAATATTCCTGGTAAGGTATTGCTGACGGATATCACCTATCTATTCTACGGTTAAGTAAGAAAGCCTATTTATCAACAATCTAGGGCAGTTCAACTAATGAAATTCTGGCCTATCATGTATCAGACCAAATCACAATGGACCTCGCAACAGATACCCTTCTTAAGCTTAAGAAAAACAGAAGTTTTAAAAAGTCCGATGGTGCCTTCATTCATTCTGATCAGGGCTCTCATTATACACATCCGGATTTTCAAAAAATGGTTAAGAAAATGAAATTGAAACAGTCCAAAGATCAGGCCTCCATTAAATCTTGTTTGACTTTGAACGAGTTAAAACAGGAGACCAAGTCCTACATAACCTATTACAACCACTACAGGTATCAATGGAATTTAAAAAAGATGACCCCTGTTCAATACAGAGATCATCTTCTTCAATCTGCCTAGGCTTTTTTTATAAGGGGCACAGTTTATAATAATACTCCTGCTCTTTTCATTGTCAAACCTCCTCGCAGATAATTCCATCCCATGTCCTACATGAACAGCAAAAAAGCAGTGATTCCAAATGTCCGAAAACCGGGCTGTCGTTCTGGTTAAAGATGCTGGTGTAAACCGAAAGTTCATGTATTGAGAAAAACAAGTGATTTTGGCTTCGAAAATTAACAGGCTGTAATATCACACCTACCAAAAGAATCAGTAGATTCCGTTTGTGCCATACGGCAATCCATACGCTCCGATTCACGAGGCCGGTTCTGCATGCGTTAATATTTTCCGAACCCTTTCTCGCATGTAATATCCGTTTCAAGAATGTCGTACAGGTCTTTTTTGGAATCCTCTAACTTTTTCTGAGCATTTTCGATTTCGGATATTTTCTCCAAAATAATATGTGATTGATCCTCTTTGGACATTCCATTTTTCGAGATCATCGCTTTGATATCGTTAATTGAAAATCCCACAGCCAAACATTTTTTAACAACTTCTAGATAAGGAATGATTTCTGAAGCATAATCCCGGTAATTATTCTGTTCTCTCCGGATGTAATCGTTCGTGATAATGCCTATTTTCTCATAGTAGCGGATTGTTGATATGGGAAGGTCAACCATTTTGGCGACTTCACTAATCCTCATGTTAATCACCCCAATTCCTTCTCTTGCTATAAAGTATACTTCATAGTTTACAATCCTCCTAGTGAGGTGAAGCGGCCTGAATCTCACAACAAATATAGATGAAGGAGAGAAATAATACATGAGCACAATGACTGGAAAATTCCAAGCAACTAACAATTTCAATGAAATTGTCTTGGGACGCCGTTCGGTCAAAGAATACGACCCTGAAGTGAAAATTAGCCGGGAGGAAATGACTGAAATTTTAACAAAAGCTACCCGCGCCCCTTCCGCAATTAACATGCAGCCATGGCGTTTCCTTGTTATAGACAGCGCTGAAGGCAAAGAAAAACTTGCACCTCTGGCATCCTTCAACCAGTCGCAAGTTCTGACTTCATCGGCTGTCATCGCGGTATTTTACGATGCCAACAACATTGAATATATCGACGAGATTTACGATAAAGCTGTAGAACATGGATACATGCCGCAGGACATCATGGAGTTGAATTTGCAGCAAGCGAAATCCTACTATGCGAATATATCCTCATCTGACCTGCGAGACATGAGCTTGATCGACTCGGGCATCGTATCCATGCAGCTCATGCTTGTTGCCCGCGCCCATGGATATGACACGAACCCGATGGCCGGATATGATAAGGAACGGATTGCTGAAGTTTTTGGTCTTCATAAAGACAGGTTCCAGCCGGTCATGTTGATCTCGATCGGAAAAGCAGCCAAAGAAGGCTATCCGTCTTACCGCCTGCCGGTTGAAACCATTACGACTTGGGCATAACCAAACATCAGCTAAAAATGTGAAATCAGAACTCTATCCTGAAACACTTTATGTTTCAAGCTTGTTCAGGAGCATGTCCGAGTGTAGTCAACGGATAGCGGCAGCCAAATCGCGGGACTGGCTTGGTTTTTCTAGGAGACGTTAAAAAGGAGGCCTCCGGATCCTATCCGAAGTCCTCCTTCATTCTACTTATGCGGGTCATTCCCCTACGGGTTCAAGACTCTCTACTATTTCGCTAAGGCTCAGCTCGGCGCACGCCATGGACGTGTCAGCCACTCCGTAATACATCCGGACGACGTCCCCATGAACCGTCGCGCCGCAGGAGAACACCACATCGCCAAAGAATCCATTGGTTTCATAATCCGCTTCGGGCTCCATCACCGGCTTGCCGGAACGGGCGATAACTTTGGACGGATCATTCAGGTCCAGCAGGACGGCTCCCATGCAGTACCGGTGATCCCGGGTCGCTCCGTGGTACAGTTCAAGCCAGCCCTGTTCGGTTTTGATCGGAACGGTTCCGCCGCCGATACGGCCGCTGTCCCACATGCCTTGACGCAGGCCGATCAGATGTTTGTGGTTGCCCCAATACAATAAATTGTCCGATTCGGCGATCCAGATTTCGGGGCGGCCTACGCTTTTGGTTGTCGGACGGTGCAGTGCGTAATACTTTCCGTTGATTTGCTCAGGGAAAATGATCACGTCCTTATTGTCCGGTCCAAAGATAAGGCCATGATGGGTCCAGGTCCGAAAATCCTTCGTTGATACCATCGCTTCCCCGATGCCTACCGGCGATACGGCCGAGAAATAAATGTAATAGGTGTCGCCGATTTGCGTAATTCGCGGGTCTTCGATGCCGAAAATCTCCAGCGAGTTGGAAGGGTAAATGAAAGGCTTATCCTCAATGGTGAAATGATGTCCGTCCTTGCTGCGAGCAATCCGCAAATAAGACAAGGACGTGAGGTATTCAAACGCCGGAGCGTTGTTTTTTTTCACGATGACCCGGGGGTCGGAAAAATCATAGCTTTCATCATCCAGACGGATTTCTATGAGATCCAGATCCTGCTTTGCCGGATTGTAAACCGGTGCCAGCACAATGCCCGGGTCACGGCTGACCGGGCGCTCCGCAACGCGGAGCAGCAGGATCGTTTCGCCGTTATATTCGGCCACCCCGGCGTTAAACGTACCGATCACTTCAAAGCCATCACGATGAGGATGGACGTCAGCCGGCGTAATCAGCGGATTCTGTTCATAACGGTATATATTCATGGCATCTAGCTCCTTGTAGTCACTTTAGTTCATGAAATAAAGTCCGGGGTTTCATTCCGGCGTTATTCGAATTTGGCAAAAGGATCATCAATCACGATACGCTGCGCGTCGGCGTCGCCGACACCAGCGTAAAGCACGGCTGATCCGTCCTCCTTGCGGATAAGCCCGCCGCTAAACACAACGTCCTGCAGATCCGGGCGCTTGGACGGTCCAGGCAGAAAACGGTCGCGTACCGCGATGAGCTCCATATCCGTAAAGGTCAAGTCGCTCGGGCTGAACACAAATGCCATCGGATAATAATGACGGTCACCGCTTGGATCGTAGCAAGCCGCATGCCCAAGCACGCCTACCCGTCCGTCCTTGAGAAGATGGGCTTCATTCGCTCCTCCCCATTCGTCGTCGGTAAATTGTCCTTCCAGCAGCGGAGCATCGTTAATGACCTGAAGGGTCAGCTTTTCCAGGGATGGAACCTTGGCAAACCCGATTTTACCGCGGCCACCTTTCTTGCCCTGCGGTCTTGTAAAAATGCCGATGCTGCCGTCCTTCAGCTCTACCAGGCGGAGATCCTTCATGCCGTCCGGTCCTTTGAAAAATTCCTTCAGCCCGTTAACGGAGCTCCCTTGGTAAAATACGGTGCGCCACATCAGCGCATTTTCTTTCCCGGGATGCGGATAAATCTGCACGCCGCCGACGATCAGCTTTCCGCCGATCCGGGTATGAAACGGATCCTGCAGATCGAATACCGGCGCGCCGGCTCGCGGCAGCCATTTTCCGTCCCGCTCCACAAAAAACATCACCTGGGAATGCTCGCTGTCCCGCGGCTCAACGCGTCCGAGAAGCACCAATTCCCCTTCATCCTCAAAAGGAGCTGCAATATTGTAGACATCCTTGTTTCCTATCCCGTCAAACACTAGCCTTTCTGCCTGTTCAGCTCTCGCCTGCTTGCTGTTATAGGAGGCCAGCAGGGCAGAGCAGGTCAATGCTTCTCTTTGTATACTCATGGTTTCTTCCTCCAAATCCAGTGTCCAATAACTTCTTCTATCTGCTTACTTCAAACTGAACTGCATGCCCTCCTGAAACTTCTTGCCGAAAATGATAAACATCATGATAATCGGCAGCGTCAGCAGCGCGGATGCCGCATAAAGCGGACCCGGATACGAGCCGTAAGGGCCGAACATTTGCGAAATGAGCACGTTCAGCGTGAGCATCCGGTCGCTTTTGACAACGATCATATCCCACAGCAGCTCCGTCCACCGTTCCATCAGCAGGAACAGGAAAATGACGGTGGTGATCGACTTGGACATCGGCAGCATGATCTTATACATAATCTTAAGGTCCGAGGCCCCGTCCAGGCGGGCGGCTTCGATAAAGACCGTCGGTACGGCTTTAAAGAAATTAGTATACATAAAAATCGCCCATAAACTGACGGCTTTAGGCAGAATCAACCCCAAATAACTGTCATATAGTCCTACTCTCTGAATGATCAGGAACGTCGGAATTAAAAGAATAATCGCCGGGAAAAACATATGGAACAAAACGAAGTTGTTGATCGCGTTCCGTCCAAAGAAATTCAGCTTGGACAGCGCGTAAGCGACCATCACGCCGAAGATCATCATCAGTACCGTGGAAGCAAGCGAAACCATGACGCTGTTCAGAAAAGCATGCAGCCAAGGACGGGGAATCCCCGTTTCCCCGCCGGTAAACAGCCATTCATACGATTTCAGGCTGTATTTCGTCGGGAGCAGCTGCTTATCGATGTGCGCCCAGTCGGCAAAAGAGTTCAGCACCATATACAGGTACGGGTAAACCATCACGAGGAGCAGGATCATGGCGAGCGCATACCGGACCGTCCGTCTGATGCCGCGATTTCGATTAGACCCAACCATTTCTCTTCCCCCATATCTCCAGTAATTTGCGAATGATAAAGATCGAAATAAAGGTGGCGACCGAAGCGAGCAAGGCTACTGCCGACGCATAACCGGCCTGCAGGTTCGTAAATGCCTGTTTGAAGATTTCCATCTGCCAGGTGTTGGTCGCATTGTTGGGGCCGCCGCCCGTCAACTGATACACCTCGGTGAAAATACCGAACGTGACGCCAAATGCCAGAATCAGCGTTGTATAGAGCGACGGATACAGCAGCGGCAGCGTAATGCGCCAGAAACGCTGACGGTCGGTAACGCCGTCGATGGCAGCTGCCTCGTACACTTCCTTATCGATGCTTTCCAGGCCCGAGGTCAGGATCAGCGCATAATACCCGGTGAATTTCCAGGCCAGAATCAGGCCGACAATACATAGCGCAGATAATGGCGTGCCCAGCCAGTCGATATCGAGCCCCATTTTTCGCAAAAATACGTTCATCGGGCTGGTGTAAGAAAGAAGTCCCTTGGCAATAAGCGATGAAACAACGCCCGAGGACAGGTAGGGCAGAAAAAAACCGATCAAGAACAGGCTTTTAAAGCGCGGCAGACCGTGCACCAGCACAGCGACGGCCGTCGCCAGCACCGTTACAATCGGTACGAAAATAATCATAAACTTATAAGTCACCCAGAAGGCCGAATGTACGCTTGGCGATTTTAGGGCATTCGCAAAGTTCTCGATCCCGATCAAATTAAAAGTCGGAGCGATCAGATTCCAATCCGTGACGGACAGGAAAAACGACCAGATCAGCGGTCCGAAAAAGAAAATAAGCGAATAGATAAGGTAGGGGCTGGTAAATAACCAGCCCATTTTATTGTTTCTATGGTCCATCATCGGTCATCCTCCCTTATTGAAGGGCGCCTTCAATCGCTTTCTGCATGTTAGCCCAACCTTCAGCCGGAGAAATTTGCCCTTTGACGACTTTGTTAAAAGCTTCGGTTCCGATGATGGTTTGCAAATCGTTGTATTTTGCGTTATCCATCGGCGGAATGGCATTGGGAACATTCTCCGCATAAGGCTTCAGCTCCGGCTGCTTATCCAAAATAGCTTTGAAGGAATCGTTGGTTGTCAAATCGTCTCGCGCTGGCGGCAGGTTGGTCTGCTCAAACCACTTCGCGTCGTTTGCCGCATCGGAATATACCCATTTCATGAAGTCAATCGCGGCTGCCTGCTGTTCTTTCGTAGCGGAGGCATAAATGACCAGCCCTTTGGTATCCGCAAAGGTTTTGCTGTCTTTAGGATCCATCCCGTCCGGCACCGGAGGCATGGTCAATGCAAAGTTGTCGCCGTATTTCAGATCCGGATATTTCTCTTTCCAGGTTGTGAACGTCCAAGGACCCACGTCCGTAAAGACACCGACGCCATTTTCAAACGGATCCGTCACCTGGCGGGCCAGGAGTCCGTTCGCTTTCCGCAAATCGTCCATGAAAGTAAGGACTTCTTCGCCGGCTGTCCGATCGCCGGTAAACCGGCTGCCTTCAATAAACTTGTTGCCGCCGGAAGCCGCATCATACAGCATGTAGAAGTCAAACCAGCGTTTCCAGGCCGTAGGATCGGCCAAATCGGCTTTCGCCCACAGATATTTTTTATCGCCGTATTTGTCTTTCAGCTTCTTGGTCAGCTCCACGATTTCGCTGTAGGTTTGCGGCGGTTCGTTATAGCCAAGCTCTTTCAGAACATCCAGTCTCCAGCCGAACAGCATAGCGTTGGAATAGATCGGCAGCACGTATTGGTGTCCATCCGCGAATTTCCAAGGTTCGATGGTGCTGCTCATGTTGCGTGCCTTGATAATATCTTGGAATCCGTCCAGCGTATCGAGCGGAACCAGCGCTTTGCTGTCCGCCAGCTGCGCGCCGAAGCCCCGGTTAATGTTCTCGGACATGGTCGGAGCGCTCTTCGCTGCAATCGCGGATTGAATGCTCGCTTCGGATGTCGGCGACTCTTTGATGGCACTGACATTAATTTTGACGTTGGAGTGTTCCGATTCATAAGCTTTGGCCATTTCCTGCCAGTAGGCCTGCTGCGTTGGGTTAGGAGCGGCCCAGAATTCGATGGTTGTCACTCCACCCGAAGCCCCTCCATTTCCACTGCTTTCCGTCGAGCCTTGACCGGTGGAGCATGCGGACAACATCGTGGCGGCTACGGCGGCCAGCAGTAGTGCACCAAGTGATTTTCTCATCATTTGAACATGACCTCCAATAGAATGTAATTTCAAATTCAAACAAAAATCCGCAAAATAACATTACAAAACTTTATTTTCAGTCCATGTAAGCGCTTATGCACCTTATTATTACCTTGATTATGATACTTGTCAACTCATATTAATAATTACACTCTATTATAATACAACGAAAAGTAAGTTTACATTTCTATTTTGTAACGTTACAATCTTATCATATAACTAACGCTTGGATGAGGTCCGGTTTCAGAGCCTCGAATGCTTGACAGTCGTCTCCGGAACTGAAAAAATGAAATCGAATGCAAGACCGGTTTAATGCCCTTCCGGTTGTTGCTCGACGGAGGTTGAATTTATTTTGAAAAATAAAGTTACCATGCAGGACATCGCAGACCATCTACATATATCCAAAAATTCCGTCTCCCAGGCTCTAACAGGGAAGGACGGGGTCAGCGAAGCGACGCGCGCCCTGGTGAAGGAAACCGCTGAACGGCTGGGATACGTCTATAGGAAAAGCCGCCGCGGCCGGCAAAACGAAGCTGCCGCTTCCCCTGCTTCCACCGATCCTTCTGCGGTCCTTCAAGACGGCGGCACCATCGCCCTCATTGCTTCGGATTATGCTTTCTCCAGAAAATCGTTTTTTGGGGACATTTATTTAAGTGTAGATAAAGAATTGAAAAAGTACGGCTATGAACTTGTCATTCAATCCATCAGCCCGGAGGACGCAGAGGCGCTTCGCCTGCCCGCCTTTCTGGAGAACCGGTCGGTAGACGGCATTTTGATCCTGAGCCACATTACGACGCCCTATGTACAAGCCGTGTTGGATACCGGCATTCCTGCCGTCCTGATTGACCACCACCATCCCTCGCTGCAAGCCGACAGCATCCTTACGAACAACCGTTTCAGCGCGTATGAGGGGGTGCGCCATCTGATCGAATTAGGCCATAAGGACATCGGTTTCATGGGCGATATCGACTATTCTCCCAGCCATTACGAGCGGCTTGAAGGCATGCGTCTCGCCGCTTTCGAAGCCGGCATCCGGCTTCGCGAAGACTGGCTTATTCAAGACGCCATCGAAGACAGCAGCTATGTACACGGTGCAATTGCACAAATGCAGGAACGCCCGACCGCCTGGTTCTGCGTCAACGACGGCTTCGGCTTTATGATTACGTCCGCTTTGCAGCATCTGGGCGTGAAGGTTCCCCAAGAGGCTTCGGTGGTCAGCTTCGACAACGGGTATCTGTCGCAGGTTTGTACTCCCCCGACCACAACGCTGGATGTGAATCGCAGGTTATTTGCCACTTATGCCATTAAGCAGCTTTTCTCCCGCCTGCAGAATCCGGATCAGCCTTATACGGAAATTTTGCTGCCGACGCAGCTGCTGGTCCGGGAATCCACAGCACCGCCTCCAGGAAGAGAAGAGGAAGCTTAACTATGAAGCAGCATGTAAAAAACAGGGGGGCTATCGAGTAAACGAAGGCGGCTCCCAACACCTGACAAGATACACGTACTAACAAAAAGAAGAACAGCCCATCCATTCGGGCTGTTCTTCTTCCAGGTGCGTATATTTAGTTGCATCGCGTGCTATTCGATAAGGGGTGTTAACGTTCCCTTTTAACCTTTAACTTTCTCCACCCTCATCCATATGCTTCGTAAATTTCGTCCAGAAGCGCGCGTACTTCATCGGTAGACGTCGTGCTCATCAATTGATTTCTGAGTTCGCTTGCCCCTCGGAACCCTTTGACATAAATCTTGAAAAAGCGGTGAAGAGCTTTGAATGGACGGGCCTCTAATTTTTGGGAGTACTGATTATGGAGATCTGCGGTTGTGACTCCTCGCTTATTCGCAGTGGTTATTCCGCCAAAATACTGTCTGACACGCGTGCCGAATCGCTGGTACCATCGATGGTTAATCGTAAAATTCAACTATGAACTTGCGTTGAACTAATCGTGCGAATGAATCTTGCGAGAGCTGTCGCTGCCTCCGCACGGCTTACGTTGCCTTTCGGTTCGAAGTGTCCCCCCGGCTTGCCGGCCAGGATGCCTGAGGCCGCCATGGCGGCCGTGGCCTCCCTTGCCCACAAAGCGATGCTGCTGCCGTCGGCAAACACGGCTGTACCCTGTGCAGGCAGTCCGTAACCCTTATATTTCGCATAGTTGTAAAGTATAGTCGCCAACTGTTCGCGCGTGATGCCGTCATTCGGCCTGAATTGGCCTTGACCTGTTCCATTGAAGATGCCGTTCGTGGCCGCCCACGAAACGGCAGCCGTGTACCAGCGTCCCTCCGCCACATCGGAAAAGGCCGAGCGCGTAGAGGCGCTGCGATCAAGCCCCTCCAGGTTAGCCAATAGCTGCGCGAACATTGCCCTCGTCATGGTTGTTGCAGGGCTGAAGCGGTGATCTCCTGTTCCCTCGAGCAGGCCCCTTGCCGACATGAAGGTGATATCTCTTGACGCCCAATGAGCCGGCGAGATATCTTGGAAGGTCTTACCGTTATCGATCATGTCGTAGGTCCCCGTAGCCGTAATATCGAAGCTTGCGCTTTCATCTTCGCCGACAGCCAACGGGAAGATCTTGTCTTTGCCGTTGCCTCGTTTCACGGCGACATAGGCATACCGATCGCGGCCTTCCGCCACCTTGACAGGCAACGTGATGGTCATCGGATAGCCGGGTTGATCATAAACAACCGGCTGGCCGTCTTTCAGCACTTCGACAATGTAACTTCCCTTCCGAACGCGCAGACCAAGCGTCTCGCCGAATTTGTCTCTTATATGCTGTAAGGTGACGCTTGGAACGGTGACCGTACCGAATTCGCTCTTTATCGTCAACTTCGCCGTGCCCAGCGCCGCGATCGGAAGCTTCACCGTCAGATTCATAACTTCATTCGCCTCAATGATCAACTCATCGCCACCGCCAAGAGCGGCTGAGATTTGCGCCGCGTCACTCGTCAGCGTGAAGCTCCCGTCGGCATTTTGGGTAAGCGTACCTCGAGCCTGAGTGCCATTGAGGGTAACGCTCGCCTTGTCGTTCAACTGATCGAGGCTAGGCAAAGTTGGCCCCACTGAATAGGAAGGAGTCGATGCTGCATCAGAGACGTCAATACTAAGCATTGACGTGTCGCTGCCGGCACTATTCTCCGCTTGGACCGTGAACGTATAGGTCCCTTTCTTGGTTGGCCTGCCGCTAATAAGTCCATCTTCAGACAAACTCAATCCAATAGGCAGTGCGCCGTCAGTAACCTGCCATGTAATGGCCCCGTCACCGCTCGCCGCAAGAGTCTGACTGTAGGACTGACCCACTTCACCGCCAATCAGGGCGGTGGTCGTAATGGTTGGCGGTGTGCCAATTGGCCGCTTTGGCAGATCATTCAGCGCAATCTCCTCCGTGTTGTACATGAAGATGAATCTCTCGTTCGTCGAGACGTTCGGGATATCGGATATTTGCGACAGTGTTTTCATCCCAAGACGAAGCGTCAGCACCGCATTGCTCCCTGATCCAGCCGCGTGTTGATATACGATCCGGTTATCATATTTGGGTGAAACAAGGAAGAATGGCCCTACCCCGGTGGAACGCAGCAGAAACTTCTCGTTCTCGCCGATCGTCGTGGCATCGGCCCGGATGAGATTGTAACCCTCTACCGTTTCATCCTTAACCGAGAGGTAGTTGTTCGTCCTAACCAGTCGAATCGAATATGTGCCGTCATCGTTGGCAACCAGCTGATAGAAAGGTGCATCCTTCTTCATGACGTTTGTAACCAGTTCGCCGTTCTCATTCACATCATAGTAAGAGTTCAGCGTCTCGGCGACACGCTGACCGTCGACCATACTCCAATTCCGCTGGTACAAAGGCTCCCATCTCGTCCGCAGCTGAAAATACGGTCCGCTTGAACTTAACGGCTCGCCGTTATACTGTGTCAGCGTGCCGAAGTTCAAGTTGTCGAAATGCACCATGCCCTGCGGCCGCATCGCCTCTGCAGCCCTTTTCGTCCATGTTAAATCAAAGCCCCCGACCTTGTTGTACATCGCAAGCGCCTGCTCGAAGACGGGACGGAGCTCGCCTCTGTTCAGGCCGTTATTTTCACTGTCGAAACCGACGCCGTAATAGCCCCTGCTCGTATCGCCGAATACGTTCGGCATTGAGACGAACGGGACATCCTCGCCATACAGTTCCTTCGAGAACAGATTGTATTTCGCTGTATATTCGAAAGCCTTCGCTAATCTGTAATCGTAAAGCGAGTACAAGTCCTCGTCCTGATTGTAGGCGATTAGGCAGATTTCGGCCATGTACCCAAGGGCGAGCATGGCGTGAGCTTGGTCGCGGCCGGTCTCCATCGTCTGTCCCGCATCATTCACATAAGCAAAGATCGAACCGTTTACGTGAATGTCCTGGTACAAGGCTTTCGCGCGATCAAAGATTTCCGTATTGTCGCACAAAACGCCGATCGCCATCATGCTGACGATTGCCGCCGCATCCCAATTGCCGTTCGCGAGCATAGGCGCAGCTGCGTCCTGAATGACCGGATAGACTACGTTGATCATCATATTCTGCAGCGCCTTGAAGTCATCGTCGCTGTAGCCGCTATAGCCGCCGTCGTAATACCGGATGATCTCCGCCGCACTGGCATATTTGTAAGCGTTGATGCCAGCACCTAGAATTCGGTCTCTGCCGTCGATGACTTTCAACCCATTCGCCCATTGGGTAAGGATGTCGACCGCCTTCTCTGCATATTGCTCCTCACCCGTGATCACCCACTGCAAGGCATTGAAGTACGCCGCATTTCCCCCTTTCTCAAAATAACCGATGTTGGCCGAATCCGACGGTGCGCCGCCGCGTCCGACGTTCGAGAAAACGGTTGTCTCGTAATCGGGGCTCGCTACATCATAGGCAACGCTATCCAGGAGCCGCTTGTAATCGGAATACCACGGCTCTTCTTTCGCTCCAACATGGCGCTTCATGGCAGCCAAGTCATCTGCGGACAGCAGAATGCCCGGATGACTGAAGATTCGGACCTTCACATCGGCCTTCGCTTCATACCCGCCCCCATTATAAGCAACGGTATAGTCGTGTACGCCAACGCTCAAGTCCGATAACGTCACACGCAGCAAGCCATCGGCCAAGACGATGTCAGCACCACTCCCTTTTATGCTGTAATGGGCAGGGTTCGTATCGCCGTTCACGGGACGCCAGAACAATACGGCATCGCCCCCGGTTACTTCCTGACTTACCTCGAGTTGATCTCTGCCTGTCACCTCTTCGAAGTAAAATCGGTATTCCTGATCGAGCGCCGCCGTTCCGCTGCTCTGCATGGCGTCGTCCAGCATGGTGACATTGAACCGGTTGAAGCCTGCGTCGTCTCTCATCGTGGACAGGTGGGACTGGATTCGATAATAACCTGCATTCACAAAGTGATCGATATAGAAGCGTTCGTTCCAGTTCGGCATACTGGCCGACGCCTTGACCTCGAACGTTCTGTCGGTGCTGGTGCCGCTCGGGTCACCGCTTCGAATATTGAAGTAACGATGCGTATTTGTGAGGAATTCTTCCGCCGTATAGTAATTTTGGATCGTCAGGTATTTGCCAGTATCGAGTGATCGGATGGCATATGACGTGCGAGTAGCTCCGACCTCCGGTTCCTTATGATCCACGTTGGCAAAATAGTCTTGGACATACAGCGCAAACGTAGACGCTTCGGCGCCATCTGTCACAAACGACAGCTTTTCCGAGACGGAATCAACCTTCACGTACTTGCCGTCTTCATTTTTCATCCTGAAAATCATAGCCGCGGTCTTGCCGTTATTGAAATAATTTCCCATGTCCGGCGCCTCAATCTGGACAGGCAACTCTGCTGGCGCGAGATTATCCATCGTCGTTTGCAGCGACAGGAGCGCCTTATCCACTTCGGCTTGCGTGGCATTGCCTCCACTTACTCTCTTAGCCTCCTGAAGGGATTCTGCGAATACTGCCCAGCTAGTCGGTTCGTAATCGCTTTCAAATATCTGGTCGGCTTCGGTAATAAGCGCGTTAAGCGCCGTCTTATCGATCCCGTCGTCCACGATCGGTTGGCCCAGTGTAACGGACAAGGTTGGTCCGGGATATCCTGAAGCATTCCTCGAAGCGAACATCTCGCTGGCGGATACCGTGCTGTCATCTACACGGGTTGTCGTCAGATGAATGCTGATTGTTGTTCTTCCGTTATGGAGCGCGTTCCGAAAAATCGCCGACAAATCGACCGACAGATTCTCCTCCCCGGTTGACGTAACGTTCTGCGTGACGACCGGCGTTTCCGCGATATCATAAGGACGGTTATTATAGGTCAGATTGTTAACCGTCCACTCGTCACCGGCGTCTCGCAAGATCGACTCGCTTTCCGTGAAAACGAGTTCGTTAGGTGCATGCGACTTGCGAAAATTCAGTACCATATTCATTTCGTCAATTGCATAACGTTCCGTATCGATAGCGGATAAATCAAACTTGAGATAAACATGCCGGAGTTTACCGTAGATTAATTTATTCGCGTTCAAGCTGATGCCCAGGCTGTCTTCCTGCTTGTTGAAATTGGACACAAAGGCGTCTTGTACCGCCGGGTAGGAACTTGTCTCAGCCGCTGCCGCAATTTTCGCTCCCAAAATGGTGAATAGCGGCAAACATACGAGGGATACGCATAGCAATAGCGATAAAGCATGTTTCAACTGCTTTCTCATGACCGCTCTCCTTTCTCGTATAACCAACCTTCTTGAAGCCTTTTTCTTCTGAAGCACCCGAATCGTTCAACCTGCACATGCAAATGTAATCGCTGTCAATTCTGACCGTCCCCTCTTGTGCTTGTCAATGGTCAGAAAGATGCTTCCTCTGCCTTAACATTAACAACTCGTTCTCTCATTCGGAATGAAGTTTTTTAAGCTTCCTGTGCAGGTATTTAAGATGTTTCGAAGGGCACTGACTTTCCTTCTTCAATTGGCCGGAAAGGATTGCTATACTAGTGGCATTACACGCCGACCATGCGGAGGACATGATGAACTATTTGTTCGAGCCCGTTCAGTTAGGCAACAAGCCGCTCCTATACGGTCCAACCACTCGCTCGACAGCATCCTATCCAGGGTTCTACCACTGGCACCAGTGCTGCGAGATGCTGTACATTCGTGAAGGTAACGGATTCGTCATCGTCAATCAGAAGACCTATGAGATGAAACCGGGCATGCTGTTCTTCTTCCAGCCCTTCCAGCTGCATAAGGTCTACGCCGACGTAAACGAAGACGCGCCTTATGTCCGGACGATGATGTTTTTCGATCCGCATTATTTTCACCGGGCGCTGCTCCCCTTCCGCTCTCGTCACGCCCTGTTCGAACGACTATGGAGAAGCGCGCATGCCGAGCCGCTTGATCTTCGGCCCCATAGCGATTATCTTGAGCAAGTATTCGCCCTGTACAACGAAAAGTTCAAAGATGGCAACGGCATCAGCGAGGAGGAAGATATGACGATGCTGCTCCTCCACATGCTAGAGGCCGCAGTAGTAGAGGGCGGGATGCAGAAAGACGCTGCGATCGAGATTCGTCCCTTCTCGTATGTCGAGCGGATCATGAACTGGATTGAAGCACATTACACCGAAGAGATTCATTTAGAGGATATCGCCGACCATCTGCACCTCTCCAAATTTTATATCTCCCGGCTGTTCCAGCAAAAGACTGGCGGCAGCTTAAGCGAATATATTACGGCAAGGCGCATCAAGCAGGCGTGCCGGCTGCTGCAGAATTCCGAACATTCCGTCGAACGGATCGCTGAAGAGGTCGGGTATCCGAACGCCTCATATTTCATCCGGTTATTCAAAAAGGTAATCGGCACTACGCCGCTGAAATATCGCAGCGCAGCCCGGCAGCTGGAATAAAAAGAGGAGCCTAGCATTCCGAGACATCCCATCCCAGGTCAGCTAGACTCCTCTTGTTCGTTAATCGCGCAGCAGGGCTCCTACCACAGGTACAGGTCATTGCCTTTGAGCTTGAAGATGGCTTCCATGAAGAAATAATCGCCATAGATGATCGGGTGATGGTGGGCCTTCATATGATACGCCGCAGAACCGCGCTGAACGATCGCGTCCGACGCCCGGGACCAATCACAGCGTTCATCGACGACTCGGAGCAATTTCAGCGCCGCCTCCAGATAGAGCCGCTGCTCGTACTTACCGACAACCTTCGCAATCTCGATTAATCCGCAGGCTGCGATCACAGCTGCCGTATCGTCTTCCAGCCTAGGCTCTGCAGGCTGTCTGAAATCGACCGGGATGACGCCGTCCTCCGGCATATTCGCCATAAAATAATGCGCGATGCGCTTGGCCGTCTGCAAGTATTCATCCTTCTGCGTATGATTGTAACTCATCATATATCCGTACAGCCCCCAGGCCTGGCCTCTCGTCCACGAGGAACCTTCCTCATACCCTTGACCGCCATACGTGCGAACGACGCCGCCATTCTCCGGATCGAATTCCACGATGTGGTTTACCGATCCATCCGGTCGGACGAAAGCTTCCATCGCCGTATCAGCATGCTTGAGCGCAATCTGCTTGAAGCGAGGATCACCCGTCTCATCAGAGGCCCAATATAGAAGTGGGATGTTCAGCATGCAATCGATAATTGCCCAGCCTCTTGTATCGCCTTCCTCCAGGTCGTTCCATGCCCGTATAAAACCGCCGGCCAGGTTGAATCGACCTGCCAACAGGTTCGCAGCATGCAAGGCACGTCGGCGCGATGCCGGATTCTTCGTCACTCTGTAGTTCGCGACGCTTGTCGGCATCCACATGAAGCCGACGTCATGATGCAGCCCATAGAACTCCTCAAAGCAGCGATCCAGCATCTCCTCCGAGATCTCGGCGATTGCTTTGTATTCCTCTCTGCCGGTCTCGTGATGCATCAGCCACATCATGCCGCCCCAGAAGCCATTGGTCCACCAGTTGATGCCATCGGCCAGGTCCCCCGACGGATTATAGGCAGCGCGGTCATCATGCGTGCCATCAACCGTTGTGTATGGGATTTTGTAACGGGATTTCTCACTGACCCATTCCATCTTCGCCGTCAATCTGCCGATGATATCTTGCAGCCATTGTTGTTCTTTCGTTTGCAGCATCGTCGAAATCCAACCTTTCTTGTCGTAAATTTTTGTAAGCTTGTCATTCATGTGCTTCCAATGGACTTGATTATACCCCCTCGTAATGAACGAAAGTTGCCGTAAACAGACCAGAAATGTTCCTTTCTTGCGCTATGCGAAGAAAGAGTCGGCCTTTCGCAGAATGTTGACCCCGTCGCCCGAAGGAAAACGCCTTCAAATATGACTCTAACAAAACCGTCGCTCTACTTGGATGCTCTTTTTCATGTTTCTTGTGTGTTTTTTAAGAAAAGGGCACCTCTCCATGTAGAGGCGTTGCCTTTTCCCTGCTGTAGCTAGCCCTTGCAATAGCAAAAGCTGCAGATGAGGTCACCCCCTCTGCAGCCTTCCTGATCCGAATCGTTTATTTGGACTCGCCGGAAGTCCTGAACTCCTGCGGCAGCTTCCCGTATTGCTTCTTGAACATGTCGCTGAACTGTCTGGCATTGTTGTAGCCGACTTCCTCAGCGATCTGGTACACCATCAGATCGGACTGTAAAAGGAGCTTAACAGCCTGCTTCATACGGACTTCGGTCAAATACTGCTTGAAGTTCATCCCCGTATGTTTCTTGAAAAAGCTGCTGAAGTAATACGGGTTCATGAAGATCTTGGAGGCAGCCCCTTCGAGGGTGATGTTCTCCCGATAGTTGTTCTCGATATAGGACTTCACTGTCATTAGCTGCTGGCCTTCCCTGCCTGCTGTCTCCAAACGCAAGGCAAGGTTGTACGCGACGTTCCGCAGGTACGTCTTAAGCTGGGCGTATTTAGCTAAGCCGTGCATCGCGTTCAAATGCTGCTGGAGCTCGGTCTCATCCAGCACGATTCCGATTTCCGCCAAGCCATCCGCCCAATCCGTGATCGTGCCGTAGGCGGCCATAATCGTCTTCTCCCTGCTACCGCCGACATGAAGCTCGATCTTCTCGAATAACGCCTCACATACCGCATTCAGCAGCTCCCGGTCTTTCTTCAAGAACGATTCCAGCACGCGATTCCTCGCTTCGCCAAGCTCTCTAGCTGATACCAGGCTCTCCCATTTCTCATCCGACCAGCACACAACTGCCCCGGTGTCAGCGAAGAAACTACGATTCAACGCTTCCGTTGCCGTTTGGTAGGAACTGCGAATGCCCTCGATGCCAAGCTGCTCCTCCCCGATTCCAATCGACAAAGTGATCTTCAGGAAGTTCGCTGCATGCTGGCTGATCTCCGCAGCGAGCTCCTTCATGGACGTTGCCTGGCTATGATTCACAATGGCACAGATTCGGTCTCCCTTTCTGACCAGCACGCCTGCGGCGACGCGTGTCATCAGCTCCTCTGCCATATTGCTGATGGCAAACAGCAGCAGACGCCGCTCATGCTCGCCCCAACGGACTTCCGACTTCTGCAGCTCCGGCTCAAGCAGCAAGACGGTGTAGCAATCGAATTCGCACCCGGATCCAAGCATACGCAGCTTCTCCTGCGCCTCCTCCTTCCGAATGTCGCCGTCGATCAGGCGATCGAACAACTCCTCGAGCTGGGTTTTGCGATCCTTGTGCTCGTACCGGGCCAGCTTGTGCTTGGTTTCGCGTTCCTCGGACTCCTCCTGCAGCAGCGATAGGGCACGCTTGACCGCTGATAGCAGCAGCTCCTTCTCGATCGGCTTCACCAGATAGTCGACGGCTCCCAATGCCAGCGCTTCCTTCGCGTAAGAGAATTCCTGATAGGCGCTGATGAAGATCACTTTCGTGCCGAGGCCAAGCCTCCCAATCTCCTTCAGCACCTCGATTCCCGTTCCGTCCGGCATGCTGATATCGGTAATGACGATTGACGGACGCTCCTGCTGCACCAGCTCCATCAGCCCTCGTCCTGTCCACGCCTCCCCTAGGATTCGGATGCCGAGTTCCTCCCAGGGGATCAGTTTCTTCATGCCTCTGATGATGATCGGTTCATCGTCAGCAAGAACGACATTGGTCATGGCCCGCTCCCCTCTCTCCGGTAAGGCAGATACAGCCTTACGGAAGTCCCTATATCCGGCGTGCTGTTCAGATGGACGCCATTGCCTGGTCCGTAAAGCGCTACTAACCGGTCATGCACATTCTTGACACCGATCCCGCCATTGTCATGTTGATTCGAAGGAACATCGCCGGCAGACCCGCCGATGGAATTACCGCTAAGCTTCACCTTCAGCTGTTCCAGCTTGTCGCGATCCATCCCGATCCCGTCATCATCAACAGTAATGACTAGCTTGTCTTCCACAATGTCTGCGGAGATCCGGATCGTCCCTTTGCTTATCTTCGGCATAATACCGTGATAGATCGCATTCTCCACCAACGGCTGGATAGATAATTTAGGCAGCTTGCAGTCCAACAGATCTACGCCGATTCGGATGTCCATTGCCAGCCGATGCTCGCCGTACCGCAGCTCCATCAATTTAAAATACTGCTCGATATTTGTTTTCTCATCTAGAAGAGTCACGGTCTCTTCCCCGTAATCCAGCACATATTTCAATTGCCGGGACAAAGCGAGGATCATGTCTGCCACTTCCTCATCGTCGTTGGCGACCGCGCTCATGCGGATCACCTCCAGCGTATTGTATAGGTAATGCGGACGAATCTGGCTCTTCAAGGCGGTCAGCTCGGCCTGCTTTTGTTTGATCTGAGCTACGTATACTTCGTCAATGTAGTTTTTGAGCCGGTCGGTCATCTTATTAAACCCCCGAGCGAGCATGCCGATTTCGTCGGGGCTCCTCACTGGGACTTGCGTATCGAAATCTCCGGATTCCACTTTCGCCATATGACGGATGATGACGCGGATCGGGTTCGACAGGTTATTGGAGAACCAAACCGCTACGATGATGAGCGAGACGATCGAGAGGGCGATGACCAGGGCAATCGTCCCTTTGATGCCGTTGATTTTACGGAATAATTCATCCTTGTTCACCTCGCCGATGACGCGCCATCCCGCATTCGGAAGATCCTGCGTTACATATTGATAAGCGTCGGAATCAGAAGCATGGAAACTCTGTCCGATTCGATCGGTTTTATTGCTGAATAAAATCCAGCCGTTCTGGTCGACTACGTACATACCGTCATGCTGGTCCACGGTCAAGCGCTCGAAAATATCTTCGAACGCATCGAGCGAGATATCCATATACAAGCTGCCGACGACTTTGCCGTCCAGTCCTGCGCTGCCGACCACATCGATCAAATTGCGAGCGAACGTCAGGACATTGGTTCCCGAATTCAAATAATAATCCTGACGATGCGTAGGTATCATGACTAGCTGGTTCGGCTGCTCCAAGAGCGCCATACGCCATTCCGGAGGAGGGAAGTCGACGCGGAAGTCGATCACGCCTCCGATCCGGTTTCGATCGCGGTAACTGCCGTCCGGGAACACGAAGGCTGCGCTGCGTATGTGCACATCTGTGGCTACAACGGTCTGCAGCAGATCGTCCACGGCCGCTGCGACCTCATTGTCGTTCTTGGACGTTCCGGGCGCGATGCGTCTGGCTAATTGCCCAACGCCACCCTGTTGGCCGTACGAATACATCAGCTTGGAAATATTATTGTATTTGGTATAGAACTCATCCACGTTATTGCCTGCATTCATTACCATCTGCTCGAAATTATTGATGGAGTACCGCTCCATATAATTGCCGAACGTATTGAGCGAGAAGTAGCTTACGGCGAAAAGTGGTATGAGTCCGACGATAATGAAGGACAGCGCGAACTTCGCAAAAATGCTTCTTCGCAACCGGTTCAATCTGAATGCTCTCAACGATAGATAGCCTCCTTCATAGCCGGTTCCGCATACGGATTACGAGCATGATCACTGCCCTAACATCATAACATTGCCAAGCATGGGATGACCATGTGCATTACGAGTACTCCCGATAGGTGAAGTAATCAAAGTCAGCGTGCAGCATCGTCCCATTCAAATCCTGCGCGCACACCCCTGCGAACGCGCCCGTAAAGGATAATTTGTTCTTATATTCGTCCGCGAGCAGGCCCGTATATAACTCGGATCCAATCGGCTGCCAGCTCGAGCCGTCCTGAGAATAGCTGAAACGCAGCTTATCCTGGTCGATCGACGTTTTCAAATATATGCGGCCCCAGCCTGGAATCGCCTTCGCATCCAACTCGTCAATCTGGCCTTGGTCGCTGACGATGACTTTCAGATGTTTGCCGAGTTCCTCATCGTGGCTGATCCGCAGATAATAATGATCCTGATCATCATAGTAGAGCACGAGTCCGGCCATCTGATTGAAGTTCTCCGGCTCGAACTCCAAGCATGTCTCGATCTCACAGCGAAAGCTCTGGATGCGCCTTGCGACCATGCTCTGCCGATGAATTGAATACAAGGATTCTCTCCCTCGAAGACGCAGATAGCCTGGACGTTCCGTCAGACTGATCCATGAGGAATCCGCAGGCGTACGAAGGGTATGCCAATGGACGCTGAGTCTCGCATCATCGAACTCATCCCGCTCGGGTTCCACCGTGAACGGATGTGGAGGAAGCGCCGGCTCGGGCACCTGCAGCTCAGGCAGTCTGCCGCCCGAGGACAGACGCAGCCAGCCGTCTTCGGTCCAGGTTAGTTTCTGAATCGAGGTCTCTCGGCCGAGCGGACTTAATCCGCTCCCGTCCGGTAGCTGTCTGCTGCAAATATGCACCATATACCACTCTCCGTTCTGCGTCTCGATGAGCGAACCGTGACCTGCCTTCTGCAGCGGGTACTCGGGATGGCCTTTCGTCGTCAGGATGGGATAGTGCGGATCAATCTCGTACGGCCCTTCTACCGCCCGGGAACGCATCAGCGTCGCCGCGTGATTGATGCCTGTGCCTCCTTCCGCTACGAGCAGGTAATAATATCCGCCCTTCTTGTACACCATCGGGCCTTCTGTAACGCCAAGATCCGTCCCTTGGGTCACCAGCTTGACCGGACCCGTCAACTTCCGCTCGCCCGGATCATACTCCTGCATGATGATACCGGCAAACCGATTCTTGCCTTTGCGGAAATCCCACTGCATATTGAACAGATACTTGCGGCCGTCCGTGTCATGGAATAAGAAATGGTCGAAACCGCTGGAATTGAGATAGATTGGCTCGGACCATGGACCTTCGATGGAGGGCGCCATCACGACGTAATTATGGAGATCCTTATATACGCCTTTGCGGCCGACCACATTGGTAAAGCATAGATAATACATCCCTTCGTCATAGCTAAGGGAAGGAGCCCAAATTCCACCGGAGCTCGGAACGCCTCTTAAATTCAGCTGGCTCTCGCGGGTCAAGACATGCGTGAGCGGTCTCCAATGGACAAGATCCTTGGAATGGTGAATGAGAACGCCAGGGAACCATTCGAAGGTCGAGGTGGCGATGTAGTAATCATCTCCGACCCGGATAGCTGAGGCGTCGGGGTTAAACCCGCGTAAGATCGGATTGTGAATCATCGTATTACCCTCCTTCAGTGTTCGCATTGTTTAATGGATTAGCACTTAATCGATATGCGAAAAACCGCACCTGAACGCCAGGAGCGGCCCCTCGCCTTACCCTTTCGTAGCGCCTGCAGCGATCCCTTTGACGAAATACTTTTGCAGGGCGATGAACACGATCAGAACGGGAACGATGGACATCGTCGTGCCGGCGAATACCAAATCCCATTGCGAAGCAAGCTCGCCGACGAATCGGAAGATCTCGACTATCAGCGTCCGTTGATCGGAATGGAGCACCAGACTTGGCATGAGGAAGTCGTTCCATATCCCGAGGCCCTGAAGCACGACCATACTTGCAGTACACGGGCCGAGCAGCGGGAACACGATCTGCCAGAACGTCCGCACCCGGGTACAGCCGTCGATCGCTGCGGCTTCCTCGATCTCAGCCGGAATGCCTTTGATGAAGCTCGTATAGAGCAGGACGCCCATGCCGACCGAACCGGAAATATAGATCAGGATCGGGGCCGTCAATGTGCCGTATAGACTCAGCGTTTTCATCTCTTTGAACAGCGGAATCATGTATACTTGGAACGGGATCATCATCCCCGCCAGGAAATAGACGTACACGGCATTCGTCCACTTCTTCCCGGTGCGCTCGATCGCATAAGCGGCCATCGGGATGATGCCGATCATGCATACGATGGATATGACGGTCAGTATTAGGCTGTTGAGCATCGCCTTTGGAAAATCCGTCTGCGTCAGCAGATACTTGAAGCTGTCCAAATACAAACCCGCCGGAAGCGATATGGCGTTCCGCAGAATCTCCCCGTTCGTCTTGAACGCCGATATCAAGCTGAAGAAGACGGGAAAGAAGAACAGAACTGCTAATACGAGAGCCGCAATGAACATGATGATTTCAATGCGAAGTTTGGCCTTGTCCATGCTACATCTGCACCTCCCGTTTGCGAAGCAGCTTAATCTGGATCAGGGACACGATAAGAATTAAGACGAACAGCATCAGCGACAGTGCGGTTCCGTATCCTTGGCGGAGCTCACCGAAGCCTACCTTATAGACGATGTATGTGAGCGTCTCGGTCGAGAAGCCTGGGCCGCCGTCCGTCATGACAGCAATCTGATCGAAGATCTTCAGCGCGCCGATCATAGATAACATGACGCTGACTGTCATGGCGCCCGCCAGGAGCGGGAACGTAATGTGACGGAATCGCTGCCAGCGGTTCGCCCCGTCAATCGCGGCCGCTTCGTTCAGTTCCGGCGGAATGCCCTGAAGCCCCGCCAAGTAAATAATCATATAGTAGCCCGAGCCCTTCCAGACGGTGGTGATGATGATGGCCAAGAGCGCATAATTCGGACTGCCCAGCCAATCGATTTTCCAATCGCTTAGGCCGATCCGGTCGAGCAATTGGGAGATAACGCCAAAGTTATAGTTGAAGATGATCGCCCATACGAAACCCATGACGATCCCGCTAAGCAAGACGGGAAAATAGAAGATGCTACGGAACAAGCTTTTAAACCAGCGCACCTGATCCACCAGAATGGCGAGAATAAGAGCTGCAATGTTCTCAAGAACGACTAACGAGATGGACAGAATCAACGTGTTCTTCAATGCGTTGTAGACGCGTTCGCTGTGGAACATCTCCACGAAATTGTCGAAGCCGATATAACGTATCTCATTACTGACACCATCCCAGCTCGTGAAGCTGAGGTTCATGCTGTTTAAAGTCGGATAGATAACGAATGCGGTATACAGGATAAAAGCAGGAAGAATAAACCAAATCGAATAGGAAAGCCGGATTCTCTTTTTGGCTGTTCCAGTTGCGATTACGGGTATCGTTTCTTTGTTAGCCATGCGCTCACTCCTAAAGCCTGCTGTGTGAGGAGGAGCAGCCGTAGCCGGCTGCTTCTCATCTCGGGCAATCAAGATTTTATTTCGCGGCTGTGTTCGCCTTCACGTTGGCATCCCACTCCGCGTCGGCTTTCTTCATATACTCCGCACTAAAGTCGCCTTTGGTCAGCCACTCCTGCGCCAGCTTGTAGAACCAGTTTCTCCATTGTGTCGGCATCTGGGCTTCGCCCCAGAAAGCGTTGATCTGCATGGACTTGATCGTATTCGGGTCGTTCATTACCTCAAGCACGCGGTTCATCTGCGGCGAAGCCTCATACGTGATCGTTTCCTTCGTCGTCGGGATGCCGTTGACCGCCTGCACGAACTTCGTATATTGATCCTTCGAGAAGAAGAACTTCACGAATTCCGTTATGGCCGCTTGCTTGTCCGCATCCTTGTTCGCCGCGGTCGAGATCGCCCAGCCTTGCAGGTTGTTCGCTCCGTTGACGACGATTCTGCCTTTACGGTCCGGAACCGGGTACCAGCCGAAATCGAAGTTCGGATCGGCTTGCGAGATCTGTGCGAACATCCAAGGACCGGAGAATAATTGAGCTGCTTTGCCTGTCACCAGCATCGAAGCCGTCTGGTTGTCAGCCGTGCTCGCCCACCCTTTTTCCACATAGCCCTTGGTGAACAGCTCCGTAAAGTCCGTCATCGCCTGCATCGGGCCGGCGTCGGTGAAGCTTACTTCGCCCTTGGTCCGCTTAGCGTTCCATTCCGGATCGTCGGCGAACATATCGTCCATGAAGAATTTGTTGATCCAGAATCCCCAGTGGAAAATATCTTTGCCTCCGAAGGTCAGTGGCGTAATGCCGCTCGACTTCAGCTTCTCTTGAGCTGCGAGAAATTCGTCATACGTCTTCGGCTCTGCCGTTATCCCGGCGTTTTCATACGCCTTCTTGCTGTAGATGATCCCATGCGGGAACGCGCCGACGATCGGTGCGGTATAATGCTTGTCATTCAGCGTAGGCGCATCCGCGACCAAATCGAGCCATTCCTGTGGAAGTTCCGCAATCTTACCCGCTTCCGCGAACAATTGGGTATCGCGCATCTCGATCAGGTCCGGAAATTCACCCACGGCTTCCTTCGTCTTAAGCCAATCCAGGTAGGCCATCGAGCCTCCCTCGGACAGGTCATTGATCTTGATGTTCGGATTGGCTTTTGTGAATGCCGCGACTGCGTCCGCCATCGCCTGTTTCGTTGCCGGGTCACCGGTTGCATAGCCGATGGTGAACGTAACTTCTTTCTTCGCTGGTTCGCTCGAAGGCGAAGCCGTGTTTGAGTTAGCCTTGCCGCTATCGTTGTTGCCACCACAGGCCGACAGGATAAGTGAAAGCGCCATGACGATAGTAACGGATAATGCCATTGTTTTTTTGTGCTTTATCATTGCTGGGTGAGCCTCCCTTTTTTTGCTTCTTCATTCGTCAGAAGGAACGGTGCCAGATATATGAACACCGCTATCATTTCCGTGTCTTAAAGTTATCATAGACCCAAATTGCTTAGTATGCTGTTTTTTAAGCTTGATATGCGGGAATTTAAGAAGTAGGGAGGTTGGGCTGGCTGCGTCAGCAGTGAGGGAAAGTGCTGCCCAAGAGCAGGCTTGGCGAGAGGCAATCACCCTCAGCTTGAACCAGTGGGAGAAACTGACGGTTTTCCTAAGGCATGGACGGATAGAGATCGACAACAACCGAAGCGAAATGTCAATCAAGCCGTTTGTGATCATCGGGCTGAGGAACTGCGCGATGCAGAGGCGAGCGCGATGATCTGCAGCTTGATTGAAACGGAGAAGGAGAACGGTTTGAACCCGTTTCAATATTTGAAGTACCTGTTCGAACAGCTGCCGCAGCTTGACGATCCGAAAGATCCTCAATCGCTGGTATATCCTCATTGGTCTAAATGCATATTTATACACGAAGTGCAATTTCGCACAAATTCTGTAATTTGTCCGTTTTAACACATAAAAAATGCTTGCTACGCGGAAATCCAACGGCAAGCATTTTTTATGACAAGTCCATTATATACGACCAGAAAATAGGCTGCCATTACCCATAATTCATCCTTTAACTGCCCCATTTGTTAATCCACTGACAATGAATCGTTGTACGAATAGAAAGATAAGGACAACCGGTAATATACTAACCGTACCAAAAGCCATCGTATTGTTCCATGAAGTACTTTGGAATCCCAGGAATGTATATATACCTGCTGTAATAGGCCGCATGCTTTCTTTGCTAATAAAGGTCATACCATAGGCCAGATCGCCCCACGCAAACAAGAACGAGAATACCATGGCTACAACGACACCCGGCACGGCGATTGGCAGCATGATGCGATAAAAAGTCGTAAACGTATTGCATCCGTCGATCTTTGCTGATTCTTCAAGCTCCTTCGGCAGGGTGACGAAATAGGTGCGCAGCGTAACGATTGAAAACGGAATACCCGCAGTTGCGTTAGCCAAAATCGTGCTCCAGTAATTAGCCCCAAGCAACCCCATATGCTTGAACATAATAAACAAGGGCGTTAGCAGCAGCGATGCAGGAAGCATCTGTGTCACTAGAAACATGAGCAAAAATAAATATCTGCCTGGGAACCGGAAACGTGCAAGTCCGTAGGAGGCCGGAATGGCCAGCAACGTAGAGACGGCTAACGCTCCAAAAGCGATAATCGCGCTGTTCTTGAACCCCTTGAACAAATCATAGGAGGATCCGGACAATTGGTTGATATAGGAATCCAATTGAAGATGATTGGGAAACCATGTAGGCGGGGATTGAAATATCTCCGCTTCCGTTTTGAGTGACGTTACAACCAGCCAATAGACCGGAAACAGAAACATGGCTACAAGCAGTATACTTAAAGTTGGCACAATCGAACGTTTAAATTTCTGTTTCCCTCTTGCTTGAGCGTTCGCTGGCTGCGTTATTCGTACAGCATGTCCGGGGTTTTTCATGCCCGTTCCCCCTTATTCACAATTCTTAGGTAGATGATTCCGACGATAAGAAGAACAAGGAACATGACATTGGATACCGCGGCTCCTTGACTGTATTTGAATTCATCGAACGAAAGCTTGTAAGCATAGGTTGACATCATCTGCGTTGCATTGACGGGTCCTCCGTGCGTCGTAATCAGCACCAACTCAAACACTTTAAAGGTATAGATGAAGCCAAGTACGAGCAATGACATAATGGTTGGCTTTAACAGCGGCAGCGTAATTTTGTAAAACCGCTGGACGACGTTCGCTCCATCGATCGAGGCACTTTCATATATATCTCGCGGGATCGTAGTTAACCCTGTCGTAAGCAAAATCATATTGAACGGAACACCGATCCAGCTGTTTGCTACGATTAGAACGATCATCGCGGTGACCGGCTTGACGAGCCACTCAATTGGCTGGTCAATGATATGCAATTGCATTAATAGTTCATTAGCAATTCCATCCGAACTGAATATAAACTTGAACATCATCGCTGTAATCGTAGCTGGCAGCAGCCAACTAATCATAACAAGACCTCTAAGACGCGGAGCTAGCCGAAATGGAAGCGAAAACAACATGGCCAATCCCAAACCGATGATAAACTGAATAAGGATACTACCTACCGTGTAGATCAACGTATTAAGCAACGCTTTGCCAAGTATCCCTTCCTGGAATAATTCTTTGTAATTATCCCACCCCACGAATGGTTGATCTCCTGTAGCGATATTCATGACGTTGACGTCGATAAAGCTCAATCGAATGTTATCAATCATTGGATATCCAACAAAAATCAGCATATAGATTAGCGCGGGGAGTACAAACAAGTACCCAGCTATTCGTTCTTTGGACATCGCCATCGTTCATTACACCTTCCGGTTAAAGAATCGGAGTACATGAAGCTTTACACGTACTCCGTGTTTTGCCGTATATCTTATTTCCCCAGAATTTTATTGATTTTTTCCTGAGCATTTTTCGTGATGTCGGATACAGGAGCATCCTGCGTCAGTGATTCCACAAGAGCCTCTGACATAACATTGGAGATTTCCGGCCATTTTGGATGTGGACCACGAGGCTGCGCATAGTTCATATTTTCCGTAAACACTTTGAGTTGCTCGTTCTCCGACCAATACGGATCAGCTGCTACGTCTTTACGCGTAGGGAAATAACCGAAACTTTGAGCGAATGTTGTAAGCACCTCTGGCGAAGTGACATATTTGATGAATTCGACCGCTTCGGCCTCGTTATCACCTTTCACAACACCAAGGTTTTCACCTCCGAGCACCGATGCAAACTCCTTGTCCTTCGGTACGAGTGCAAGGCCGTATTTCAGTTCAGGAGCCGTCGTTTTCAATTCAGGAAGCTGCCAAGGACCATTAATCATCATGGCGACTTTACCCGTTGCGAACTTCTTCATCAGGTCGGACTGCGTCCAGTTGATGACCTCTGTACTCATCGAACCATCTTTCACGAGATCCCCTAGAAAACCGAATGCCTTAGCGCCTTCTGGTGTGTTCAAGTTGTCATAAGTTGCCCCCGCAGACAACAGCCAAGGGAGAAACTGGAATGTCCCTTCTTCATTGGCCGGCGCGCTTATTCCAAATCCCGTAACGCCATCCTTGGTAAGCTTTTTCGCAGCTGCTCGAAGCTCATCCCACGTTTGCGGAGGTGTGACACCTGAATCCTTCAATAATTTTTCATTATAAAATAATGCTAGATTATTACTGCCAAGCGGTACGCCGTATTGCTTGCCGTCATAAATCGTCGAGCTCCATGGCCCAGGGAAGAACTGATCCTTATCCGGCCATTCAGCAAGACGGTCCGTAATATCGGCGAATAATCCCATTGCCGCATATGCCGCGTGATCCGGGTTATCAATAATAACGAGATCAGGCAGGTCAGCTGATGCCAAACCGATCGACAAGCGCTTCTTGAAATCTGCAAATGGCACATAAACAGGTTCGATTACAACATTTGGATGCTCTTTGTTAAAGCCATCGGTAAGCGCTTTAATTTTGTCGAAACGCTCCTTACCCTCAAAATAGAACCACAGGGTGAGCTTTTTCGTTTCGGCTGCCTTTTTCTCCTCTGCTTCAGATTGCGAAGCTGTCTGTTTACTGGCCCCGTTAGGCTTTTCATCACTGTTGCCGCAGGCTCCAAGTAAAACAGAAAACAATAGAGCCATCATCAATCCGAGTACCCCAAACTTCTTTTTTCTCATAGCGCTACCCCCTCGAATCTTCGATCTGTAATTGATTACATCCTCATTGTAGCTTTATGAAAGCGCTCTGAAAATTTGAAATACATAATAAAGGTGGACTATTATAAGCTCATTTCAACCTTGATCTTTATGCAGACGCTGGTATTCGCCAGGCGAGATCCCCGTACTTTCTTTAAAGACGCGCGAAAAATATTTGGCATCCGGATAACCGATATTTTCCGCGATTTCGAATATCTTCATTTCCGAATGGATCAGCAGCTGCTTGGCCCGGTTTATACGTATTTCTTTCATGTAGGCTGAATAGGTTTTCCCTACTTCTTTGTTGAATAACGTGCTTAAATATTCAGGTGTAATACGAAGCATCGAGGCAATCTCTTCCAATGTGATTCCCTGTGTATAGTGGCTGTGGATCAACCTTAGTGCTTTATTCACGCTCAGGCTGTAAACTTGATCTTTCTTAAATAATGCTACTGTTTGTTTTTCAATTGATTGTAGTGCAGCAATAAACTCCGATTTCGTCTGTGCGTGTACAATCGCTTCTAGCCAACTCTTTTGCCGCTCATAGGTAATTTCATTCCCATACTCCCTAGCCAATAGGTTTAGTAGTGTCAATACAAAGCGCGTCGTTGCATCAATGAGTTGATCAGGAGGATAGATAGCGCCATAGCAAAAATTAATCCAGTCTGTGATGGCTTGCTGCAGCTGCTTCCCATTAGAATCGGTAACAGCGGCTCTCATCCGGTTCTCCAACTGCTCCGGATAATGAAATTGCTTCACGTTCAATGACCCTATCGCCTTCTCGCTTAAGATCGCCAAATTGGTGTCTATGATCGACCATTTGCGATATTGGCATAGCTGTCTGAATCCATCGCGCATCTCAGATAGATTCTCTAAACGTGTCATGCTGATAACGACCTGCTGTTCTGCGTTCTTGAGAATCGCGTCCATACTGAGCAGTGTTACTGCTCCCTCATACAGATCTTGAGGCATTAACAGATTAATGGAACGATCCGTAGGCACAGCGAATAAGAAACTACTGTTATCTCTAAATGACTTGTCTTGCCATATGCCCTTGATCTCTTCCCAGACATCATTGAAACGTGCTCCGGCATACCACTGAACCCATTGAAAGGGGCGATTAGCATCTACCGCCACAATTCGTTCCAAGTAGCGGCTTACGAGAGAAGTATTCACATCGTCGCGCGTAATGGTCCTGACGATCAAATGCTCTGCTTGCTCAGCCGGTGGAAGATTCGGAAGCCCCAGCAATTGCTGATCGACTAATTCCTGTTCGATGGTCAATAGTGCTGCTCTTAAATCATTGGCTGTGATCGGCTTCTCCAAGTAATCCACGACTCCTAATTGCAGCGCTTTTCTTGCATATTCAAATTCAGAATATCCGGTCAGAACAATCGTTTTGTGTGTATGCCCGATTTTCTTCAACTTGTCCAGCATTTCGATGCCCGACATGACGGGCATCTTAATATCCGTAATGACCAGATCAGGCCGGATGCGGTCGATGCACTCGAATCCTTCCTGGCCGTTTTCAGCTTCCGCTACAACCTGATACGCAGCATTGATTCGTTCAATAAGTCGAACGATACCTTCTCTTGCATTGGCTTCATCTTCGACGACGACAATCCTCATCTTGCATCCTCCCTTTCGCTCCTATACGGTAGTTGGATGACGACGACGGTCCCTACGCCCTTAACACTCTCTACATGAAACATGGATTGATTTCCATAATAAATTTCAAGACGCTCCCTAACAT
The DNA here is from genome assembly GCF_057546105.1 of Paenibacillus sp. YAE3. Classification (NCBI taxonomy): domain Bacteria; kingdom Bacillati; phylum Bacillota; class Bacilli; order Caryophanales; family Paenibacillaceae; genus Paenibacillus; species Paenibacillus sp. YAE3. The sequence continues at coordinate 79,870 of NZ_BAAIYF010000014.1, read as the reverse complement.
TCTGCATGCCGACCCCCTGTGGTGCAGAATGTATTGCATTCAAGCATTCTTCATCCATGCCGACTCCATTATCCTTTACGACGATTACGAGCGATTGATCCTCGGCAATCGATATCGTAAGCTGTAATAAGCCGCCTTCCTTGCGTCCTTCGAATCCATGAATGATCGCATTCTCAATGATTGGCTGGAGCAGCAGTTTCGGAATCGGAAATGATAGCGCTTCATCCGAACATTGAATTTCGCATCGGAACGAAGAACGGAAACGGTATTGCTGCAAATAAATGTATCGATCCATCCACTGCAGCTCCTCGCGAACCGTAACCCGTTTGTTACTGTCTTTAATGCTGTACCGGAGTATCTGTGCTAGTCCTTTCAGCATAGCGCTGATTTGATGCTCTTCTTTTTCTATCGCCATCCAGTTAATAGAATCAAGTGTATTATAGAGAAAGTGAGGGTTGATTTGGGCCTCCAGTGCTCGAATCTCGGCTTCCTTCTGCTTATCTACCGCTTTCTTGGTTTCAACCATCAGTTCATTGATTCGCTGCATTAATTTATTGAACCCAAACGCAATATGGGAAATCTCATCCTTGGACTGTTCGTTGTCAATCTGAACATTTAGAATACCTTGCTGGGCCACTTTCATACCTCGCAGAATATTGCGAATGGATGATGACAATCTTCCGGAGAAATAGTAAATAAGAATGATGGTAACCAGTACTGCCAGCAAACCAATGAGAATGCTGAGACGCCTCATTGCGTACATCTCGTTGAACAATTCATTCTCATCGATCAAGTTGTTGATAATCAGACCGCTTTTGCTATTGAGAAATTCATTCCGTATCGTGGAATGTGAGGAAACACTTGAAATCGTACTGCCAATGGCTGATTTATCCGGCGAGGAGACGATAACTCCCTGCTTGTTTACAAGATAATTACGATTATCGATGTCGTTAGGCGACGATGAACTCAATTCCGTTAAGTTTATCGCTTGGGCCAGTACGGATTCATAAACCGTAATGACGACAACGCCGACTCCGCTCAAGCTTAAATTGTTATAATCGATGAGCTTATGGGCCATGTGGAAACCGTATTGCTCCTTATTGTTGATGTTATCGATTTTCACAGGCTCATAAATCAGTGTTCTGGGTGCAGCAATCGCTTGTTTATAAATCGTTAGCGTTCTTACATCGTCTGCTTGCACCCATAAATTATCATAAGGTGAACCCGTCTGCCGGTCATAACTAACATTAACCCCTCCAGCAGTAAAAATCGAAACACTTCGGATGCCTTCCTTAGCATAGGAGTAACTCGCAAGAATGTTGATGAGCCGCCGCTTACTTAATTCGATGTTTGATTTAGCTAAATTAACGGCATTGACCAGTTGGATCACCTCATCATTGGTGATGATCTGGTTGATGATATCATCATAGGCTTGTATAGAGGTGTCCATGCTCTTGGATGTCTGCAATAAATTCGCTCTTACAAGAACATCGATTTTATCTTTCATCGCACTGCTTGAGACGTAGTACGAAATAATTTGTACAAGAACAACCGGCAATAGGCTTACAAGCATAAAGGATACAATTAATTTATTGCGAAAACTGAACCCCCGCTTCCACATCGATATGTTCATCTCCTGTTAACTTGACTTTGATTCTACATACAGTCATATTATCAGTAAAATGGACAGCAATAACAGTCAAAGCACCTGCATATAACAGCAGGTGCTTTGTATTTCGAATAACACTTAGTTAAATCAATGCTTTTCATGAACGGGAAATTCGGCCTCGTTCCTGAAGAAGAGCGGCATCCAATCGATCGGAGCATCACACTGGATCCATTGACCGCCATCGAAAGTTTTTCCGCTTGCCGCATCCTTCCATACCGCACCAGAAGGAAGATACAATGTTCTTGTCCGATCCCCATGAACAAGGACCGGTGCTACGAGAATATCCGGACCGAACATATATTGATCCTCAATCGACCAGGCTTCCGAATCAGCAGGGAACTCATAGAAAAGCGGCCGCATGACCGGCGTTCCTTTGCGATGGGAATCCTCCATCAAGCCTCGGATATATGGGCGAAGCCTCTCTCGAATTCGCATATATTTGGTGAAAATGTCGTATGCTTCATCACCGTAGCTCCATACCTCGTTCGCCGCTCCGCTCCAACACATGCCGCCGCCAGATGTACCTATTGGTGCCCCGGCAGGTTCGCGGTCACCATGCAAGCGGAAAACCGGTGAGAATGCGCCATATTGGAACCAGCGAATGATGCATTCACGGAAATCCGGGTCATTCGGGTCGCCGCCGTGGAAACCGCCGATATCCGTCGTCCACCAAGGAATACCGGCAATTCCCATGTTAAGTCCAGCTTTTAATTGATTGCGCAGCGAGTCAAAACTGGAGTCAATATCGCCTGACCATATAAGGGCGCCATACCGCTGACTCCCTGCCCATGCACAACGGACGAGGTTTACGATTCTTTCTTGTCCTTCTGCTTGCATGCCGTCATAGAACGTTTGGGCGTAATGGAGCGGATAGATATTTCCCACCTGAAGGTTTGGCCCCTTATGATAACGGTAAATATCGAAATCGTACATCGAGTATTCTGGCTCCGCTTCATCCAGCCAGAAGATGCGTACACCTTTGTCGTAATAGTTCTTTTTAGCGATTTTCCATACGTAATCGCGTGCGCCCGGATTCGTCGTGTCGTAGAATACCGTATCGCCCAGGAAGTCCATCGTCGTTCGAATGCCGCGATCGGTTCGAACCAGATAACCCTTCTGCATCATCTCTGCATAGTTCTCACTTGTTTTATCGACCGTCGGCCATATCGACACCATCAGCTCAATGCCCATCTTGCGAAGCTCGCTAACCATACCTTCCGGATCCGGCCAATAATCGGGATCGAACTTCCATTCTCCCTGCTTCGGCCAATGGAAAAAGTCAACGACGATAACGTCAATCGGCAGTCCTCTTCTCTTATATTCCCGCGCTACTTCAAGCAGCTCGTCCTGTGTCTGATAACGCAGCTTGCACTGCCAGAAGCCGAGCCCGTATTCAGGCATCATCGGAACCGTGCCCGTTACGCCGGCATAGGCTTCCTCAATCTGAGCCGGTGTATCCCCAGCCGTGATCCAGTAGTCGAACTGCTTGGACGACAACGCTTCCCATTCCGTCATGTTTTTGCCGAACGTGACTTTCCCGATTGCAGGATTGTTCCATAAGAAGCCGTACCCTTTGCTCGAGAGGGCAAAAGGAACGCTTGCCTGCGAATTACGCTGTGCAAGCTCGAGTGTACAATTTTTCATATCCAGATAAGGATGCTGATACTGTCCCATACCGAAGATCTTCTCGTTCGGGTCGGATTCGAACCTCATTCTCAACTGGTAATCGCCGCCTGGGATCGCTTTGAATTCACGCGATTGGATCATTAAGGCGCTGCAGAACTGCTTGAGATCGTTCCGGTTTCGTACATATTCTTCAAGCAGCACTTCATTGCGTTGATTATAAAAAACAATTTTGCCGCCAGCCGTCGATACGACAGCACGAATGTTTCCGTTTGTAATGGAAGCCGAATCTTCGCAGATCTGGATATTCGCGGGTACTTCCTGCACTGATAGCAGCGCCCACATATCCTCTTGCATTTCCGCTTGCTGTGTTGCTCTTACCCGAAAGCTGTTGGCCCCCCAAGGCTCAATCCACAGCTTCTCCGCGTCGAACTGCCAAATCAAACGATTGCCCTCACTCCGAAAAACACCTTGCATCTCATACACTCCTATTCAAAAGTCCCATCTGCATGGATTGCCTTGATCTCGCCTACCCAAATGCCTGTCGTAATTGTTAAATACCAGTCATAATGAGAATGCGGCGGTATAGAACGGACGGTTCTCCACTGTATCGCCGTATCGAGCGCATCGTACGCGCCCGTGCATGGTTCAAGCGCAGTGACGTACTTCCCGTCCATGATCCCTTCCCATACACCGAGATAAGGGACTTGATTCACCGGATAGGCCATTCCAATCGTGTAACCGGAATCTGCACCTTGAAGCGCGCACCAGCCTTCATCTATTTGGCCTTGTGCATAATACTTCTCGCATTTCCCTTCGTACTTCGGATATACGCGATCTATTGCATAATCCTGCCCTTGAACATGGGTTACCGGCCATGGATGAACGGTACCGAAATAGCCGAGCCGATTCGAGATGCTGCAGGTAGACATGACCTGCTTAACCGAAGAAGGCAGCACGATACGCGTATCTGGATCACACACCCATAAAGCGTGCGGCGCCCATATGAAAGGCATTTCGAATCCGGAATAATTATGCGCGCAATAGGAAATGGAAATCGCCTTACCGCTTACGAACCGAATCGTTTTCTCCAGCCGGTAAGGGAAACGTACGCCGTGCACGGATAAACGAATCGCGTCATCTGCAACCGTCTCAACCTTCCATGGCTGGGACCATACCTCCCCATGGTCAGGAATCCGAACGCCTTGCCAAGGGGCATTCGGGTAGTAACATGATTCAATCGAAGGGAATACCTCATCGAATCCGCTGACGTCTCCTGTCCCATAATGATCGTCATAGGATGAACGTCGATACGGGATTTGGGCATCATGCTGAAACAACAATTGCTTATCTTGGTTTTTATCCATAATGCCCTGTATCTTGCCTCCGCTTTCCGGTATAACGGTTATTAGAAGGTCCGGGCTCTCCATCGTAATACTTTCCATACCTTTATAGCCCGATTCATAAATTGGAATAGTCGATAACCCTCCCTTATGATTTAGCTGCTGTCTGTATCTATCAGTTTATCTATCATGAAAGCGCTTTGAAAATTTGAAATTAATAAGAATAGTGGATAAAACTAAGGTGATTGCACCTTCTGCCGGGTCCGCACTGGTGAGAAAAATTAAAATTTCAGCGGCCGTTACTTTTTGCTTCCCGAAGCAGAACACCAAACGAGGCGAAGCCCAGTCGGAAAAGGACCGGTCTTGGGCCGGTCCCTCAGAGCTGCCATATTCGTTAAACTTTTGTGATTCAGCTACTATGAATCGATAAGGACTCTTATTTCGTAAACAAGGTTATTTGATCAAGATTGATCGAATCATCGTTATTAGCAAGTTCCGCCTTGAATGAGATGGTATTGGTGCCCGCATTCAAGGCTACCTCTTGAATATCCTCCATCCAGATATCCCATGTAACTGTTCCCAACAAATGAATGTCTTTGATTTTGACACCATTGACATATAAACCGACCGTCCGATTATCTGCCCATCCTTGCAAATATTGCTCTCCAGCGCTGTACCGTAAAGCGGCATAGTAAGTGCCGGCCGTTGGTACGTTGACTGTGAAAGTAGTAGATGCGTTGGTGCTGGAGTCATAACCGGCCACAAAGCCGGTACCGTTATATCCCATGTGATCGGTTGCAATTTTAGCACTTCCCGCAAGTTGGGCATTCTCCGCCTGAATGACCGTGGCTGTCGATTCAGCTATATCCAAATAGTCCAGATTGATCGTGTCATTATTATCATTCGTCTCCGCACGGTATTCAATCGTATTGACTCCTTCGAGCAAGAACAGCTTCTCCTGTTTAGTCGCCCATTGATCCCAAGATGCCGTTGCACCAAGTACAGTATCTTTCCACTTAGTGCCGTTTACATAGAGACTAACAACGCGATTTGCTGTACCTCCACCAAGAGGACCGGCAGAATAACGTAGATTTGCTGTGTACATGCCATCATGATCCACGCTTACAACAAATCTGCTATTAGCCGTGTTTGATCCGTCATAACCTGCAACGAAACCTGTTCCGCCATAACCTGTATGGTCTCTCATTACCTTTGCGCTGCCGTCCAACTGTGCATACTCGGCCTCGAAACGGTTGGCTGTGTAAGAAGCCGTCGGTGTAGAAGGACTTACAATTAGCTGATATGCTTCCGTATCCACCATGTTGTTAAGCGTAACCGTTACTTGCCCATTCACAATGGAGTATTCGCCATCGGAGAGGTACTGTGGTGTAGTGAGCTTGCTTGTACGTGAGCCGGTATAGCTCGTTTTCCAAATTTGGATATGAACCTTATCAGATAAGTACGGCGTTGCTCCGAACCCTTTGATGACGACATCGTTGTTCCCAGTCCCTCCTCCGACAACTACTATGCTACGTTTGTTGCGGTCATCCCTGGACGCCATGCCGTCCAAACCGTTAGCAAATGGCGTTGTCGTTTTGACCATAGATCCCGTCATGTCGCCATAAAACTTATACAACCAATATGCTCCGTTAGGAACGCTGTTCGGATTAATTAACAGATCTCCAAGCGTTCCACCCTGAAACCAGAAAGGCAAAGCGGCGCTGTCCACACCGGCACGCTCAAATTTTGCCACCAATTGTACCAGATACCCCGGAATCCCAACATCACTCGGCCGACCATATTCGTTGATAGAGATGGGGCGATGAGAAATGCCAAGGCTATTCTCTATGGCTCTCACATCATCGACATGAGCTTGAATATCGGTATATGAATTATCTTCAAGTTCATGATAGGAAATAATATCAGGCAAACAGTTATTCGCTTTGCAATAGGTCAGAAAGTTCATCATAAAGGTATGATTGTAGGCTGCGATATTTGGACCTTCAGTCAGAGTGATCAGATCCTTTGATCGTATCCGGTCATAGATTCGTTTATACCCTTCAAGGTAATTGCCTGCCTTCGCGCTATCCCAAGTCCAATCTGGTTCATTCCAGGGGATATAGGTAAACGAGTTAGGTTTGTTGGCCTTTTGTACCGAATCAACGATGCTATCCACCTTTGATAAATAATCATCCCAGCTTATCCATTTCTGTGGGAAGTTGGGATAAACGTCAGGCATGTAAATTTGAATCTGTTCGATCCCGTTCCGGATTGCTTGTTCGGACACTTTGACAGCATCCCCGAAGGGTCGAACTTCTCCATTTGGCAGCATCCCTGGGTTCGCAGGCGGTTGCGCAAGCATCTTCATACGAAGAGGTGCGAGTGCACGATCATTAGGAACCCGATCGAATCGCAGGCCATAAAGTGCGCCGGATGCTGCATGATCGACATTTGGTTTAACAATGGTAGCCAAATCCACGGTTAGCTGCGGATTAGCCGCATGAGCATGCTGTTCTTGGTATCCAGGAATAAACGATGTAAAAACGGAAACGGCCAAGAATACGGTCAGCAGTTTTTTAGAATTATACCACTTCATAAATCTTTCTCCTCTCGGTTATTAAGATGTTGTACCGTGATGTAAGCGGTTGCATAACCATTCCTGGACAAATCATATCTTTTCTAGTTTCCATTTTCTATTCGAAAATTCTAAGCTTAGTGGATAATAATAATGAATTATAAAAAATTGGTGTTCAGGTACAAACTGAAATGCTATCGTTCCAAATGCAGGACATGTTGATCCGGCCAAGTAACCCAGGTTACTGGCCTGGATGGTTTGATCGAAAGACTTGAGCGAGATGAATTTGATTTGGTGGCCAATGGGCGCTCGTCGTTAGTAGACCCAGAGTGGGTTATGAAAATCCGGAACGGACGGTTCGGCGAACTGAATCCTTTCACAGTCGAAGCACTGAGATCCCTATACTGATTTTAGAAAAAACTTATTAAACGTGACGGACAAATTCGCGGTCGAAGGCATTTCCGAAAGCCTTGCAAAGAAAGTAGCGCCGATCGGAATCCATGTTACGCTTATCGAACCTGGGCTTTCCGAACCGATTGGGCAGGACGATCTGCAAACCCGCGCAAACCGCGATAAACGGCGTATATGGAAACGGTCGGATCAAGCATCAAACGACCAAGCGGGCAGGATATGGAAAATCCGGCCAAGCTGGCGGAAGCGGTCATTCAAGTTGCCGAGCTCCCCAATCCGCCATTGCGTTTATTGCTGGGCAAAGACGCATATGCGGCAGCAACCGCAAAATTGGGCGACATGCTTAACGATATTGGGAATTGGAAAGAAACAACGATGAGTTCCGATTTCGAGGAATAGGAAGGGAGATGATGTCGGGAATTTCGGGTAAAGTGGTCGCCATTACAGGGGCAATCAGCGGTCGGCGAAGTGGCCGCAGGCTTCTCTTACATTTCTATAAGATACGGTTCCCCGCGATTGATTCTTGACCTATGCTGCACGTCAACTTAATAATATGAGCAGGCTGCTGTGGCCTGCTCAACATTAAGTTATATTGAACGTACCCGTCAGCTCAATGCAACACCTTCAGTGTAAGTGTTACAAATAATCAAGTAATTAGCTATCGTAACCCATCTACGCATTCTAATCTACGAAACAAGGTCATCTAACCGCCTGATAATAGAGACCAATGGCCCCGGAATCAAAAGTTTTGTTTTCGATAAGTTTAAGATTGGTCTTCTCTTTGATGCCTTGGAATAACGGCAACCCGCTGCCGATCAGGACAGGAGAAACCGTGATCTTATACTCATCAATTAAATCAAGCCCCATAAGGTAGTGCGCGAACCTAGGACTGCCGAGGATGACCATATCTCTGCCTGGCTGCTGTTTGAGGTTTTTGATCTCTTCCTCGACATCTTCTTTCACCAGTCTGGAATTGTTCCACTCGACTTTCTCCAGCGTTGTGGAAAAAACGATTTTGGCTGTCTTTTCGATCCACTCGGCATGATCCCGTTCATGCTGCGAAGCTGATGGGTCCGAAGGCACAGATGGCCAGTAGCTGTGCATCATCTGATAAGTCCCGCGTCCCCAAATGACCGTGTCGGCAGTACTCAAAATTTCTTTCGCGTGTTTCTCCAAATCAGCATCGTAGGAAACCCAGCCAATGTCCATTTCGCCGTTTGGCCCTTCTACAAAACCGTCAAGCGATGAATGCAAAAATAAAACAAGTTTCCTCATTTTCATTTCTCCTTTGTTCATGTGGTATGCTTACCATTAACTACACTTTACAACATTTCAGTTCAGGCTGTTTATTATAGATTGCTAATTTAACCTGCCCGCTAGCTTAATAAATCTCCGCGTTGAACTACTCCTCATCATTAACTTCTGGATAAAACCGCTGTAAAACCTCACTCATACTTTTGTCTTTTGACACATCAAACTGTCTGGAGTAAATCTCCGTTTTATCTCTAATCTCATCGTCAAAAAGATGAAAACAATCTAATGGTTGGACATACACCCACTCCACTAGTTCACCATAAGGATTGAAATGCTTGGTTTCTGAATCTTTGGCTTCACATTCTGCCTTTTCATACGCTTCCTCAAATGAATCGGCATGTATAAGATATAACCTTTCTTCGTAAATTTTCGATTCATCATAAGCGTCATCGATTGTTAAGGGATTTGGCTCACCAGTGATTTTAGCTTCAAACAAAAGTTTTACAGAATACCATTTTACGTTCTCATGCACTACTTTGTTACCTCCTTAAAATATCAATAATCCTGCCCGTTAGCTTAATAGCTGCAGAAAACCGATCAACGTTCATAGATCATCGAACCGGCCATTTCCTGTCCATAGTTAACCTCATACGCATAGATATCGTCGCCAAACTTTCCTACAGATTGGTATCCGCCTGTTTTCAGGGGGATGTAATCGGTGTATCTCGAGGTCATCACTCCATATGGATCCATCATGAATATCGTACAATGATCATAATCTGCCCTTCCGTACAACACAAACGAAAAAAACTCCATCCCCTAAGGGACGGAGTTACTCCGCTTAACTTTCTGCGCCCTCATCCATATGTTGCGTAAATTCGTCCAAAAGCGCGCGCACTTCATCGGTTGACGTCGTGCTCATCAATTGATTTCTGAGTTCGCTTGCCCCTCGGAACCCTTTGACATAAATCTTGAAAAAGCGGTGAAGAGCTTTGAATGGACGGGCCTCTAATTTTTGGGAGTACTGATCATGGAGATCCAGCTGCAATCTTAAAAGATCAAGGTATTCGCTGCTGCTATGTTCCCTCGGCTCTTTTTCAAAAGCAAAAGGGTTTTTAAAAATCCCGCGCCCGATCATGATCCCATCCACGCCATATTGTTCAGCCAGCTTTAGGCCCGTTTGACGGTCAGGAATATCTCCGTTGATCGTCAGCAGCGTATGCGGCGCCACACGATCCCGAAGCTCCTTGATCTCAGGAATCAGTTCCCAATGCGCATCGACTTGGCTCATTTCCTCTCTCGTCCGCAAGTGGATCGAAAGATTAGCGATATCCTGCTTCAAAATATGGGTCAACCAGTCCTGCCATTCATCCACTCTTGTGAAACCAAGTCTGGTCTTCACGCTTACAGGCAATCCTCCTGCCTTGGCCGCTTGGATGATGTCGGCAGCAACCTCCGGCCGGAGAATCAGGCCGCTTCCCTTTCCGTTGCATGCCACATTATGGACAGGACAACCCATATTGATATCGATCCCTTTAAATCCCATCTTCGCCATATCGATACTCATTTTTTCAAAATACTCCGGCTTATCGCCCCATATATGCGCGACCATAGGTTGTTCATCCTCGGTAAAGAGCAGCCGGCCGCGCACGCTATGATTGCCTTCCGGGTGACAATAGCTCTCCGTATTCGTAAACTCCGTAAAAAACACATCCGGTCTTCCCGCTTTACTCACGACATGACGAAAAACAACGTGCGTCACATCTTCCATCGGTGCAAGCACAAAAAAAGGCCGGGGTAAATCAAGCCAAAAATTGTTGTTCACTTCAAACTCAAATCCTTTCGTTATGATGCAGTTTCAAACGTTGTCCCATAATATTACGCCTAACGTTCTTCTTATCCACTTATATCATGCTTAATCACTTAATGATTAAACAATAGTACCCTTGGAGATCCAACCAAGCAACTGCTTAGTGCTTACTGACAATATTATATATCAAATTAAAAGAATTTTTTATCTTACCAGCCTTTAAGAAAAAAGAACCAATTCCTCAACCAGAAATTTTCGAGTGCGACCAGAACCATACAATCCTTTTTTTAGAAAACACAAAAAAACCGAGCAGAAACAGGAGTAGATCCCCGCTTCTCGGTCGGCTCTCGTGCAAACTCATTGTCCTGTAGTCAGACTTCTTAGACTTTGGGTGAACGCAGATGCTAATGATGTTGAGCAGATATTGGGGCTTTTTACGATATAAAAAGGAAAACGCCACCCCACATACATAGGGCAGCGTCTTGATATTTCAACTATCATTAAGGGTTGGTTGACCAAAGTCCGGCATGTTTTAGTAAAACACGCGGATGAAGTTTTAGTTGTGCAACCATCAAGTCTGCTAAATCTTCTGCCTGCATCACTTTATCCGGATTGCCGTCTGTTAAGTTGAGTTCAACAGCCATGTCTGTTGCCACCGTACTTGGCGTTAACGTGGTCACACGAATATTGTGCTTACGCACTTCAAGCATTAATGACTCGCTTAATCCGATCACCGCAGCTTTTGATGCCGAGTATGCACTTGTAACCGGTGCGCCTTTTTGACCGGCTGTCGAGGAGATATTAATGATGTCGCCTGTTTTGCGCTCAATCATTTCCGGTAATACCGCACGTGTTGTGTAGTACACCCCTTTTACATTGACATCGATGATATTGGTCCATTCCTCAGGCGTTAAGTCCATGAAGTTGCCGAATTTGGAGATGCCGGCATTGTTGACCAAAATGTCAATGGCGCCAAGCTCACTGCGAATGGATTCAACCGCTGCAGTGATCGACTCTAAATCGGCCACGTTTGCCGTGGCGATGGCCACCTTCACATCATACTGTTTAAGTTCCTCTGCTACGTGTTGCAAATTTTCAAGCGTGCGTCCAACAAGACCTACGTGAATACCTTCTTTCGCAAAAGCTATTGCTGTTGCACGTCCAATTCCACGCCCTGCTCCTGTAATTAATGCCACTTTGCCTTGGATTGATTGCATGGTGTTCACTCCTTAATAAAATCGTTTTGAAACAACGCTGAACCCTGCATTCCACCGTTGCCTCAATATATAAACTTGCAAAACAGTCATTTTCTCAATGTTCGACCACACTTATTGTATCACGACTTGATTTGAATCTGAAATGTCATGCGATTATTCTAATTCCAACCAAGCCACGCTCTCCACATGCACCGTATGCGGGAACATATCCACCGGCGTCACTTCCACCGTGCGATACCCGCCATCCTCCAGCACCCGCAAATCCCGCGCCAGCGTAGAAGGATTGCAGCTCACGTAAACCACCCGCTCCGGTTTCATCTCCAAAATCGTCTCCAGCAGCTTCGGATCGCAGCCTTTGCGCGGCGGGTCGACGACGATGACGTCCGCTTCGATGCCCTGCTCTTTCCAGACAGGAATGACATCTTCAGACGCGCCAACCTCAAACGTAACATTGCTCATTCCGTTCAGTTCCGCGTTGCGGCGCGCATCTTCGATGGCTTCCGGCACGATTTCTACGCCGTACACCTTGCCCGCATGCTGCGCCAGGAACAGCGAAATCGTCCCGATGCCGCAGTACGCGTCGATGACCGTCTCTTTTCCGGTCAACCGGGCGTATTCCACCGTTTTGCCGTACAGCACTTCGGTCTGTGCCGGGTTCACCTGATAGAACGACCGCGCCGAGATGGCGAACTTCACGTCGCCGATATAGTCATAAATCACTTCGCGGCCCCACAGGACGCGGGTGACGTTTTCGAAAATCACGTTCGTCTGCTTCGTGTTCACGTTCTGGCAGATGCTGACCACCGATGGCAGCTGTTCGCGAATCGCGACGATCCATTCGTCCGCGTGCGGGATCTTGTCCCCGTTGGTAACAAGAACGATCATCATCTCGCCGGTACGGAAAGCGACCTTCACCACAACGTGACGGAGCAGACCTTTACCGGTTTCTTCATCGTACGCGGAGATGCCGAGCTTGCGGCCGATCGCCTTCACGCGGGCAACGACCTCGTCGTTGCTCTCGTGCTGGATGAGGCAGGCTTCCATGTCGATGATGCGGTGGCTGCCGCGGGCGTAGAAGCCGCCCACCAGGCCGCCCTCGGTCACGCCGATCGGCACCTGGGCCTTGTTGCGGTATCGCCACGGTTCGTTCATGCCAAGCGTGGCATGGACCTGGATCCCTTGGGAGCTTCCTGCTTCCGAAGGTGCCGCCTCAACAGACTCTCGCGAGTCCCCGCGCCGCAGCTCCGGCTCCCCGAGCACCTGCAGCTTCCCGATCCGCGTCAGGTTGTCCACGACAAGCTGCCGTTTCCACGCCAGCTGCGCGGCATAGTCCATATGCTGCAGCTGGCAGCCGCCGCATTTGTCGAAGATCGGGCAGGGCGCGGCAATGCGGTCCGGGCTGGCTTCGACCAGCTCGAGCAGCTTGGCGTAGCCGTACTGCTTTTTGGTCTTCAGCACCTTCACGCGCACTTTTTCGCCGGGCAGAGCGCCCGCGACGAATAACGTATATCCTTCGGCCCGGCCCACGCCTTCACCGTCATGGTTCATCCCGATGATGTCGATGACGACCTCGTCGTTTTTGGCCACCGGCAGTCCGGTGATGGGTGCAGGCGTGCTGCGGCGGCCGGCGTTCCGGCGGCTTTGTCGCTTGTTCATGCTGCTTACGTCACTTCTTTCCTTATATATTCAATCATAAAATGGGAGCCTATTGCAGACACCATTTTTCCGTATGCTCTCGCCTAACGTCTTTATTTTTAAAAAGGCACTGAACCTTCCCTGCATGACATCCATCCTATTATACCAAACATCTCCCCAACGCAAAAAAGATCAAGATGTCCCGCTCCCCTTCCCGGTGCGATGGGCAGCGACTGGACATCTTAACCTGCGTGAACTGCCGGTATGTATCGGTTTACGGCCGCTTGGGCCGTCTTGCAAACCGCAACGCTGGTCTTGCTAAAAAATCCATTCCTTACGCAAAAATCCTCAAATGCTGATGCAGCACCGAAAACTGGCCCGGAAGCGTTCCGCCCAGCTCGCCGTCGAGGTTGAGCAGCACCTTGCCCGGGGAAGTGACCTCCATCGAGCGGGTGCGGAAATACACGACCTTTTTGTCGTTAAAATGCTCGCCGCGCAGCGCCAACGTGACGACCCGGACGAATTCGGCCAGGTTGCATTTTTTGAGGGCGATCACGTCGAGCAGGCCGTCGTCGATCCGCGCGCCGGGCGCGAGCTTCTCGAAGCCGCCGACCGAGTTCGTGTTGGTGATGAGGAAAATCATGAATTCGTCGTGGATCGTCTCCTGCCCTTCGGCTTCGATGATCAGCTCCTGCGGCGACAGGCTGACCATTTTTTCGACCCCTTTAATGTAATACGCAAGCTGCCCGATCATCGTCTTGAGGCGGCTGGGCACGTCATAAGTCAGTTCCGTCAACGTCCCTCCGCCCGCGATGTTGATAAAATACCGGTCATTGGCTTTCCCGACGTCGATCGGACGGGTCTGCTGCCGGATCACGAGATCGCAGTAGTCCTCCCAGCTTCTCGGGATGCCCAGCCCGCGCGCGAAATCATTCGTCGTTCCCACCGGAAAAATGCCGAGGGGAGGTACATTGTCCTTGCCGGCCATGCCGTTGATGACCTCGTTCAGCGTGCCGTCGCCGCCCGCGGCGATGATCATGTCATATCCGCGTTCCACGGCATCCGCAGCCGCGGCCGTCGCGTCGCCTTCGCCGGTCGTCGCATGGCAGGAGGTTTCGATGCCGCCCAGATCAAGCCGCTGCAGCACGTCAGGCAGACGCCGCCTCATTTCCTCCCGGCCGGAAGTGGGATTATAAATCAATCTTGCTCTTTTCATTACCAAACGCCACCCATTTTAGGAATTCACACCGTTATGATTGCTCTAAGGGATTCGCATGTCGCCAAAAGCACGCAACCTCAAGGCCATACGCCCCTTAGAAGAATATAGCCCATTATTCCACTTTTAACCAGTCTTGAACCTGCTGGTCAATCCACGCGGTCAGCAGCGGATGCGGCAGCAGCGCCTTTCCCGGATACAGGTAGCTCAAGCCTTCCAGACGTTTTGGAATCACTTCGCGGATAAAATAACCCTCACTCAAAAAAAGCGGAGCCGCAATGACCTGCATTCCCCGGTCCTTTTGCCAATATGCCACTTTCTCGCGAACGTTGTCCGGCCGCAGCAGCGCAACATCGCTGCATGCGAAGCCGCCGATCTCCCGCACCTGGTCCGCCAGCCGCCGGAGCCCTTCCTCCCAGCGTTTGCGAAAACTTTCATAACTGCTTCCATGTCCGATCAGGACAAGGACTTCCCGCTCCGGTTCCCGGGATACCGGCCTTATTTTATCCCACAACATTTCCGCCACGTAAGGCCCATGCTCGATCGGCGAGCCGTAGTGAATGGTCGCACTGACCCGAAACCGCTCCAGGTCGCTGTCAAAAGAAGGAGCATCCAGCACGCCGAGCGCGTATGCAATTTCGTTCACATGCGTGCTCCCGGAAGAAACGAACAGCGGAATGACCAGAATGTCCGTGACTCCCTGGCCTTCAAGCCGGTCGATGCCATCCTGAATGAGCCGTCCTTCCACGAGTTCCAAGAACGAAGCCGCCACAGGGAGGTCTCCCCGCAGCGGCAGCTGATGAATGGCTTCATCGACCAGATCGACCCAAGCCTGTTCCCTTGAGCCGTGGCTGATGATTAGTACGCCCCGTTTGCGCATCTTATCGTCCAAGACGGTCTAACGTCATTTTATACCCTTCGTTGCCGTAATTCAAACACCGTTTTACGCGGGAAATGGTCGCGGTGCTCGCTCCCGTTTCAGCCTCGATCTGGTTGTACGTGCAGCCTTTGCCGAGCATGCGCGCCACTTCCAGACGCTGGGACAGGGACTGGATTTCGTTCACAGTGCACAGGTCATCGAAGAACACGTAACATTCTTCAATATTTTCCAGCGTTAAAATAGCTTCAAATAATTGGTCAATACTTTTATCATTAAGTTTCTTCAGTTGCACTGAATCATCATCCCCTACTATTACTATTGCCTATTCAGGATTGTGCTCCCGTCACAGGGTCTTTCCACATTATAATATCGGTCAATCCATATTCAAATGATAGTCCTCTATGTACTCTCATTGTACCGAGCCGGTATAAAATTTTCAAGCGTTAACGAATTCACGCACTGAAGAGTTGCATGGCAGCAGGCTAAATAAAGCGACATGGATCAGCCGCCCGGTCCATCGATGCCTTTCCATGGTTAAAATGCATCAAACACCACCTTCCATTTGAAAGCGCTTAAATTATACATCATCCATGCGGGCTTTTACATGATGTTTTGGCGGATCGTTTCCAAATTCCGGTTATTCGGCCCTCTAGCCCTCTGATTTTGCAGGCAGGCATGAGCCTCGGTATTGACGGGTTTCGCCATTCATTTTTGGCGGATAGGTTTCGGTCGATTGATAATCGCTCTCTTGGACAATCCTTCGTGACCCATGACAGGCGATTCCCTACTTCGGGATCTTCCGTACCTGCACCAACCGGGACGCCGCTGAATCTTTTAGGATAAGGGCTCTCCGAGCGATCCTTGAATACGGATTTTGCGCAAAAGAAAAACCGCCCTATATGGCGGCATGGCCCGTCGCTGTTGGTGTCGTGCCCGTTCACTCCGGACTCGAAAGTCCTTCCTTGGCCTGTGAATTTTTCTCCTGATGATAATCCTTCCAAAGCGGGGCGATGTATTTTTCCAACGTATTCACCATTTCATTTCTCCGGCCTTCTTCGATATGGACCGTGTCATGAAGAATATCGTTTCGAATCCGGATGAGCACAAATAGAGGAGGCAATGCCACCTCGCGCAGCGCCTGAATCATGTTTTCCTCTTGCGGCGAAATATTCATAAGCAGCATCTTCCTTTTCTGTTCGGGATGAACCCATTATAAACCCTGACATTAGTGTCAGGGTCAAGGTAGATAACCTGCAAATCATACGATGCCGCCGCTCCACACCCTGGAAGGATACCCCAAGCCCGCTTGCCGGACGCCGCTTCTGGGTATTCGCCCGATTCCGCACCTATCCCTGTCTACCGGGCATTCGTCCATACCTTATGTTCGCCCATGACATACAGTATAATAAAACATTCCAAAAAGGAAAGTGATATCCATGCCTGAGCATTACTATCACCGCAAGCCCCGCAACGATCATCGCTCACTGAACGGCGGTCCTTTCTCTCCTTACCCATCCTATTCACCCTATCCGGGTATCCCTTATAACGATTTTGGCGCCGGTCCGGGCACGGGCCTTGTTCCGATGCCGGGGGGCGAAGTGCTGCCAAGCGCCGAAGTGCTGACGGGAGCCGCCGAAGCGACCTCCGTGGCCGCTGCAGCCGCGCCTGCGGCTGCTGCCGCCAAATCGGGATTTTCCCTGGCCAATATCGGGGAGCTGAAAGGATTGATCGACCGGATGGGCGGGATTGACGGCATCGTCAATTCCATCGGGAAGGTGCAAAAGGTGATGACCGGCGTGCAGCAGGTGGCGCCGATGTTCAAACTGCTGTTCGGAAAAGGCAAAACGAACGCCGCCGAGGAGCCGGCCGAATACCGGCCCCGCCGCAGAAGAAACACGCGCAAAAAATCCTCTTCCAGAAAGCGTTCGAACAACGCCTATCGCCCCGGCAAATCCTCGAAATCCTCCCGCAAAAAGCGGCGCTGACCAGACACATAGGAGCATAGAATCTCCCATCCTTCCCAGCCCGGACATCGGTCCCCCGAACCCATCCGATCCCGGGCCGTTTCATGCCGCCATCGTGCCCGCCAGCCCCGTAGGACGAAAGATGCTTAAATTTACATCCAGGGGACCGGAAGGTCCCCTCCTCCCCCGTGTTTCGCATTGCAAAAAAAGCCGCCATCACGCGGCTTCCCACAGCATTTTTACTTAAACCAGCCCCGCCGCTGAAACCACAGCACCATGCCCGCCGCAAGAGCGAACATAAGCACCATCACCGCAGGGTAACCGTATTTCCAGCCGAGCTCCGGCATGTTCGTAAAGTTCATCCCATAAATCCCGGCAATCAGCGTCAAAGGCATGAACACGGTCGTGATGACCGTCAGCGTCTTCATGATCGAGTTCATCCGGTTGGAGTTGAGCGAGATGTAGCTGTCCCGCAGATCGGCCGTCATTTCCCGGTCCGCTTCGATCATGTCGGTCAGCTTCAGCAGATGGTCGTAAATGTCGCCGAAATACACCTTATGCTCGCTGCTGCTTTGGACATGCTGGGAGTTGACGACCCGGTACAGCAAATCGCGCATCGGCACGATCGTGCGCCGCAGCTTCAGCAGCCGCCCCCGCAGCTCGAACACCTGCTTCATCAGCTCCTCGACCGATTCCCTGCTGCCCCGCGTTTCAAGCTCCGCCAGCTCGTCTTCGATCGTGAACACGCACGGAAAATATTTGTCCACCAGCTTGTCCATCACGTTGTAGGCGCAGGACACCGGCCCGCGGGACCAGATTTTCCGGTCATGGGCATGCTGGATGATTTCCTTCCACGCTTCGTCCACTTCCTCCAGCTCTTTTTCGTGGAACGATACAAGCAAATCCTGCCCGAGAAACAGATCCACCTCTTCCACATGGAGCGTATCGGGATCGATGGCATGAAGCACGTAAAATTGCAGCTCGTCGTAATTGTCCAGCTTCGGGCGCTGCAGCACATGGAGGCAGTCCTCCACAGCAAGCGGGTGGAAATGGAAATAAGTCGTCAGCAGGGCCGATTCCTCTTCGGTCGGCGCGTTAAAGTCCACCCACATCCAGGCGTAATCCCCCGGACGGGTGTCCTCCAGCTTAAAATTCGTTACCACCTCATGCGTATGCGTCACAGCCAGCGTGCGTATCATCGGTTATCGACAGACTCCTTTCGAGAGCGGGATGCACAAGCCCAAATCCGTCCCTTGCGTTATTCTTTTATTGTACAGCAAAGACAGCCGTTCGCGAAATTCGGGAGGGAAGACCGTTTCCCGGGGCACGGGGACAAGCTCCAACGTCAGCCTTTGGAACGACGCGCCGTAAAACTCCTCACCCAAACGCCGGGCGCCAGCCGATCCGGGCATACAAAAAAGCCAACCTCATCGATTGGCCCCCACTTCATATCCATATGTGATTTGTCTAGAATAAAATCTTATAAATAATGCCTGCCAGTATGGCGGAGATCGGAATGGTAATAAACCACGTGATCACGATCCGTCCGGCCAGCGACCATTTCACTTCGGAAAAACGTTTGGCGCTGCCTACCCCGAGAATCGCGGAGGTTACCGCATGGGTCGTACTGACCGGCAAATGCAGCAGCGTTGCGCCGAAGATAACCGAAGCCGAAGTAAAGTCTGCGGCAAAGCCGTTGATCGGCTCGATTTTGAAGATTTTCGTCCCCATCGTCTTGATGATCTTCCAGCCGCCAATGGAGGTGCCGAGCGCCATCGAGGTGGCCGCAGCGATTTTGACCCACAGCGGAACTTCGAGATGATCCAGACGGCCGGACGCCACGAGCGCGAACGTAATGATCCCCATCGCCTTTTGCGCGTCGTTCGTGCCGTGCGTAAACGATTGGGCGGCTGCCGTGACGATCTGCATCATCCGGAAGCCTTTGTTCACGGTATGCGGGCTTTTTTTCGCAAAAATCCATTTGAGGATCGTCATGATGATATACCCGACCACAAACGCGATTAACGGGGAAAGCAGCAATCCTTCCACGATTTCGACGAATCCGCTCCATTTGACATGGTTTGCGCCGGCTCCGACGAATACCGCTCCGGCCAATGCGCCGATCAGCGCGTGGGAGGAAGAAGACGGAATCCCCAGCCACCAGGTAGCGAGGTTCCAGATGATCGCGGCCAGCAGCGTGGCAATGACGACCTCAATCCCGTTATCGAGCGTGGATGGATCCGCGACGCTTCCGCCGATTTTTTTCGCGACGCCCGTAAACATGATGGCCCCGACGAAGTTCATGATGGCTGCCAGGATGATCGCCGTACGCGGCTTAAGCGCCCGGGTCGATACCGAGGTTGCGATGGCATTCGCCGTATCATGGAAACCGTTGATGAAATCAAACGCCAGCGCCAGGAAGATGACAATGCCTAATACAATGATTGGTGTCTCCATGTGTTTGTAAACCCCTTACGAGTTGCTCATAATAATCGATTCCAACATATTGGCCACATCTTCGCACGTATCCGTGGTCGTTTCGAGACGTTCGTAAATTTCCTTGCGTTTGATCAGCTCGATCGGATCGGATACTTTGGCGAACAGGGCTTTGATGGAAATGCGAAGCAGCTCGTCCGCTTGGTTTTCCAGATCGTTCAGACGAATCGTATATTCGCGGATGGCAAGGAGCTTTTTCTGGGACAGCAAATGAACCGCCTTTTGAATCTCATAGGCCGACTGCCGCAAAATTTCCGCAAACTGAATGATATACTCGTCAGGGTCTGGCAGATGATACATATCGAAGCGGGAAGCGCAGGCCTCCAGTCCGTCCATTACATCATCCATGCTGGTTGTCAGATCCATGATGTCGTCGCGTTCGATTGGCGTTATAAACGTTTTGTTGAGCTCGGTAATAATGGTGTGTGTAAATTCGTCACACTGCGACTCAAACTTTTTCATTTCGTTGGCAAAAAGAACCACATCTTGAAGATTGGCCACATGCTGTGCGAAATAATCGGCAGCCTGCACAATCGTATCGGCCATATTTTCCAACGTCTGGAAGAATATGTCCTTTTTCTTCAATTTCATACGATAACCCCTTTACTTAAAATTGCTTGTATAAATTGAACAAAAGTTTAATCTTCCATATCCCGGTCCTGCCGATTTAATGAAACGATGCTCCTTGGCTTTCGTCCAATTTATAAAGAACGCGCGAAAACGGAAAAAAGACAACCCTAGTTATCTTATCAATCCACGGCGTATTTTGTAAAGATAACGGCTTTCAATTTTCGCGTAATCGCAAGGGTTTGCCGGTTGTCTTACCTTCAAAATACCCAATCTCCCGTAAAATTATCCAAGCGCTGGATATTACCCCTGCCAGTATTTACATAATGACGTCGAAATTCGTCCCTTTATGCTTTAAACCGGAGCTCACTTTGAACGAAAAATTTCGACATGGCTCCCGAAGGTTGGTGCGTTCGGCACGATGTTGAAATACGTCGTTCCCGGGTACAGCGGCACTTCCTTGCCGTCCTTGACGAACCGGATCGCATCCCCCTTGGCGCGCGCCCAGCGCCCTTGGAGGACTTTGCCCCGCTGCAGCAGCACGGCTTCCCCGCCGGAGACGGTATCCACGGCCAAACGGCCCACGTCGTCGAGGGTCTTGTGGCTGGCGCCGAGAATGATGACGTTGGCCGCGGCCAGCTGCTCTCCCGTGTTCAGGTCGATATGCGGTTTGCCGTTGATGGATCGCTTGTACAGCTTGCTCGCTTCGTCGTACCGGTATTCGACCTTGTAGCTTTTCAGCAGGAAGGTTACCTTCGCTCCTGATGCGTCCTCGCCCTCTGGAAGGTCCTCCTCGGCCCGGAACGCATACGCCGGGATATCCGCTTCCTTTTTGTAACCGCGCTTGTCTGCGCCCTTCCGGAGCGTGTCTGCGTCCGAATACAGGTTATGCGGAGCTTTGCGCGACTTGTCTCTCCAAAAGTATGCCCCTGCGTTGCCGATTTCATCGAGGTCTTCCTTATGCTGCTTCTGCAAAATGGCATACGCGTCGTTGCTGCCCCCGGCATGCACCAGTACGCCGCCGTAGCTTTCCCCGATGTCGATCAAATACGGGCGGATGCTGCGGACCGGGCCGATTTTTTCGTTCGTGCCCCGGCTTTGGAAAATGCCGATGAGCCGCGTGATGCCGCCTTCGGCCAGCACCTCGTATACGATATCGGCCTGGGACAGCCCCGACTGCGGACGCGCGGCCGGCGCGTTGTTGATCATGACCGCAAGCGGGCGTGCCGAAGCGGGCTTGTCCACGGGCAGCCCCGTCAGCGGCGCGGTGTAGGCGATCTTCTCCGGTTCCTCCGGAACGACTGGTTCGTTCTCGGCTGGTGCCGGCTCCTCCGGCGGCGTCGCTTCTTCCACAACCGGCGCCTGGGGCGCTTCCGCCTTCGGCTGCCCGCATGCGCCAAGCGCCGTCCCCAGCATCATCAGGCAGAGCAGTCCGCTCCCCAGCTTGTACCACCTGCGCGTTTCCCCATGGCCCTGCTTCTTCATCGATGAATGGATCCTCCTTTTCCTCTCTCCGTGCTTCCTTTTTTCACCATTTAATCACAAACGGCAGGCTTTGTCTTTGAAAAACCGAAATTTTTGGCCTTCGCTTTCGGCTGCTTGGGGGAAATATGGCGATTGTATTATAAATCGTTGATTACGCTACTTGCCGGTGAATGACTGTAACTTATAATTTAAGGATGTTATTCCATTAAATACTAAAAATTAAAGCGGTAAAGGAATGACAAAGAAAGCACCCTGCCATATAAAAATGAAGGAGTGGGAAAATTGTTCAACAATTGGCTGAGAAAAAATCAAATCGCCATGTGTTTGCTGACGGTCGTCCGGATTTATTTGGGCTACACCTGGTTGAAGGGCGGGATCAAAAAGTTGACCGGAGGTTTCGATGCCGGGGGGTTCCTGAAAGGCGCCATCGCCAAAGCGTCGGGCGAACATCCTGCGGTACAGCACTGGTGGGCGGCTTTTCTGAAACACGGGGCGCTCCCTGGCGTCAAGCTGTTCAACGTCCTGATCCCGCTCGGCGAAACGCTCGTCGGTTTGGGACTTCTGCTGGGCACCTTCGCGACCCTGGCCGCCTTGATGGGCATGGTCATGAACTTTGCCTTCCTCTTCTCGGGCAGCATTAGCGTCAACCCTCAAATGATTCTGCTCGAGATGCTCCTCGTGGCCGCTGCCGCCAATGCCGGACGCATCGGGCTGGATTATTGGATCATGCCTTATCTGCGCACTTTATTCTCCAAAAAGCCAACGCCCTCCGCCTCAACGCCGCACAAAAGCATGTAATGTTTGCAACAGCTAAGCCTATCAAACCTGCATGAATTCTCGTACGGAGCCGGGCCGGATTTCCGTTCGGCTCCGTTTTCGCATGGCTGCCTGCCGAGAGAGGGATTCCCGAAAAAATAATTTTAAATTTTATTTATATTGTGATTTTTATCACATATATTGTGAAAATAATCACATATAATAAAGACATGAAAGAGATGATCATCCTCCAACAAAACAAAGAAGCGAAACATCAAGGCTCAAGCAGACCAAACGCTTCTTCCAAAAAATACGAAACCCCAATAAGGAGTGGTTCAATATGTTCAACAACTGGCTGAGAAACAACAAAGCAGCGATGTGGCTGCTGACGGTCGTCCGGATTTACCTGGGATATACGTGGTTCATGGGAGGGATCGGAAAATTAACCGGCGGATTCGATGCCGAAGGATTCCTCAAAGGCGCCATCGCCAAAGCGGGCGGCGATCATCCCGCCGTGCAGGGCTGGTGGGCCGCCTTCCTGGAACATGGCGCACTGCCCGGCGTGAAGCTGTTCAACTTCCTGATCCCCGTCGGGGAAACGCTGGTCGGACTGGGCCTGATCCTGGGCACCTTCACCACCTTCGCCGCCCTGATGGGCATGGTGATGAACTTCGCCTTCCTATTCTCGGGTACCGTAAGCACCAACGCCCAAATGCTCCTGCTTGAAATGTTCGTCGTCGTGGCCGCCGCCAATGCCGGACGCATCGGGCTGGACCGCTGGGTGATCCCTTACCTGCGGAACCTCTTCCGCCGGAACGGCGAAGGCAACACGCCATTCCCCCAAGGCGGGATGACGAAAACGAAAGGCGCAGCCTAAAACGGTAAACAAGCGATCCCTCCCCCGCGGGAGAACCCAAAAGAGCCGGACTGAATCTTCAGCCCGGCTCTTGATTTTATTTGTCACGTGTCATTAGGAACCGAACATCCAGCAGTTCAGGCTCAAATTGCCGTACTGGTAGTCCTGGAACAGCCGCTTGGCCTGGCGGTCGTCGTCCGCCGCGCCCATCGCGTAAAACAGCGGTATAAAGTGCTCCACGCCGTAAGACGGCACCGCCTGGCGGACATGGGGGGCTTTTTTGTCGTATTCGAAAAGCTCGCCAAGCTTCCAGCCTTCAAGCTTTTCCGCAACCCAATCATCGAACTCCACCGCCCACTCGTCCGGCGTCTCCGTCTGCCCCAGCATCCGCAAATTGTGCACGAGGCCGCCGCTGCCGATGATCAGCACGTTTTCCTGGCGAAGCTCCTTCAGCATGGCGCCGATCGCGTACTGTTCCGATGGAGAACGTTTGGAGTCGACTGACAGCTCGACAACGGGAATGCCGGCATCCGGATACATTTTCTGCAAAATGACCCATGCGCCATGGTCGAGCCCCCGGCCGGAAACGGACTGATGCGGCAGGTTGCCTGCCTCGAACAGCTCCCGGATCCGTCCGGCAAGCGCCGGGGAACCCGGAGCCGGATAACGCAGCTCGTACATCGCGTCCGGGAAACCGTAAAAGTCATGCATCGTCCCGTTGGTCTCGTCCACGCTTACCGACTGGTCGGCTTCATCCCAATGCGCGGAAAAGACGGCGATGGCTTCCGGCACGGGCAGCTCCCGTCCGAGATTTTCCAAAAAACGCGTGTAGCCGTTATCCTCCAGGGCGAGCATGGGTGAACCGTGCGCTACAAATAGAGATGGTATTGTCATCGATGTCAACCTCCACACGCCAGTATAAGTTGCTACTTATATTTTACCGCGTAGATCAGGATAATTCCAACTTCTGTACACCGTGTCTTTTCCACCTTCTGCCGCCGCGCCGTTCCGAACATCCCGTGGGTACGCCCAAGCGCTTTTTTCCGAAGCTTAGATCGACCAATGCTGCCAGTCCTGCTGCTGGGAGATTTGCTCTTTCAGCCATTCTTTGGTCCGGTGAATCAGCTGGTTGCAGTGCGGTCCCGACGAATACGTATGGTTGCCCTGAAAAATGATTTCCTTGTCGCAGCGCCCCTCGGACCGCATCCAAAACACTTTTTGGTACAAAAACGCGTAATCCACCGGGATCGTATCATCCGACGTTCCGTGCACGACCAGCACGTTGCCGCTGAATTTGACCGCTTCCTGGAAAGGCTGGAACATGCCCAGCGAGTCGAAAAAGGCCGGCGTCAGGCCGAAGCCGAGATAATCCGCGCTGCCTTCCTTTACCGCTTGGTCGTATACGTCCCGGCCGGTGATTTTGACGATGTCGCTCAGCGGGTAACCAACCGCCGACCACAGCACCAAATTTTTGACCCTGCGGTCGCGCACCGCCGTCAGGATCGCCACCGCCCCGCCGAGGCTGTGCCCGATCAAAGTGACCTGCGACGGATCGACGTTCCCGCATTCCAGCGCGTAATCGAGCACCGTCCGCGTTTGGGCGATCATCGATTCGAGCCCCTCTTTGCCGTACGAGCCGGTGCTTTCCCCGCATCCCGCAAAATCGAAGCGCAGCACCATATACCCGGCACCTGCCAACTCGCGCGCGGTTTTCACGAACAAACGGTCCACCCCGATCCGGCTGCCGACGAAGCCGTGGCATATGACGACGAGCGGAACCCGCTCCCCTTTAGGTCCGTTTTTCCCTTCCGGCTGCGCCGCCGGATAATGCAAGCTTGCGGTCAGCTCTTCCTGCCCGTAACGAATGCCGATTTGTCTTTCCATCGCTTCACTCCCCTTTAATTCCGATCGACCTATGACTGAAAAACGAAAATATGTGGTCTTTCTATTCCTTAACTTATAATTCCGATAAGTTTAATATGTTTTAGATACGTCCATATTAGCACCGCTCGTTCGGCTGTGTCAAATAGATCGTTTTTATGGAAGCGGGCGTGGTATGGAACCGGGCAGCTTGACAGAAACTAGGTTCAAAACCGAATGCAGAAAGGGACGTGTCGTTATGTGGCAGCAATGTCTAGCTCATATTCGCGAGCATCCGCTGTCCTGGGTGCTGGTCGTATGCGTCATCGCGGCCGTCATATACGTGTTTGTCCATCGCGAGCAGCTTTTTCATCTCGAATGAAGACCCCTGCTTCGATCGGACTTGAATCCGGCAATTCCAGTTCCTATACTTGATGTATACGGAGGAACGGACATGACAACTAGAGAAATGGTACAAGAAAACAACCGTCTGCGGGAGCAAATGACGCCGGCGAACAGGGATTTTTACGAAGATATCGTCGTTTATGTAAGAGACAGCCGGGCGGACCGTCATCGGGGCGAGCAGCGGCTGTTGGAGCTGGCCCAGAAGGTGCTGAACGCCCAGCAAAAAGGAATTCCGGCATCCACGCTGTTTGGCGGCGATGCGGAGGCCTTTGCCCAATCGGTGGTCGAAACGCTGCCGCAGGTCCGAAAGCTCGAAGGTCCCGCCTACTATCTCATGATCGCGTGGACCGGCTTAACGATTTTGTTTCTGGCGGAGGCCGTCATCGGTTTCGGCGCGCAGCTTGCCGGGCATGGCGGGGATCAGCTTAACCGCATCAGCCTGCTGGCCGTCATCCTGGTCGCCGCAGGTTCAATCGCGCTGACGGAAATCATCATGAATTCGCTGGGCAAAACGGCGGATGCCGGTCCGCAAAAGCCGGGAATCAACCTGAAGGCGATCGGCATTTATTTGATCATCATGGTCGTCGTGATGGTCGCCGGATTTTCGCTGCGCGGCGTGCTGCCGGCATGGACGGTACCGCCTTGGGTCAGCCTGATCCTGTGCGTTATCGGCTTTCTCGGGCTGCGGTTTATCTTTTTGCGCAAAACAAAATAAACAACTCCCCAAAAACATCTTTGGATTGAACCAGCGTCGCAAGTTCGGTCAAAGATGTTTTTTATGTTTATGCTAAAAAGTTTACAAGTCCGAAACAAGCGGACGCGATCATGAAACAAGACGCGGGTAATATGGGAGTAACCAAACCTTGGAGGTGCTTTTACATGAAAAAATGGACCAAATCCGCAGCCGCGGCCGCTGCTTTAATCGCCGCCATCAGTTTGCAAACCGGCGCCCCCGCCGTTCATGCAGCCGAAGCCGCGTCAAAAACCGCCCCTGCAGGCGGGCCGATAACGGCACCTGCTGCCGCTTCCGCCAAAACGGCGCATGCCAATGCGGTGTTCAACCAAATGATGAGATTGCTCAAATCTCCTTCCAAACAAGCCGAGGCCGTCGCTTACATGGAAAAAAACATCTATCAGGTGACGCCTTGGCAGGCCACCATCATGGTGCTGAAGCTCGAAAATGCCGAAAAGGCGAACCTCGACGCTTGGAACGACAAATTTTACAGGGACAACGTGCAGCAAAAGCTCATCAAGCTGATGAAGCAGGGCGACGACCTGACTTCCCTGATCAGCAAAACAAACGATAAAAGCTTGAAGACCTTGTTCGCAGGGGCGCGCGACAGCGGTTACCGCATCGATACGGCCGAGGGCATGTTCTATCTCGTGCTCGATTACCCGCGCCTGCAAAAAATACGCCCCTACGTCACCAACGACATCAAAAGCTATATCGACATCATGACGGCCGAAACGAAAGCCCCTTTCGCGCGCGATGCCGCTTTGTCGGTCGGCTGGACGGAAGCAACCAAACGCGCTTTGTCGGATGAGGCATTCCTGAAGTCCTACCCGACATCCAACCGGGCGACGCAAGTCAAATCGTTGTATAACCTGTACCTGGGCGTTTCCATGTACGGCCTCAACAACACGCCGATGTTCGACTATGACACCAAAAAGGTCGATCCCGAGGGAAAAGCGGCCTTGCAGGCAGCCGTTCAAAAAGGGGACCCGTCCAAGAGCGCTTACCTGAAAAAGATCAAAGGATTCCTGGAAGTACTCGAGAAAAATCACGATATGTTGACGCCGGAGGTTGAGGAATATCGGAAAGCGGCGACGGGGAATTGGTAAATCCTGAAAAAGATCAGCCGATAGTGCAAATTTTCCACTTCACTTATTTTTCAAATTATACAAAGAAGCCGGGTGTCGAAACACCCGGCTGAACAAACTTGGATGGGACTAAAGAACGACCTTCAGTGCTAACCTTGCGGTGGGTTCTAAGTTTGACTACCTTTTCTGCCTCTCGCATTTCACATAGCATGGTTAATTTTTAGAGAGGAATGTCCCTTAAGAACGGGAGGGGGCCCGCCTGAGGGGACAAAAGAGCTACTAAAATGCGAAGACAATAGCATTGTTTACCATACAGGGCAAGAACAAATTGCAATTGAGCTGAGAAGGCATCCATCCTGTAGGAGCCGATATCATTCAACTTGAGATGATCATTGATCCGCATCAGATAGAAATCCATCTGGCTTCTAAACTATATTAAAATAGGACATGAATTCACTCACGTCCCTTTTAATTCGATTATATCTATGAGTCATATATTTATTCCATTATTATATCGCTTCCACAAACAACTCCTGCGATAGAACCTTGTAATTGCTGTCTTCAAAGATTCACTTACCAGCAATCATTGTCATAACTTTTTGAAGTTCATTTCAATTGTTCTGAATGGCCAAAAATTACTTATTGTTATTTTTCTAGCATAAGACCTCCTTCTTGCAGAACAAGAAATTCCATCCTACGTTGAGCTTGGCTCCGCCTAAAAAATCACTTGCAATTTAACTTATAAAGACTTTGGTTGACTACGCTAATCCAGTGCTCCTTTTCCTTCACTTGTCCCGAAGCTGCTTTTGTATACGCAATAAGTTCAGCAAAAATATTTTTCTGTGGAGCTTCTATGCTTAATGTTTCTTTCATAAATTCTAAGCGTCTAATAAATGGAGCAGCAGCTTCTTTATTAATCGCCATAATTGCCTTATTGACAAGTCCTTCAATTTCCCCTAATTCTTCATCAGTAAGTTTTCTTTTACTCTCCATCCTTCTGCCCTCCTCAAGTCAATTTTGAGTTAAAAGCAAAGTTCTAACGTCGCTTTACAGATTTTGCAATTTACTTTTTATTATTCAACCTGCCATTCTCTGGCTATGGCTTTCCAGTCGACTTCTCGTTCCACTTTCCTTGTCCACACATCCCAAAAATCAGGATCAGAGGAATGCGGCCGTTCTTCCTCTTTTAATTGTTTCATTTCAACTAGAATCGGAATTGAAGATGCTGCCCCGATCAATAAAGCCTTTCCTGTTGGAAGTACAGGCAGTTCACTTAGCATTTCTCCCAAATTATCAGGAACCAAACGTTTGACTAATTCTTGATCCCGATCGTTTACTATACGGTGCAGCAGGAAGGTATTGCATTGTGACAATACTGTTGGAGATAACTCAGATGGTCTCTGAGAAGATATCATTAGTCCAAGGCCAAACTTTCTCCCTTCGCGGGCAATTCTCTCGAAAGTCTGCGTGCACATAGATGCTGGCGATAATTCTTCCGAATTTTGTACATACCGACTGAGAAAATGATGAGCTTCTTCTAATACCATGACTGTTGGCAACGGTTTTCCATTTTTCCTTCGATATCTTTGTAAAGACTCAAAAATAATCCGTGACATTACAGCAACGATTAGATGTATTATTTCTGATGGGACAAGTGATAAGTCAATGACCACGGCTCCGCTTCCTTGACCATCCCCAATATATGTCTCTAACCATTCAGATAAAGTCATTTCGCTCTTGTTATTAATAATAGAAGACATTTTAATGTCAGCTATCATCGTTTGAATACGCATAATTAAATAGTCTACATACTGTATGGCGTTTTGTTCTTTAGATATTTGAGCAATTTGGGCGGTTAATTGATTGAGATCAAACTCAACTGGCGTATCCTCATTAGGTCCTTCATATTCCACCTCACCTCCCCATGAATCTAGGACTTCCTGCATATTTGCAACTAAATTGTCAAAGTCAGCCCTCGAGATACTCTCAAAATATTGTATCGTTTCCTCATCTCTAACAAATGACTTAGAATACTTATTAATTATGTCCTCAATCATTCGAAGAATTTTCCCTAGTCCAGCAACAACCTCAGAAAGGTGATCATATAGAGTTATCATATGCTCAAAATCACCCTTAAACATAACAAGCCTTTTCCCGAATGCTGTACGCTCATTCTTATCGGACAAAATATCATAGCCTCTGGCAACATGAGTTTTAAGCGCTAAATGGTAGCTCGTCAAATCTATTCTTGCTTTGAAGATATCATTTGAAATAGTACCGCCATTTCGTAATTCTCTCAATGCACGCCTTAGTATTGGTCGTTGCATTTTTCCACTGGCTTGTGCAATCGAACTCCATTCATAGCTATTCCACATCCAGGCTGGTACTTGAAGTTGAGTACTTTCATGAATCAAATCCTCACCTATATTTACCCTAAATTTCTTTGGTTCCCCTAAAGTATCAAAAGTTTTAGAGTATTCTCCATTTGGATCAAAAACAATAAAACGCGCATTTAGTGCCCCTGATTTTTTATTGTTGATTTTAGCAGTCTCAATTGACCAACGAACCAATCCAGCCACTGAGCAGGATTTTCCGCTCCCTGTGTTCCCTAAAACAGCAACATGTCTACCAAATAGTGTATCTGGGTTTATCTTAACGGGAACATTGCCTGCTATTGGGGCTGTGCCAATAATAACATTCGCGTTCCTTTCTCTATTTTCAACAATAGCCTCCATTTCCTCATTTGTAGGAATAGAAACAGCATCCCCAACAGAAGGAAATTGATAGACACCTCGTTCGAATTCAAAAGTTCCATCTCGTTTTGTTTTTAAAGTTCCAAGTAAATTAACTTGCATTTTCCTTTGGGGAAATGGAAGGTCGATTAAATCAAAATCTTTTAATCCTGTTCTTTTGGGATAAAGCGAATTTTCAACGCCAATCCAAGATATCATTCCGACTATAGCCCCGACTTCATTAGGAACAAGTACAAATCCGTTTATTTTAGGAAAAGATACTGGAAAACCAGCATTAAAAGCTGTGTTTACTGGTGTATTGAATTCTAATTTCACTCTAATTGTTGATGGACTGACAAATTCGACAGTACCAATTGTGAGATCTCGAAGATAATCAAAATCAGGAATCCCATTCATCAAATCTACCTTCTCCACTTTTGTTTTGAGGTTCTTTATCTCCTCGACGTTCCTTCAATTCATGCGCTTTTACAGAAATCTTGTCTATTGCAGCTTTTGGCAGATAACAATCAACCAGGTTCTTTAAATCACTAAAATGGCTTCCAATTAATAAAGTAATCTGCGCAGGGTTATGCTTTTCATAGAAACGTTTTATCCGCTTCGCGCTATCTTCATATGCAATGATAACTAAGTGAGTTGAAGGGAGTGTTAACATGTCCTCAATGATCCGATTTATATGGGAATCACCAAAACTGTAGCCATAAACAACAAGTGCAGAGTTAGGGCGACAAAGCGCTGCAGAAAAATCTCGAAACATGTCCGCATATGGAAAAAAATCAGTTTCAATATCCTTAGAAGAGTTAGGGTAAATAACTACAGCTTCTGTTGATTCATTCATAAAGCTTGAAGCTCCAAATTGTAATGGTTCTCTTACAATCTTTTTTCCCTGAAACTTCCAGTCGATTGAACCGTGCATTTTTGTTAATCGTGCTACGCCTTCAACATAGCGAGGTTCTCCTCTAATACCTGGTGGATTGTAGTGATAATCTAATTCAAGTTTAGTCGAACGCATAATCGGAGAAATTTTCCCTATAAAGCGATCCAACAATAATATACCTGCCATATCACATGCGTACTCAATAAATCGATCGTAATTCGTAGTGAAGATGTTAAGGCGATCTCTGCTGGCAGTCCGACTGGCGAAACTTGTAAGGAATGACTTTAGATAGCTTAACGCTTCTTCCGCCTTCTTTTGATAATCTAGTTTTTTTTGTTCTGCCTTACTCCCGTACTCCACATCAAACATCATCTCTATATCAAA
The DNA here is from genome assembly GCF_057546105.1 of Paenibacillus sp. YAE3. Lineage (NCBI taxonomy): Bacteria > Bacillati > Bacillota > Bacilli > Caryophanales > Paenibacillaceae > Paenibacillus > Paenibacillus sp. YAE3. The sequence continues at coordinate 48,016 of NZ_BAAIYF010000014.1, read as the reverse complement.
TTTTTGAAAGTCGGCTTCCAGTGCTTTTTTAAATTGTTCCTCAGTTTTTAAGATTGCTGAAATAAATTCAGATAATGCTGTCTCTATACTTGTCTTTAGTTGCAGGGCATCCACTTCATGGCCGGCGATTTGCAAACCAGCTAATAATTCAAAGGCAGTTCTCAAATCATCTTCCAAGTTAGCTTTGCCTCTATCGCTTTTAGTAGCCTTAATATCTGCGTAAGTCTTTATACGTTCTTTATATGCTCCATCAAAATCAATCCTCCACATCCCTTGGGAGGGTAGGGATGCTATAGAAGTAACTGCGGTCGTTAACCCTGCGCCCAGCAAAACAGACAGATGTTCACTTTGAAAAATCGCTGACAACCATGGTTCTATTTGTTTCCTTACCTCCTCCTCCACAATCTCATCCTTAACATCATATGTAGAAATAGATCTATTAATCTTCATTATGTGTTCGTGATCCCAATTTATTGTATTTTTTAAATTCTCCATAATCCTAATTCCTCCATCAGCTGAAATCAGTTCTACTTTTCTACCAGCTCACTGTTGACATATACAATTTCAGTAAATTCTAGGCATGTCTCTATGGCGAATCTTTCCGATATTTAATATTGCGGATATCGTAATTTTATTAAAAGTAATTGATTACACGACACTATTTTATCAAAATAGTCAAATTTTACCTAGGTATACATTCCCATAATACGGAATAATTTGACGAACAATGTATATCTCCCCTCCTAAAATAAATAAACTCCTGCTGATATTAACAGCAGGAGTGAGTTTTCACGGATATTTGACTCACATCGCGGCGAGTAGTAACATCCTCCTAAATCAATTCTTTTTATTACTTACCCTCTAAAACCCTTCCCACCATCAAACACCTCTACCATCACCAAAGCCCCCACCCTAAACCCTTGAACAAAAGAAGCCCTTGCTAGTATGCCGTTAGACTCCCCATTTAAATCCAGAATTTCCTCAATGGCTGCGAAATCACTCTCCGAAAGTCTCTCTTTGGCTTCTCTATCAATTACGTAATTTTTCTATTCATAGAACGATATTCAGGATCTGCGGGAACAATCTGCTCTTCAAGATTCAGGTTACCGTAATATAATTCTTCTACTACATTCTTCATTTGCTCCCTCACGGGTATTTATAAAAATAGGGAATTGGAAACTGTATAACTCCACTCACCCCGCTCAGTTTACCCTAGACTCCACCGCCAAATAGAATTCTATGCGATATCCGCATATTGCTTTTTTAAGTACAAAAAAGTAGCCCCCTCGGGAATTTCTCCTCTTTTACATGCGTACGCTCCCTCGATTTTGAGGGAAATGTAAACATCTAAAACTCCCGCAAACTATTTACAACATTTCCGCATATTTAGAAAATAATTTTCTAAAAGCGTTTACAAAACGGATTAATTTTGTTAGCCTAAAGGCAATCCAAAGAATACCATCTTGATGAAAGAGGGGTTAGACATGCAGCAATATGACGTAGTCGTGATGGGCGGCGGCATCTCGGGATCCATGGCGGCCATCGCCGCGTCCAAAACGGGAGCCAAGACGCTGATCGTCGAATCGCACGGGTTTTTGGGCGGTACGCTGACGGCGAACGGCGTCGGCCCGATGATGACGTTCCATGCCGGCGACAAGCTGGCCATCCAGGGTTTTACGAACGAGCTGATCGAGCGGCTGAAGCGGTTGGGCAAATCCCCGGGGCATATTTTCGATACGGTGGGTTTCACCTACTCCGTTACCCCGTTTGACGCCGAAGCGATGAAACATGAACTAGAGCTGATGGTGACGGAAGCGGGCGGCGAAATTTTGTATCACACGATGCTGGCCGGCGTCGAGACGGAAAATGGGCGCATTACCGGCATCAAGGTTTGCAACAAATCCGGGCTCAGCGACATCCACGCTTCCGTTTTCATCGACGCGACGGGAGACGGCGACCTCTCCGCCGGGGCCGGCGCGGAATACACGAAAGGCCGCGAATCCGACGGCGCAACGCAGCCGATGACCTTAAAAATGAAAATGTACAATGTCGACATTCCCAAGGTGAAGGAATACATTCATAGCCATCCGGAGGACTTTCCGCTGTACAACGGGGACACCTCCATCATTGAAAAGGCCCCGCGCCTGTCGGTCGGCGGTTTCGACAGCCTCTTCAAAAAAGCGAAGGAACGCGGCGAAATCTCCATCCCGCGCGAAAACATCCTCTTCTTCGAGACGAACAACCCCGGCGAAGTCATTCTCAACACAACCCGCATCATCGGTTATGACGCAACCGACGCGCACAGCCTGAGCCAAGCGGAAATGGAAGGCCGCAAGCAATGCCGGGAGCTGGAGCTGTTCGTACGAAAATATATCCCGGGCTTCGAGCATGCCGTCGTCGAATCGACGGGTCCAAACATCGGCGTCCGCGGCTCGCGCCAAATCAAGGGCGTGTACACGCTGACGGCGGACGATATTTTGCAGCAGCGCAAGTTCGACGACACAATAGCCCATTCGGGGTACCCGATCGATATCCATAGCCCCGACGGCGAGGGCACGAAACATCAGAAGCTGGAATGGGGCGGCATTTACAGCATCCCTTACTCCTGCATGATCACGAGTTCGGTGAAAAATCTGATCGTCATCGGCCGCTGCATCTCGGCCACCTTCGAGGCGCAGGCCGCCATGAGAACGACGCCGACGACGGGCGCCATCGGCCACGGCGGCGGCGTTGCCGCAGCGCTTGCGGCGCTGGAGGGTAAAAATGTACAGGACGTCGACATCAAGAAGGTGCAAACCATTTTAAAAGAGCAAGGGGCTTACCTGGAAGTTTAAAAGTTGTACTAAAGAGAGGGCTCATCGTCATATTTAGTTCTTAAAAAGCAAAGGTAGTGGAGGGGACGAAATCGATTCTTACGAAGCTAAAAGCTTTTTGCAAAAAAGCTACTTCGGAAGCATATGCCGCGTTCGCCTAAAAGCTTTCCGAAGGAAGCTATACAAGTTGAAGTAAGGAAATGAAAGGGCTAGGCAAAGAGGAGGAAATGATTCTGCAGAAACGGAGTGGTCGCCTAAAAGCTTTCCTACGGAAAGCTAGCATCGGAAGCATATGCTTGTGAGCGGATTTCTACCATAGATTAGGTTCAAATCATAGAAATCCGGGAGCAACAGCGACCTTTAAGAACATTTCACCCGGCTGCCTCCTTCCGTTCATAAACATGGGTTCAACTTGTATAAATCACCCATTTTGAGAGGGGAAATTTGGATGACAACGGCAATGTGGTTTCAAGCAATCGGTATTCTGCTCGTTTTTCTGGTGTTCGTCGGACTCATGATGGCGCGCAAGCTGCCGACCATCCTGGCGCTGCCCTGCATGGCGATCCTGTTCGCCGTCATCGCCGGCGTGCCGTGGGTTTCGGGCAATCCGGACACCGTCACCATCGCCAAAACCGTTCTGGCCGGCGGCTCCATGAAGCTGTCCGGCGCCATCGCCGGCCTCGTGTTCGGCGCCTGGTTCGGCCAAATCCTGAACAAGGTCGGCATTACCAAAGCGATTATCCGCAAGGCGGCCGAGCTGGCCGGAGACAAACCCGTACTTATAGCTATTCTGTTTTTTATTACCGCATCCATCATTTTTTCCGCCGCCGGCGGGCTCGGCATGGTCATCCTCGTCGGTACCATCGTCATTCCGATCATGCTCACGGCAGGCATCTCGCAATTCGTCGCCTCCATCGTCGTCCTGCTGGCCGTCGGGGTGGGCTCCCTCTTCAACGTTTCCAACTGGGCCGTCTACGTGGATGTGCTCGGGCTTTCGGTCGATAAAATCGCCAATTATACGTTGGTGGTCGCCCTCCCGCTGATCGTCATTTCGCTCATCATGATCGTCTTCTACGTGCAAAAGGACGGCAAAGGCCGCAAAGCCTGGTCGATGCCTGCCGCCACCCCCGGAGACAACAACAAGGTGCCCGCGTTTGCGCTAATTAGCCCGCTCGTGCCAGTCATTCTCGTCTTTATCTTCAAGATCGACATCGTCCCGGCCGTCATCGTCGGCGCGATCGTCACCCTGCTGCTCACGTGGCCCAAACGTCCGATCCACATCCTCTCCAGCGCATTGGTGGAGGGCATCCAGGACGTCGCCGGCGCGATGGCGCTGATGATCGGGATCGGCATCCTGCTCAGCTCCGTCATGTCTCCGCAGGTATCGGCCGTCATTTCGCCGCTGATCGAAACCGTGCTGCCGGGCAGCCCGCTGACGTACATCCTGTTCTTTACGATTTTGTCGCCGCTGGCGATTTACCGCGGGCCGCTGAATGTGTGGGGACTCGGCAGCGGCATCGCCGCCCTCTTCGTGACGGCGGGCATGTCGCCGGTCGCGGCCATGCTTGCCCTGCGCGCTGTCAGCAACGTGCAGTCCGTTTCCGACCCGACCAACTCCCATAATGTGTGGGTCGCCGATTTCACGAAAAGCGACATCAACGAAATTTTGAAAAAGACGCTGCCTTGGACGATGGCGTCCGTGCTGATCTCGGTGATCATCGGATCGTTTATGGTGTTTTAACCGCGGTTAACCGGCACCTGGACCGGTGCTTCCCGACATCGACAAAACCGGGCGAAGGGCCCCGCAAAAGGTTCTTTGCCCGTCATCTCAGGAGGACATTATGCATAGACGAAAGGTTCGAGTAGGCATCGACGTCGGCGGCACGTTCACCGACGCGGCCTTGATCGACAACGAAACGTACGAAGTCATCGAAAAGATGAAAATACCGACGACCCACCATGACCCGGACGGCGTGGCGAAAGGGATCGTGCAAATTCTGAATCGCATTCTGAAGAGCAAAGGCATCGATCCCGAAGACGTCGTCTTTATCGCCCACGGCACCACGCAGGCGACAAACGCTTTGCTGGAGGGCGACGTGGCCCGCGTCGGCATCATCGGCATGGGCTCCGGCCTGGACGGCCTCAGCGCCCGCTCCGAATCCAATCCCGGGGATATCGAGCTTGCGCCGGGGAAATATCTGCAAACCTACCACACCTATCTCGATTCGAAAAACTTGACGGACGATCAGATCGAAGCCGCCATCGACGAGCTCATCCGGCAGGGCGCCGAAGTCATCGTCGCTTCCGAAGCCTACAGCGTCGACGATCCTGCCAACGAGCTCCGCGTCATCGAGCTTGCGGCCCGCAAAGGCGTTTATGCAACGGGCGGCCACGAAATCAGCCAGCTCTACGGCCTAAAAACCCGGACGCGCACCGCCGTGATCAACGCCTCGCTTATCCCCAAAATGATGGAGACCGCCAATATGACCGAAAAGTCCGTCAAAGACGCGAACATTTCGTCCCAGCTCATGATCATGCGCTGCGACGGCGGCGTCATGAGCATCGACGAGGTGCGGAAGCGGCCGATTCTGACGATGCTGTCAGGCCTGGCCGCCGGGGTTGCGGGAGCGCTGATGTACGAAAAAATTTCGGACGGCATTTTCTTTGAGGTCGGCGGCACCAGCGTCGACATTTCCGTCATTAAAAACGGCAAGGTCATGATCAAAAACGCCGAGGTCGGCGGACACCGCACATACCTGCAGTCCCTGGACGTCCGCACGCTCGGCATCGCCGGCGGCAGCATGATCAAGGTCTCGGGCGGGCGCATCGCCGACGTCGGTCCGCGCAGCGCGCATATTGCCGGCAAGGAATACGAAGCTTTTGCATCCGCCGACGATATCGCCAGCCCCGAGGTCCGCTTCATCAGCCCGCGGGCGGGCGACCCGGCCGAATACGCGGTCTGCGGATGCGCGAACGGAAAGGAATATGCCTACACCCTTGCCGGGGCCGCCAACATTCTCGGATACGTTCCGGAAGGCGACTATGCGAAAGGCAATAAAGAAGCGGCGCTGAAAGCCTGGGAGGCGTTGGCGGAATCCGTCGGGGTTAGTGTGGAGGAGGCGGCCAGACAGGCGATGGACATCGCCATCGATAAAACGATGAAAACCGTCAACGCGATGATCGAAGATTATGAGCTGGACCGCAGCTTCGTTACGCTGGTGGGCGGCGGCGGCAGCGGTGCGGTGCTTGTCCCGGCGATGGCCGAACGCGAAGGCTTCAAATGCCGGATCGCGAACAACGCCCCTTACGTCTCCACGATCGGCGTGGCGCTCGCCATGGTTAAGGAACAGTTGGAGCGGACCGTCGTCAATCCGACCGATGAGGATATCAAACGCATCCGGGCCGATATCGTCGAGCGGATCGTCAAGTCCGGAGCCTCCGAGGATACCGTCGAAGTGACGATCGAAATCGACAGCCAGAAAAATATTCTCCGCGCCGTCGCCACCGGCTCCACCGAACTTCGTTCCAAGGATCTTGCCCAGGAAGCGATGTCCGAGGAAGACATGCGGGCCATTGCCGCCGGTTCCATCGACAGTCCGGTGGAAACGACCGTACTTGCCGCGCAAACCGGACGTTGGAGCTTGTTTGCCAGCGAAAGCGTAAAGAAGTCTTTGTTCGGGCTGCTGAAGAAAAAATCCAAAGCCGTCAGCGTTTTGGACCGCGAAGGCGTTGTCCGCTTCAAGAAAAACAATGCGCATTTTACCAAGCTGAATAAATCCGCGCAGGAAGTGTTAAGCTCGTTTTTGGACGAAAACACCATATATTCCGACGCCAATGCCACGATTCCGAAGGTGTTTGTCTTTTACAAGGAAAAAATGCTGGATCTAACCGGCATGCAGACCAAAGAGCAGCTGTTGTCCATCCTGGAAATCGAAACCGAAATGCTTGCGCCGCAAGATGAAATGCTGATTGTGGCTTATCAGTAAAACAGACAGCTTTGCATGCGGATTCGGGTACATGATCGATTCAGGGATCCCGAAGTACATCTAACGTGGGGAAAATCTTCTAAGTTAGCAAGGAGGTCGTTCGAATGCCGGTTCTAACCGCCCTTTTGCCCGACTGCTTGTCCGGTCTGTCCGATGAAGTTTTGGGCTGCATGGAGCTGAAACAGGATCCGCTTTTTCACAAAATACCGCCTGCGAAGATCCCCTACTATGTCCATGAGTCGCTTCAGGCCGGACGCCTGGCGGCGGCAAAATATAAGGGCCTCGATATTCGGGCGATGTGCAGGGACGCCGGCCTTCGCTATGAAATCACGGAAGCTTCCGGGACATTTCATAACGTCTCTTTTCGCGCGCAGATCGATTTTGCCAAAACGCCGCCGGAGATTATGTTGTACGCCTCTTCCCTAAAAGGCATGCAAACGGTATGCCAAGAGCTTCTTGGCGAACGGTGCGATACCGGCAAAAACGAGCTGGATTTTCTGGTCGATATTCATTTGGCTCATGAGTTTTACCACTGGCTGGAGTACCGGGATCAGGCGTTTACGAATGAAAAGCTCGACAGGATCGAGGTTTTTAAGCTGGGACCGTTTACGAAAAAATCAAGCGTGGTGCAGTGCTGCGAGCTCGCCGCGCATGCTTTTTGCAAAGACTTGCTCGGACTCCCCTGCCTGCCCAATTTGCTGGACTATGCCTATTTGATCCGGGAGCGGAAGCTTCCGGCGGATGAGTTCATGCGGCAAATCAAGGCTTGTAAATACTGGATATGACGCTCTCTCCATACCTCACGCAGTATGATATAATGGGAAAAGTTATCGTCAGCCCCGCCGGATTAGTTTTTCCCGCGTTAGATCAGGAGGAGGTATCATGTCTTCACAGATTCCGGCAGTCATCGCCAAAATCGTGTCCCAAACCCAAAAGCTCACCTTCGGCGAAAACCAAATCGCCAATTTCGTTATACACAATCCGGATTTTATTACGCGCAACACGATTACGGCCATTGCCAATGAAATCGGCGTATCGGAAACGAGCATCAACCGCTTTTGCAAAAAAATCGGCTACAAGGGCTTTAACGATTTCAAGATCGCTTTTGCCCAGGACGCTTTTTATCGGGATATGCAGGCCAAGAAAAAAGAAAGACGGGAAATCAACCCGATCGATGCGCTGGCGCTCGATTATAACGAACTGATCGTCAATACGTCCGCGCTTGTTACCGAGGAGCAGCTTCGGCGCGTGGTGGATAGTTTGAAGGGAGCACGGCGCATTTATATTATCGGGATGTTCGATTCGTACCTCGCCGCCATCGCCCTGAAGAACCGCTTGTCCATCATCGGCATTATGGCCGAGGCGGTCAATGACAGCCGTGCCATGAAGATCGCCGCCGCCCAGTGCGGCCAAGAAGACGCCGTTGTGGCCTTCTCCCGCTCCGGTTCGACGAAGGAAATCGTGGAGACGGTGGCGATCGCACAGGTCCATCAGGTCAAGACGATTGCCATCACCTGCTATGATTCGTCGCCGATTACGGAGTATGCGGACGAGAACATCATCGTGCCGGATAAAATATCAGTGAATAACAGCGCACTCCTGTCCAATCACATCACGTTCCTGTTTGTCGTCGATTTGATCATGAGCATTTTTATCTCCTCGGACAAGACTTATTTGAAAAAGAAACTCGACAGCGAGGCCGTGCTGGCCAGCGATCAGTCGATGACGAATTATTATTTATAACCCTGTTTCCCTTGCGGTAGATGCGTTTTTTCAAGGAGTATATCTTTCATTATATGTCAAGATTTTGCAAAATTCGATTCCTGCCGCTTCAGGGTACAATATATAGACGAACTAAACCGTTTCGCTCTATATATTGCTGATTGAAAGTCGCTCCTTGGATTTTTGCAAAATCCTCATGTAAAAAAAGCGTTCTTCCGGTATGCGGAAGGACGCCTTTTTTATTGTGCTGTTTGCGATCAGATCAAGATGTTATACAGATTCGAGTCCTTGTTCAGCTCGGTATACTGCAGCCCTTTGCGGTTCATGCGCTCGATCAGCGGCAGGTAGTCCTCTTTGCTGTTCAGCTCGATGCCGACGAGGGCCGGGCCGTTTTCCTTGTTATGCTTTTTCGTATATTCGAAGTTGGTGATATCGTCGCCGGGGCCGAGCACGTCTTCGAGAAATTCGCGAAGCGCGCCGGAACGCTGCGGGAAATTGATCATGAAGTAATGTTTGATGCCTTCGTACATCAGGGAACGCTCCTTGATTTCCTGCATCCGGTCGATATCGTTGTTGCCGCCGCTGATGATGCAGACGACGTTTTTGCCCTGAATCTGCTCGCTGTACAGGTCCAGCGCGGCGACCGGCAGGGCGCCCGCCGGCTCCACGACGATCGCGTTTTCGTTGTACAGGTCAAGGATGGTCGTGCACGCTTTGCCTTCCGGCACCTTCACGATGTCGTCGAGCTTGCTCGCGCAAATCGCGTACGGCATGTCCCCTACCCGTTTGACCGCGGCCCCGTCGACGAATTTGTCGATCTCCTCCAGCGTCACCACTTCACGGCGCAGCAAAGCTTCGCTCATCGAAGCCGCTCCCGACGGCTCAACGCCGATCACCTTCGTCGAAGGGCTGACGGCTTTGATGTACAAGCCCACTCCCGCCGCCAGGCCGCCGCCGCCGATCGTTACGAATACGAAATCCGCCGGCACGTCCAGGCTCTCCATAATTTCCATTCCGACCGTGCCGTTGCCCGCGATAATTTTCGGAGCGTCGAACGGGTGGATAAACGTCATGCCCTGCTCTTTGCAAGCCTTCATCGCCTGCTCGAAAGCGTCGTCGAACGTATCCCCGATCAGAATGACTTCGACGTTGCTGCCGCCGAAACGCTTCACCTGCTTGACCTTCTGGTTCGGCGTTGTGCTCGGCATATATATTTTGCCTTGGATGCCAAGGGCATTGCAGGAGAAAGCCACGCCTTGGGCATGGTTGCCCGCGCTTGCGCAGACGATGCCCCTTGCCCGCTCCTCATCCGTTAAGTTGCGGATCATGTTGTAAGCGCCGCGGATTTTAAAGGACCGCACGACCTGCAAATCTTCCCTTTTCAAATAGACGTTGCATTTGTATTTCGCCGACAGCACGGCATCGTGCTGAAGCGGCGTGCGCACGATCACCTCGCGCAGCACGTGATGGGCACGCACGATATCCTCCATCGAAACCGATTGGTCGCTGACTTCCGACGCCGGCGCCGTATTGGCAACGCCCGCAGCCGTTTCTTGCACATGTTCCTTCATTTTTGTTCCCCTCACTCCATCAGCCCGCTTTTTTTATCGCTTCCGGGCTTTGATTCTCGCCTTAAAAGTTTATTACTCAGTACCGTACCTTTTTTGCTGCCATTTTTCAAGAGTAATTTAGGAAAAATCGATATACGGAGATGGGATCGCCCGAACGCAAAAAACCTCCCGCCCCATGTCGGACAGGAGGTTCTCCCTTATAGATTAGAAACGGTTATCCAGCCAGTCGGAGGCGGCGTACAGCTCCCTTTTACTTAACTGATGGCCTTGGTTGTCCCAATGCACCTGAACCTCGGCTCCCGCTCCGGCCAGAAGCGACTGCAGTTCTTCCGTTTCGGACACGGAGCAGAGCGGGTCGTTTTTGCCTGCGCCGATAAAGACCGGAACTCCGGTCAGATCCGGCAGCTGCTTGCCGCGCAGCGGCACCATCGGGTGGAGCAGCACCGCTCCCCACAGCGCATGTTCGTAATGGAACAGCAGGCTGGCGGCGATGTTGGCGCCGTTCGAGAAGCCGACGGCGATCATGCGCTCGCGCTGCAGGCCGTATTCCTTCGCCGCTTCGTCGAGGAAATCATTCAGCTCTTTCGTGCGGAACACCAAATCCTCTTCGTCGAACACGCCTTCCGCCAACCGGCGGAAAAAGCGCGGCATGCCGTTTTCGAGCACGTTGCCGCGCACGCCCAGCACGGACGATTCCGGCGACAGCATCTCGGCCAGCGGCAGCAGGTCATGCTCGTTGCCCCCGGTGCCATGCAAAAGGACCAGCACCGGCGCAGCCGGATCGGAACCTTGTTTAAAAACATGCTTCATGCTTAGATTGCTCATTGAAATTCCCCCTTCACTTCACGTACTTCAATCTTGGTCAATATTTGTTCGATCAATTCGCGCTGCGGCTCGTACCATTCCGGCAGCATCAAATGCGTGCCCAGTTCCTCGAAAGTTTCGTCGCGGGCAAAGCCCGGAGGATCGGTCGCGATTTCGAACAAAATACCTCCCGGTTCACGGAAGTATATCGCATTAAAATACTGGCGGTCAATGACCGGCGTCGGCTGGAAGCCGATTTCCGCCAGCAGCGCGCGCCATTGTTCATGTTCTTCATAGTCTTTGGCCCGCCAGGCGATGTGATGCACCGTGCCTGCGCCGGGATCGCCCCACGGGGCATTTTCGGCGTTGACGTCGATGATGTTGCCGATGTCCCCGAATCCTTTAAAGCGAACAAGGCCGTTTTCTTCGGCCACGCGCTCGAGACCGAGCACTTTTTCCAGCACGAGCATCGTATTTTTCGAGGAGATGCTGCTGAGCATCGCGCCTCCAAAGCCTTTGATCGCATGTTCCGCCGGAATGCCGTTAAAGGACCAGCGGCTTGGCGCTCCTTCCTCGCGTTCCACGAGCTCGATTTGCAATCCCGATGGATCGAAGAAACGCAGGTAGCTCTCTCCGAACCGGGTCGTCGTTTCATGACGAATGCCAAAGGAATCGAGGCGTTTCGTCCAAAAGTCCATGCTGCCGGCCGGAATGGCGTATACCGTAATGCTTACTTGCCCGCCGCCGATGACGCCCGTTCTCGCGTTGTCCTGCGGAAAAAACGTGATGATCGTGCCAGGGCTGCCGTTTTCGTTGCCAAAATATAAATGATATACTTCCGGCGCGTCAAAGTTAATCGTCTTTTTGACCAGTCTCAATCCGAGTACGCCGGCGTGAAAATCGACGTTTTGCTGCGCGTTATTGACGAATGCCGTAATATGGTGAATACCTGCCGTTTTTAGCATGGTCATAATACCTCCTTTTTGTAAAATCTTTAATTCGAGATTATTAATTATATAATATGTGATTTGAAGATAAATAGCAAGGGGTTTGATTTAGCGGGCCTGCCAACAATAAGTGAAAACCCTACGCGAAGTGAATCGTTGCTCACGAATCATAAAGTAAAAGACCGGAACTCCTTGTTCATCAAGGAATCCCGGTCTTTGATTCTCCAAAACATTCGTATATCGTTCAAAGTCCGCAGCGCCACTTGTTCCACTGGGCTATCATTGCGGCTGCCTTGTTTGATCCAAACCGGTCAAACGCGCGCTGAGATCCCACAACCTGCGGCGAAATGGGCCGTCATAGGCTTGCTTGTCGGCAGCTGCTTCCCTTTTGCGATCGAAGTATCCCCCCGTCACTCCTTCGAGTTCGGCCGAAACAGCCAGATGGACGACCGCATCTGCTCCGGAACGGACGCTGCCCAGCGGAGTAACTCCGCTTTCGCGCACCATTTTCGTATCGAGGTACGTTCCGGGATGCAAGCAGTTGCTGGTGATCCCGGAACTCCGGAAAGTTTCGGCCAACTCGAACGTGAACGCTACGAGTGCCAGCTTGCTTTGCTGATAGGCCGCTAACGGCGAATAACCTCGTTCCAGCATCAAGTCGGATAGATCGATCCGTTTCTGACTTGCGGACGCAACATTCACGACCCGCGCCGAATTTGCTTTCAACATGGGCAGCAGCAAACCGGTCAGCAGAAACGGGGCCAAATAATTGACAGCAAGCATAAGCTCATATCCGTCCCGGCTTAAGGCGCGCGCTCCTGATCCACCGGTACCCGCGTTGTTGATCAGCGCATCGAGACCGGCATACCCGTCCTGTACCTCCGCTGCGAACCGCCGCACTTCGGCAAGCGACGAAAAGTCCGCCTTATGAAAACGAATGTTTTCGTTTCCCGTGAACCGGACGATCTGCTCCACAGCAGCCCTTCCCCGCTCGCCATTTCTCCCGTGCACAATAACGGTCGCTCCCCGCGACGCCAAATCGATCGCGGTCTGTTTGCCGATGCCGTCCGTCGCTCCCGTCACAAGAATCGTTTGTTCATGGATCGGCTTCATGATGCTCCCGCCTTCTTAATGGCAATTTTGTTTTTGATTTTGCTCCCACAGCCGCAAATGATCGTATGCTTCAAATTTTTAATCGGTTGGCGGCATACGGGACATACAATTCGATGACGAACCGTTTTGCTTCACCTCTCCTTCCTTATATGACGATGCTCCGGTTGAAGCATCAGGCGTTTCTACCCCTTTGCAGCATGCGGATCATGGGTTACTTCATTTCCCCTGTTGCCATGAGGACTGCTCTCCCCAGTGTATGGCCCAGCATGGTGAATCCCAGGAGAGCCGGCGTGGCGCTTGGGTCAACGCCGATCTTCTCGACATCCAGCGCATGGACGACAAAATAATACCGATGAGGACCGTGTCCGGCTGGAGGCGCCGCACCGATAAATCGTTCAAGCCGCAAATCGTTCGGCAGTTGCAAGGCGCCTTCCGGCAAGCCGCTGCCATGCTCGTCGCCTGCGCCGGCCGGCAGCTCGGTAACGCCGGCAGGGATGTTAATGACCGCCCAGTGCCACAGGCCCGATCCGGTCGGGGCATCGGGGTCATACGCGGTAACGGCGAAGCTCTTCGTGCCTTCGGGCGCACCCGACCATTTCAAATGAGGCGAAAGATCTTTGCCCCCCTCCACTCCAGACGCGTATTGCTGGGGAGGCAAGGGAAAGCCCTCCACAATATCGTTACTCGTTACCTGAAAGGCTGCGACTTCCGGCAATTTGGCAAATGGGTTGTTGTTCACTGTAGATTCCTCCTTTTTTTGTATGACTCGATTATATATACAAGAATCGATTCTGTAAATATAAATATTTTTTTGTTTTCATTTTCGAATTCCAGCTTGTTTTTTTATAGGTTTCAGTGTAAATTATTTAAACGTGGATAATCCCGATGTTATAAAGGATGGTGTCGGCTTCATGGCGAAAAGAAACGGTTCGTCCACTTTAAGTGAAAATGTTACAAAGAAACTCCGGCATGATATTTTGGCCGGGAAATATGAACCGGGCTCTCCATTAACCGTTTCGGAACTAACCAAAAGTTTCGATGTCTCGGTTGCCGTCGTTCGGGAAGCTCTAACCCGGTTAGCGGCCCAAGGCCTCGTTTTGCAAAACCCGAATCACGGCTTTTCCGTGAAAACGGCGTCGGAAGAAGAATTGAAAAGCATCATAGAAGCGCGGTTGATCAATGAATCCGCAGCATTACGCCTGTCCATCGCCCATGGCGATCTCACCTGGGAATCCAATGTCATCGCCCTTCACCACAAATTATCGCAAACGGCCGAATACGAGGAAGTGGATCAAAAGCTTGCCATTCTCGAAGAGTGGTCCGACATCCACCGTCAATTTCATTACCAGCTTATCGCCGCATGTCCGAATTTACTTCTCCTTGATATCTGCAGACGCCTTTGGGATTTGAGCGAATTTTATCGACATTGGTCGTTCCAGCAGCAGCCAACCCGCGATGGCCGCGCCGAACACAAGGCATTAACCGATGCCGTTCTTAGCCGCGACAGCGATCGTGCCGTCGACATCTTTAGAACGCACATCCAGCTCACTGCGGACAACCTGCTTGACAATCTATAACGGTCTGCTCCTTTAGAATGAAGCAAAATAAAACACCTTCAAAAACATGCACCCATCTCTTTAAGGTATGGAGGCATCTTTGAAGGTGTTTTTTTCGCGGCAACAAGAGTCAGCTGCCTGGTGAAAATAACGATAAATCCGAGAAGGCATCACCATGAGCATACCCCGAAAGGTTAAGCCCGCTGATCATGTTACAGCCAGTCTCTTTTTTCAAAAAAGCGCTGCCCGACAAGCAAATAAGCTGCTCCCGTCACCAACGTAATGGCCCATAAGCTGTATGGTTCGACCCTTGGGGCATAGATGGCCGCCTGCGGCATCATCACATAATAGGGAATCGTAAACGGAAGCCAGGCTCCGATCGCGGAATGAAACCCGGTCAGCACGATGTTCGGCACGACATAACCTACGGACAACGCCAGGGAAGCGCCGAAATTGCGCACTTTAATGGAAACGATCAGCTGCAGGGCGGCGAGCGGCAGAATGCCGATCCATCCCCCAAGCCCGGTATACAGCAACGTTCCCCAAGGAATGCTTCCCGGAGCACCCGCCAGCTTGCCTGCGGCAAGGTAGCCCAACATGAATACAAGTTGCACCAATGCCAGAATCCCGATTAACACCAAGTATTTGGCATAGAATACGTTATGCCGCGGACCGGGAAATCCAAGCGCGATCTTCCAGCCCCCGTCCCGGTGCTCGTACATACACAATAAGGAAGCCAGAATCCCGCAATAGAGGGGATAGAAAAACATAGAATGAAGATTCACGCTGTGGATATAAAGGGTCGTCCAGCTCGGCGCAAAAAATTCCTTCAAACTTTGGAGCTGCTCCACGCCCATGGCTGCATTGATCAGCGTATCCAGCAAAGCCAGCAAAAAAACAATGTTCCATTGGGTTTTCATCGCTTCGGCACGCAAAAGCATTTTCATGTCTTCCGTTCCTCCTATACAAACTCTCTTCTGGCGAACATGAAAGCTCCCAGGATCGACAACCATAATCCCATGCCTAGCGATATCCAAATCCACTGGACATGACCGGGAATAAGCGGACTGGATAAAGCGGGATATGACCAAGGAAGAAGATGAATGATGAAAGAACTGCTTCGGGCCAAAAACAGGCTGGAAATGGAGCCGAATATTCCTATAGCCAGCGGCAGCGCCTGATTGGAAAATACGGTGGAAAACCACAGCTGGATCGCCATCATCGGCAGGGAAGACAAGCAGACGAAAAGCGGCTGTAAGATCAGGATTTTCCACGGCAGCGGTTCGCTCGTATATAAAAACCAAATGATGCACATGCCCACGACCGTAATCGCCACGGTGCACAGCTGCAAAATGAAAATCCACAGCAATTTCGCCAGATAAACCGATCCTTTGGGGATCGGCATGGCCAGCAGCTGCTTCCAAGCCTTCGTTTCGTGCTCCGTACCTGCCATTATGCTGGCAAGAATCGTAATGCCCAATAAAAAAACAAACGAGATAAACATATACATGACGGCAAAACCCGCATAGACTCCCCCGGGTCCTTGCCGAAAATAAAGGTACCATTCTAGCGCCGTCATGCTGATTAAAATGATGCCTTGAAAGAAAGGGATCAAACGGCATAACCTCTTCAGTTTGAGGCCTTCGGCACGGATCAGCTCCATATTCATAAGCTTTGCTCCTGCCCGGTCAATTCAAGGAAAATTTCTTCAAGGGTCTTTTTCTTCTCCGTTACCCTGTAGACATCATGCCGCCGTCCAACAAGATATCGGATCATTTCGGCCGATTCCTTCCGACCGGTTACGGAGGTTCTAATCTGACCTGTCGCTGCATCCGGCTCCGCATCCCATCCGTTGTCGTTTAAGGCAGCCGCTGCTTCCATAGGCTGGTCGATTTCCATCCATACATAAGGCCTGCTTCGTTCGGTCAATTCCTGAAGCGGCCCTTGGAAGATCAATTCTCCATGGTTAATAATCCCTACATAGGTGGCCACCTGCTCAATTTCACTCAAGAGGTGGCTGGAGAGCAAAACCGTGATGTCAAAGTCACGGGGCAGCCGCGTAATCAGCTCGCGGATTTCTTGTATGCCGGATGGGTCCAAGCCGTTCGTCGGCTCGTCCAGAATCAGCAGCTTGGGTTCCGTAATCAGCGCCATCGCAATGCCCAGCCGCTGTTTCATGCCAAGGGAATACCCCTTCACCGGACGATGGGCGGCTTGCTCCAGCCGGACCCATTGCAACACCTCGTTGATTCTGGATTCCGGAATCCCGTGCATCAGTGTTACGATTTTCAGATTTTTATAGCCTGAAAGATGGGCATAGTAAGACGGAGATTCGACGAGCGATCCCACATCTTTTAATATCTCCATTCGGTTTTTGTTCAGATCTTTGCCCAAAATGCGGATATCTCCGGACGAAGCGCGTATCAAACCAAGGAGCATCCGGATCGTGGTTGTTTTCCCGGCTCCGTTCGGCCCCAAAAATCCATAGATCTCGCGCTTCGGAACCTTCAGGTCAATCCGCTTCACCGTCTCCCGTTGTCCAAACCTTCGCGTTAGCTGATGGGTGTCGATTGCATAATCCGTCATTGTTTATTCCTCCTGCTTGCATCTTAACGAACATCTCAAGTGTAGCAATGCAGGGTAAATAACAGGTAAACAAGGAATAAACGGCAGCCTAATTCATCGGCCTAACCCGGCAATGTGATCTCAACCCGGGTGCCCCCGCCGTCGGCCCTCATGATGTTCATCCGTCCGGAATGCGCTTCGACAAAGGCTCTGGCGATCGCGATCCCTTTGCCGGAATGAACCATCCCCTCCTTCAGCACGCCCTCGCCGATCCCGACTCCACTGTCTTCGATCACAATGAACCCGCTGTTATCTCGAACTGCAAATTCGCATGTAACCTGAGTTCCGGGGGGATTATGGATCACGGCGTTCATCAGTAGGTTTTGAATGGCTCTCCCGAGCAGCTTGCTGTCAAAATCCATCCTATACATGCTTTCCGAAGCCGTAAAAGTAAACAGGGTATGCTCCGCCAAAGGATGGTTTGCGATATCGATGACCACATCGCGCAGAAAATTCACCACATCTTCCCTTTTACGGTCCATGGGAAATGGCTCTACCGGCCAGCGGTTCGTATGATTCAAATCCTGGATCAGCCTTTTGATGTCTGCCGTCTTATCGCTGATCTGCCTGCTGAAATTCGACTTTTCTTCATCGGTCCAATGATACTCGGCTGCGGTTAACATGTGGGCGTAACCCTCAATATAGGACAGCGGCGTTTTCAGGTCGTGACTGATGGACGAAATCCATTCCTGCTTTTTGGCTTCCATATTCAGCCGATCCTCTTCGCTCTGACGCAGCTGCTCCGATAACTGGCTCATCTCCTCCAACAATTCCTTGTATAACGCATAAGGATAACGATAGCTTTTTTCTTGTACGGCACCCTTGGATTGCTTCCGAACATGGTCTTCGGGCTGTTGGTAGTTCCCATCGTATAAACGGTGGATCCAACGAATGAAATAGATCAGGGGTTTGCCGACGCTCCAGCCGCAAGCCAAAATAAATAAGACGATTTGAATGAGCCCAATTGAAAACAGTAATGTTCTAGTGGATATGAACTGCAGCGGAGTTATGACTTCCCGAAGATAAATAAGGACAATCGCAAGGATAATAAAGCAAGCAACAGAAGCCGCCACCAGCACGAGGGTGAACTGAATAAAACGAATCGCCATTTTGATCATGGCTTCATTCCTGCCCCTTCCTCAGGGCTACCATTTTGTAGCCCAGCCCCCTGACGTTCACAAGAAAGCGGGGATGGCCCGGGTCGGGTTCAATCTTTTTCCGCAGCCGGGAGATATGGATCACAACGGTCTTCTCATCTCCGAGATAAGGCTCGTTCCAGACCGCTTCGTATAAGTGGCGTGTGCTGAAAATACGGTTCGGATGACGGCATAAAAATACGAGCAGTTCCCATTCGCGGGCCGGGCATTCCATCCGCTTCCCGTCTACGATGAGCTCCCCGGCCTCAGGCTCGACCCGGAAATAGTTGTAATCCAATATCGCTGGCTGGGCCGCCGCTTTTTCTTCCCGCATCTTGTATTTCAAACGGGCTTTAATGCGGGCGACAACCTCCAAAGGGTTAAACGGTTTGGTGATATAATCGTCCCCGCCGATCCCAAACCCCATCAGCTTGTCCAAATCGGTGTCCCTGGCGGTCAAAAAAAGAATCGGCGCTTCGGTCATTTTGCGCATTTTCCGGCACACCTCGAAGCCGTCTTCATCCGGAAGCATCACATCCAGCACGATGACATCGACCGTGATCACGGCCAACATTTGCAGCGCTTCGCTTCCGGTCCCCACGCTGCGGATCTGCCGAAAACCTTCCTTTTTCAATACGGCTGTCAGCATGTCGCACAACCCCTGCTCATCGTCCACCAACAATATGGAAATTTGATCGATAAAGTTTTTCTCCATCACTCTGAGTTCCTTTTGGTTCGACATAGAATTTTATCAATACCCAAGTTGGTCTATCTGTACATCGGTATATACATGTATTATATAACAAATAAGGGAAAAAGAAGAATCCGACATTTCTTCATCATTTTTGGAAAATAAAAAAATCGCCCATGTTTGGATCAACCAGCATGAGCGTTTTAAGGAATGGGGCATTCTCTATTCACCTGAAGTGTAAACCAACGGCGACCAATGTCCGTTTTTCTCTGTAGACTCGGAATCGTCAGCCGAGCGATAAGAGGAGGCTTGAATTTCAAACATTTCAGAATAGGTGCCATTTAACCTCATCAAGCTTTCATGCGTGCCTTCTTCAATAATTCGGCCGTTCTCCAATAAAATGATTTTGTCCGCCGTTCTGGCCGTGGAAAGTCTGTGAGATATGAATACTCCAATTTTATCGCATGTCAGCTGCTCGAATTTTTCGAATACTTCCCGCTCGGAATGAGGGTCCAAATAAGAACTCGGCTCATCCAAAATATAAATATCCGCATTTCGCATAAAAGCTCTCGCAATGGCAACACGCTGCCACTGTCCGCCTGACAATTGCTGGCCATCCTCAAACCATTTTCCAAGAACCGTATTCAATTTATTAGGCAGTCGTTGAATTAATTCGGTAATTCCGGATTGCTCAACGGCGTTCCATACAAGCTGATCATTCTCCTTATCCTTTACATCCCCAAATCCGACATTGTCCCTTACCGTCATTTCATATTGTACGAAATCCTGAAAAACCACACCCATTTTTTCACGAAAGCTTTCTTTATTCAGATCGCGTATAGATTTCCCGTTAATCAAAATATCCCCTTCAAAATCCGAATATAATAACGTAATCAGCTTTACGATGGTAGATTTGCCGGACCCGTTTTTGCCTACGATGGCTAGTTTCTCATTTTTATTCAAGGTAAAGCTTACATTCGAAAGCGCATTTCTCTCCGTATTCGGATATTTAAAAGACACGTTGCGAAATTCCAGGCTTTGAATACCGGATATTTTTTGGCCCGATCCCTGTACCTCTTCCTCCTCGGGCAAATCCAAAAAATCAAACAGCTGTTTGACATACAAATTGTTTTGACACAAACTCAGGATTCCTTGAACGATGCTTTGCGAGGTGGATTGGGTCAGCGTAATGGCTTGAATGAAACTGATCAGATTCCCCAGCAAAATTTGTCCCATGTATGCACTATAAACAGCCAGAAAAACGACGAAACCGCATGCCCCTTGATTGATAATTTGAAAAAACAAGGATGTATAAGATCTTCGGGCAGCCAAAAATTTATCCTCTTTAAAAAACTCTTTCAGTATCGCCATATATCTTCCGCGCAGATAATGCCCTAACTGAAAAATTTTGATTTCTTTAAAACTGTTGTCCCGGGTCACCAGAAATGACAAATACCACGATTCCCGCTGCTTTGCCGCCCTCCTGTAATAAGTATTAAATTCCCTTTGCCCGATTCGCAAAAAAGAATAGAATGACAAACACGGAATAAGGAAGATGACAAAGATGACCCACCACTTCCAGGCAACAAGAATCGCGCAGGCCGAGAACAGGGTTACGACACTGCTAATAATCGCAAGGATTTGCACAAAGATCTCAAAAGGCCGATAATTTGCTTCCGCTTGGGCGCGCTGCAGCTTATTTTGAACGTCGGCATCTTCAAAAGACTGCAATGTCATTTGATGCGCCTTTTCAATGATTTTTAAGTTCACCCTGTTGGACAGGAGGCTTTGAAACATTTTTCGAAAGTACCCGTCAACGATATTGAACAAGTCCGATAAAACGTTCAGTGCAATCAAAAATCCAAATGCAAGCAGGACAGGTCTAAAGTCACCTTTGGACACGCCTCCGACGACATGGTTAATCAATTCCCTTGTAGCAATAAGGACAACGGCAGGCAGGACGCCTTTAAGCAAACTGACGAACAAGATCCCCATCAAATAAGGGGCGTGGGTTTCCCATAACAGTTTAAATATACGAGGCCAGAATAGAAATGTCCGAAATATATTTTTGGAGGAAAACGACACGTAATCATCCTTCATGCTTGTATCAGGAGATAACATTTAGAGCTCCTTTCGCGTGATAAAAATGGGCCGCAGAAAATTTGGCTAAAGCCATGCATTTTATTTCGAGTTCCCGATCAATACCGAGCAAGCGATTGATATGCATATGAACCAAACTGGCCAGAATATCATTGGGGTCATTGGTCAGTCCCGTTTGCTTGTTCGCGTCATGAATCATTTTGGAATACGACTTGATCAGCGATTGTCTTTCGTATAATGCATGGAGTAGAGGATTTGGAGCATCCGCCCGGAACAACAGCCCGGATTCTTTGGCCTCCAAAGCTTGAATGATGTCGTTTTTTAATTCCCTATATGCCTTCATATGCTCCTTGCCGTCAACTTTGCGTTCCAGCCAATTCATCTGTTCTTCCAGGTTCAGTCCGAAGCTGGAGAGAATATCCAAAATATTCATGACCGCCGCCACTTCCTCGGCAAGATGGATTTGTTTTCTCCGGACTTCTCCCAGATATAGACTTACGAATTTACTGTCGGCAGCAAAAACAGACTCGGCCGTCTCCATCAATGAGAGCCCGCCATATCTTTCGAATTCCGGGACATAGGTGTCGATCGTCATTCGAGTCAACAGTCCATCATGACGCAACTTGTTACACCATTGATTCAGGTAACGAATCCCCGTGGACCACAACTCTTGCGGATTGCCGTTAAATCTTAACCTTATATGGTTTTCATCGTCTTTATAGCGGATAAAATAAAACTTCTCTGCCCACTGCCTGATCTCAGGCTGGTCCCATAAATCGGCCAAATGTAAGCCTATAAGATCATTTTCCCTCTCATAGATCCCGTACAATTTTATATAAAGCCATTCCTCACCGGGGAGAACCCCCCTGGATATGAATGGAAAACTGGCTGCCTCGTGTTTTAGATTTCCTTTCCTGGCGAGGTCAGGAGAAGGTTTTGGATCGATTTTGCTTTTGAGCAGGGGGAAAACAAATTCGCCGATATATTTTCCGTTATCCGAGGTTAGAGGCGTAGAACCCGGGTGACCTATGCACTCAGTTAGAAGCAACTCTTGGCCGTCCCTCAGCTTCGCTGTTTCACGCCGCAATTCCTCTACGCATAACGGATTGTCCAAGTCCAAGAGCAGCCTGTTATCGCCCATTGTTAAATAGACATACCGCGGAACCTTCCATCTGTCCTTCCACAGGTTGAATGTTTTGTCCCACTCTTCCCTTGAATCAGTACTACCAAGAGTCAGCTTGGAAAGCCTCCACTGTGCGGAGCTAATGATGATATTTTTGTAACGGAGCCGTGGCAAAAAGGGGGATTGCTCTAACGGTCCCCAGTTAAAATAAGACCACGTCCCCATTAATTTTCTGGATATATCACTAAGAAACCTAAACATATAGGGGGAGATTCTGTGGTTAAACATATGCGTTTGCAACGGAATAACCTCTTTTCCCAACCTTTTGGATTTAATATAAAATCGATCATATGTAGCCCCTACAAGTAAGTCATCGATATGCAGTGTATGTTGCTGATCCTTGGAGGAAGTGGTGCCAGATACGATTTCGTACCCCAATCCGTTTTTTCCGAGCATAATGTTCGAGACCCTGCCGCTAGAGGGCATAAAAACCAGTTCAGCCAGCACAGCGTCCGGATGAAACTGTTGATGGTGAGAATAAACTTGTTTGAATTTTTCAATCAATGTTGAATCGAACATATCCATAAATCGCCCCATCGTTTTCCCGGCTCCGCTCGATCCTGCACTTGCCCCCAATACCAGCTTGTAATCCCCCTGGTCCACATGCCGGGCGGAATCGGCCAATAACGTATAATAAATCTCCATCGATTCAGGAGCATCGTTCGGATCCGTCACTACAGTCAGTTGCCGAACATATTCATCCGTAAGCTGAATTTCAACAGATCCCTGGCGTACAGCCTCCGAAACCAATTGGAATAAAGCAGCGTTGCGGCCATATAAGTTCTGCTGACCTTCAGGGCTAAACTCCGGCTGGTATGCTTTTGGAACTCCAAGCCCCCAATCAGGATCAAACAGCTCCTGAATCGGGATTTCTTGATATACGCCGTATTTTTCGAGAAAGCGATTTAAATACTCTTCTAACCCCACTCCTTCAGGAACAAATAATTTACACATCAGCTCGGCACCGAGCGCAACATCGTCAGCGACAGATTGGGACAGCATAACATGTTTATCCAATGTAACATCAACCTGAACCAAATGATCCGTTGCCACAACTTCATTCATCTTTGCGGTAAGCTGATGGAATAAAGGCTCGCCTTGTCCAATAAGACATCGCTCGTACAGCATAAGCAGGTCGCTGATCTCACTTAATACCGCCATCCATTTTTCAGCCCCATCCTTTCCTGCAAGCACACCCCTTATATGTTCCAATGGTGGCACATCCATAAACGGAGGCCGAAGCTCGCTGATTATAAACTCCTGCTCCAACAACTGCGACAAAAAATGATGAACAACGTCATCGGTTGCTTCCGGGAAAGCCTTCAACATCACTTGCTTTAGCGTCTTCACTTCAATCGGCTCTTCCGCGGCGTTCAGCGCAAATTCAACGACTTCCGAATACCCGATTGAGTTGATCCCTTCAGGGAAGGCCTCGAGTTTTAATATCCCGTATTGAGGGCGAACAGGCAGCTTAATCCGATTTCCTTTAAGCATTGATGTTTTGTTACGTGATACCTTTAATCCATCAACAATGTCCGGATCCGACTCCAGCCGTTTGATCAAATGAAAAATCCACTCCATATCAGGCCTAGCCCTCTTCCTGTTGTCCGCTACAGAACCGGTATCCAAGTCGCTATAGTCTCCGAAATACCCTTGAGCTACCCTTGAAAACAAACCATATGGAGTGGTTCGGGTCGACATTCGAATAAAATAGCGGAGAAAACTAATGAATGTCTTTTCATATTTTTGCAAGGCTTTTCGGTCCGATTCACATGCCGTTGTATGCAAAAAATTTAGAAAAGACCTCAGCGAAGGAGACGCAACCGCTATAGCTTCTTGAACGATGGAGTTCATTGCTTCCTCTTTTAATCGCTCTTCCGTCTCTTGGGCTGGTTTCGCTTGAAAGGAAGGCTGCGACAAAACATGCAAATAGGCATTGAGAGGAAGTAAAGGGATTCTGACGATAAAAAAATCACACGGCTTATACCATCTCTTCGATTTCAACGGATTTATACTGGTATGCATCTTCATAACCGGCCTCCTCCAAATGATTGTTTACGACGTTTAATCGATATCCCAGTCCGTGGCAAGTTACTAGTATTTTCGGATTGCTGGGATCGGCCTCGATCTTCTCTCTCAGCTTTCGAATATGAACATACACCGTATTGGATGAAGTGAAGGTATCGACACCCCAAACCTTATTGATGATGTGATCAATATTGGAGACCCAGTCGCCGCATTCCAAAAAATATTCCAGCAACCTGTATTCCATCAGCGTAAGCATTTGCCCCTCTCCGTCCTTCCAAATCATTTTGACATTGGGGTCATATATTGTATCCGGCGATAAATAAACACACTCCCTCTCCCTCTTTGCCTTCTTGTCATTGCATTGGGAGGAAAGAGATAGAAGTTGATCCAGAATATCGAGCTCGAACTGGTTGTTATCACCCGGAGTCAGAAAAATGAATGGAATGCTGTTTTTTTCTCTGAGCCTGCACCAGATGGATAATTCCTTTAACGTAAGATTCCTCTGACAAACGATGATGCCTATACATCGATGGTCAATGGCTAATTCTATTTGGTGAAATGAGTCATAAAACAAAATTTGGATATGGCTGGATTCATTCATGAGGTTAAAAAACACTTGGTTGGGACTATCGGGCGCAACAAAAATGATTGTTTTTTTCATATGAACCCCCTATTCAAATAGTCCTGCTTTGCTCCATGTCATGAAACAAGAAATACTTCTTTCCATTTCCCCAAATATTTCGGATCATCCCACCTCCCATAGTCAAGTAAACTTAAAGCGATGCCGACGGCCCCTTGAAGCAGGCCTGGATTGTCAATACTGACGGCGTCTTCCAAGTCTTGATAACCGAAGGGAAGCGACTCATCAAACATCCGGATCAGCTTACCAGCCACCCGATCGGAAAACAGGGCAGCCTCTTCATTGCCGGATAGGGTATAAACGAAGTTCGACAAATGCAGTAAACCTGCAAGGCCATGGCAAAACGAGGGGGGCATCGCGTTCAGTTCCTCGTCACCGAGCCTAAAAACTGACCTTGCAGCTTTATCGGCTACCGCTTTCCACTGTTCCTTGCCGCAAATGATGCCCGCTCTCATTAACGTAACGGATACCCCTAAAGTGCCGTGACACCATCCTTCAATCTCCCTCGTTTCTTCCCTTTCCTCTTTACTCCACTGCAAATTTCGCTCGGAAGAAACAGGCCAATACAACCCAAATCGGTCTCGGCGAATTTGCTGGGCCAAATAATCGGCTATACGATCAATTGCAATATGTAAACCTTCCACTTTAAAACCTTTGTGAAGAGCCGTAACCAATAGTGCAAGAGTCCCCGCAAGACCATGAGCCATTCCCAGTCGGATCGTGTCCGGCGCGCTGAAACGAATACCATCCATGAATGAATGTACTTCCTTAACCAGCATGGCAAAAAAGGACTCGGCAATCTCACATATGCCCTCATCTAGATAGCTTTCTAATATATATCTTCCTGCGCCGCTTAAACCATTTATAATCTCCAGCGCATCCAGACCCCAACCTTCCAGCGTATGGTTTGTAAAATGGCTCGCAATAACATGATTAAGATTGGCGCGTGCCTGTGAATAGTTGCTTCGATGATCGGATGCTATTAATAATCCATAGGATAACCCTGTAACTCCCGAAAAAAGTGTAATGTCAGGAGTCCTGAACGACATGTTTTTGAATAAAGACAGCACATGATGATGAATCCGCTCTTTCCACCCGTTCTCCGGTTCAAGCTGATCCCACTCCGCAAAAAGCAACCATATTCCGGGTATGCCGTCGGCTAATGAAGCCGGATTCCAAGGAGCTTGGCCCCTGGAAGGAGACAAATTGGCAGATTTCATAACAGCGTTTTCTATAAATGGCAGATGAATGACTCTTTGCGCTATACTCCTGCTTATGATGATGGATTGTTCTTTTAAATCATTGGACAATCCCATTCTCTTTTTCCCCTTTATTTAAAAATTAATATGTGAGAAAAAGACACGGTTTGAAAAAACCGTGTCTTCTGACCGTATATCTTTGGTTGCATGTCTGCATTACCTTTAGCAAGTTCTGCAGAAAGACAAGCTGATTTTGCAGTTGAGTGTTCCAGTCAAACAAGATGGAGTACAGATTAAGCCGCTGGCAGGTTGTACGTCTTTCGGAGCAACTTCGTTTTTAGCTACTTGCAAGTCCAGATCAAACTGGGTTTTCATAGTATTTCACCTCCTTTATATTTACAATTCGATTATATTATTCCACTTATTAAATAATCTTTATTTGCAACTTAATTATTTCTTAAATAAAGAAAATCTATTAAAAAATTATTAATTAACATTTAATTGCGTTTTAAGGACAGAAGAAAGATGTTCTACCATAATTAGATAGAGCAGTTAAAGGAGGATAAACCTCATGAAAAATGATATATCCATTGTCAAAGAGCATCATTCCGAGCACTTGCCTAGAAAAGCAAAGGAGATCAGCAAAGAAATTGCTGTTCGGCTACGAGACCCCAAATTCGTATTTGAAGCTGTTCACTCCAAAGGCAATGTCATTACGGATTCCGAATTTTTCCCTTGGGGAGACATTTCGTTATCCCATGGTTATCCGGGGAATATTCACCTTTTATCTCTATGGCGTGAAATGGACGACACGTCCGATTGGCAAGAAGCTATTCATTTGAATCTGCTTGAAATCCAATCTTATCTTGCCAAGTATGGAACCCGGGATATTTCACTATTTAGCGGGTGGACCGGTATCGCCTCTTCGGTGTTGGCAGCATCAAATCATGGTGAATTTTATAATCAATTTTTGGAACAGATTCACCAATGGATGGCGTCTTTGATTGAAGAACGGCTTCAAACCGGTACGGAGCTTATGAAACAAAACAACGGAGTTCCGGTCGAAATGTTTGACACCATATCGGGTGCTGCCGGTTTAGGCAGATATCTGCTGAAGAATCCATCTGATCCCAATTTATCCCCTTTAATAGAACCGACGATTAAATTCCTTATCGATCTGACAAAGCCGATCCGCTTGGATGGCAAAACGGTTCCAGGCTGGTTTACGCCCAGTAAACTCCACATCATGGAAAGGGACAGACAACGGTTTTCAATGGGCAGCCTTAATTGTGGAATGGCACATGGCATACCTGGCCCTCTCGCTTTATTATCCACCGCTTATAATAGCGGAATTGAATTATCCGGGCAGTATAGAGCCATTGAATGCATTACTGAGTGGCTGCTCGATGTACAGGGGGAAGACGAATACGGGACCTATTGGCCCCACATGATTCCGTTTGAATACTATAAAAACGACTCTAAACATAACTTACTGCGTCAAAGAGAAGCTTGGTGCTATGGAACGCCTGGGGTCTCATGCGCTTTATATATGGCCTCGACCAGTTTAAACAACATAGAATTAAAGCAGCATGCTCTTCACTCCTTCATCCAATCCGTTAAATACGAATGTGAACAAAAAAATATGAATTCCCCTTCCATATGCCACGGTCTGTCTGGATTGCTTCTAATGTGTTGGCGCATGTGGAATAACAGCAAAGAACCGGCACTCGAACCTTTGATCCATCAATTGAGCGCCGAACTGTTGCAGCGTTTCGATCCAAGTCATCCACTCGGCTTTATGGATGCCGAGCCGGCTGCGGATGGTACGATGCGGTGGCTAACCAAGGCCGGCCTTCTTGAAGGAGCCGCCGGGATTGGTGCGATGCTCTTCGGCATAGCGGAACAGCAAACCAACGACTGGGATTACTTGCTCATGCTGTCTTAAATCATTTAAGAAACATTGTATATTAAGCAAGAAAAAGTAATATATTGAATTATATCTATGAAAAGTAAATTCCAGATAAACAACGAATAAATACAAGATAAATTAACGCACTGGGAATTTACGCTTATTCGTGTAGAAGAAGATAAAATTTGTGCAGCGCAAAAAAGGAGCCTTCGACGAGGAAGACTCCTTTTTTTGATCCCATATATTTCAGTAAAAAGTGGATTCTTGAACTTCTACACCAACGCTTTGGCGGCAATGTCGGTGCGGTTCTGCTTGCCCTCGAACGTAATCCGCTCCGCTTTTTCGTAAGCTTTTTGGCGGGCTTCGGCGATATCGGCGCCCAGTCCGACGACGCCGAGCACACGTCCGCCGCTTGTGACGTATTGCCCCTGCTCATTCAAAGCCGTGCCGGCGTGGAACACGACCGCGTCTTCTTCGTCCGTCGACGGTTCGAGACCGTTGATCGGCCGCCCTTTCGGGTAAGAACCCGGGTACCCTTCGGAAGCAAGAATGACGCACACGGCTGCGCGGTCGCTCCATTCGATATCGACATCGGCCAGCGTGCCGTTGACGGCCGCGAGGAAAATGTCGAGCAGATCGCTTTTCAGCCGCGGCAGCACCACCTGCGTTTCGGGATCGCCGAAACGGGCGTTGAACTCCACCGTCGTCGGCGTGCCGTCCGGCTGGATCATCAGCCCCGCGAACAGGACGCCGCGGAACGGACGGCCTTCGGCCACCAACGCTTTGGCGGTCGGTTTGACGATGGTTTCGATCGCTTTCTCCACGATGGCCGGATCGATATGCGGCAGCGGCGAATAGGTGCCCATGCCGCCGGTATTCGGCCCGCGGTCGCCGTCGAAGATCGGCTTATGATCCTGGGCCGCCGGCATCGGTCGTACCGTCTCCCCGTCGACAAAGGACAAGATCGACATTTCCTGGCCTTCGAGGAACTGCTCGATGACGACCTGCGCGCCGGATTCGCCGAACACTTTGGCGACCATGATATCGTGTAGGGCCTGCCGCGCTTCCTCCATCGTGCGGGCGACCGTCACGCCTTTGCCGGCTGCAAGCCCGTCCGCTTTGATGACGATCGGCGCCTGCTGCGTATTCAAATAAGCCAACGCTGCTTCATGGTTGTCGAATTTTTCGTAAGAGGCCGTCGGGATGCCGTATTTATGAAGCAGATCCTTCATGAACGTTTTGCTGCCTTCGATTTCCGCCGCGTTTTTGCGCGGTCCGAACACCGGAATGTTTTTCGCTTCAAACGCATCGACGATGCCGTCAGCCAGCGGATCATCCGGTCCGACAACGACCAGGCCTACGTTTTTGTCGGCTGCAAAAGCCGTCAGCTTGTCGAATTCATGTACGGCAATCGGCACGCACTCCGCGATTTGCCCGATG
The DNA here is from genome assembly GCF_057546105.1 of Paenibacillus sp. YAE3. Classification (NCBI taxonomy): domain Bacteria; kingdom Bacillati; phylum Bacillota; class Bacilli; order Caryophanales; family Paenibacillaceae; genus Paenibacillus; species Paenibacillus sp. YAE3. The sequence goes on along the minus strand of NZ_BAAIYF010000014.1, from coordinate 18,553 downwards.
CCGGCATTTCCCGGCGCGCAGTAAATCGTTCCCGCTTTGGGGCTTTTCCGCAGCGCCCAGACGATCGCATGCTCCCGGCCCCCGCCGCCAATGACCAAAATATCCATGTTTCGCCTCCTGTAGTTCCCATGTATTATTCAGGCCCCGCCCGCATTCGCTTTATAACGGCAGCAGGCGGAGCCCGATCTCAAGTTTCATATGTCGTTTCTGATATGCCAAGTCCGGCTTTTAGTCGCAATGTGCATATAACATTGGCCGTTCGCCGAATGATGTTTAATGTTTAAAATGTCTAACGCCCGTAAACACCATGGCGATGCCATGCTCGTTTGCGACTTTGATCGACTCTTCGTCGCGGACGGAGCCGCCCGGCTGAATCACGGCCGTGATGCCTGCTTTGGCCGCAAGCTCCAGCGTGTCGCCCATCGGGAAAAAGGCATCGGAAGCCAAGACGGCGCCTTTTGCTTTTTCTCCGGCTTGCTCAATGGCGATTTTCGCCGCACCGACGCGGTTCATTTGCCCGGCGCCGACGCCGACGGTCATGTTGTCCGCAGCGAGAACGATCGCATTGGATTTGACGTGCTTCACGACTTTCCACCCGAACAGCAGCTGCTTGAGTTCTTCCGGCGTCGGTTGACGTTCGGTCACAACTTTGAGGTCGGCCTCATCCAGCGCGTGCACGTCGCTTTCCTGTACGACCATGCCGCCGTCGATGGACGTAACGACAAAACTGCTTTTGCGTTCCCTGGAGGATCCGAATTCGCCCATTTTGAGGAGACGGATGTTTTTCTTTTTCGTCAAAATGTCGAGCGCTTCCTCGGTGAAGCCCGGCGCCAGGATGATTTCGAGGAAAATTTCGCTCAGCAGCTTCGCGGTATCGCTGTCGATGATCCGGTTCGCCGCGACGATGCCGCCGAAAATCGAGGTCGGGTCCGCGCTGTACGCTTTTTCATAAGCTTCCAAAATGCTTTCGCCCACGCCGACGCCGCAAGGGTTCATGTGCTTCACGGCGACGACCGCCGGTTCGTCGAATTCTTTCACGATTTGCAGCGCTGCATTGGCATCATTGATGTTGTTATACGACAATTCCTTCCCATGAAGCTGCTCCGCCGTCGTCAGCGTGCCGGATGGAGCCAGCGGTTTGCGGTAAAAGGCCGCTTTTTGATGCGGATTTTCCCCATAGCGGAGGTCCTGGATTTTCTCGTAGGTCACGGTAAAACGTTCCGGCAGCGGATCGCCGGTCACGTTCGACAAATAATCGGCGATCAGGGCGTCGTATGCGCCTGTATGGCGGAAGACTTTGGCTGCAAGCTGTTTGCGCGTCTCCAGGGTGGTGTCCCCTTGCTCGCGGATTTGCTCGATCACGGTGCCGTAATCGCCCGAATCCACGACGACCGTTACGAACGCATGGTTTTTGGCAGCCGAACGGAGCATGGTCGGTCCGCCGATGTCGATGTTTTCAATGGCGTCTTCATACGTCACATCCGGTTTTGCGATCGTTTCCTGGAACGGATACAGGTTAACGACAACGAGATCGATATAACCCAGCCCCAAATCCTTCATCTGCTGCTGATGGTCCGCGCTGTCGCGAATGGCCAGCAGGCCGCTGTGAACCGCGGGATGAAGCGTTTTGACGCGTCCGTCCAAAATTTCGGGAAACCCCGTCACGTCGGAAATGCCGATCACCGGCACGCCTTCTTTTGCCAAAAGGCTTTTGGTTCCGCCCGTCGAAATGATTTCCACGCCCAGTGCAGACAGCTCGCGGCAAAAATCTACGATGCCTGTTTTATCCGAAACGCTTACCAGCGCTCTTTTCATACCCACAATATGCTCCTCCTTTGTCGTAGAGGATGGTGGAAATTCCTCGATCACGGCTTTGCGGCCGCTTTTCCATCATCCTCGCGTTAATACGCTAACATTCGGGTGATCGTTTTTTTATTTCCCGAGAAATATCGAATGGTCTCCGTGTTTCTCTCCCTCAACATGCCGGTCATGACAAAACATCGGAATATTCACATTCCTTAGCCGAACTTGTCGTCTCCTTCAGCGAAAAATGCATCAAATCATTCCACGATTGTAACCTGTCTGCCTTCCAGCTTGACCCGTCCTTGGGCAAACCAGGATACGACCTCGGGATACAGTTCTCTCTCCACGGCATGGACCGCTTGCGCAAAAGACTCCGGCGTTTCGCCTGATGCGATCGGGATCGCCGCCTGAGCGATAATCGGCCCCGTGTCCATCCCTTCGTCGACAAAATGAACCGTCACGCCGCTTACTTTTACGCCGTATGCCAAAGCCTGTCCAATCGCGTCTTTCCCGGGAAATGCCGGCAGCAGCGACGGGTGGATGTTGATGAGGCGTCCGCTGTATTTTCCGACGATCACGGGCGTCAGCAGCCGCATGTATCCCGCAAGCACGACAAGATCCACGCCATGCGCCTCAAGCTGTTCGACGATTACGCGTTCGTAAGCTTCCCGGGACTCGTAATCCTTCGGTTTGAACAGGAAGGCGGGGATGCCCAGCAGCTCAGCTCGTCCCACGACAGGCGCCGACGGTTTGTCGCAAACGAGCAACGCGATTTCGGCTTTGCCAAGCCTGCCTGCATCTACCGCTTCGGCCAACGCTTGAAAATTGCTGCCTTCGCCCGATGCAAATACAGCGATACGGTAAACGCCCATTAAACGTCAGCCCCCGTAAACGTCACGATCGATTCGCCCGCCGTCACCTTGCCGATGATATAGGCCTCTTCCCCTTGTTCCTTCAAAAAGCCGACCGCTTTTTCCGCGTCTTCAGCCTTGACGACAAGAACCAGCCCGATGCCCATATTAAACGTCGTAAACATATCGCGGTTTGAAATGGAGCCTTTGCGCTGCATCAGCTTAAAGATCGGCAGAATCGGCCAGGAGCCGTATTCGATGTCGACGTTGACGTGATCCGGCAGCATCCGCGGAATATTTTCGATGAACCCGCCGCCGGTGATGTGCGCCATGCCTTTGACCGGCAGCTGCTCCAGGAGGGCCAGCAGCGGTTTGACGTAGATTTTCGTAGGCGCAAGAAGCGTGTCTCCCAAGGTGCCTCCCAGCTCCGGAATTGAATCCTGCAGGCTGTAACCCTCCTGCTCAAGGAGTAGCTTGCGAACCAGAGAAAAGCCGTTGCTATGCACGCCGCTGGACGAAAGTCCGATCACCGCGTCGCCGGGGGTAATGTCCGCGCCGTTAATGATTTTGCTTTTGTCGACGACGCCGACGGTGAAGCCGGCAATGTCGTATTCGCCTTCGGCGTACATGCCGGGCATCTCAGCCGTTTCGCCGCCGATCAGCGCGCAGCCGGCCTGATGGCAGCCTTCGGCGATGCCGGCCACGATGGCTTCGATTTTTTCGGGCACGACTTTGTCGCACGCGAGATAATCCAGGAAAAACAGCGGTTCGGCGCCCTGCACGACGATATCGTTGACGCACATGGCGACGGCATCGATCCCGATCGTATCGTGGCGGTCCATCGCAAAGGCGATTTTCAGCTTCGTGCCGACTCCGTCCGTGCCCGACACGAGCACCGGTTCCTCATATTTCTCCTTGTTTAATCCGAACAATGCACCGAAGCCGCCGAGATCGGTCATCACTTCGGGACGGAACGTCCGTTTCACGTGCTTTTTCATGCGTTCTACCGCTTCATTCCCTGCCGCGATATCGACGCCGGCGTTTTTGTAGGCCTCAGACACTTCCCACGACACTTCCCTTCCATTTTATATCAATGATTGATGAAAACGAGCGTTAACGTATACGTGATAAAATTTTTATCTGATGAACTTTCACGGCTGTCATCATGGTCAAACGCTTAACAACCGCAGCCGAACTTCTCTTCGCCGTCGAAATCGAGGCGCGTCGGGTAATCGTTGTCGAAGCAGGCCAGGCAAAGACCGCCTTTATAATCCGCCTCGTTATTTCCCGCGATTGCCGCGATCAACCCTTCGGGGCTTAAAAATGCCAGCGAATCCGCATTGATCTCCCGACAAATTTCTTCCACGGTCCGTGACGAAGCGATCAGCTCGCGCCGGTCCGGCGTGTCGATGCCGTAAAAGCAAGGGTTTTTGAACGGCGGCGACGTAATCCGCACATGCACCTCGACGGCGCCCGCATCGCGGAGCAGATTGACGATCCGTCTCGAAGTCGTACCGCGGACGATCGAATCGTCGATCATGACGACGCGCTGTCCTTCCACCACGCGGCGCACGGCGCTCAGCTTCATCTTGACGCCTTGCTCGCGCAGCTCCTGGCTCGGCTGGATGAACGTCCGGCCGGTGTATTTGTTTTTGATGAGACCCAGCTCATACGGAATCCCGGTCTGTTCGGCATAACCGATGGCCGCCGAAATGCTGGAATCCGGCACGCCGGTCACGATGTCCGCATCGACAAACGATTCGATCGCCATTTGGCTGCCCATCCGTTTGCGCGCCGCATGCTGGTTCGAGCCGTTCATGTCGCTGTCGGGGCGCGCAAAGTAGATGTATTCCATCGCGCATAGCGCTTTGCGGTGTTTTTTCTCGTCAAAACGGCCTTCATGCAGCCCTTCGCGGTCCAGCACCAGCAGCTCGCCCGGCTCGATGTCGCGCACGAATTCCGCGCCGATCGTCTCAAACGCGCACGTCTCGGAAGCGAAAATATAGGCATCGCCGAGTTTGCCCATGCTGAGCGGGCGCAGGCCGTGAGGGTCGGAAGCCACCAACAGCTTGTCGTTCGTCATGATCAGGAACGCATAACCGCCGACGATCCGGTTAAACGCATCTTTCGCCGCTTCCACCAAATCCTTCGGGGAACGGGCGATTAAATGCGCGATCACCTCGGTGTCGCTTGTCGTTTGGAAAATCGAGCCGCTTTCCTCCAGCTCGCGGCGGATTTGCGGCGCATTGACGATATTGCCGTTGGTTGCCACGGCGAGATCCCCCGCGCGGTATTTGAATACGAGCGGCTGCGCGTTCGCCAGCTTGCTGTCGCCGCTGGTCGAATACCGGACATGGCCGATGGAGATGGAGCCGGCAAGAGACGACAGCAGGTCTTTGTCGAAGACCTCCTTCACCAGCCCCATGCCGCGGTGGAAATGAAACTCCTGACCGTCGCTGACGCATATCCCGGCGCTTTCTTCCCCCCGGTGCTGCAGGGCATGCAGCCCGTAATAGGAAAGGGATGCGGCATCGGAGTGTCCGTACACCCCGAATACGCCGCATTCTTCCTTTAATTTGTCGAACAGGCCTTCCTTGCCGGCCCCTTCGTTATAATAGTCTCCGGTCCACAGCGGCTGGGATGCTATTTCATGAGACATGGAATCGCATCCTCCCAGACCTGGCGCAAACCTTCCACCGGTTCGTTCACGGCCTGCGCGTCGTTGATCGTCACGGCCAGGCTTTCGCCGCCGACGGAACCGATCCGCGTCACGGGCACTCCGCGTTCGGACAGATAGGCTTCCAGCTTGTCGGCTTGCTCCCGGCTTGCGGACAGCAGAATCCGCGACTGCGATTCGCTGAAGAGCGCCACGTCGCTGCGCAGCGGCGTGCTGAGCGAAACTTGGGCGCCGATGGAACCGCTGATGCAGGATTCCGCCAAAGCGACCGCGAGCCCGCCTTCGGACAGGTCATGCGCGGACTGCACGAGTCCGCTTTGAATGGCGCCGAGCACGCCTGCAAGCAGTTTTTTCTCCGTATCCAAATCCAATACCGGCGGACGTCCTTCCGTAACACCGTGAACGGCATATTGGAATTCGCTGCCTCCAAGTTCGGCTTTCGTGTCGCCGAGCAGGAAGATGACGTCACCTTCCTGTTTGAAGCCTTGGGTTGTAATATGGTCCGTATCATGCAGCAGGCCGACCATGCCGACCACCGGCGTCGGGTAAATCGCGCCGCTCGCGTTTTCGTTGTACAAGCTCACGTTGCCGCCGATGACCGGCGTGTCGAGCACGCGGCAGGCTTCGGCCATGCCGTCGACCGCGCGTTCCATTTGCCAGAAGATGTCCGGCTTTTCCGGGCTGCCGAAGTTCAGGTTGTCCGTAATCGCCAGCGGCTCCGCGCCGGAGCAGACGATGTTGCGGGCCGCCTCGCTGACGGCGATTTTGCCGCCGACTTCCGGATCGAGGTACACGTAACGGCCGTTGCAGTCCGTCGTCATGGCGAGCCCTTTGCGCGTACCGTCGATCGTGATCACCGCCGCATCCGAACCCGGGCGCACCGCCGTACTGGTGCGGACCATATAGTCGTATTGGTTGTACACCCACGCCTTGCTGGCGACGGTCGGAGAAGCCAGTACCTTTTTCAGGGCGCCGCCCAGATCTTTGACTTCTTCATAACGCAGCGTATCTACGTTTTCGTTTTCTACATAATAAGCAGGCACGCTCGATGGCTTCTCGTATACCGGGCACTCGTCGACCAGCGCCTGTACCGGCATGTCGCCGACCAGCTCGCCATGATGGAACAGCTTCAAACGTCCGTCGTCCGTCACTTTGCCGACTTTGGCGCAGATGACGCCCCAACGCTCGAAAATTTCCATGGCTTGGGCTTCGTCCTTCGGTTCAACGACGAACAGCATCCGTTCCTGCGATTCGGAAAGCATCATCTCATACGGCGTCATGCCTTCCTCGCGCTGCGGCACCTGGTCCAGGTACAGCTCGAGGCCGTTGCCCGCCTTGCTCGCCATTTCCGCGCTGGAGCAGGTGAGGCCTGCTGCGCCCATATCCTGAATGCCGAGCACGATACCGGTGTCGATCAGCTCAAGGCAGGCTTCCATCACGAGTTTTTCCATGAACGGATCGCCGACCTGAACGGCCGTTTTCTTGGCTTCCGACTCTTCGCTCAGCTCCACGGAGGCGAACGTCGCGCCATGGATGCCGTCGCGGCCCGTCGGAGGTCCGACGTAAAATACCGGGTTGCCGACGCCTTTGGCGACGCCGCGCTGGATTTTGTCATGATCGATGAGTCCGACGCACATCGCGTTGACGAGCGGATTGCCGTCGTAGCTGTTGTCGAACATCACTTCGCCCGCCACGGTCGGAATGCCGATGCAGTTGCCGTATCCCGCGATGCCGGAAACGACATGTTCAAACAAGTATTTGACGCGTTCGCTCTCTAGCTTGCCGAAACGGAGGGAATTCAAGAGGGCTACCGGTCTTGCGCCCATGGAGAAAATGTCGCGGATGATGCCGCCCACCCCGGTCGCCGCGCCTTGGTAAGGTTCAACCGCCGATGGATGGTTATGGCTTTCGATTTTGAATACGACGGCCTGGTTGTCGCCGATGTCGACGATGCCCGCGCCTTCGCCAGGACCCATCAGGACGCGAGGCCCGCTGGTCGGGAAGCGGCGCAAAAGCGGCTTCGAGTTTTTGTACGCGCAATGCTCGGACCACATGACGCTGAAAACGCCGATTTCCGTATAGTTCGGGAGGCGGCCCATAAACGAGCAAATCAGTTCATATTCGCTGTCCGATACGCCAAACTGCTGATAAATTTTCTGTTCCGCAATCTGCTGTGCGGTCGGTTCCTTAGCGGACACTTGCTGTGCCATGGGTATCCCTCCAAGCCTTCAGGATTGATGTAAACATGCGTTTTCCGTCCGCAGAGCCGAGCAATTCGCTGACCGCCCGCTCCGGATGCGGCATCATGCCGACGACGTTGCCCCGTTTGTTGGAAATGCCGGCAATGTCGGCCAGGGAGCCGTTCGGATTGTCCTTGTACGTAAACACGATCTGGTTATTTTGCTGAAGCTCTTTTAACGTCTCTTCGTCGCAATAATAATTGCCTTCGCCATGGGCGATCGGGATGACGATTTCTTCGTTCGGCGCAAAATCGTTCGTAAACGGCGTTTTATTGTTCACGACCTGAAGCACCGTGTCATGGCAGCGGAATTTCAGGGACGTGTTGCGGAGCAGCACGCCGGGCAGCAAGCCCGCTTCCGTCAAAATCTGAAACCCGTTGCAGATGCCAAGAATGTATTTGCCTTCTTCCGCCGCTTTCGCCACTTCGCTCATGACCGGAGCAAACCGGGAAATCGCCCCGCAGCGCAGGTAGTCGCCGTACGAAAAACCGCCCGGAACCAGAATGCAGTCATATGCGGAAAGATCGGTAGCCGTATGCCACACGTAATCGACAGGCTCTCCAACCGTTTCCTGCACCGCTTTGTAGCAGTCGATGTCGCAGTTGGAGCCAGGAAAAACGAGAACTGCAAATTTCATGGATGTTAGCCCTCCAATTCGTAACGGTAATCCTCAACCACCGTGTTTGCCAAAAGCTTTTCGCACATCTCTTTGACGCGGCGCTCGGCCTCGGCACGGTCATCCGTGTCCAGGCTAAGTTCCATATATTTGCCGATGCGCACACTCTCTACTTCCTGAAACCCCATCGAATGCAGCGTTCCCTTCACCGCAACGCCTTGCGGATCGAGTACGCCCTGCTTAATCGTGACATAGACCGTAGCTTTCAACATATTCCTCTAGTTCCTCCTCAGGTTAGATCGATAGAATGAGCTGATGATAAATGCTATTTTAAGGCTCAATACTTACATTAGTTCCTGTACTATTTATGACGTAGAGTTCCTTTTAAAACCTTCTATTCATGTTAACAGGCCTTACGCCCGCTCGGTCAACCGATGATAAATATCCTGATAGCGGCGGGTGGTTTCTTCCACCACTTCCGCCGGAAGCGGATCCGGCTGGCTGTTTTGGTCCCATGTCGTCGACGCCAGATACGTGCGGACAGGCTGTTTGTCCATGCTGTCGATTTCGATGTCCAGCGCATATTTTTCTTTCGCCCAGAACCGGGAGCAATCCGGAGTGAAAATTTCGTCGATGAGGATGACCCGGCCGTCCAGGATGCCGAATTCGAACTTGCAGTCCGCCAGAATGATGCCGCGCTCCGCGCAGTAGTCCCTGGCAAACCCATACAGCTTCAAGCTTTTCTCCTGCAGCTCAAGGGCAAGTTCCTGGCCGATCATCGCCTTCATTTGATCCATCGAAATGTCTTCGTCGTGCCCGACGTCGTTTTTCGCGGCCGGCGTGAAGATCGGCTCCGGAAACGCCTCGTTTTTCCGCATGCCCTCGGGAAGCTTGATCCCGTTGACTTCGCCCGAAGCTTGATACTGCTTCCAACCGCCTCCGGTAATGTAACCCCGGACCACGCATTCGATGTCGATGCGTTTCGCTTTGCGGACGACCATGATCCGGTCCTTCAAAAGCGTTTTGTCCTTCGCGATAGGTCCGAGGCGCTCCACGTCGGTATGCACCACGTGATTGTCCATCAGCTCCCGCGTTTGGTCGAACCAGAAGGCGCTGAGCCGGTTCAGGACGTTTCCTTTTTCCGGCACGGCGGGCTCCAGCACGTAATCAAAAGCGGATATCCGGTCCGTGACGACGATCAGCGTATGTTCCCCCAGATCGTACAGCTCGCGAACCTTGCCTTTGTAAAGCAGCGGCGCATCAATAAGTTCCACAGCGGTGGATACGGCCGGTGATGTCATGTGACTCCTCCCCATGTTGTGGATCAACATTGAAATTAGATTTTTGACGAAGTATACCGCTTCGGTAATGCTTTTCGATGCGGTATAAGTTGAACCAATAATTTGAACGGATAAAGGCAGCCGGGTGAAATGTTCTTTCGATCGCTGTCGTTCCTTGATTTCCATGATTTAACATTCATTAAGGTAGAAATCCGCTCTCAAAGGCGAACGCTTCGCTTCTCTAGAATCATTTCTCCCTCTTGCCTATTCCTTATCCATTTCTTTAGTTCAACTTATATAGCTTTCTTTCGGAAAGCTTTTATAGAAAGAATCGATTCCGTCCCCTCCGCTACTTTCGCCTCATTAAAATCAAAAGTCCAATGTTGATCCACTTTTTTTCTTTATATCAAACCAAGTCTTTTGAAAATCGTATCCACATGCTTCAAATGCCAGGATGGGTTAAACGCGTCTTCGATGTCCTCAGGGCTCAGCACGCTTGTAATTTCCGGCGTGGCCTCGATGATCTCGCGGAACTGGCGCTGCTCCTCCCATGCCTGCATTGCCCGCGGCTGCACGGTATCGTACGCCTGCTCGCGGCTGAAGCCTTTGTCGATCAGCTTGGTCATGACGCGTCCGGAGAACGGCACGCCGAAGGTGCGGCTCATGTTGCGCTTCATATTTTCCGGGAATACCGTCAAGTTTTTCACGATATTGCCGAAACGGTTCAGCATATAGTTGATCAGCATCGTCGCATCCGGCAAAATGACGCGCTCCACCGAGGAATGCGAAATGTCGCGTTCATGCCAAAGCGCCACGTCTTCGTACGCCGTGACCATATGGCCGCGGATGACGCGGGACAGGCCGGAAATGTTCTCGCAGCCGATCGGGTTGCGTTTATGCGGCATGGCCGACGAACCCTTTTGGCCCTTCGCAAAAGCTTCCTCCACCTCGCGGACCTCGCTCTTTTGCAGGGCACGGATTTCCGTCGCGAATTTGTCCATCGACGTCGCGATCAGCGCCAGCGTCGCCATATATTCGGCATGGCGGTCGCGCTGCAGCGTTTGCGTCGAAATCGGAGCCGGGCTGATGCCGAGCTTGCGGCACACGAATTCTTCGACGAACGGATCGATGTTCGCGTACGTGCCGACGGCGCCGGAAATTTTGCCGAATTCCACGCCTTTGGCCGCATGGCGGAAACGCTCGAGGTTCCGTTTCATTTCTTCATGCCACAACGCCATTTTGAGTCCGAACGTCGTCGGTTCGGCATGAACGCCGTGCGTGCGTCCCATCATCGGCGTGTCTTTGTAAGCAATCGCTTTGTCTTTCAAAATGTCGATAAAGCGGATCAAATCCTGCTCGATGATTTCGTTCGCCTGGCGCAGCAGGTAACCGAGCGCCGTATCCACTACGTCGGTCGACGTCAGGCCGTAATGCACCCATTTGCGTTCCTGCCCGAGGCTTTCGGACACGGTACGCGTAAAAGCGATGACGTCATGGCGCGTCTCCTGCTCGATTTCGTAAATGCGGTCGATGTCAAAGGACGCCTTCTCCCGCAGCAGCTTGGCGTCTTCCTTCGGAATGACCCCGAGCTCCGCCCATGCCTCGCAAGCGCAAATCTCGACTTCGAGCCAAGCCTTAAACTTGTTTTCTTCGGTCCAAATGGCCCGCATTTCCGGTCTGCTGTAACGTTCGATCATGAATTATCCTTGCCTCCAAATATGAGTTTGTTCGACCCAATCCAGCGCATGCTGGACGTCTTTGCACAACAAATTGATATGTCCCATTTTGCGGCCTGTCTTGCTTTCAGTTTTTCCATATAAATGAAGCTTAGGCACGATGCCGAATTCATTCAGCGAAGGATCCGGCACCCCTGCCCGCTTCACGGCTTCATCCAAATGCTGCCCTAATACGTTCACCATGACGACCGGGCTGAGCAGCGTCGTATCCCCCAGCGGAAGATTGCAAATCGCGCGGATATGCTGCTCGAACTGCGAGGTGGCGCAAGCCTCCATCGTGTAATGCCCGGAGTTGTGGGGACGCGGCGCAACCTCGTTGACGTACAGTCCGCCGTCCTCCGTCACGAACATCTCGACGGCCAGAAGTCCGGCCACGTTCAGACTTTCCGCCAGCCGTTCCGCCAGCTTCCGCGCCTCCCGCTGGATGCTTTCCTCGACCCGGGCAGGGACGATCGACAGATGCAAAATGCCGTTCACGTGAATGTTTTCCGACACCGGAAAGCTTTTGATCTCCCCTTTTGGGCTGCGGGCGGCGATGACGGAAACTTCGGCGCGGAACGGAATGAATTTCTCCAAAACCAGTTCGCTGCCGGATGCCGCCAGCTCCCGGTATGCCGTTTCCAGTTCGTCCGCTTCGCGAATGACCGCCTGCCCTTTGCCGTCATATCCTCCGGTTGCCGTTTTCAGCACGCAGGGAAGACCAAGCTCGCCGGCCGCGACGACCAGGCTTTGCAAATCCGTCACTTCGCGGTACGGGGCAACGGGAACGCCCGCCGCTTCGATCGCCCGCTTTTCGCGCAATCGGTGCTGGGTGGTGTACAGCAGGGCGCTGCCCTGCGGCACGTAGGATTCCCGCTCCAGCAAGGCGGCAACGCCGGCGTCGACATTTTCGAATTCGTACGTGATGACGTCCGACCGTTCTGCCAGCTTCCGCGCCGCTTCTTCATCGCCGTAGGCCGCTTCGATCTGCGGCGTCACTTGTCCGCACGGCGAACCGGGCGTCGGATCGAGCGTGACGAACCGGTATCCCATGGCCGTCCCGGCAAGCGCCATCATCCGCCCGAGCTGGCCTCCGCCCAAAACGCCGATCGTCGCTCCCGGGAGGAGCGTTTTTGCTTGGAGCTGGTTTGGCTGTACGTTACTCATAGCGAATCACTGCTTTCCATCACTTCGTTGCGGATGTGATCCCGCCGCGCTTGCACCCGGTTCTGGATGACAGGGTCCGAGGCTCCCAAAATTTGAGCTGCCAATAGTCCCGCGTTTGTCGCGCCGGCCTGGCCGATGGCCACCGTCGCCACCGGAATGCCCCCAGGCATCTGCACGATGGACAGCAGCGAATCCAGTCCGTTCAGCGCTTTCGTCTGCACCGGCACGCCGATCACCGGCAGCACCGTTTTGGCGGCGACCATCCCCGGCAAATGCGCGGCTCCGCCCGCTCCGGCGATAATGACCTTAATTCCCCGCTGCGCGGCTTCTTCCGCAAAAGAAAACATCAAATCCGGCGTCCGATGCGCCGAAACGACCTTTTTCTCATAAGGAATGTTTAATTCATCGAGCACCTTGCAGGCGTGCTGCATCGTTTCCCAATCCGACTTGCTGCCCATAATCACTGCGACCAATGCTGACATGCTTTCTACCTACTTTCCTGTGGTTTTCTCAAAAAAGCGTTCTGCTATGGATGATGCCTTTTCTAGTGAAAGCCGAAAATAAGACCAAAAGGCCCGGTCCCAAGAAAATGGAGATTTTCAGGCTACCGGACCATGTCAGGAATACGCAGGCGAACCCGGGACGCTGCCTACGGATAAAAGCTGGCGCCAAGGCGGAAGGAGGTACTGGCCTCCCCTGCGGTATTCCCTCGTAGTCCGGAAATTTACGGTTTCCGGGTAGAAACTTCCGGGCCTTATTCCCGGCATTATACGAGTCGTTTTTAATTGAAAGTTGTAGATGATTGGCGAAAGTCTCCGGTAAGGCGACTTACACTTATCAGTTTAACAATCCCCTACATCACATGTCAACTCAAACCCGAACAATTAAAATGAATATGATTACAATGTTCGTTTTTTCGGTCCGTCCAACTAAAAAGCAAGCCAGTATGCCTTTCGATTCCGGCACACTGGCTTACGTTTTTTATATTTTCGCTTTATTTAATCACAAGAACAGGTATGCGCGCATGCTGCACCACGTTATGGCTGACGCTGCCAAGCACGAATTCGCGGATTCCGCCAAGTCCCCGGCTGCCGATCACGATCACGTCCGAGCCATGCTCCTGGGCCAATTTCAAAATGGTTTCCGCAGGCGCCCCTTGAATCAATTCCGCGCTGTAGTTCACGCCCGCATCGTCCAAGCGTCTTTTCGCTTCTTCAACCGTCTGTTCCGCAAGATCGTAATAATCCTTGTTTACGGAGGCGGGAATCGGCGCCAATCCTTCACCGATAAACACGCGAGGGAAATCGAACGCATGCACGACTTTAATCACCGAGCCGGGGGCCGCTTGCGCAAGCTCGACCGCCTTGTCGAGCGCCCGGTTGGACGCTTTGGAACCGTCGTAAGCCAGAAGGATGTTGGAAAATAACATGTGAACCCACCTCTTCTTTCTCTGTTTTGTTGGACCGCCGCAACTTTGCTGAAGCCGGTAACCTTCTCTTTTTATTACACGCAAAGATAAAGGAAGAAACTTCTAGTCAAAGCCTCGGAGCCACAGGAAACAAACCGTCGTAAAAGAAAGAAATTCGATGATGCCCGTCAATAGGGTCTTGCCTCAGGTCGATGCGGAAAGCCTTACCTCAAAAAATAGGCGTACAGAACGGCATTGATGAACAGCAGCACCGGGATGCCGATCCGGAAGCTCAAGTGGCGCGTTTTATGGCGCTTGCGGTACATGGCGATCCATACGCCCAGCGCCCCGCCGATGGCCGCCAGCAAAAACAGCGTTTTTTCCGGCACGCGGTCGCGCCTGTTTCTTGCCCTTTTCTTATCTTCCGACATGACCAGGTAGCCCACAGCATTGATAAAAATAAACCATACCCAAAGGGCTGTCCTCACCCGGAGAACCACCTCCGTTCTTACTGCCTACCTTCATTATAAATCCGCATCCCGGCGGAAACAATGGACAAACTCCAAACCATAACGGAAGATAAACCCGCAAAAGATCGGATGGCGTCGATATTCGTCGTTACTTGTCGTTTTTCTGCTCCAAGGCCGCTTTTAACAGCTCGCCCAGGTTGGATACGGCAGCCGATTCCTGTTTGGCATATTTTTCGACCAGTTTGCGCGCTTCCCTTTTGTTGACGTGGTTATGATCCTTATTGAGCGTTTCGGTAAAACCGCATGGCAGGCACTGCACGTACAAGCCGGCTTTGCCTTCCTTGAGCTCCATTTTTTTGTGGCATGTCGGGCAGCGGCGATTGGACAGCCTTTTTTCGTCCGAACGGCGGTAGCCGCAGTCATCGCTCGGGCATACCAGCAGTTTGCCGCGTTTGCCTTTTTTCTCGAGGAGTCGGGTTCCGCACTGCGGGCAGTGGCTGTTCGAGACGTTATGCGGTTTGTAACCTGCAGAGCTGTTTTTGACCTCGGCCACCAGCTCCTTGGACATTTGGCGAATGCCCTCGATAAACGGCTCCGGCTTGCCTTGGCCGCGGGCGATTTTTTCGAGTTCGGCTTCCCAGCGGGCGGTCAGTTCCGGCGTACGCAGCTCGGGCGCTACCAGCTCGATCAGCTGTTTTCCTTTTCCGGTCGGATGCAGCAGATTGCCTTGACGCTCGATCGTATCGGAATTGATCAATTTTTCAATGATGTCGGCCCGCGTCGCAGGCGTCCCGAGTCCATGCTTTTCCATCTGCGAGAGGAGGCTGGCTTCGGTGTAACGCTTCGGCGGAAGCGTTCTTCCTTTCTGGACGTGCACGCGCTGCACTTTCACCGAATCGCCCTCGCGAAGCTCGGGGAGCAATACCGGACTGTCGTCGTTATCCCCGTCGTTGTCGTCGTCGGACAAATCGTCCGCATCCGCGCCGTACACTTCCCGCCAGCCGGCATCCTTGATCGTGGTGCCTTTGACGTGAAGCTGCTCGCCTTCGACCTGCACGACGACGCTGACGTTGTCATAACGGGCAGGCGGATAAAACAGGCTGATAAACCGGCGCACGATCAGATCGTACAGCTTGCGCTCCTCCGTGCTTAGCTGGTTCAGCAGCACCGTCTCTTCCGTCGGAATGATGGCATGGTGATCGCTGACCTTGGAGTCGTCGACGATCCGTTTGGACGTAGGCAGGTTTTTGCGCAAAAGCGGACGGGCCAGCTGGGCATACGGGCCGACGGCC
Source organism: Paenibacillus sp. YAE3 (assembly GCF_057546105.1). Lineage (NCBI taxonomy): Bacteria > Bacillati > Bacillota > Bacilli > Caryophanales > Paenibacillaceae > Paenibacillus > Paenibacillus sp. YAE3. The sequence goes on along the minus strand of NZ_BAAIYF010000014.1, from coordinate 3,034 downwards.
ACGCTCTCCAGGCGTTCCTTCAGCGTATGAACCATATCCGACGTTAAATAACGGCTGTCCGTGCGCGGATAGGTGACAAGCTTATGCTGCTCATACAGGCGCTGCAGCACGTTGGACGTCTGCTTGGCGGAAAATCCGTATTTGCGGTTGGCGTCCCGCTGAAGTTCGGTAAGGTCATAAGCGAGCGGATGCGGCTCGACCTTCTCCGATTTTTTCACCTGCGTGACTTTCCCGTATTGTCCTTCGAGTTTCTTTTTGATCGTATCGGTCTGCTGGCGCTCGAAGATGCGCGCATCCCCGTTTTTGCCGCGCCAGGTTGCCGTGAAGCTGCCAAAATCGGCCTTCAGCGTCTCGTATTCCTGGGACCGGAAATTCACGATTTCATTTTCCCGGTTCATGATCATACCGAGCGTCGGGGTCTGTACCCGCCCTGCGGACAGCTGCGCCCCGAATTTGACGGTCAATGCCCGGGTGACGTTCAGCCCGATCATCCAGTCGGCTTCGGCCCGGCAGCGCGCCGATTCGTACAATCGGTCGAACTGGTTGCCCGGACGCAGCGAAGCAAAACCCTCCTTGATCGCTTTGTCGGTTTGCGAGGAAATCCACAGGCGCTGGAACGGTTTGTTCCAATGGGACATTTTCATGATCCACCGGGCCAGAAGCTCCCCTTCGCGCGCCGCGTCGGTGGCGATGATCAGTTTGTTGATATCCTGGCGTTTGGTCAGCGACTGCACGATTTTAAACTGGTGGCTGGTTTCACGGAGCACCTTCAGCTTCATCGTTTTCGGCAAAATCGGCAAATCCTCCAGATTCCAGGTTGCGTATTTGTGGTCGTAATCTTCGGGTTCGGCCAGGCCGACCAGATGCCCTAGCGCCCAAGTCACGATATATTGTGGGCCTTCAAAATATCCCTTATGCTTTTCCCTGCTGCCCATAACCCGCGCGATTTCGCGAGCCACGGACGGTTTTTCGGCTAAAACGAGCGATTTCATTATGTATCCACCCTTTCTTCCGTCCTATTATAACATTGATTGCGGCTGCGAATGCAAAGGAGGATGAAACCCGACCGATTTGGTTCAAGTCGTGAAACGACAAAATCCCCTCAGTGGGCATCACGTCCGATGACGGTACCTTTCTGAAGGGATTTCAGGTGGTGCGGTGTTCGCCTAATCCTGTTCCTGCTTCGGAATCTCGTTCAGGCTCGGCGGAAATTTAGCAGCTTTATCCGGATGCAGCGTTACGTTTTCCTCTTTCCTGCTCGCTCGGTTTTGCTGGTTGTTGATTTTGAGCGGTTTATGATGCGGCATGCTTATCCCCCCTTACCGTTTAGCCATCCCCTGATCCGCGTCGAATTATCCATGACTGCGTTCGGTTTCTTTTAATAGAAGATAAGCATCAAAATAATGCGTCCCGGCCCCGGCTTGTCCGCTTACGTAAATGCGGCCGTCCGTCACCTCGGACCTCTTGACCTGAATTTCATCGCCCAAGCGGGCTTCGTGATGATACGTAATTCGGAATTCGGCGTACGTTAGACCGGCAAGCTCGTCCGGGGTCAACGTATCCATACATAAATCGGCGTAACGCGAATTGTTCAGATGGCCGTTGGCGTCGATCCCGCTGTATCGCACCACGGATCGGTACGCATCCCGAAGAGGGACGTCCTCCGGGATGGTGACTTTATCCGGCGTTTCGCCCGCCGAGTCCTCTTCGTTGATGTAGACGTCAAACGGGAATTTGGACGGTCTCAGCATTCTCCTTTTTTCAATGTCGACCAGCGCCCAAATGCTGCAAGCTTCAGCAATGATCTCCCCGCCGGAATAGATCCGGAAATCCCGCTGCCACAGCGCTCCCTTCGGTCCTTTGTTCCAGGTTTCGATCGCGATCTCCTCGAGCGCCTTCGGCATCCGACCGATGCGCAAATCCATCGTCATCAGCATCCAGCCCATACCCGCTTCGATCATCTGGTCTCTCGTCGCCCCTAGCTGCTCCAAATCGGCATCGGCCGTTCTTTGGGCGAGCGACAGCAGCACCGACAACCTTGCTTCGGATTTATAATCGATATCGTTGGAATGTATCAGGTAGGTTTCTGTCCATTTGTTGCCCATAGCTCTCTCCCTTTTTGAGTAAAAATTGAGGCGTCCCGGCGCGTACCTTTTTCGTTGTCCGAATTTTTCATGAATTTCAGTCTGCGCATATCCTCTTATGTATTAAAAGCTCGGGAATGCTCATCCTAAAGGTAATCCATCCACCGGGTAATGAAGCGAATGTTACGGATTTCATGGCCTTCACGTTAAGGGTTCGGGGGTTGTCATCCCATACATACAGCATACTCCTAGTTTTTATTTTATTCAAAGCGGCGTAATCGCCGTCATATTCAGGGAAGTTCCCTTGCTCCGCCATCCGGTCAGATCGGATCATGCTCGATGTCATGATGCCCCAAATAGACGGAATTCAAGCATGCAAGGAAGTTCGTGAGGATGGCGGGGATAGAAAAGCCCGCCAAAATTATTATGCTTTGACGGGCTTCCAGGCTTTATGTGGATATCGATATTTCTGCTACGGCTTAGCTTCAAAAGATAGTTCGCAAACTTACAGAACGACCTTTAAACGCTTTCAAAAGTTCGTGATTCAAAAAATGTGAATAGAAATTTAAGAATATCCACGTTTGAACCTTTCATGCCATGAATCTGTGTATTATGGGGATTATTTTGTGAATTTGTGGAAAACTTTTTGTGAAAAACTACAAAATTACAAAAATCGATTATTTTTTCTGTGCATAAGTCCATTTTCCGATATAAAAAGAGAGGGAATTGTGGACGAAATTTTCCGGATTCAAAAAGATATCCACAAATAGGGACAAAAAAACCACTGTCAATGTTTCATCAACAGTGGTTCTTCGCTTGGCAGCGTCCTACTCTCCCAGGACCCTTCGGTCCAAGTACCATCGGCGCTGGAGGGCTTAACGGTCGTGTTCGGGATGGGTACGCGTGGAACCCCTCCGCTATCGCCACCAAACGATTCAAGTGCTTTGATC
>NZ_BAAIYF010000013.1:0-212869 GCF_057546105.1 Paenibacillus sp. YAE3 | reverse complement strand
CACCCGGTGAGTACACTTTAACGGTTACCGCGAAGTCGAATAACCCAGCATATACAGATTCGCAAGAATCGGGGGCGGTGACGTATACCGTACCAACAACACCAGCTACTCCGTTAGCTGTACCAAGCAATGTGAAAGTGACTGGAGATCAGTTAACTTGGGATGCAGTCGAAAATGCAGGAAGCTACGAAGTGAGCATAACGGATAGTAAAGGCAATGTAACACCAGTTTCTGTACCAAGCGGAACGGAACTTGACTTGTCGACTCTAGAACCACCGTTAGCACCCGGTGAGTACACTTTAACGGTTACCGCGAAGTCGAATAACCCAGCATATACAGATTCGCAAGAATCGGGGGCGGTGACGTATACCGTACCAACAACACCAGCTACTCCGTTAGCTGTACCAAGCAATGTGAAAGTGACTGGAGATCAGTTAACTTGGGATGCAGTCGAAAATGCAGGAAGCTACGAAGTGAACATAACGGATAGTGAAGGCAAGATCAGACCAGTTACTGTACCAAGCGGAACGGAACTTGACTTGTCAACTCTAGAACCACCGTTAGGACCTGGTGAGTACACTTTAACGGTTACCGCGAAGTCGAATGACCCAGCGTATACAGATTCGCAAGCATCGGAGTCGGTGCCGTACACCGTACAAAACGGATCTGGGGAAGTGAACAAAACCAAGCTGCAAGCAGAAGTGGATCGGTCGAAGGGATTGACCGAGACAGACTACACCCAAGAAAGCTGGGCTAACCTGGAACTCGCGCTTGCCAAAGCAGACAGTGTGCTGAAAAACCCGAACGCAACGCAAGCCGATGTAGACCAGGCGCTTGCCGAGTTACAAAAGGCGCTGAAAGATCTCGTTGTATTGAACGGAGAACTAGAGAAATTAAACCTTGTTGGACTAACTAATAACGGCAACCCGGATATTAAGTTAACCCCAGCATTCGATCCAAACCAATACAAAAACTATAGCGGGACCGTAACAAATGACGTATACGGCATCACCCTGAATACAGTGGCGAAATATCCAGACGATACTCAGGTGAAAGTTATCGTGAACGGTACAGAGTATCCTGCTGACAAGTGGAACAACCTTCCGCTTATCGAAGGTAAGAACGTGATCACGGTGGGCGTCTACGACAAAGGCGGTAACCTGATTAACGAATACACCATTACCATCGTTCGCGAGAAAGCATCCGGTAACGACAACTCCGGCGGTGGCAACACTGGCGGCGGCAGCTCCGATGGCGGGAACTCGGGCACAGGCAATACAACTCCGCCACCAACGACAGACCCTGTGAAACCGGGCAACATCATCACAACCGATAACGGTTCGAATGTATCGTTCGCTTCGGGTACGGTAAACGGCGACCAAGCGACGGTTACGATCGATAAGGACAAGCTGTCCAGCATTCTGGCGGACGGTAAAGGACATAAACTCGGCATCAGCGTACCGGGTAAGGGCGATGTTGAAGTTCGAGGATTGACGCTTGAGGGCTTGAAAAAGATCGCCGATACCGGCTCCAGCCTGGAAATTGAAGATGTGCTGGCGATCTATCCGGTTCCTGCGGGACAGCTTGATGTGGATGCCATTAGCAAGCAATTCGGCAACGCGCCGCTCAGCGATATTGCCGCTAACATCAAAATCAAACGTTCTGCGGACGATCTGGCCAAGCTTGCCCGTGAGAAGGCAGCTCAAGGCGGTTATGAACTGCTTGTGCATCCGGTAGATCTCGACTTGAGCTTTATGCACGGCGGGAAAACGGATAGAGCGGGGTTGTTGAACGGCTATGCGCCGAAATACATCGCGCTTCCGGAAGGCATCGACCCGAACCGCATCACGACAGGCGTTATTGTGAACCCGGACGGCAGCGTGTTCCATGTGCCGACGGTCGTCACGAAGGTCAATAACCGGTATTTCGCACTTATCAATGATCTGCGCAGCAGCGGTACCTACTCGGTAATTTGGAATCCGCAGGATTTCGAGGATGTCCAGTATCATTGGGGTAGAGCGGACGTAAACAACATTGCAGCAAGACTCGACCTGAAAGGCAACGGCGACAATACGTTCTCGCCAAACCGATATGTGACACGCTCCGAATTCGCTGAAATCGTCGTATTGGGTCTGGGTCTGATGCGTCAGGACGCGCCTCAAAACATCTACCCGGATGTGCCGGCTTCGGCATGGTACCGGAATGCTGTAGCGCTCGCGGATGAATTTGATATTGTTCGCGGATATGAGGACGGCAACTTCAAAGGCGGACAGCAAATCACGAGAGAGCAAGGTTTTGCCATGATTGCCCGCGCATACCGCTTGATTCAATCCGTAAACGTGCCGAATCAGGAGCAAATCGCTTCCACGCTGGCACCATATGCGGATGGGGATAAAGTAGCTTCTTGGGCTAAAGCAGATGTTGCCCAGCTGATCGCAGCGGGAATTATCCAAGGCAATGGACCTGAGCATCTGAGCCCGAAAGCAGGAATGACGCGTGCGGAAGTCACCGCACTGATGGCAAGAATGCTGAAAGTGACCAATCTGATCGACAAGTAAGGAAATATTCAAAAAACCATTGACGGCCCAATACCGTCAATGGTTTTTTTCTTTTAGCAAGCTATAACGCATCTCAAACATTCCATAATGCAAACCCGAAATACTTATGCCAAAATAAGATAAAAAGGATGGGTGTGAGTAGGCAGTGAAAACAATAGGACTTCTAGGCGGCATGAGCTGGGAATCGTCCATGCTCTATTACCAAATCATCAATGAGAGGGTACATCAAGGGAAATGGGCAGAGGCTGCGAAGGTTATGATTGAATCGGCACAAAAACTTGAAGCAGGCGGAGCCGATGTCGTCGTCATTTGCACGAATACGATGCACAAGATGGCGCCCGAAGTGATGAACTCGGTATCGATTCCCTTACTGCATATTGCGGATGCAACGGCAAATCAAATCGTGAAGGATAATATAAAAAAGGTAGGATTGATAGGAACCGCCTTCACGATGGAGCAGGAATTTTACAAGGGCAGACTTGTCGATCCGTTTGGACTGGAGGTAGTTGTTCCAGATGAAGCAGATCGAGCGGTCGTTCATGATATCATTTATCACGAGCTTTGTCTGGGGATCATAAATGAACATTCGAAGAAAAAATACCTGGACATCATTGACCGTCTTGTCCGTAAGGGGGCGGAAGCCGTTATTCTCGGATGCACGGAAATCACGCTGCTCATCTCCCAGGAAGACTGCAATATCCCGGTTTATGATACGACACGGCTTCATGCCGAGGCCGCCGTGGATTTTGCGTTAAGTGACGAGGAGTGAAAAAGTGACAGTCATCTCTGGGGATAACGAGCTTCTCGTCTCCGTGTCGAAGCCTTAATGATCTCGAGGCTGTTCCAATTGTAAAGTGACCCTGAACAGCCAGAGATCATATGGTTGAGCAGTTTATATGAAATGAGCCCGGTAACTATACCGGACTCTTTTCATTTACAGGGACCTCCGTAGCTCCCTAACATCAGATATAATGCCGGCTTAAAAACGACTGACCGCAACAAATACAGCTAATGCGAGAAAGACAATGTTCATGCCGATATCCCGGTATTCCTTGCGTTTAACATGGAATAAAGCGCCTAAAAAAACGACTACGGCAAGCCCGGTTGCGGCAATTGGCGTCAATACAGGCGCAATATTTAACGCTTGGGGCAGAATAACGCCCAGTGCCCCAACCAATTCGGCTAGCCCGATAAAAACGACGAATCCTTTGGAAACGTCCTTTACCCAACCCCATGACTCTTTGGCTTTTTCATATTGAAATGCCTTCAGCCACCCCGAGTAGACAAAACCTAAGGCTACAAGCCCTTGAATGATCCATATTACAAAATTCATGAATGGTGCCAACCTCCTGATTGCTTTTTCGACATCCTCTGAGGGTATAATAGACCATGGTATTCGACTTCGGAAGTAGGCACTTTATCTAAACATAGTAAACAAAAAGTTACCTTGCAAAAGCAAAGGAAAGTGAGGTGGGGATCCAATGAAAGAGTATTGTAAATTCGAATCGGCACTGGATATTTTAGTGGGAAAATGGAAGCCCGTCATTCTGCTTCAATTGATTTCAAACGGTACAATGAGGTTCAGCGAGCTTCAAAAAGCGATACCGAATATAAACAAAAAGATGCTCACCCAACAATTAAGGGAACTTGAGTACAACGATATTGTACATCGCGAGGTTTATAACCAAATCCCTCCGAAAGTAGAATATTCGATTTCGGATTACGGTAAAGGTTTAAGTGTGGTATTACAGGCATTAAACGATTGGGGAGCGGCTCATATCGAGCACATGAATATGCTCTACGGAGCAGATCGTCCAGGGGATACATCTAAGTGAACTGCGTCATAATGAATGGCGAAAATGCAAAAAGCCTTAACCCTGATGACAGGGCTAAGGCTTTGTTATTCTTTAAGCGAGTCTCATCTTAAAATCCTGATAGCCGAACTCGCGCACGATGCGGCAGTTGCCGTCTTTGTCCTGCACGGCGATGGCCGGCAGCGGCATGCCGTTGAAGGTGTTGGTTTTGACCATGGAGTAGATCGCCATGTCTTCGAACACCAATCTGTCGCCGCTCTTCAGGGGCTGATCGAAAGAATAGTCTCCGATGACGTCGCCCGTAAGGCAGGTCGGCCCGCCAAGGCGATAGGTGTATGCCTTTTCCCCGGCTTCGCCCGAACCGATCAGCGGCGGACGATAAGGCATTTCCAGAACGTCCGGCATATGGCATGTAGCCGAAGTGTCCACGATCGCAATCTCGATGCCGTTGCGATGGATATCCAGGACGGAGGTGACCATATAACCGGCATTCAGTGCGATGGCCTCCCCCGGTTCGAGATAGACCTCCAAACCGTATTTCTCCTGCATTCTCTTAATGCAGGCTTCCAGCCTCGGAATATCGTAATCTTCCCGCGTGATATGGTGACCCCCGCCGAAGTTGATCCATTCCATTTGCGGCAGCCATGGCCCGAACTTGTCTTCGACCGCGTTCAGCGTGGTCTCCAAATCGTCCGAATTCTGTTGGCAAAGGGTATGGAAGTGCAGTCCCGTCACGCCATCCAGGAGTTCCGGCTGGAAATCCTCGCGCTTCACGCCAAATCGGGATCCCGGCGAACAAGGATCATAAATTTCATGCCCCACTTGCGTCGAACATTCCGGATTGATGCGGAGGCCTACCTTTTTGCCGGCGGCAAGAGCTTTCCCCTTAAACTTTTCCAGCTGGGAGAACGAGTTGAAGATGATATGGTCGCAAATGGAAACAATTTCGTCCATTTCATCTTCGCGGTAAGCGGGGGCAAAGACGTGGTTTTCCTTGCCCATTTCCTCGTGCCCTAACCGCGCTTCGAATAAGCCGCTCGCGGTCGTGCCGCTTAAATATTTTCCGATGAGCGGATACATCTCCGTCATGGAAAAAGCTTTTTGCGCCAGCACGATTTTGGCTCCGGTACGCTGCATGACGCCGTTCAAAATTTTCAGGTTTTTTTCGATGAGCGCTTCATCGACGACGAAACAAGGTGTCGGCAATTCCTCGAACCGCATATTAACGCACGAGCTCCGGTTCTTTCGTTTCTTCAGGCAAGGCGTCGACCAGCACCGGATTGAAGTCTTCTACCCAAGGAAGTCCCCATTTGTTCAGCTCTTCCATGAATGGATCCGGATCGAACTCTTCGACGTTGTATACGCCCGGTTTATTCCATTTGCCGGTGAGCACCATGGCTGCGCCGATCATGGCAGGAACGCCGGTCGTGTAGGAGATGGCTTGGGAGCCCACTTCTTTATAGCACGCTTGATGGTCGCAAACGTTGTAAACATAGTACGTCTTGTCTTGACCGTCTTTTTTCCCTTTGAAGATGCAGCCGATGTTTGTTTTGCCCACCGTGCGAGGTCCAAGGGAGGCTGGGTCCGGAAGGACAGCCTTCAGGAATTGAAGCGGAATGATCTGTTTTCCTTCGAATTCGATCGGTTCGATGGAAGTCATTCCAACGTTTTCAAGCGCTTTTAAGTGCATGAGATAGCTTTGTCCGAACGTCATGAAGAAACGGATGCGTTTCAGTCCAGGGATGTTTTTCGCAAGGGACTCGAGCTCCTCATGGTACAGCAAGTACATGTCCTTTTTGCCGACTTCGGCGAAGTTATACTCGCGTTTGATTTCCATCGGCTTCGTTTCGATCCATTCGCCGTTTTCCCAGTAACGTCCGTTGGCGGACACTTCGCGAATGTTGATTTCCGGGTTGAAGTTGGTTGCGAAAGGATAACCGTGATCCCCGCCGTTGCAATCCAGAATATCGATATATTCGATTTCGTCGAAATAGTGTTTCAGCGCATAAGCGGAAAATACGCCGGTTACGCCGGGGTCGAATCCGCTGCCGAGCAGTGCCGTGATGCCTGCTTTTTCAAAGCGCTCTTTGTATTCCCATTGCCATTTGTATTCGAATTTCGCCGTATCTTCCGGCTCGTAGTTGGCGGTATCCATGTAGTGCGTTTTGGTAGCCAGGCAAGCATCCATGATCGTCAAGTCTTGGTAAGGCAGGGCCAGGTTCATGACGATATCCGGTTTAACTTCGTTGATCAGGGCGATCAGCTCGTCTACGTTGTTGGCATCGACCTGAGCAGTCGTAATTTTCGTTTTGCCGCCGTCCAATTTGGCTTTCAGCTCGTCGCATTTGGACTTGGTGCGGCTGGCGATGCAGATTTCTTCGAAGACCTCGCTGTTTTGAACGCATTTATGAACTGCTACAGATGCTACGCCGCCGGCGCCGATGATTAGTGCTTTTCCCATTTCTCAATCTCCTCACCAAAATAAAATTTTCTGTAAAACGGCAACAAAAAAGCAAGCGAAACACGCACCATGCGCATCACACTTGCTTGATATAGTCGAATAATAAGATAGTTCCATTAAGCATGACAGGACAAAGCTCTAGCGCGCTCGCCAGTCAGCCATAAAACGCATCGTTTTCATGGAAGGCTCTTAATATTCAAATATATTACCTAGGATCAGAGTCTATATAGCAAATAATTACTTTTACCACTCTTATTGACCGTTTCACAAGTTGTGTGCGTATGCACTGGTTATAAAGTTACCAACTTATAAAATTTGAGCTTTTAACTCAATCAATAAGGCAACGAAAGTTGCCAATCGGCATTTGACCCGGCTGTCCGTATGGCCTTAACTACCCGAAGGAAGTGGTCAAAGATTATCTGCTTGGAAAGATCCTACATATATCGAATATTCGCTTTCCAAAAATTATGCTTCTCCATAATAGCAGGATAGGAGGTATTGAGCAAGAGGAAATTTGAAACAAGCATTTTTGGCGGTGTCGAGAACCAATAAGCTACCCAATTTATGGGTATTTAGCATGCCGTAGCGGTCTTTTGTCGGTATTTCCGTTAAGCTGGACCGTACCGCAAGTGACGGTGAAAGATTCTCTTGAGAAAGTGACCTTACACCTAATGATGCTATCAACTGGAATGGTCCAAGGAAACGGAGAAGACGACACGTAGCATGGTATGCACTTGGGTTGCTCTCTGTGCGTTAATACCCCAAACTTCTATCCAGCACGACGAACGGGTTCTGCCGCTGTGTGATCCTGTTTTTTACTTGGAGAACGGTTGTCTGATTGAAAAATAATAAACCCTAAATATCAAGAAAGGGCCATCCCGCAGGATGGCCCTATACTTGCCGTTGCTATTAGCCGGCGCATCTTCGGTTTGTACGTCCCTTTTTACAGACCATTATCTCTCCGCAGGGGAGAACTCTAGTTTATCGTCATGCGATTTCCTTGTTCTCTTCCCCTGTAATGTGGCTAGAACGACCCCGCAAATGATGAGAACGGATCCTGCCACTTGCGTTAAGGAAATCGGGGTTCCAAGCGTGATATAACCTAAAACCATGGCAACAAACGGCTGTAAATTCAGAAACAGCGATGCTTTAGCCGCGCCTACTTTTCGAATCTGTCCATTCCAAATGACCGCGCATAAGCCCTGAATAAGCAGCGCCGACCCGATCAAGAGAACCCACCACCAGAAGCGGGGCTGGGCCTGTAGGTGAGGCTCGCTCCAGACTGCTATCGGGTATACCGAAATGCAGCCCAGCACCGTCGTATACACGGTTGCGACCAATGCGTCCATACGTTCCGTCAGCTTTCTCATTAGGATAATAGATCCTGATAACGCCAGCATACAGACAAACATGATCGAGATGCCTGGAGTGATGGCAATTCTCAAGCCTCCGCCATGTCCAACGACGAGGAAGACGCCGGCGAAGGCGACAATCGAGCCCGCGGCCATGCGGATCGTAAATGGTTCTTTCAAAAATAAGCGGGCAAACAGCGCTGTAAAAATCGGAGCTAACGACAAGATGAGCGAAGCCGTCGTTGCGTCCGTTGTCCGAAGCCCCGTAAAGAAAGAAACTTGATGGAGCAGCATCCCGACCAGAACGAATGGCACCAAATAAACGGAGTTACGTAACGTCATCTTCGTTAAGCGACGGATTGCAGCCAAATAAATAAGCAGGAATACCGATGAAACCATAAGCCGGTATGCCGACAGGTGCAAGGCGGGAAATGCTTGCAGCAGCAGCGAACCTAAGACGAAATTGCTCCCGTAAAGGGTTGCACAAAATAAGAGAAGCAAATAAGATCGCAAGCAGATGCCTCAGCAGAACGTAATCGACTTCCTCCGGTGTAACTCCCGCCTCATTCAACCGCTCGAGATAAGGGAGATCGAGATTGGCGAGATCCGGATTTAAAGGCAAGTTTTTATCGTTTCCTGTAGCCGTATCGATAAGGATCGTATGCTTCGGGGTTTTCACTACCCATGTTCCAATGCTAACGATAAGCTGAGAATTGCCATCGATCAGGCCGGCCGGAAGAGAGTCCCGATTTTCCTCCAGAAATTTGGGGTCCCACGATCCCGCAAAATACACTTCCGGTGGAACACCGTCAAGCATCATCTCCGTAACACGTGTAACGGTAACATCACCTACTTGATAGACCTTGGGAATTTTATTAGTCATTCTTTATGCCCCTTTCGTCCTTCTGACACGTTTATATGAATCCGAATAACAAGGATCGGCTTTCCGCTGCCATCATGTGATTCGTGCCTCGTAACCATCAAAAATTTCGCTGTAAATGAAAATTATTCTGTTGAGAATGAACGATCTGTCATACCCGGGTAAAATTCGTTCGTCAACGCTAATAAAATAGTAGTCCAATAAAACTGACAAATCAACGTTTTTGCACCGTAATTCCGTCCTAGTAAAAGGGCTTGATATTGCTCGTGTTTACCCCTATTATAAAATTAAAAATTTCGCTATCAGCGAAATAATTTCCGCAATTTGGGAGGACGGCACATGAATTCGATCGGTGAAACCATTCGAAACACGCGAAAAAAACAGAAATTAACGCTCAAGAGAGTAGCCGAAGCGGCCTCTGTATCCTTGTCTTTTCTCAGTGAAATTGAACGGGATAAGGCCAATCCCAGCATCAGTGTACTTAAGCGCATAGCGAACGCATTAAACGTGAATTTTACGGATTTGTTCGGCGAGGAGAAGCGGAGCATCGTCGTTAGAAAAAACGAGCGCAAACCTTTGGTGCATTCCGAGGGTTCCCGCATTACCTGGTACGCGCTCAGCCAAGGAAGCAGCAACAAAATGGGACCGATATGGGGAGTACTGGAAGAAGGAGCATCTTACGGCGACGTTAGCGTTGGCCATAGCGATGGCGAGGAGTTTCTATTTGTTCACTCCGGGCGTCTGGAGTTTGTGCTTGGCAATGAACGTTATACACTCGAAGAAGGGGACAGCATTTATTATGATGCCAGAACCCCCCATAGTTATAAGAATATCTGGGACGGTGAAACGCTGCTCATAGCAGTTTCTACTCCGCCTACATTTTGACGGCAAAACGAAATTAAATTAAATCCCGTATGAACCCATAGCTCATCGGCAAAATAAAAAAGCATGAATTGAAGAAAAATACGTCTTAGATTCCCCTTGACACCATCGTATTGGTGATATAGCATTAATCCTAATAATCAAACTACGTTGAAAAGGAATAGTACGGTTTTTGAAGCGATCAGAGAGCTGTTGGACGGTGCGAAACAGCCGCGGAGAAGATCGGAACTCGCCTTGGAGTTGCCCGCTGAACCCGTTAAGTAGGCGGAGCCGGAGCCCTGACCGTTATCATCAGGAGGATGCAGGTTTGTCCGTTTTTGTAATCCTGTATCCGTAGAGTGCATGCCGGGCGACGGCATGAATTCGGAGTGGTACCGCGTAAGATGTCAAAGTCTTTCGTCTCTGTTGGTGGAGATGGAAGGCTTTTTTTGTGCGTTCGATCTTTGGCAGGTCAACGCAGGAAATCGATGAAGGGAAGGATATCCATGAAAAATGTAAACAAATACGCCAGAGGATATTTTATGCCGGCGGAGACCAGCTTGAAGTGGGCCCAAAAGGAATATATTACAGAGGCGCCGATTTGGTGCAGCGTCGACCTTCGCGACGGCAATCAGGCGTTGATCGTTCCGATGAATCTGGAGGAGAAGCTGGAATACTTCAAGATGCTCGTGGATATCGGGTTCAAGGAGATCGAAGTTGGATTCCCGGCAGCATCGGAGACGGAGTTCGCCTTTTTGCGTACACTGATCGAGCAGGATTTGATTCCGGATGACGTCACGATCCAGGTGCTGACCCAATCGAGAGAGCATATTATCCGCAAAACCTTCGAATCGCTGAAGGGCGCGAAAAAAGCCGTCGTCCATTTGTACAACTCGACCTCCGTGGCGCAGCGGGAGCAGGTATTCCGCAAATCCAAGGAAGAGATCATCGACATCGCCGTAAGCGGCGCCAAACTGTTGAAGGAATGCGCGGCGGAGACGGAAGGGAACTTTCAGTTCCAGTATTCGCCGGAGAGCTTTACCGGGACGGAGATCGAGTTTGCGCTGGACATCTGCAACAGCGTGCTGGACGTATGGCAGCCGACGGCGGAGAACCCGGTCATCATCAATCTTCCTGCCACGGTATCCATGTCGATGCCTCACGTCTACGCCAGCCAGATCGAGTATATGAGCGAGCACCTGAACTATCGGGAGAACGTGATTCTGTCTGTCCATCCACACAATGACAGAGGAACGGGCGTGGCGGACGCTGAGCTGGGGATGCTGGCCGGAGCCCAGCGCGTCGAAGGAACGTTGTTCGGCAACGGGGAAAGAACGGGGAACGTCGACATCGTGACGCTGGCGCTCAACATGTACTCGCACGGGGTCGATCCCAAGCTGAACTTCGAAAACATTCCTGCGATCATCTCCGTTTATGAACGGCTGACCAAAATGAAGGTAACCGAAAGACATCCTTACGGAGGCGAGCTCGTATTCACCGCGTTCTCCGGTTCGCATCAGGATGCCATCGCGAAGGGCATGAAATGGCGCGAGGATAAGGAACCCGAGCATTGGTCGGTCCCTTATCTGCTGATTGATCCGATGGATATCGGCAGGGAATACGAAGGCGACATTATCCGCATTAACAGCCAGTCCGGCAAAGGCGGAATCGGATACGTGCTGCAGTTGAAGTACGGACTCGATCTCCCGGCGAAAATGCGCGAGAACTTCGGGTACTTCGTGAAAAACGTATCGGATCAGCAGCAAAAGGAACTGATGCCCGAAGAAATATACGATATTTTCGTGAAGGAATACGTAAATATCAAAACGCCCGTCGAGTTTGTCAAATACCGTTTTACGGACCATGAAGATTTCCATACCATCGTCACGATCCGGACCGGCAGCGAAGTCAAGGAGATCGAAGGCACCGGCAACGGAAGGCTGGATGCGATCAGCAATGCCCTGCAAACCGAGCTTGGCATGAATTATACGGATTTGACTTATACGGAGCACGCGCTGGAAACCGGCTCGAAATCGCAAGCCGTCTCTTATATCGGCGTCACGGCGCCCGACGGCAGAGTATATTGGGGCTGCGGCATCGACGCCGACATTATGACCTCGTCGGTAAAAGCGCTGTTTAGCGCGGTCAATCGATTTAACCGCAATAGCGCGAACTGATTGCCGGGCAACGGGGCGTGCGTGACCATTGGCTTCTTCCGGATAATGGGCCGGCGTACGGATCGCTGGAATGCTGAGGTGACCCGTTTGATCGATCAGTAATACAACCAAAACAACCATTGATGACATGGGAAGTCGTCAATGGTTGTTTTTTTCTTCCTAATTCAGGATCGTGCCTGCCGAGGACGGCGGCTTTGCTTGCGGAGCACGCCCCTTTTTTACGGAGACGCAAGAAGGTAGCTGATGTCCTCTACCATCCAGGCGCCCTGGATGTAACGCACATCGATGATTCGCTCGACGAACATGCCGCCGGTATCATTCGGGCTTTCCAATTGCTTGATATAACCCAAACCTTCCCCTTCATAGAAGCGGGTGACGGGCTTGGTAACGAATTTGTGCCGGGTGACAGCCCCGTTTTTCTGAAGCAGCTTATTGATGAACGCATCCGTAAAATAAGGACGGAAATGGGTCCGGACCTGCTTGTAAGCGGACAGGTCGGCCGACTCGTTGGCGGCTTTGACCAACGCGTTGATCCGGGCTGCCGTCATCGCGGGGAATGTCTTCCCGTACTGCGTGGAAATGGTTACCGTGCGATCACCAAGCGAAGCGGTGGCGGTTCCGGTTGATGCGTCCCAGCTGACGCTGCCTCCCAGCGTCTGGGCGACGAAGCGGAGCGGAACGTACATCGTGCCGCCATCCAAGCTGGAAGCAGCGTCCAGCATCTGGCCTTGCCCGTTGACGGTTGCATGATGCGAATGGATCGGCATCGTGATGACGGTATCCTTCTTCGTGATGGTCGCAGTATAAGTCTCCTTGCTCCACGTTACCGTCGCTCCGAGAGCTTCGGAAACCGCCCGCAGGGGAATCATCGTGTACCCTCTTACATATTTCCCGTGAACTTGGACGATCGTGTTTTCTTTTGCGGAGACAACGCCTATTAAACACGACATTGTCACGACAGCCGCCAGCAGTCCGGCGGTCAGCTTTTTGATCAAGATGACGTCCTCCTCTCTCGGTTCCGTATCTGTTATGGGATTGGACGCCGCATCGGATTAAAAAGTTGCGCTTCGAACAGGGAACCAAATGTTAGACTGGTGATCAAGGACTCCTCCTGAACCGGGGGCACCGAAAATGGCGTAACCTTTTGCAGTCTTGAAGGCACTTAGTAGGTGTAAACATCAGATACAAAGGAGGTGCAGGAAAACTGCGGCATTGGATCGAAGAGGCCAGGCAAGGAGATCAGAGAGCGTACGAGCATATCGTGAGCCATTTTAAGGGGTTAGCCTACACGGTGGCTTATGCCAGGTTAAACGACCCGTTTTTGGCGGAGGATGCGGTGCAGGAAGCGTTCGTCGAAGCATTCTCCCATCTCGGCAGCCTGAAGGATGAAGACGCATTCCCGGGATGGTTTAAAGTCATTGTGGAACGCCAATGTTACCGGATGCTTCGCAGAAAGAAACACGCCGTGATGCCCATTGAGGAGACCGCCGGCAAAATTGCGGACCCGGACAGCGTGGATTCCATTATAGAAAGAAGAGAATGGGAGGAGAAGCTGCTTCGGACCGTCGAAGGCTTGCCTCCCGCTCTAAGAATAGCGGTGCAGCTGTTTTATTATCGAGGGTATTCGATTAAAGAGATATCGAGCTTTTTGGGCGTGCCTGTTTCCACCCTGAAAAAGCGGCTTTTCGATGCCCGGAAAAAGCTGAGGACCTCGCTGCTTGTCTCCGACTTTGCATCGGTGTTGAACGATTTATACCAGGGAGGGGAAAACATGCTTCATATCGTGAACGGCGATCATGTGGGGAATAAGCTCAGGGAAGGAAACGTGCAGGGGGATGTTTTGGTTTGGAGGGAGGTGTACCCCGTCGGACCGGCATTTGCGAGCATGGACGGGAACCACGAGCGGCTTTTTAGGGCGGACTATTTGGAAAAGACCCTGGGCATTCCTGCATCGGAGTACATCAAAAGCTGCGAATCCCAGGAAACCCGTCTCCAACATTTCAGCAAATACGATGAGGTCGTGATGTGGTTCGAGCATGATTTATTCGATCAAACGATGCTGGTCTTTCTATTGCACTGGTTCTCGAAGCAGTCGTTAGGCCATACAAAATTAAATTTGCTGTGCATCGGGGACTACCCCGGAATTGATTTGTTTCGGGGAATGGGGCAGCTGACGACGGAGCAACTGAAAACCTTGTCCGGTACGTGGCGGCGAATTGGAGAGGAAGAACTCACGCTGGGTGCCGAAATTTGGGAGGCGTACGTTTCCCGGGACGTCGAAAAGCATGTTGGGATCTTAAGGTCGGATCCATCGGTGCTTCCTTTCGTGCCTTCGGCATTTACGATGCATTTGAACCGGCTTCCGTCGCCGGGCAATGGATTGGGAATCGTTGAGCAAACCACGTTAGAGCTTGTAAAAAACGGCGTGCAAAAACCTGCCGAGTTGTTTAAGAGAGTGGGGGATCGGCTGCATGAATTGGGAATGGGGGACTTGGAGTTTCGGTACCGCTTAAAAACGATGGCGGAGCTGCCGAAGCCGCTTCTTAAGGCCGAGGGGACGGATTATTTTCTCGGCGGGCCCTCTTCCGCCAAAGACGGCACTGTCGCATTAACCCGTCTGGGACAGAAAGTTTTAGCGGGTGAAAAGGACTGGTTGCTGGAAAAAGAAGTGGGTGAGCGGTACGGCGGCTTGTCTGTAACGAATGAAATGGGATGGCGCTGGGACCGAAGCGGGAAACGGCTCGTTTACATTGAAAAATAATATTTAAGGCGGCCAAGGCCTGCCCGTGTAGGGCATTAGGATGCTCTAATTATTTCATCATTAACCTGCGTCCCATCCTGTAAAATTATCAATCGCTTCATTGTCTTGATTACACTTTACATACATACTGTATGTATGTTAAGATGGGTACAATAATAATCGAGAGGGGTATTATGATGAGAGTATCCAGTTTTTATCCCGTCATTTTAACAGATCAAGTTAGTTCCACTGCAGCATTCTACGAAGATCACTTTGGATTCGAGAAGGTGTTTGAGGCTGACTGGTATATCAGCTTGAAAATGCACGGCAATGATACGCCGTACGAACTGGCTGTTCTTGACGCTTCTCATTCGACCATCCCCGACGCATATCGGACCAAAGTAAGGGGACTGATTCTGAACTTCGAAGTGGACGATGTTGATGCTGAATACGAACGTCTCATTCGGGGAGCCAAGCTGCCACTAGAGCTTGATATCCGAAGCGAAGACTTTGGACAGCGGCATTTCATGACCTCAGATCCCAACGGGATATTGATCGATATTATTACTGTCATCCCCCCTTCAAACGATTTTAGTAACCAATATTCCGAAGAAATATGGAAATAAGGGAATACTCGCAAGGCAGCCATGGATCCCAAGTCCGGGAATCCGGATGCGTGCATTGCCTATGCTAAGTGAGCTATAGAAATTAGAATGTAATGTAATGAATGGAGAACGGATCGATCATGAGAAGAACTAAGGCAGCGACTGAGGAAACGATTCATAAGCTGATCGATGTCGCCAGAACCCATTTTACCAATTACGGATATGCCCAAGCCGCATTGGAATCCATCGTTCACGAGGCGAATCTGACGCGGGGAGCGGTTTATCATCATTTTCGCAGCAAGAAGGAACTATTTCGAATTGTCCTTGATGATGTCCAGCGAGAGGTTGCCGCAAGGGTGGAGCAGGAGGCATCGGCAAGTGAGGATGGATGGCAGCAGCTCTACCTGGGTTGCCGTGCATTCATTATGGCTGCGGTTGAAGAGCGAAACAGGCGGATCATGCTGATTGATGGCCCTGCGATTCTTGGTTGGGATGTATGGAGAGCGATGGATAAGAACCATTCCATGCGTTTATTACGAGAGCAGCTTGGAATCATGCAGGAACGCGGATACCTTCGGATGGTTCCCCTTGACGCAATGACCCATTTTATTTCAGGCGGTTTGAATGAGACGGCGCTCTGGCTTGCCAACGAGTCCCTGCAGCCTAATGCTTTGGATGAGTCGATGAAGGCCCTTAGCGTGCTCCTGAACGGATTAAAACAATGAGGATAGTGTACTGGAGAGACTAACCCTCCGTTAGCAGCAATTTAGATTTTAACAACTCCGATGAAGGGTTAGTTATTGTACAAGATTTAAGGTAGGCAAGGTAGGCAATGGAAACTTGATCGATTTAACCGCAATAGCGCGAACGGATTGCCGGGCAACGGGGCGTGCGTGACCATTGGCTTCTTCCGGATAAATGGGTCGACGTACGGATCGCTGGAATGCTGTGGTGACCCGTTTGATCGATCAGTAATACAACCAAAACAACCATTGATGACATGGGAAGTCGTCAATGGTTGTTTTTTTATCCTACTTCAGGATCGTGCCTGCCGAGAACGGCAGCCTTGCGGAGGTGCCCCGTTTTACGGAGACGCAAGTAGGTAGCTGATGTCCTCTACCATCCTGACGCCATGGATGTAACGCACATCGATGATTCGCTCAACGAACATGCCGCCGGTACAGGAAGTTTTAGCGGGTGAAAAGGACTGGTTGCTGGAAAATGAAGTGGATGAGCGGCACGGCGGCCTGTCTGTAACGAACGAAATGGGATGGCGCTGGGACCGAAGCGGGGAACGGTTCGTCTGCATTGAAAAATAATATTTAAAGCAAGGGTTGCCCGTGAAGGGCAGCCTTTCGTTGTGTGTACAGATACAGACCTTAGGGCCGATCGTATTACAAAACTCAGCTTCTCTGTCTTCCGTCCGTATTGGACCTAAGGGCCTCAAGTATTATAGACATAACTAGAAAAAAAAGGTATAGTGGTTTTGTATATTTTGTCGAATTAAATATATCGTACGACAATAGCAAACCCATCGAAAGGTGGCGACGCAAAGCTATAGGGGCTGTTGTGTAAAGGACAACACAATGCCAGCCAGTTACCGAATACGACGGAGCCTCCGTCCATTTTTCTATGCATGTAAATTTGTGGCGAAGGCTTTTTTGCGTTTGTTCAACGTATAAAAAAGAACATACATCGTATAGGCAACCGCTTAATTGCCCCTGTTACGCGAATAAGGACCGATCTTACCCACGAAATCCCGGAAACCATTCTATTTTATAAATCACTTGTTCTCCTGAAAGAATAGGAATTGTAGAGCTTCTGTATAGATCTGGCAGCTAGAATACTACTTACAAGGGGGAATGCAGATTTTGGCGAAGAAAATAGGAAAGCGTTAAAGAGAAGGAGGTGACAGACTCGAATTGCCGCCGTAAAAGCCCCAGCGTAAGGAGGAGACTTGCGATTCAACCAATTGCCAGCGAGAAGACCTCTAAACTAAATGCTTTATGTTATGGTTCCCAAGACTCGTCATCGAACCACCAGCCTTTAAGTAACGAATGACACCTATTCGCGTGCCATTTTCATGGGTCGGAAATTTTGATCGAATGTTATGAAAATAATTCAGAAGCAGGAGGGGGATAGACTTGAATTTAAAAAGAACTGTCAGGAAAAGGATTCATTACATAGTCACATGCCTAATGGCCGTACTTGTGATGTCTAGTGGAATAATGCCTTCCATGACCGGGATCGCAAAAGCAGGCGCGGATATGTATTCAAGCCAAGTACCGGCATATCCCTTTAATGGAAAAAACGTAATTACAGTTTTCGATAAAATCGGATTCTATCATCTTCATGCTATCGGCGGAAGCAACGTCAATGGCTACGATGTTTCGCCTGATCCTAAAATCAAAGGCAGATACATCGATGCGGATAATGATTCGACGACCTTTAGCAGCACTTCAATGGAATATGTGCCTAATGGAGAAATTGAAGCTGCTTTTCTGTATGTTATCCCTAACAATATACAGATATCAACAAGCAGTCAGCCAGGAACTTACATTCAGGGACCCAAAGGTGGCAAACTCTTTTTTGATAAAGCCATCAATGGCGTATATGATATTACGGATTTTGTTAAACAAGAAGGAGCCGGACACTACTGGGGGAAAAACCTGATATTGCAAAATCCGTTGTCCATTCCTTGGGGCGGCGACGCTTTAGCGAATTGGGACATTGTTTTTGTAGATAAAAATGAAAATCTCTCACCGATGATGACAAAATTAAATTATTATTTCGGCTCCAGAACCAACAACCCTTCAACTTTGTCAGACCAGCCGTTCTTAACAAAGCAAACTGGCAGTTTGAAGGGGAGCATGGTAGCTGGTGTGTATGGTGGCAACCGGAACATCGACAATGATCAATACAAAATTATCGCATATAAAAACAACCAGATCGTTAATGATTCATTTATGAGCGATAGTGCTAGAGCAGAGAATAACTTTTGGAACGGAAGCATTACCAAAAATGGACAAAATATTAGTTCAAGAAATCCGGATCGAACTCCGGCTAACACGGATATTTTTAACTATGATTTTACCGGCTCGCCTTATTTCCCGGCTGGTATTGATCGTTTAGACCAAGTTTTTACTGCAGAACCTGTCAATTCTGCAGGTAGCGTGGACGGGTACAGCCCGCATTTTTGGGGAGTAGCCTTGGAAGTCATCCCTCCTGAATTAGTCATTAACAAAAGTGTAAAAAACAAAGAAAATAAGACCTACTATGAAGTTGGCGACACGGTTGAGTATTCGATTGTCGCGAAGAACAAAGTCGATGGAACCGTAGCGAAAAGTGTGACGATAGAAGATGAAGTCCCCGAAGGGTTACAATTTGTAGAAGGAACTTTAAAGGCTAGCCATAATGCGGTTCCGGAATACAAGAACGGAAAAATTTCGGTGAACTTTGGTCATGTATCTGATACTGACGAACGTATGGTCACGTTTGAAGCCAAAATTTTGGACAATCAAGCGGGTAAGACCATTAAGAACATTGCTAATGTAAAAAGCGATGGGTTAGATCCAGTAAACGCAGAGTCCGATTTCACCGTTAATAACAATCCATTGTTAGAGTCCAATAAATCGGTTGAGATCGCTGAAAAAGCGCAAGGAAACTCAGACCTTCAACATCCCGAAGCAGGCGATACGCTGCTTTATACTATTGAGACACGGAACACCGCCGCAAACAGTCTGGTGAGAAATCTTACGGTTTCTGACGCCGTTCCTGCCGAACTGGATTATGTTCCAGGTAGTCTGACCGTGGACGGCGTACCTGTCACGGATGCTGAGGGGGACGACAAGGGTCATTATATGTCCGGTCAAGTTTTTGCAAAATTTGGCGATGTCTTGGATATGAATTGGCATACGGTGCAATTCAAAACGATTGTGCAGCCTGGACAGGCCGGTAAAAATATTATCAACATTGCATCTGTAGGCGGGGACAATACCGGTACACCGGATAGACCAAGAGAGGTTGTCGAAATATATCCGCGGAATCCACAGATTGAAACGGAGAAATTCGCGGCGAACACAAACGTAACCAAAGCCACGTATGAAGTGGGGGATATCATCTCCTATACGATTCGTGCAAGAGGCGTGGTCAACGACACCTATTTGGAAAATTTGACGATAACGGATACGCTTCCGGCCGGGTTGGAATACGTTCCGGGTAGTTTAAGGGTGGATGGCGTATCAGTCACGGACGCACTAGGCGATGATGCCGGTTATTCCGTTACCGGGCAAGTATACGGTTCGTTTGGCAATGTGAAGGATATGAACTGGCATACGCTGGAGTTCCAGGTTGTTATTCAATCGGGACAAGGCGGCCGGACGATTCAAAATACGGCGCTGGTAACCGGTGACAACATTGGGCAGCCAGGTACACCGACGGAAAAGGTTGTCGTTGAGCCGGAGCCGCCAGTCGATCCGCCGGTAGAGCCGCCGATTGATCCACCGATCGATCCGCCAGTCGATCCAGTCGAT
Source organism: Paenibacillus sp. YAE3 (assembly GCF_057546105.1). Taxonomy (NCBI): domain Bacteria; kingdom Bacillati; phylum Bacillota; class Bacilli; order Caryophanales; family Paenibacillaceae; genus Paenibacillus; species Paenibacillus sp. YAE3. The sequence continues at coordinate 192,889 of NZ_BAAIYF010000013.1, read as the reverse complement.
CCAGTAGATCCAGTAGATCCAGTAGATCCAGTAGATCCACCTGTCACACCGCCTGTTGATCCGGTCGATCCGGGGAACGGTGGTGGAGGCGATGTGCCTCGCTCCCCGGTCGTGGAATCGGAGAAGTTTTCGAAAGACCTGAACGGGGGCGGCATCGAAGTCGGGGATACGATCGAATATACGATTCGCGCTCGCAACACGGTTTCCGGCAGCCAAGTCACGAACATGGTGATTTCCGATGAACTTCCGAAAGAGTTGGAGTACGTAACAGGTACATTGAAAGTGGACGGTGTTTCCGTTACGGATAACGTCGACAGCGACAGAGGCGAATATGCGAACGGTACCGTCAAAGGCAAACTCGGAACCGTAACGGATACGGCTTGGCATACGCTTGCGTTCCAGGCGAAGATTATCAAAGGAGAACATGGCGACATCATCAAGAATATTGGTGTAGTTGGCGGAGACAACCTGAATGTTCCAAGCCGCCCGAGTGAAGAGATCACGGTCAGCGAACCGATTCCTGCCATCGAATCTCAGAAAGAAGCGAAGGATCTGAATGGCGGTACGATCCATGTCGGGGATGTGATCGAGTATACGATCCGGACGCGGAACACTACCCAGAATGGTGTTGTAAACAATCTTGAGATTTCCGACAAACTTCCGAAAGAGCTGGAATATGTCGCAGGCAGCTTGAAAGTGGACGGCCAATCCGTAACGGATGCCCAGGATGGGGATAAAGGCTCCTACGTCGAGGGTAAGATTCGCGGGCAGTTCGGCAACATTGCCGATACCGCATGGCATACCATCGTGTTCCGGGCTAAAGTGGCAGCAGGGCAAGCCGGCCAGACGATCAGCAATATAGGAGAAGTAACCGGGGATAACCTGTTGGAACCGGATCATCCATATGAGGACATCATCATTGATGGTGGAAGCGGAAGCACTCCAGGCGTACCGGGAGAGACAAGCAACGGGTCTTCTCCGGGTAATCCGAATAATCCAGGCCTGCCAGGAGGTACCGGATCTTCTTCCGAAAACTCAAAGGATTCGGCTGGAAAAGGAACGGGTTCCCTTAATCCAGACCCAGCATCAGAACGGTCCGGACCATCCGGTACTCCAAGCAACTCCGTGAAAGTGGATCCTGAAGAAAACGAAGGTGCAGACAATAAGTTGCCAAATACCTCCACTAATATGTACAACTTTTTGCTGGCTGGATGTATCCTTCTGATTGCAGGCTTGTTCCTTCTGAGAAGAAAAAAAGCATAAAGATCCAGGCTTAAGAGACAAGCCTCAAGGTAAGCTTACTTGGTGTAGCTGCTATGGGAAAATAAAGGGACCGGAGAAATCCGGTCCCTTTATTTGTCAATCCGGGGTTTCCATGTTCTCATTTCTGGATATGTCCATTTATGTTTTGGCCGTATGAAAAAAGCAGGATAAGCGAAGTGGCTTATCCTGCTGGTTAAGCATGGAGCTGGTTGGTGAAGTTACTCGCTTATGACATCAGGACTGGTTGTTGTCACGGCATGGAAAGCCCGGCGGCCGATCAAGCCAACCCCCATCGCCAGCAAGGTAAGGCCGGCCGCGAACAGGTACAGGTTCACGATGCCGAACTTTTCGGCGAGGGCGGCCATGGCCAGCAGCGAAATGCAGAAGATCAGGTTCAGCAGGGAAGCTTGAGCCGACAGCACTTTGGGCAGCATCCCCTTGTCCACGCTTCGCTGGATCAAGGTGCGCCGGTTGATGACCGATAGCTCGGCGAACGGTCCCATCAGCAGCACGAGAATAAGCGCCAAAAAGGGATGGGTGTTAATCGCATAAACAGCGGCCAAGATGCCGTATCCGGCCATGCCGACTAGCATGGCGCCCAGGAAGCGGCTGCCGATGGCCCGCGCTAGGGCCAGGACCACCAACCCGCCGCCAACCGACCCCGCAAAATACGCCGCATTGATGAACCCCCACCACTCTTCGCCTTGCCCAAGCGCAGTTTGAACGAATGCCAGCGTAAAGGCGCCGACCCATACCGAGCCGCCCAGCATGTCGATCATGTCCATAAAGGTCAGCAGCCGCAGGCTCGGCATCCGCCAGATCATTTTCCAGCCTTCGGTCAGGGTGTGCCATCCGGTAGATGGTGCCGCCGGGTTGTCGTGGCTGCCCTCAGGCGTAACGTCGATCTGCCGCTGTACAGGCCGGGCTTCCTCTTGCTCCTTGACCCCGAGCGTAAAAGCCGCCGCCAGCCCGTAGATGACGGCCGTCAACAGCAGCGTGGGGCCGGGTCCCAGCAAAGCAACGATAATGCCGCTCAGCCCCCAGCCCGCAAACTGCACCACCTGGTCGCTGACGCTGATCAGGCTGTTTGCTTTGAGCAGGCCCTGCTCCTGGGCAACGAGCCGCGGTACGAGCGCGTTGCGGGCGGGAACCGTCCATCCGTCCAGGAAGGACATGGCAAAAACCAGCGCAAAGACAAGAGCAAACAGCGCATCGTTTCCGCTGAGCCGCAGGTAGACGGCCAAGCCTACGAACAGCAGAAACTGGCCCGTCTGCGAAAAAAGCAGTAACGCGGGCAGTTTGAAGCGGTTCAGCAGCAGCGGCGCAATCAGGCCGCTCAGCATTTGGGCGCCGCTGCGCATGAGCGGCATAAACGCCGCCGACACGATCGAGTCGGTCTGGTTCAATACGAGGACGGTAAGCGCCATAATATAGAGCACATCCGCGGCGTTTGCAGCCGTCTGGGTGGTCCACAGGAAATAGAAAGGACGGGTTAATATCGATGATTTCATTGCACGTGCAGTCTCCGTTTCTTGGTACATGATATCAGAGGACTCGTAACAAGAATAAGGATACGGGAACTTGAAGGTTTTTACAATTCAAAGGGACAGCCTTTTCGCTATAGCTAATAACTATAACGTGCTATAACCTTTTGGTAGAACGATATAACCAATGGTGTATGCTATAGTATTTTTAATATTTTTTTTCCGAGGAGATAAATCAGATGACCACTCAAACCGAACCTAAAAAGCGAACCGTTTCTCCGTTTCGATATGATATCGTCGGCAGCTTTCTGCGGCCCCAGGCGTTAAAAGAGGCCAGATTGAAATTCCAGAGCGGCGAAATGACAGCCAGGCAGCTGAAAGAAGTCGAGGACGCCGAAATCGTCAAGCTCGTGCGAAAGCAAAAAGAGGTGGGCCTTCAAGCGGTAACCGACGGCGAATTCCGACGCTCCTGGTGGCATCTGGACTTCTTTTGGGGCTTGGATGGCGTAGAACGAACCATCATTGACCAGGGTTATCAATTCAACGGCGCCGAGTCGAGGCCCGAAACCGCCCGCCTGACCGGCAAAATCCGTTACAGCGGCCATCCGTTTGTTTCGCACTTTGCATTTTTAAAAGAGGCGGCAGGCGACGACGTCGTGGCCCGTCAATCGATTCCTGCGGCCGCGCAGTTCCTGTTCGAGCTGGACCGGGCAGAAAATCAGGAAAGCACGAAGGCCGTCTACCCGAATCGGGAAGAGTTGGTTTCGGACATTGCCAAAGCGTACAAAGCGGCGATTCTTGATTTTTATGAAGCCGGCTGCCGCAGCCTTCAATTCGACGATTGCACGTGGGGAGCGCTGTGCGACGAGCAATTCATGGCATTCATGAAGCAGGTAGGGGTGGATGTCGCCGAATATGCGAACGAATTTGCGAAATTGAACGGGGAAGTGGTATCCGGTCTGCCGGATGATCTCGTTGTCACGACGCATGTATGCCGCGGGAATTATGTTTCAACTTATGCTGGCGTAGGCGGGGGTTACGAGCCGATCGCCCAAACGCTTCTCGGCATCGATGACTACTCCGGTTTCTATTTGGAGTTTGATACCGATCGTGCAGGCGATTTTAAGCCGCTTCGATTCCTGAAGGACCATCAACAGGTCGTGTTGGGGCTGTTCTCATCCAAGTTCGGCGAGCTTGAGAGCAAGGAGGATATTTTGAAGCGGGTCGAAGAAGCGACGCAATACGTCGATCTGAACCGGATTTGCCTAAGCCCGCAATGCGGGTTTGCTTCCACCGAAGAAGGTAACCATCTGACCGAGGAAGAGCAATGGCGCAAGCTTGCTTTTATTAAGGAGATTGCGGAAGAGATTTGGAAGTAGGAATTTAAGCAGTTGATAGATAAATCAGGGCCCTTCGTGTTGGAAGGCGCCCTGATTTTTTATGCTTTCTTGCATGCCTGGCACGCAACTGGTTTATCTGAAGCTATATGATGCGCTCGGGATTACTCCGGCGTTCCTTGAGTTATCCCGTGAACATACGTCTGCCATGGGGTGTCCAGCGCCCCCTGTCCCGGATTATAGGTAAAGAAATATTCGACCTTATCCCCTTGCTTCAGGTTGCGGACGGAGTAGGTGTAGTTGCCGTTCCCCGCCGGGGTCATGGCTACGTTCAACTGCACGCCGTTGTTGACCTTATAGTGCAAGTCGGCAAAGGTGGCGCCGTTCACATAGAACAGCAGGTCATCGCCGATTTTCTTCAGCCCCTTCACCCCATCGCCGATGACGATGACGGTGGAAGGAGGCGGCACAACGGTGATGGTGGCGCTGGCGGTTTTATTGCCGTCGGCGGTTGTCGCCGTGACGGTTGTCGTACCCGGAGCGAGCCCGGTCACGAGGCCGCTCGGACTTACGGATGCGGTACTGCCGCCCGCAACTGACCACGTGACCTGCTTATTCGTTGCATTGGACGGTGCTACATTGGCGTTCAACTGGACGCTTTGCTCGACTTCCACCTGCGCCGTGCTCGGATTCACCGTAACGCCGGTAACGGGTACGTTTCCTGGATTTTGCCCGCCCTGGCCTGCTTTGTACACCCGTACATAGTCCACCTGCATCGTGGCAGGGATATCCGACGGATCCGGGGTCCGGCCCCCGTCAAAGGCCCCGCCGATCGCCAGATTCATAATGAGGTAGAACGGCTGGTCGAAAGGAGCGTTCGGATTGTTCGGCGCCGCTGCGGAATCCCATTGATCCCGGGTCGCTTTAAAGAAGAACTTGCCGTCCACGTACCATTTGATGTTGTCCTCTTCCCAGACGACCGAATAGACATGGTAGTCATTGGCGAAGGTTTGCCCTGCAGGGAAGTGGTATTCGCCGGAAAGATGCCGGTTCGCCGGCCATTGCCCGCCGAAGTGGATGGCTCCGCTCGTCGCGCCGGGCAAGCGCCCTCTAGCTTCCATGACGTCGATTTCCCCGGAGGACGCCCAAGTTCCGTAGACGTTATCCTGCGGAAGCATCCAGAGCGCCGGCCAGATGCCGTTGCCGGTGGGCAGCTTGGCGCGGAAGTCGACTCTGCCGTACTTGAAGGAAAAATGATCTTTGGTATTGATTTTGCCGGAGGAGTATTGCGCATACCGATTGGGATCCTGCGGGAACGATTTTGGCTCGTTCAAGGCTCTGATATTTAGCTTTCCGTCCTGCACGAAAACATTTTGCGTACTATCGGTATAGTGCTGCAGCTCCGAATTGCCCCAACCCCATGTATTGGGATCGTCATTGAGATAATACCCTGTTTCGTAGTTCCACTTGCTGCGATCCAGCGCCGTTCCGTTAAACTCATCCTGCCAGATAAGGTTCATGCCTTCGATGGCCGGGTCGCTTGGCGTTCCGATCGGAATATCCTCCTGTCCGGTGACATCCGGGCGGGGAGCATCCGGATTGCCGATCAAAGTATAGTTGACGAAGTTGTTGCCCACGTTCCCACCTGCCTGACCATTTAATGGATAGCCGATGCGGATCTGCATATTCTCTTGGATCGGCTGAAACCACAGGCCGTAGATATGGTCTGCCCAATATCCCCACTGATTGGCTGCGGACATGTTGTTGTAGCCGTTCGCCGAATATGCGAATCCGCTCCGGCTCGAATCAGCCAGATCCACCCACTGTCCGTTGATGTTGATCTGGTAAACGAAATTGCCAAGCTCCTTGGCGATCGGGGCGCTTCCGTCAATCTTGGGCAGCGGAATGCCGATGGCGCCGTTCGCGTCCGCCGTAAAGGTCGTTCCTTCATAAGGCGTAAGGAGATAAGAATTTCTTGCGGGTTCATTAAAAGTGATGGTGTACACGAGGTTGGCCGAAGAGGTTTTGGATTGCAGTTTGACATTGATCGATTCCGTGACGTTAAACCAGTATCCGCCGCCGCCATCGGAGAATTGGCCGAAGTTTTGATCATAGATCCAGCCGCTGGCCGCATTGTTGTCGATATCGATCCATTCGCTGCCGTTTACCGGCTTCACGTACACCTTCAAATCATCCGCAACCGCTTCATAGGTAATGGCCGGATCGTTGTTGAATATCGGATAGGTAAAGCCGGCACCGCCCGTAAAACCCGCCGTAATTTGCGGCCCTTGCGTCGGGGTCATCGCCGTGATGGTGGTTTTGTTGATGTTTTGAAACACAAGCCTGTAATCCAGCGTAACCCCGTTTGCTTTGGAGTACAGCTGAATCTCCGTTGTTGCGGAGAGGGTGAACCAATAGCCGGTAAAGCCGCTGTCGTTCCAGTGACCCCAATTCTGGTTATAGACAAAGCTGCCGACGCTGTCGATATCGACCCAGCTGCCGTTGACTTTTACCTTGACGCCCAAATCCTGGGCCACGTCATTCCAAGTGGCGGCGCCTCCGTTAAAAATCGGCATCACAAAACCATAGCTGGCTTGGCCGACCCCCGATTTCGTGATGACAGGCCCGTCTGCCGCCGAGAAGTACGTCATCGAGGAAATGGTGGTTCCGGCTGTTTCGGCAGCTTGAGCCTGCGAAGTTGGCCATAGTCCGGCCCCGGTCAGCAGGAGGACTGCCAAAAACAAGCTCCATGCCTTTCTCCTGAACAGCCTTTTCGCAGCATAAGATCGCTTCATAAATACCCCCCTTGAACATAATGGATTCCCGGCAAACGAGCGAATCGGAAACGCTTACAACCGGGAGTGACTTCATTCTATCGAAAACCATCCTGCGATGAACAGGTGCCGTTTTTTGGGTTTGGGGTCTGTTTTTTCGGGTTTAGCCGGGCATAATGGAATCATGACATATAAGAGGAGGGAAGGTGCTGCATGACGGCGGAATCGAATCATCCCTGCATCATCCTGCCCGAAGAGCAAGCGCCCGAAGGTATGCAGCATTGCGAACGTTGCGAGCTGTTCAAACAGCGGACCCGCATCATCTGGGGGGAAGGCAATCCGCAGGCTTCGCTCATGATGATTCTGGATAATCCAGGGGCGCGGGAGGACCGGGAAGGCAATCCGTTTTTGTGCGGTGCCCGGGAAACCCTTCAACTCGGCATGAGGGAAGCGGGCATGGATATCCACTCGGTTTACGTGACCTATTTGCTGAAACGCCGGCCGGTCCGTGCTTACGATAAGCCTGCCACCCGAGCGGCGTGCCTTCCGCATCTGCAGTCGCAGCTTGTTCAGAAGCAGCCGCTCGTCCTGTTCGGTTTTGGAAATGTCGTGGCCGAAGGATTATATCCGCAGAAGGAAAATGCCACCGTCAAAGAGCTGCGGGGGAGCTGGCATGAGTTTGAGGGGATCCCGATCGGCTTCACCTACCATCCACTGGCAGTAAGAAGAAGGCCCAATTTGCTAAAGTTCTTTGTCGAGGATTTGAAAGCATTGCGGGAGAAATGGGAGGAAAGGGCTGCCGCTTCATGCCCTGAGACGAACATTCAACATCGCGGCCCTGTGCCCCGCGTCGGCGAGTAGTATATGGCAAAAAACCAAAAAACCCGGCAGATTCTGCCGGGTTTATCTTATGACTAAATGAAGTTGCACACAAAGAAACACTATGATATGATGAAAGAACTGTCAACATTCTTTGCAAACATCATAGTAATCCCATCTTATTTACACTTTAATCTTACCACAGGACATGGCAGTCTGTCAAACCTTCTTTTTCTTCAAAATCGAGCGAAGGAGTGTGCTGGAAATTGATCAACGCAGAGGATTGGAAGCAAGAGCAAGAGCGGCTGGACATGGTCACGGAAAAACTGCAGGCAAGAATCGCCGAACTGGAGCCGGAGGTGGCCGGTCTGCATGGCCAGGTGACGGACATCCGCAAACAATTTTGGGAGGAAGTTACCGTCAACACGAGCACGGATGAGGATTTCGAAGAAACCTTCTACAGCATCCGCCAGCAAGAGGCGATATTGTCTGAGCGGGAGCGAAGCCACCGGCAGCGCGTGCAGCAATGGAAAAACATGAAGCGGCTGCTGTCATCCCCTTACTTTGGACGGATCGATTTCCGCGAAGACGGCCTGGGTTTTACCGAAAAGGTCTATATCGGCGTCGCGTCTTTCGTCGATTCGGACGGCATGGAGTTTCTGGTTTACGATTGGCGCACTCCGATCGCCAGCATGTACTACGATCACTCCCCGGGGGAAGCCGGTTATGATACGCCGGGCGGATACGTTTCCGGCAAAATGAAGCTGAAACGGCAGTATCAGATCCGCGAGGGGCAATTGCACAACGTGTTCGATACCAGCTTGACGATCGGCGACGAATTGCTGCAGCAGGTGCTCGGAAAAGGCGCGGACAACCAGATGAAAAGCATCGTCGCGACGATCCAAAAAGAGCAAAACGCCATTATCCGCGAGGATAAAAGCCGGATGCTTATCGTGCAAGGGGCGGCCGGAAGCGGGAAAACCTCGGCGGCGCTGCAGCGGGTCGCGTACTTGCTGTATAAACACCGGGAGCGGCTGAAGGCCGACCAAATCGTGTTGTTTTCGCCGAATCCGATGTTTAACAGCTACGTCTCGACCGTTCTTCCCGAGCTTGGCGAAGAAAACATGCAGCAAACGACCTTCCAGGAATATTTGGATTACTGGCTTGGCAGAACGTTCCGGTTGGAGGATCCGTTCGATCAGATCGAATACGTGCTGACGGAGCCGTCAGCGCAAGGGTACGAGGCCCGGCTAAGCGGGATTCGTTATAAGGCGTCCGAAGCATTCCTGCAAGCCCTTCAAAATTACGCGCGGTGGTTGGAGCGGGAGGGCATGCGATTCCAAAGCATTCGCTTTCGGGACCGCGATTTGATCACGGCGGAGCAAATGGAGTCCAAGTTTTACGGCTATGAACCTTCCATCCGCATCACCAACCGCATGGCCATGCTGCAGGAGTGGCTGTTGGGCGAACTGGCCGCGCTGGAGAGAAAAGAGCGGGAGGCGCTCTGGGTGCAGGAGGAGCTGGATTATCTCGACAAGGACCAATACGCCGAAGCGTACCGGCAGCTGCACAAAGACAGGGGCGTCTTCGATTTTGCCGAGCAATATGAGGAAATCCGCGAAAGGCTGCAAGGCGAGCGCAGGCCGGACGAAGGCGATTTCGACTATGCCGATCGGGAGGAGCAGCTGCTGCGGCGGATGATCGTCAAGGAGCAGTTTAAGCCGCTGAGACGAAGCGTGAAGCGGATGCTGTTCATCGATATGGCCGGGCTCTACGTTCAGTTGTTCGAAAATGAAGATGCATTCAAAAAGATGACGGGCGGAGCGGAAGCGCCCCCGTTTTGGCCGGAAATCTGCGAGCAGACCCGGGAAAAGCTAAGCCGCAGCGAACTGTTTTATGAAGATGCCACGCCGTACCTGTATTTAAAAGAGTTGATCGAAGGCGTCCGCACGAATACGGAAGTCCGGCATGTCTTCGTCGACGAGGGCCAGGATTATTCGATGTTTCAATATGAGTTCCTCAAAAGATTGTTCCCCCGCGCCCGCATGACGGTTCTCGGCGACTTCGGCCAGGCGATCTTTGCTCAAGCGACGGAGCTGTACGGCGGAGATTCGCCGCTTACCCGGCTATACGGAGCAACGGAAACGCGCTTGTTCCGCCTGGTTCGCAGCTACCGGTCTACCCGGGAGATCGTGGAATTCTCGAAGTCGCTGCTGCCGAACGCCCAAGCGATCGTGCCGTTTGAACGAAGCGGCAGAAAACCGCTTCTCTCTAAGGCGGAGAGCAAGGAAAAGCGGGCGGAGCAAATTGCCGGGCAGCTTGACGCGCTGCGGGCGGAAGGTTTGGCTTCCATCGGCGTCATCACGAAAACGGCGGCCGAAAGCGAGGAAGCTTATAACCTCTTGATGCAGCATGGCTCCGAGGGGATCAAGCTCATTACGAAAAACACGCCTACCTTTGAGAAGGGGACTTTGATTCTTCCCGTCTACCTTGCCAAGGGCGTTGAATTCGACGCCGTGCTCATTTATGACGCCTCTTCGGAAACCTATCATCGGGAAAGCGAACGCAAGCTTTTTTATACGGCATGTACGCGTGCCATGCATCGGCTTTTGCTTTTCGCAACGGGAGAATGGACCCCGTTTATTCGGGGGATGGATTCATCGTTGTATGAGGTGAAGCCATAAGTACATCAACACCCAAGTTGATTTGGGGGTGAATCCAAAACAACCTTTGCTGCCCTGCACGGCCGGCAAAGGTTGTTTTTGTGCGGCAAAGATCTACTCCAGATAAGCGAAGTTCAGGGGCGAAGTTTCGATGTCCGTTTTGTAAGTCCGGGTTTCCTTCGGAAATATAGAAGATTCCCGCTTGCCCTTCTTTCAGCAGCTGATCTGCGAGGATGCCGCTTTTCAGGGAGCGGAGCTGATTTTCCGGCGTGAGATGATCCGATTTTTAATTTTGGTAGGGAGCGAGTATCAAAGCTTCCAGGTTTGTTTCCTGGTATTGCTCTTGGCCTAAAAACAACGAAGCATAATAGACATCGTTTTGCTTCCACATATATATGGTTTGGCTTTTTAATTTCGACGGTTCGGAATGACGAGGCCCAAAATAGACGTGATGGTTGTCGGCATAAGCGGTAATTTCCACGCCATGGATCTGCAGCTTGCGAAGATACGACAGTTTGGCCGGATTAAAAAGAGGCGCTTTGCTCTGGTAAAGCCACAGTTCGTCGTTGAGATCGTAAATGGTCGAATCGTACGGCGGGCTATAGGTGTTCCACAGCGCATCCGCCGACTGCCTGAACGCGTACCCGGTATTGTGATCCTTCGTCCGCAACAAAATCGAATTGCTCATCGTAAACTGCGTATCCGGCAAGTCCGTCGGGAACTTCAACGGTATGCCCAGGATCTTTTTGGCTGCGTTCAAATCCGTCTCGTCGTACAGGGGAAAGGAGTTCCCCTCGCCATCGTAGCGAACGTGCCGGGTCTGCCGCGGGAATACAAAGGATTGGACGACTTTCGCAAGCTCTTTATTCGTGAGGATTCCGCCTCGTAACAGCCGCCGTTCCTTTGAGGCATCGTTTTCGCTCCAGTCCGGATTCAGGTCATGCATCGGATACCTTTACACTGATTCGGGGTATTGTTATAATAGTTATAATCAACTTCATACGGATTATCGGAGGAGCCTGCCATCGGTAGGCTCCTTTTTGCCTTTTTTTGGCCTGCCGAAGGTTTCTTTCATGACAATCCACATGTTGGGGAATATTGAAGAAAACAACGCTTTCGGGAGGGGTTTATGGAAAACCAGGCAATTTTGGCAATCGGCATTTTTCTCGTCATTTACGGGTTTATCATTGCGGAGAAGATCCACCGTACCATCGTCGCGATGATTGGCGGAACGTTAATGGTCGTCTTGGGCATCGTTGACCAAGAAACGGCCCTGCATCACATTGACTTCAATACGCTGGGTCTGCTTGTCGGCATGATGATTATCGTAGGGGTGACGGCTGAAACGGGACTGTTTAAGTACATTGCCGTCGTTGCCGCCAAGAAGGCGAAAGGGGAGCCTGTCCGGATTCTGATCGCATTGGCGCTGATTACGGCGGTGGGATCGGCCTTTTTGGATAACGTGACGACCGTTCTGCTTATGGTTCCGGTGACGTTCAGCATTACCAAACAGCTGCGCGTCAATCCCATACCTTTTCTCATAACGCAAATCATTGCCTCTAATGCAGGGGGGACCGCCACCTTGATTGGCGATCCTCCGAACATTATGATCGGGAGCGCCGTGAAAGAATTGTCCTTTATGGATTTCATCGTCAATCTGGCGCCGATTGCTGCCCTTGTCATGGCCGTGTATATCCCGATTTTTATTTTCCTGTTCCGCAAAAAAATTCAGACGACAAACGAATTGAAACAAACCATCATGGAGATGGACGAAAGCGAACTGATCACCGATCGCGGGCTTTTGCGGAAGTGCCTGATCGTTTTGGGATTGACGATCCTTGGGTTCTTTACCCATCAGCTGCTGCATCTGGAATCGGCGACCGTCGCATTGGCGGGGGCCTTCCTGCTGCTGCTGCTTACCGGAGAACACATGATGGAAGAAGCATTCGCCAAGGTAGAATGGACGACGATCTTTTTCTTCGTCGGTTTGTTCGTGCTGGTGTCCGGCCTTATTGAAACGGGCGTGATCGCCAAATTGGCCGAGCAAGCCATCGAACTGACCGGAGGGGACCTGGTAACGACGTCCATGCTGATTTTATGGCTGAGCGCGATTGCATCGGCTTTTCTGGACAACATCCCGTTCGTAGCCACGATGATTCCGATGATCCAGGAGATGGGCCATATGGGCGTCAGCAATTTGGAGCCGCTTTGGTGGAGCCTTGCGCTTGGAGCATGTTTGGGGGGCAACGGATCGCTTATTGGCGCCAGCGCCAACCTCATTGTGGCCGGGATGTCGGGGAAAGAAGGCCATCCGATCCGGTTCGTGCAATTTTTGAAGTACGGTTTTCCTTTAATGCTGCTTTCGATCGTTTTATCCAGCATCTACGTTTACTTTCGTTACTTGGTTTAGTTGCAGCTCGGATATCTCTTCGAAAAAGGGAGCGCCTCTAAGGCTCTCCCTTTTCTCTTATTGTCTTTTGTTCGATGATCCGTTTGCTAAGGGCGTGAATCAAAATTTGTTGCTTGGGCTCGTTCGGATCCGCGCTTCGCAAATTCACCGCATAAATCAGAGGCGTACCCGGGATCGAAGGGTGATAATACATCTCGACCGAAAACCCTCCCAACTTGGCTTTGCCCATATTGGAGGCTGCCAAGGCGAGTTCGACGGCTTTTGTTTCGGAAAATGAGGGGTGCATGGGGCGGTTCAGCGTCCTTTTCTTCAGATCGCGATAGATTCTGCCCTCGACGCGCAGAATGACGCCCCGTTCGTTCATTTGAACAACCAGCCCGTCGTTCCAGACCGGCGTTTTATAGAGAAGGTGTTGCAGCCTGACTTGGATCGTATCGTCGGAAAGCCGGTTGACTTCGGTCGCCTTCATGTCGGTTCTTGCGTTGCTCAAGCCGTAGACGGCCTTGTTATGATTCAAAAACTCATAGGCGATCCACTGGGGTGAATGTTTCGACGGTTTTGACAAGTTTCCCGCAAGCAGGGAGGGAGTGTTGGCATTTGGATCCCAATGGACCGTGAGCGTATCGCCGCTTTCTTTTTTTAGTCTGTGCATCGCTCTTTTTGCGTCTTTGGGCACCTCTTCGGAAGCCGCTAAAGCGATGGCGGGCGATGAAAAAACGAGCGTCCCCATCAACAACAGCAAGAAAAGCCTCATGGATTTCAACTCCTTTGTATACCAATAGGCATTATGGATATTTTTGGCTTAAAACCAGGCTATTATTCACTGGAGCGCCGGATTATAGCGTTGGTTTTTTGTGTTTTCCCAAGGTTTTGTGCCTCGTTTCACGCTTCTTCCGTGTAATCGGGTTGTAAATGGCATATAACAATCATTTAATAGTCTATAAAATAGTGATATACTAGGAGCAGGTAATCATTCATCCAGAAAAGGTGTTGACCAGGTCGCACTCTGACTTGCCGTGAGAGCGCCTACATCTTTTCTCCAAATATTAGCGTATAAGGGCGGTAAACATGAGCAACAGACAAACCGAAACAGACGTTATTTTAATTGGTGCCGGAATCATGAGTGCGACTTTGGGAACATTGCTGAAGGAATTAGTGCCGTACTGGGACATTAAGGTGTTCGAGAAGCTGGCCAGCCCGGGAGAAGAAAGCTCCAACGAATGGAATAATGCGGGAACGGGGCACGCCGCGCTGTGCGAGCTGAACTACACGACCGAAAAACCGGACGGATCTATAGATATTAGCAAAGCCATAAAAGTAAACGAGCAGTTTCAGGTCTCCATGCAGTTCTGGTCCTATCTGGTGAACAGCAAGCTGATCCGCAATCCGCAAGATTTTATCATGCCGTTGCCTCATATGAGTCTGGTGCAAGGGGAGCAAAACGTAGCGTTTTTGAAAAAGCGCTTTGAAGCCATGTCCAAAAATCCGTTGTTCCAGGGCATGCAATACTCGGATAATCCGAAAAAGTTGATGGAATGGATTCCGCTGATCATGAAGGAACGGGCATCGAACGAACCGATGGCGGCGACCAAAATGGACTCCGGAACGGACGTGAACTTTGGCGCTTTAACGCGCATGCTGTTCGACCATTTGAAAAGGAAAGACGTGGAAATCCGTTACAAACATCACGTTGACGATATTAAACGCGCCGGAGACGGCAAGTGGGAACTGAAAGTGCGGAACGACCGCGGCGAAGTCGAACGCTATAAGGCCAAATTCGTTTTTATCGGCGGAGGGGGAGGAAGCCTTCCTTTGCTTCAAAAATCGGGCATTCCGGAAGGAAAGCATATCGGCGGCTTCCCGATCAGCGGCCTGTTCATGGTGTGCAACAATCCGGAGGTCGTCGCGCAGCACCATGCCAAAGTATACGGCAAAGCCAAGGTCGGCGCGCCTCCGATGTCCGTGCCGCATCTGGACACGAGATTCATCGATCATAAAAAATCGCTTCTTTTCGGACCGTTTGCAGGGTTTTCGCCGAAGTTCCTGAAGACGGGTTCCATGTTCGATTTGATCGGCTCGGTCAAACCGAACAACATCTTAACGATGCTCGCGGCAGGCGCCAAAAACCTGTCGTTGACCAAATACCTGATCCAGCAAGTGTTGTTGTCGAAAGAAAAACGGATGGAAGAGCTGCGGGAGTTCATCCCGAACGCCAAAAGCGAAGATTGGGACCTGCTGGTGGCGGGCCAACGCGTACAGGTTATCAAAGATACGGTCGATGGCGGCAAAGGCACGCTTCAGTTCGGTACGGAGGTAGTCAGCGCCGCCGATGGATCGATCGCCGCATTGCTTGGCGCTTCTCCGGGTGCATCTACCGCCGTTTCCGTCATGCTTGAGGTCATCGAAAAATGCTTCCCGGACCAGCTCAAAGCATGGCAGCCGAAAATCAAGGAAATGATCCCTTCCTACGGATTGTCGCTGGTGGATAACCCAGAACTGATCCGCGAAATTCATGAATCGACCACGCGGGCGCTGGGTCTGAACAGCGAACTGCAAACCATCGTGTAGCCGATATATAGATGATTCAAACGGGCCTTCGTCCAAAGCCTCACGGGACGGGGGCCGTTTTGTTTGTCCGGTCTGCCGCTTGCTCGAAGCACGGTTTTGCCGAAAACGGTATAATAAAGAGAAGAAGTGGACATTTAAAAAGCGATGGGACAACAGGATCATACATGCCTCAAACATAAGGAGAGTTTATGGAAAATCATAAAAAAGCAGGATGGAACTTCGACAATAGCTATGCCCGGCTGCCGGAAACCTTTTTTTCGCGGATCGAGCCGACTCCGGTGCGTTCCCCGCAGCTGGCCATTCTGAATCGCCCGTTGGCGGAGTCCCTTGGGCTCGACGTTCAGGCGCTGCAAAGCGAAGGCGGCGCGGCGGTATTCGCCGGGAATCAAGTTCCGGAAGGGGCGGAGCCTATTGCGCAAGCTTATGCAGGGCATCAATTCGGACATTTTAACATGCTGGGGGACGGGAGAGCCGTGCTGCTTGGCGAACAGATTTCGCCCCAGGGCAAGAGGGTGGACATCCAGCTGAAGGGTTCGGGCAGAACGCCATACTCGCGGGGAGGCGACGGGCGTGCCGCGCTTGGACCGATGCTGCGCGAGTACATCATCAGCGAAGCCATGCACGCGCTTGGCATTCCGACCACCCGCAGCCTTGCCGTCGCCACGACGGGGCAGCCCACCATCCGTGAAAGCGAACTGCCCGGTGCGGTTCTAACGCGCGTCGCTTCCAGCCATATTCGCGTCGCAACCTTTCAGTACGCGGCGCATTTCGCTACGATCGAGGATCTGCGCAGCCTTGCCGACTATACCATCAGCCGCCATTATCCTGACATCGAAGCGGGAGGGGACCGTTATCTTTCGCTCCTTGAGGAGGTCATCAAACGCCAAGCTTCGCTGATCGCCAAATGGCAGCTTGTCGGCTTTATCCACGGCGTCATGAATACCGACAATATGGCCATTAGCGGCGAAACGATCGATTACGGCCCTTGCGCCTTCATGGATGCCTATGACCCGGCGACGGTGTTCAGCTCCATCGATACGCAAGGCCGGTACGCCTACGGCAATCAGCCGCCGATCGCCGGCTGGAATCTGGCGCGATTCGCCGAAACGCTGCTGCCGCTTTTGCACGATGATCCGGAGCAGGCCGTCAAGCTGGCCCAGGACAAAATATCCGGTTATAAGGATGTGTACGAAGCGTACTGGCTTCAGGGCATGAGAGCCAAGCTCGGGCTGTTGAACGAAGAAGAACAGGATAAGGAACTGATCGGCGACCTTCTGGATCTTATGGAACAGCATCATGCCGATTATACGAACACCTTCCGCGCGTTAACTTTGGATACCATGGAGGGTATGGATCTGTTTCAATCTTCCGAGTTTGTGGCGTGGCATAAGCGTTGGAAAGCGCGGCTCGGCAGACAGCAGGAGGGGGAAGTTTCCTCGAAGGAGCTGATGCGAAGCAGCAACCCGGCCGTCATTCCAAGGAATCACCGGGTGGAGGAGGCGCTGGAAGCCGCAACGGAGGATGAGGACTTCAGCGTAATGGAACAGCTTCTTGAGGTGTTGTCGAACCCGTATGCGTATTCTGCGGAACAGGATGAATACTGTATCGTGCCTAATACGATCACGCCTTACCGGACGTATTGCGGCACGTGATCAAGCGGCCTTTTTCCCTGCATTTTGGGGAGGAAGGCCGTTTTGTTTTGCCTGCAGCCCTTTATGGCCGAGTATTTGGCGTGAGTAATACAGGGCAGCCTTGGTCAGGACGAAATCATGACCCGGCTGATCCGCATCGATTTCTAGGGGATGCTGCGTTTTGGCTCGGGTTACGGATGGTCCTTGCGATAAAGATCGCGGCTTTTGTAACCTGCCTGCAGAATCATTTTCATTTCTTCCCGGCGCTTGGCTTGGGTTGCCTCTTGTTTGGCACTGTACACATACCGAGCCCAGTCTTTGCGGTAGCCGGCGGTCAGCGCTTGGTAAAACGCGAGCAGCTCCGGCGTATCTTCCAAATCCTTCTCCACGCGGGGAATCATCGCCGTGTAATCGTCCACGCGCTGACTCGGCCGGGAAGAGGCTTGTTCCTTCGCTTTGCCCTTGGCGTCCCGCTTGAAGCCGACAACCGTAAAAACTTCGTCCAGCCCGACCATGCGCGCAAATTTGATGCCGCTGTCCCCGATATATCCTTCTTCGTCGCTGCCTAAGCCCGGAAACAAATCATCGCGGTGAATATACGTGGGATACGTCTTATTTCCCTTTTTGGGGTAAGCCGCAAAGAGATAGCCGTTGGGTTGAAGAAGGTTCTGCTCGATAATCCGATAAACCAGCTCCTTCAGCGATTCCAGATCCAGCACAAAAGCAAAAATGAGGTCGTAAGGGTCGTTCTTCAGCACGGTGTCGTAGCCGGTCAGGTCCGGAAAATAATCCGTTCCATCAGGCTGATTCAATATCGCGGCATGCTTGTACTTTTGCAAGCCAAGCTTTTCTACGATAGATTTGGACATGGGGTTCATCTCCTGCCTGTTTTCGAATGTTTCTATTATAGCCTGTCCGAAGGGTCGGCATAAACCTTGGGCCTGCAACCGCAGGGCAAAAAAATAAATGCCTGATTTTCGGCGGACAGTCCGAACAGGGGAGGTTATAATAAAAAAACCATTCGGGAAATCTTGGGCGGATCGGGGGAAACAAATAATGATTAAAGCCGAACATAAACGGGAGTATTACCAGGCGTTGGTCGAGAAAAAATCGGAATATGAAGGCCTGTTTTACGTGGGGGTCAAAACGACCGGCGTATTTTGCCGCCCGACTTGCCCGGCGAGGAAACCGAAGTTCGAGAACTGCGAATTTTACGGGACGGCCAAAGAAGCGCTGCTTGCTTCCTTTCGCCCCTGCAAACGATGCCGCCCCCTTTCCCATCCGAACCAGGTCTCGGAAGTCGTGCGGCTGCTGGTGGAGGCCATTGAGAAGTGCCCCGAGAAGCGTTGGAAGGAGCGGGATTTTCAATCGTTGTCGATCGATGCTTCGACGGCGCGCCGCCAATTCAAAAAACGGTTCGGAATGACGTTCGTCGAATACGCGCGGGCACGGCGCATGGGACTGGCCATAAAACAAATCAGGGAGGGTGAACACGTGATCGATGCGCAACTTTCGGCCGGATACGAGTCCGGCAGCGGTTTTCGGGAGGCATTTTCACGCATGGTGGGTTCGGCGCCGAGCCAGTTGGGGAACGGGAAAGTCCTGAAAGCGGCCTGGCTTGACACGCGGCTGGGGCCGATGGTCGCCATTGCGGACGACGAAGGGCTGTATCTATTGGAGTTCGTGGACCGGAGGGGACTCGAGCGGGAGATGGAGCGGCTGAGACAACGGACGAAATGCGCGATCATCCCGGGTATCGCGGAACCGATCCAAAGGATCGAACAGGAGCTGAGCCAATATTTCGACGGGGAATTCAATGGGTTCAAGACGCCCGTTCATTACCTTGGAACGCCTTTTCAAACCTCGGTATGGGATGAATTGCGGAACATCCCGCCCGGCGAAACAAGGTCTTACGCGGAACTGGCCGTCTCGGTCGGCAAGCCGTCGGCTTTTCGAGCCGTCGCCCAGGCGAACGGGATGAACCAGCTGGCGATCATCGTGCCTTGTCATCGCGTGATCAACAGTAACGGGGGCCTCGGAGGTTATGGAGGCGGCCTGACGCGCAAGCAGTGGCTGATTAACCACGAAAAGCAAGGAAATGTAAACGGCTAGCCCCCATGCGGCAAGCATCCTTGACAATGCAGGCGAGTATTTCGCCTGTTTTTGTTTGGAATATAAAGCTATAATGAGGCAAACAGGTTGGAGGGGGCGGCCGTGCCAATGAACGAGGAAAGAAAAAATGAAGTCGGGGTAAGGTTTTTGTTGAACGGACGGGTATCGGTGGAGGAATGCAGGGAACTGGAGATACAGGAATTGATTTTCTTGATTCATTCCGCCAAGCATTTCAGGCAGCAGCAGACGTTGACCAGACAGGATGCCGATGAGAAAATACAAGCATTTTCCGCCGTGTTGAAAGACAAGATCAAAGAAGCGGGAGCGCTATATCTCGCTTACGACAAGCATACGAACTACCCGTACGTCGATATCGATGACAGGGTATGGATGTTCTCGCAAGAGGAATATGCCGCAAGCGCGGAGGATTATTTCCGGCAGCAGCTTCTGATGCTTGAGATGAAAAAAATCGGCCGGGAGGGAATCCTTGGGGCCTTTGCCGAGCTTCATACCCTTGGCCTCCCCAAAATCCTTTTGGACAACGGACAATACCATATCGAAATCGACAGGGACGATTTATTGCCGCCGCCGGACTGGACCGGCATTCCGGAAATCAATATTCCGGTCACCAATCCCCGCCTGCAGCATGCGCTGATCCGGTTTTTCCAAACCTTGCATGCGCGGCAGGGCGGCGAGGGGAATAAACAGCTGCTTCAGGCGCTGGAGGGGCAAATGCTGGATGAAGTCCTGCAGGCCAAATATTTGCTGCCGATGCAGCTGATTGAAAAAGAGCCGGCGCCTTCCGATGAACAAGGCATCAAAACGATCCGGGAAGGGACGGAGATCCGGTTTGGCGTGTTGGGCGCGGAAAACGATACGACGTGGCTCCCGGCATTTACGGATTGGCCCGAATTCGAGAAGGTTTACGATAAAACGGTGTGGAGCAGCAATGTCGCCGGTTTCGACGACCTGTTGGCCTTGTCCGAAAACATGAACGGCATCGTCGTGAATTGTGCCGGAATTCCGCTGCGGATCGACGAGAACAACAAGAAAGTGATCGAAGCTTACCTTAAAGAACGAAACGAAATGCAATAAGGCGTTTGATGAATCCGGATTTGGTATCCTAAAATATTCCAACGTATGCTAGAATAGCATTAAAAATGTTGGGGGGAAATGAATTTGATCGGTCGCAGCGGAAATCCGACGCTTAACAAAAAAACGTTTGAAAGAAGCGAACATTACAACGGCCAAGAGACCATGACGATCGGCGGGACGGTCAACAAATCGTTTATGCTGCTGGCGCTCCTGATCGGGGCGGCGGTCGTATCCTGGGTGATGTTTTTTAACGGGTACGAAATGTATCCCTACATGATCGGCGGGGCGATCGGCGCATTGGTGCTTGGGTTGGTCATCAGTTTTAAGCCGACGACGGCACCGTTTTTGGCGCCGATTTATGCGATTGGGGAAGGTCTCTTTTTAGGGGCTTTATCGGCGGCTTACGAATCTTTATATTACGGCATTACCTTGCAGGCTGCCTTGCTGACGATGTGCGTATTTTTGGCTATGCTGGTCGTTTACAAGACGGGATTGGTCAAAGCCAGCGCCGGCTTCCAGAAAGGCCTTTTCGCCGCTACGGCGGGAATCGCGCTCGTGTACCTGCTGAGTTTCGTGTTAGGGCTGTTTGGCGTGACCGTGCCGTATTTGCATGACAGCACCCCGATCGGCATCGGCATTTCGGTGGTTATCGTCATTATCGCCGCCTTGAACTTCGTGCTCGATTTTAACTTTATCGAAGAAGGGGCCCGGCAAGGGGCTCCGAAATACATGGAGTGGTACGGCTCCTTCGGGCTGCTGGTGACGCTCGTGTGGCTGTACGTCGAAATTTTGCGCCTGCTTTCGAAGCTGGCGAGCCGGGATTAGGCGAACGGATCAAAATCAGCATAAACATGCAACTGCCGGGAACGCCCGGCCAGAGCGGGCCGCGAAAAGCGGTCCGTTTTTTTTCCGCGGGGTGAGCAGTTTTATAAATCCAAATATTTCATATTTTTACTTGATGTTTACAATCTTTTGATGCGGGTTTGACGCTTGTCCATTACATTGGAGGTGCATGCCAAATTTTCTATCCATTGGGAGTGTGAGAGTTTATGTTGAGATGGACAAAATCAGCGATGCTGACGGTTGTCGGGGGGTGTTTGATGTTTGGAACGTCGGCTTATGCCGGCACGTCGTACGAACCGGTCTCCGTCAAAGCGAAGGTTGAGACGGAAGCGGTCAGCCATGGCGACGATGCCGCGGACGATCCCGCGATCTGGCTGCATCCAACCGATCCGGAAGACAGCAAAATCATTGCGACCAACAAAGCCGGGGGGCTGCTCGTCTACGATCTTGAAGGCCGTCAAAATTATGCCTATGCCCTGGGGCGCATGAACAATGTCGATGTACGATACGATTTTAAACTAGGAGACGCCAAAATCGATATCGCCGGGGCGACGAACCGGACCACCAATTCCATCGATCTGTTCCGGATTTCTTCAAAAGGGGAACTGACCGGGATCAACGGAAAGCCGATCGTGTCTTCCATGAGCGAAGTGTACGGTTTCAGCTTGTATCACAGCCTGCGCAGCGGAAAATTTTATGCGCTTGTGCTCGGGAAAAACGGCGAATTTGAACAATACGAGTTGTATGACAACGGAAACGGGAAAATCGACGGCAAACTTGTCCGCTCCTTCACGCTCGGTTCCCAGTCCGAAGGGCTCGTGGTGGACGATGAATACGGCCGCATGTATATCGCCGAAGAGGACGTGGGGGTTTGGGCATTTGACGCGGAGCCCGGCGGGGGATCGCAAGGCACATTGATCGCGGCGGTTGACAATAAGCGGCTGACGGCCGACGTCGAAGGGTTAACGATGTATTACGGAAAGGACGGCGATGGTTACCTCATCGTTTCCAGCCAAGGAAGCAACCGATACGCGGTTTATGACCGGGAAGACGACAATGAATATCTCGGAAGCTTCACGATCGCGGATGGCCGCGATATTGACGGCACGACCGAGACGGACGGCATCGACGTCCTGAATTACGATTTGGGAGACGCGTTCGAAGAAGGTTTGTTCGTGGCGCAAGACGATCAGAATGTTGAAAAAGGGGAAGTCGTCAACCAGAACTTCAAGCTGGTGGCTTGGGAGGACATCGCGGATGCGTTCGAAGAGGCGGGCGCGGATATCGAATCGCTTGACCCCGTTAACCCCCGTGAATTGAAGAAGCGTAATCCCTAGCGTTGCAATAGCACCCGGGAGG
Source organism: Paenibacillus sp. YAE3 (assembly GCF_057546105.1). Lineage (NCBI taxonomy): Bacteria > Bacillati > Bacillota > Bacilli > Caryophanales > Paenibacillaceae > Paenibacillus > Paenibacillus sp. YAE3. The sequence continues at coordinate 170,531 of NZ_BAAIYF010000013.1, read as the reverse complement.
GTGCTTTTTTTATAATCTCGGCGGGGCGCCGGGCGGCTCCCATGCCTGCAGCGATCGTCCGAGCGATCAGAAGCCTGGGGGATGGCCCCCAGGACTGCAATTCGATTAATTCGCAAACAAATGGCGGCCGATTTTCAGGGTGGGGGTGCGCGTCCGGATCCATTTGTCGGTTGCCGTCTTCGGATTGTAGTAGTAATGCGAGTTGCGGGTCGGGTCCCATCCGCGAACGGCATCCAAGGCGGCACGGTAAGCCGTCCGGTTCGGCTTCATCCCGTATTGCCCGTCGCTGACGGCCGTAAACGCATTTTTTTGGAAGACGACGCCTTGGATGGTATCCGGGAATTCGTCCGATTGGATTCGGTTCATTACGACGGCTCCGACGGCAACCTGCCCTTTATAGGGTTCGCCCCGGGCTTCGCTGTAGATGATTTTGGCCATGATTTCCATTTCGCTTTCGCTGAGCGTATATTTTTTAAGTTTTCTCCATGTGGCGGGTCCTACGGCCCCGTCCGGATGAACCCCGTACTCCTTTTGAAATTTCATGACGCTGGACGCCGTGCCTGGGCCATAGGTACCGTCAAGCGCTCCGTCATAAAGGCCAAGAGTTTTGAGCCGATACTGCACATCCCGGACCTCGCGGTTTTCGCTGCCAAGCGTAAGGACGGATGCCGCCTCGGCCTGGTCCTCCCTCCAACCCAAGCCGTAAACGACAAAGAGGACGATAAATACAGCAAACCATTTCCACTTATAAGCTTTCATCGATATCATCTCCTTCAGGATGGATTGTAACGGCAGGCGGGAAATGGAATAAAGGCATAAACTGGAAAATGATTGGGAAATCCAGCTGCTGGATGTAAAATTCTATAGTCTTTTCCAAAATCCTTTGCAACGGACGGCCTATTTTGAGCCCCCTTGATTTATGCTTTTCCTCCCATGCTGGAGACGCTATCCCCCGAATGGTATAATTTGAAAAAGGGCTTTTGGTGGGAGGCAAAAAAATATGCGTGAAGATCTTTTGGAACAGCTGGAAACATGGCATGAAGAAGATGAATTCGAGCAAATCGTGGATGCGATCGCGGACATTCCGGAGGAAGAGCGGGATTACGAGCTGGTCAGCCATCTGGGGAGGGCAATGAATAATCTGGAGCGTTACGAGGAGGCGGTCGAGCAGTTTCTGACCGTAGCCGAAGAAGGACAAGACGATCCGCTTTGGCATTACCGCATCGGGCTCGCCTATTATTATTTGGACCGTTACGAGGAAGCTTTGCAGGCGTTTGAAGCCGCGGACAAGCTGGACCCCGGCGATGAGGATACGCTGGAGTTCCTGGACTCCATCCGGCAGAAACTGGCGGAATCGGAACCCGTCGAAGAACCGGCCGGCGAACCCGTTCCGGCGGAGTCCAAGGCGGAGCCGGTCGTTGCCGCCGCTCCCGCCGCTTCCGCAACCGATGCGGATCCCGATTCGGCCGGTTTTTGGGACGACGGCGCGGAAGGCGCGGAACACTACATATCCGGTCCGCCCGCGGACGATTTGATCGCTTCCGTGGAGGAATCGCTGGTATTCAAGCTGCCTGCCTCCTATATTGAGATGATGAAGCAGCATAACGGGGGAATTCCGCGCAGCAGATGTTTCCCCGTCCGCGGAACCGAAGCGGGAGACCCGGATCACATTACGATTTCCGGCATTATGGGCATCGGCAGGGAGAAAAGATTCTCGCTGTGCGGCCCCGAAGGCAGCCGGCATATCATTGAAACCGATGGGTATCCGGAATTTGGCGTCGTGATCTGCCCTTGTCCTTCCGGATCCGGAGTCGTCATGCTGGACTACCGCCCGTCGGGCAACGACGGCGAGCCTGAAGTGGTGTACGTCGATAAGGAACGGAACCATAAGGCGATCAAGCTGGCCCCGAACTTCGAGGCGTTCATCCGTGGCCTGGTCCATGAGAATGCGTATAAAACCGGACTTGCCCAAGAATGATGCGAAGGAAATGATATTGAGGCATATGTGACATCAAAGCTATGAAATCATCGACAGACCGCTCCGACGAGGGGCGGTTTTTGTTTGCGATCCGTTTTCCAAAATAAGGGGGGACATTCATTGGCATTTTTGACTTTACTTATAACATCGATTTGGCGTAATGTCTTATAGTAATCATTCAATATAATCTGACAGTGTACGTCATGCAGCATAAGGGCCGAAAGGAAGTTAACCTTTGTTTGAAACGTTGCTTTTAAATTTCCTGTTTTTATTGGTTCCGGTCATCGTCTTTCTCGTGTTTTTCGAGAACCGTCCATCTGATTACCATGGAAAGATCCTCGTTTTGTTGTCGGCCGCGTCGATGATTCTCTGCATTTCGATGCCGATTCAGCTCAGCATCGGGTTTATCGTGGATTTAAGATACATTCCGTTTCTGGTGGTCGCGTTATATGGAGGATATCGGAGCGTATTCCTTTTATATATCATCTTGAACCTGTACCGGTTTTACGTGGGCGGGGAAGGGACGATGCAGTCTTTCCTTTTTTCGACGACAATCATGGTCATCGTGCCGTATTACAGCGCCAAATTTATGAAGCTAAGCTCCAGGGGGCGCATTCTTTGGGCGATGATCGCCTCTTTTTTGACGATCGGTTTTTACCTGTGTACTTTAAGTTTTGCCACGGGGGCATTAAACAATCACTTTGGGGTGCTCGCCCTTAACACTTTAACGACGTATGTGGCGTTTATGGGAGTTCTGATGGTGCTCATCGAAAAGATCATTTCCAACATGAAAAACCGCGACCGGATCATGCATTCGGAGAGGCTGAACGTCGTCAGCGAGCTTGCGGCCAGCGTATCCCACGAAATCCGCAACCCCTTGACGGTTACGAGCGGATTTCTCCAGCTGTTAAGCAAATCGAAGGCGATCGGGCCGGAGGAAAAGGAATATGTGGAATTGTCCCTGCAGGAGCTGCGGCGCGCGGAAAAAATCGTCAGCGACTATCTTTCGTTTGCCAAGCCGCAATCCGACAACATGGTCTATTCCGACATGAGCGAGGAGCTGGAATACACGAAAAGCGTCATCATGCCTTACGCGTCCATCCACAAGGTTGAAGTGGCGTTCAGTTTCAACAATTCGCTGAAAAAACATTACGACCGGAACCAGGTCCAGCAGTGCCTCATCAACCTGTACAAAAACGGGATCGAAGCGATGAAGGATAAGGGCGGCGGAATACTGTTCATCGACATTTCGGAGAAAAAGCAAAATATCGTCATCCGTATCGAGGACACCGGCGTCGGCATGACCAAGGAAGAAATCTCCCGGCTCGGCAAGCCGTATTATTCCACCAAGGAGGAAGGGACGGGCCTGGGCATGCTGATGGTTTACAGCACCGTCGACAAATTGAAGGGATTCATCGAGGTAGAAAGCGAAAAGGGCAAAGGCACGACGTTCCTCATTACGATTCCGACCTGATTTTCGACCGGGGGCATCACCCGGCTTGGCGCATGATGGTATACTATTGGAATGGGCAAAATGATCGATAGAAACGCTTGCGCTGAAAGAAGGGAGAACATGTCAAACAGGAAGTGGTCCCTCGGACTGGTCGTGGTCGTTTTGGTTTTTGGGTACGTCCTGATTCGTTTTTTCGCTTCGACGACGATGGTGGATGATTTGATCCATCGCATGGAACCCGGCAAAGCGGCGGCTCCGCCCGCAAAGCATATCGTTCTGATCGCGCAGGAGCTCGATAATCCGTTCTGGCGGGAAATGAAGCAGGGAGCGGATCAAGCGGCGGAGCGGCTCGGGATGAAAATCGACTACACGGGACCGATCCGGATCGACCCTTCGGAGCAATCCAGGCTTCTGGAAAAAGCGATTGCCGCCAAACCGGACGGCATATTGGTTCAAGGGCTCGGCAGTGCCGATTACGACCGGCTCATCGCCAAAGCCATCGATCAGGGGATTCCGGTGCTGACGGTCGATGCGGACGAGCCGGGAAGCCGGCGTCTGGCTTACGTCGGCACGGACAACCGCAAGGCGGGAGAGCGGATGGGAGAGCTTGTGGTCGGAAGCGCCCAAGGCGGCGGACGCATCGGCGTCATCGTCGGCAGCGAGTTTGCGGACAACCAAAGGCAGCGGCTGGAAGGATTCCGGGCGTATGTCTCGGGGATACCCGGTTATCAAGTCGTCGATGTCCGTTCGTCGAACATCTCGCGGATCGGCGCGGCCAAAAAGGCAGAGGCCATGCTGCGTCAGCATCCAGAGATCGGCACCATCGTCGGATTCAGCGCGCTTGATGCCGGAGGCATTCTCGAAGGCATGAAGGCAGCGGGCAGGGAAGACGTGCGCGTATACGGTTTTGACGATTTGGAGGCAACCCGCAAAGGCATCGCGGCGGGAGACATTGAAGCTTCGATCGTGCAGGAGCCGCGGGAAATCGGCGCACAAGCCATTCGTCTGCTCGATCGATGGTTTCGGGGGGAGAAGCTGCCGCCGCAGCATTTTATTGCGACGAGCGTTCTCGTTCGGGAGCATGGGCAAACGGGAGGGACTGCGCCGTGAATATGCGCCGAATGTTGTTCATCGTTATCCCGCTGCTGTTTATTTTGAACAATGCGGTGTCCTTTTTCGTATTCCAGAGCGGTCGCACCGTGCAGCAAAGCTATAATATGATGCTCGACCGGGTATTATTATATAAACAAATCGACGAGAAGACCCGTGAGAACCTGCGGGCGATCAACGTCCATATCATGGACCGCAGCCCCGGCAGCCTCAAGGAATTCGAAAACCAAAGAGCCGAGCTGAAAGCGCTGCAGACAAGCCTGTCGGCACAGCAGCCGGTGGCTTCGGTCGAGCTTGCCGTCCGGAGTTACCGCCATATGCTGGCAACGTTTATATCGCAGGAAAAAAGCGTGATGGACGCGTTAAACAGCCGTACGCCGCTTGCCTATGCGTCCTCCTATGCCGACGCGGAGACGACGGCCGGGTTCATCCGGGAAGAGGCCTATCAATTGATCGATCAGGAGCTCAGCTACTATCAGCCGTTTTACCGGAAAATCCTCGTGCAAACCGATGTGATGAATCATTGGGGGATAGCCGTGTTTGCGGCGAATACCGTGATCAGTCTCGTGTTTGCTTATTGGATTTCGCTGCGGATCACGAAACCGATTCAGGGGCTCGTCCGGACGGCGGAGCAAATTTCAGAGGGCAATCTGGAAGCGACCCCGCCTCCGATGGGAGTCCACGACGAATTCCGGACGTTATCCGAAGCGTTTCGGCAGATGCAGGAAAATTTGAAGCTGCTTATTCAAAAGGAAAAGGAAGGCCTTGAGAAGGACCGGCTCGTCAAAGAGCTGGAGCTTGCGGTGCTGCAAAATCAGATCAACCCCCATTTTTTGTTCAACTCCTTAAACGTGCTATCCAAGCTGGCTTTGATCGAAGGGGCCGAAAAAACGAGCGATCTGACGGTCTCCTTGTCCAACCTGCTCCGCTACAACCTCCGTCAGCTGGACCGTCCGGTGCCTTTGCGGGATGAAGTGGAGCATGCAAGGGAGTATTTCATCATCCAGCAGGCCCGTTTCCGGGAACGGATCCGGTTCGAAACGGAGATCGAAGAGGCGGGCTTGGACGTTTTGGTGCCCGTGCTGACGCTGCAGCCGATCCTCGAAAACGTGTTTGTGCATGCCATCGAGGGCATGGAGGAAGGAGCCGTCATCAAACTGGCGGTTCAGTGCAAGCCGGACGAAACATGGGTGTCGATATCGGATAACGGGGCCGGAATGAGCGGAGAGATTCGGGATTCGCTGCTCCATTACGACGAGGCGTCCCCGAAGAATGCGGACGGCAAAAGCGGCCATTCCACCGGCCTGGGCACGCGCAACGTGTTCAAACGGCTGGAGCTTTTTTACGACAGAAAGGATCTGGTCCGCATCGAAAGCGCGCCGGGAGCAGGGACGACGGTCATTCTGAGGATACCTGTCCGGGGAAAGGAGGAAAACCATGTATCGCCTGTTGATCGCGGATGATGAAGCCCTGGAGAGGGAAGGAATCGAATGGATCGTGAACCGGATGCTGCCGGACACGTTTCAAATCATGCATGCGGAAAATGGAAGGACTGCGATTCAGAAAGCGGCCGAGTTCCACCCCCATATCGTCATGATGGACGTCAGAATGCCCGGCATTCAAGGGCTTGAGGCGCTGAAGGAAATCAAGGCCCACAATCCCGGCGTCAAAATGGTCCTGATCACCGCCTATGAATATTTCGATTATGCGAAACAGGCCTTATCCCTTGGCGTGCACGAATATTTGGTGAAACCCGCCAAGCGGGAGCAAATTGCCGCCGTCCTGAAACGGCTGGTGGATGAGATCGCGGAGGACCGGCGGGAACGCAACGAGCAGCTGGCGGTCCGGGACAAGTTCTTTCAGCTGCTGCCGCTTGCGGAAACGGAATTGGCGCTCCATTTTATGTCCGATCAAGTCAACGAGACCGAGGTTTCGCAGCTGGCCGACATATTGAAACTGCCTGCAGGCAAGGGCTGCGCCATCGTGCTTGCCTTTCCGGAGATCGGCGACCAGAAGAAAAAGGTGTACGACACGGTCAAAACGCTAACGCATGACATTGCCAAAGACCGCTGCGGCGCCGTCGTCAGCTCCATGGTCCACAGCCATATGGCCGTATTTCTGCTTGCCGGTCCGCAGGCCGGCGATGAAGCGTTACGGGAAGGTGCCGCGCAATTAGGTGCCAAGCTGGCCGAATCGCTTGCCAACCAATGCGGGATCACCATTTCCGTCGGCATCGGTTCCGTGCAGAGCGAGGCGGCAGGGATCAGGCGGTCCTATTATGAGGCCGTGTTTGCCTCCAAGTTCGAGGACAAATGGGGAAGCCTCTATCGTTTCGAGGATCTGAAGGCCGCTGACGGAGCCGGAGCGGAGGGTCCCTACGGGAAGGGACCGGCCGAAGAAAGCACCTACGTCCAGCTGGCGATCAGGCAGATCCGGGAAGAGCGGGAGCAGAACACGACGAATATGCTGGACAAGGCGCTGGCGTACATACGCGAAAGATTCCAGGAGGAGCTGTCGCTGGAGGATGCGGCGGAGCATGTTCATCTGAATCCTTATTACTTCAGCAAAGTGTTCAAACAGCAGACCGGCGAAACCTTTATCGACTATGTGACAAGGCTTCGCATCGACAAGGCCAAGGACTTGATGAAAAACGGGGAGCTGAGCCTGAAGGAGGTCTGTTACGCGGTAGGTTATAAAGATCCGAATTATTTCAGCCGCGTATTCAAAAAAGTGACGGGGGTGTCCCCCTCGGAATATCGGGTGCATCTTCAATCCTGATAAAGTTCATGCCGCATGGCATGGACTTTTTTGTTGTGGCCGGGAAAAAATAATGCTAGTCCTGCGGAACGGACCGGGACCCCGGGCAATTTTATGCTGTCATAACGCAAATAAGTGCAGAGTCCCCGGTGTTACAATGGTATTAAAGAAATCTGCAGTATGGAAACAGCAGTTTTCGTTAATCCTATTACATCATAGAAGGAGACATCGGATGATGAGCTCAAACATACAGCAAGTAAGCGATCAACAGCAAATCAGCATGAAGTTCGTCACGTTGGTCTCGATCGTCGCCGCTCTCGGCGGTTTGTTGTTCGGGTTTGACACCGCGGTCGTTTCGGGTGCGGTCGGCTTTATGCAAATACGTTTCGATTTAAGCGAATTCGAGGTCGGCTGGGCCGTTTCCAGCTTGATCATCGGTTGTGTCGTCGGCGCTTTGAGCACCGGGGTGCTCAGCGAGAAATTCGGACGCAAAAAAATATTGATTACGGCGGCCATTCTTTTTATCATCGGTTCCGTCGGCTCGGCGATTCCGAGCACGTTCAGCGGTTTTATCGTCGCCCGGATGATCGGAGGCATCGGCATCGGGATTACCTCTACCCTATGCCCGCTTTACAATGCGGAAATCGCTCCCGCCAAATACCGCGGACGGCTTGTTGCATTGAACCAGCTGGCCACCGTCACGGGCATTTCGCTCGTGTATTTCGTCAATCTGTGGATTTCAAGTTTGGGCGACGATGCTTGGGACGTATCCTCCGCATGGCGCTGGATGTTCGGAGCCGGCGTCGTTCCCGGCGTATTGTTCCTGGTCCTGCTGTTTTTGGTGCCTGAAAGCCCAAGATGGCTGATCAAGCAGGGACGGGCGGCCGAGTCTCTTCCGATCCTGCTGCGCATCCACGGCGAAGAGCTGGCGAAGCAGGAAGTGCTTGATATTAAAGAATCGTTCAAACAGGAAAAAGGATCGTTCCGGCAGCTGTTCGGGCCCGGCTTGCGCATGGCCTTGATCGTCGGCGTGGGTCTTGCGATCCTGCAGCAGATTACCGGGATCAATGCGGTGATGTATTACGCGCCGGAAATTTTCAAAGAGACCGGAGCGGGCACGAATGCGGCGCTGATCCAGACCATTTTGGTCGGCTTGATCAACTTGCTGTTCACGATTTTGGCCATCTGGCTGATCGACAAAGTTGGACGCAAGGCGCTACTCCTCGTAGGTTCGGCCGCCATGACGATTTGCTTGGCCGTGATCGGCATAGCTTTCCAAACGGGGCATACGTCCGGACCGCTCGTGCTTATTTTCATTTTGATCTACGTGGCTGCCTTCGCCGTGTCCCTTGGACCGGTCGTATGGGTCGTCATTTCGGAAATTTTCCCGAACCGCGTGCGCGGCATTGCCACCTCGATTTCGTCGATGGCCTTGTGGGCGGCCGACTACGTGGTATCGCAGGCCTTCCCTCCGATGCTGTCCTCGGCGGGTCCGGCGATGACGTTCTGGATTTTCGGCATCATGTCGCTGGTTACCGTCGTGTTCAGCTGGCGCGTCGTTCCGGAGACGAAGGAAAAATCCCTGGAAGACCTCGAGTCATTATGGGCGGCTAACAAGCCGCAAGCCTAAACGGGTGAAAACAACAAAGGATGTCCCCCAAAAGTCGTTTGCGACTTTTGGGGACATCCTTTTTTTCATGTTCGTTCCCGATCCGTATCGCCGGGCCAGAAACTAGCAAGGATGGCGGCTCCATGTTTCGGGCAACTTAGTTAAAAACATGAGTATAGGAGTGAGTGCAATGTCCAGAAGAAACAGAAGATACGCGGTCCCGGGAGCCGAGCGCGGCATGCAGGCGTTTAAAGCGGAAGTGATGCGGCGCGAGGGCTACAACGTGGATCCCAGCCGTCCGGACGACGTGAAGTATGAAGTGGCGAAGGATCTCGGCGTTCCGCTTGAGCCGGGCAACAACGGCAATTTAACCACGGAGTCGGCGGGCCAGATCGGCGGCAAAATCGGCGGTTCGATGGTGCGCGAAATGATCCGGCTGGCGCAGCAGCAAATGGTGGACCGCGGCGGGAACGAATAATCGGTTGTGCCGTCGCGGCAAAACGGCTTGCAGACTCGAGGATAGCGAATGGTTTAAAAGGAACATATCCGGCCGTGGTTCATTAAAAGGATATGTTCCCTTCACGTTGACCAAAATTAGTTAACTGGTTTATTATTAAAAAGTGAACTATATACGTGGGGGGACCAGATGTTTCATTTCTTGCATGCGATCGAACGATACTCGGGCAAATTGAATGTTTCGGAAACGGAATACAAAACGGGGAGGGTATTGGCCAACCTGTTTTTCCTCACCACCGAAATACAGAAGGACCTGGAGCGCCGCGCTCGGGAATTCGGCATCTCCTACGGGCAATACATGCTGCTCTGCGTGCTCCGTTATCAGCCGGACGGCCGGTCCAATCCTTCGGCGTTGGCCGACCATTTGAAGGTAACCCGGGCAGCGGTAAGCTCCATGATCGACGCCCTCGAAAAGGGCGGACATGTGGCGCGCGAGCTGGACGACCGCGACCGGCGCGGCATGGTCATTTCCATTACGGAGGCCGGTTTAAGCAAGGTAAAGGAAATGACGCCATTGTTTCTTTCCTTAATGAACCAGCTCGTGTCGGAATTCGGGGAAAGCGACATCGACTCGCTGCTTCAAGGATTGGCCAAGCTGCGGGGGGGATTCGTGAAACTCCGCCGGGAGGACGAACCCCAAGCGGAAGGGTGACCTGGATTGCCCCGTCTCCGCATGAATCAACAGACTTATGACTTGGGAGGAACCGATCATGAACTATAAAAACATCACGGTTGCCGGAAGCGGCGTTTTAGGCAGCCAAATCGCGTACCAAACCGCTTTTAAGGGATTTCAGGTGACGGTATATGATATCAATGATGAAGCTTTGGAACGCGCCAAAGAGAGAATCTCGCAGCTGAAGCCGCATTATCAGGCGGATCTGGGAGCAACGCAGGAAGAGGTTGAGGCGGCATACGGCCGGATGTCGTTCAGCAGCGATTTGCCGCAAGCGGTGGCGGATGCCGATCTGGTGATTGAGGCCATTCCGGAAGTCGTTTCGATCAAAACCGATTTTTATGCGAATCTCGGAAAGGCAGCCCCGGAAAAAACGATTTTTGCGACCAACTCCTCCACCCTGCTGCCAAGCCAATTTGCTGAAGCTACGGGCCGTCCGGAGAAATTTTTGGCGCTGCATTTCGCCAACGAGATTTGGAAAAACAATACGGCGGAAATCATGAAACATCCGGGAACGGACATGGGCGTGTTCCAGGACGTGGTCGAATTCGCGAAAGCGATTGGCATGGTTGCGCTGCCTTTGCATAAAGAACAGCCGGGGTATATTTTGAACTCTTTGCTTGTTCCGCTGCTGGATGCGGCTCAGCGCCTGTTGATCAAGGAAGTGGCCGACGTCGAAACGATCGACAAAACCTGGATGGTGGCAACGGGAGCGCCGATGGGACCGTTTGCGATTTTGGACGTGGTGGGCATCAACACCGCATACAATATCGGGCGCGCGAAAGCGGAAGCGACAGGGGACGAAGAGTTCCAAAGAATAGCTGACCTGCTGAAATCGGAATATATCGACAAAGGGAAGCTGGGAAGAGCGACGGGAGAAGGCTTCTACAAATATCCGAATCCCAGCTTCGCACAACCGGATTTCTTGAAAAACTAAAGTGCGGCAACCATATCGATCGTAACATCCGACCGGCTGGGAAGGAGCATGGGGAGTACCGTCCCATGCTCCTTTTTCGGTTTGGTTTGCTGAATTTTTCGTTGGTGAATAATGGGGGAAGATGTGTTATTTTAAAAAAAATGCGGGGCATTCGCTTACGTCGCGTCAGGAGCAGTTCTATTTATTTTCGGGGGGTCTATGCAGGCTCCGGCATAGCCGTAGAACTTATGAAGGAGAGAGACTTGAATGACATTAAAGGTAGGCATTATCGGGACAGGAAGCATGTTTAAATCGGCCCATTTGCCGGGCTGGCTTTCCCGGCCCGAGGTGGAGATCGTCGCCTTTTGCGACGCATTGCGCGCTTCCGCGGAGGCGTTGGCCGCCAACTTTCCGGGAGCGAAGGTGTACGACCATTTCAGCGAAGTGCTGGCGGACCCGTCGATCGACATCATCGGCATCAGCACGCCGAACGTGTTCCATTCGGAAATCGCCGTCGCCGCCTTGCGGCAGGGCAAGCATGTGTTTTGCGAAAAGCCGGATGCGGTCAATCCGGTCGAAGCGCAAAAAATGGCCGATGCGGCCCGGGAAACCGGTAAGCTGCTGATGGTGATGCGCAACAACCGTTTTTCGCAGGAGGCGCAGTACGTTAAAAGGCTGGTCGAAAAAGGCCAGCTGGGCGAACTGTACATGGGCCGCTGCGGCTGGGTCCGGCGCCGGGGCATACCGGGGCGCGGCGGCTGGTTTACGACGAAGGCGCTGTCGGGAGGCGGGCCGCTGATCGATTTGGGCGTACATATGATCGACCTCGCGATGTGGCTGAGCGGCAATCCGAAGCCGGTTACCGTATCGGGCTCGACGTACCGCAAATTCGCCGACCGTCCGGATGCGTCCGGCAAGGTGCCGGAAGGCACGTTCGACGTCGAGGACTTGGCGGCCGGTTTCATCCGGTTCGATAACGGAGCGTCGCTGCAGATCGAATTCAGCTGGGCGTCCAATATCGAAAAAGAGGAAAAATTTTTGGAGTGGAGAGGCACCGAAGGCGGCTTCAGCCTGGTCAACGACAAGCTGAACCTCTATTTGGAGAACGAAGGAGCGCTGATCAACCAGCAACCGTATTTTAAGGACGAGATTCCGCAGCATACGGCCAACATTCAGCATTTCATCGACTGCGTGCTCGGCCATGAGCGGCCGATTTTCACGCCGGAGCAGGGCGTCGACATGATCAAAATTTTGAGCGCCATCTACGAGTCCGCCGAACGCGGACGGGAGATCGTGCTGTAATCGGTCACGGGCCGTTTCTGCCCCTTAAATGAATAGGGACGCGTACGGGCATTTTCCTTTGTCGCTTTAAGCGGCGATAGGGACCCGGGCGCGTCTTTTTTTTGTAGGCAAATGTCACCTCACTCCGTTCAGCTTGCGAAAAGCCTCCGGGGTCATCCCCTCGGTTCGTTTGAATAACGTGCTGAAGTACCCCGGCGTCGTAAATCCGACCTGCCTTGCGATTTCGCCGATTCGGGCTTCGGGAAATTCCAGCAGGCGTTCTTTGCTCTTGTGGATGCGAAGCTGGTTCAGGTACTCCATCGGGCGTTTGTTCAGTATTTTCCGAAACAGGAGGCACAAATGCTGGGCGGACACCCCGATTTGCAGGGCAAGCTCCTGCAGCGGAAGATCCCGGGCGTAATGTTCCTCCATGTAGTCAAACACGGGCTGAAGGCGCAAATATCCTTGATCGGTGGAGGGTGCGTGCATGGTCATGTCCGTCATCAGATCGATAAAAAACATGTAGGCAAGCTTTGAGCATTCCAGCCCCGCAAGCGGTTTGTCGGAAAACGTTAGGGACAGCGCATTTTTCATGTGGTTGAGGATCAGCTCCTGCCTGTGTACCGGATAGACCGCGGACTCGTTCATGCCGGCAAGCCGTGCCAGCGCTTCCACCTCCGGCCCCAAGAAGGTCATCCAATACACTTCCCAAGGTTTTTCAACGCCGTAATAGGCATGCTCCTCATCCGGGTACAAAAACATGCCCGAACCGGGTCTGACCCGGTACGTTTGCCCGCGGACCGCCAGTTCTCCTTGGCCGGATACGCAGTGCAGCCATTGGAATTGGGGATAACCGCCGGGTCTGTGGATCGGGTCCTGGTGATCCCAATGCCCGGCGCCCGTCATATAGACGGGCAGCTTCATGACCGTGTCGGTTTGCATCAGAAATCCAAGTTTGTTTGCCATGTTCCCACCCCTCAGGCGATAGCGGCATGATGTGAAAATCGTTGAATAAATAAGAAAATCGCGTTCTGTATCAAGCTGTACGCCCCTTTTATAATGTTAATATAACATAACGCTGAAGCGGGGACGATGCCCTTCGAGTGCATGCGGCCATCGTTCGCTTACGAGAGGAGTCGGAATCCAAGTGACCTTAAAACCTTATTGGGAGAATCCAAAAATATTGCAAGAGAACCGCGAAGAGGCCCGCGCTTCCTATATTCCTTACGGAGACACGGAAAGCGCGCGTTCCGGCAAACGGGCGGGCTCGCCCTGGTACCAAACGCTGAACGGCAGCTGGAAATTCAATTATCGCCCGCGCGCAAAGGATGTTGACACCGATTGGACCGGGGAACGGTACGATACATCGGGTTGGGATGACCTGCTGGTTCCTTCCTGCTGGCAGGTGCAGGGTTACGACCAGCTTCAATATACGAACGTCAATTATCCGTTCCCTTATGATCCGCCTTACGTGCCGGACGACAATCCCGCCGGATTATACGTCAGGGAGTTTCGGATCGGTCCGGAATGGTCCGGCAAAGACACGTATATTATGTTTGAGGGTGTAAACGCTTGCTTTTATTTGTGGATTAACGGCGCATACGTCGGATACAGCCAGGGCAGCCGCGTCCCGGCGGAGTTCAACATCGCTCCGTACGTGCGCCAAGGCAGCAATAAAATCGCCGTGATGGTGCTGAAGTGGTGCGACGGCTCGTATTTGGAGGACCAGGATCAGTGGCGTTACACCGGCATTTTCCGGGACGTGTACCTGCTGGCACGCGATCAAGCCCATGTTCGCGACGTGTTCTGCCGGACCGAGCTTGCCGAGGATCTGAAGTCGGCACGGATCAGGGTGGAGGTGGATACCACCGGCGCCGCGTCCGTTGGCGTTCAGCTGACGGATCCAAGCGGGCGGGAACTGCTGAATCAGCGCGGAGACGTGGACGGAAAACATGCCTTCGACCTTCCGGTGGATTCACCCATGCTTTGGAACGCTGAACATCCGCATTTGTACGAGGTTTTTATTTCGAGCGGGGAGGAAGTTCTGCGCTTCAAGGTCGGTTTCCGCCGCATCGAAATCAAAGACGGGGTATTCCGTATTAACGGACAAGACATCAAACTCAAAGGGGTCAACCGCCATGACTCCCATCCCGAGCTCGGCCAAACGATACCGCTCCGGCATATGATCGAGGATTTAAAGCTGATGAAGCGGCATAACATCAATACGATCCGCACCTCCCACTATCCGAATGATCCGCGTTTTCTGGATCTTTGCGACGAGTTCGGCTTTTACGTGATCGACGAGGCGGATTTGGAGTCCCACGGCGATTTTTCGCTTTATTACGGCACGAAAGACAACCGAAGCTTCCCGAAAAATCCGGAATGGAAGGAAGCCTTCCTGGATCGCCAAATCCGCATGGTGGAGCGGGACAAAAACCATGCCTCCGTCATCATCTGGTCGCTTGGCAACGAATCCTATTACGGGCCGAACCATGTCGCGATGGCCGAATGGACGCATGCCCGCGATCAGTCCAGGCTCGTACATTACGAAAGCGCAGCCCATGATCCGGAGCAAGAATTCGATCAAAGCTGCCTGGACATGGAAAGCCGCATGTATATGTCCGTTCCCGATTTGGAGGCTTACGCGAAGGACGACGGAAAACGGAAACCGATGTTTCTCTGCGAGTACAGCCATGCGATGGGCAACGGCCCGGGCGATCTCAAAGACTACTGGGAGATCATTTATGCTTATCCGAAGTTGATGGGCGGCTGCGTCTGGGAATGGGTGGACCACGGCATTCAAACCTATACCGAAGACGGAAGGCCGTTTTATGGATACGGCGGCGATTTCGGCGAGAAACCGCATGACGGCAATTTCTGCCTCGACGGATTGGTCAGCCCGGACCGCAAGCCGAATATCGGGCTTTTGGAACTGAAGGAGGTCTACGCTCCGGTGCAGATCGAAGCGATCGATGCGGCGAAAGGGCGTTTCAGCATCACGAACCGCTATGATTTCAGCACGCTGGGCAAGCTTGCGATCCGCTACCGCTTGAAAGCCGAAGGCACGCTTCTTGCGCATGGAGAACTCGCCGTGCCGGAGCTTGCTCCGCATGCAAGCGCGGAGGTGACGGTCGACTTGAATATTCCCGCCTCGATAGCTGCAGCCGTCGATCTGGAGTTTATCGTGGTCCTGAACGAAGATCAGGTTTGGGCAGAAGCGGGATACGGGATTGCAAGCATGCAATTTGAAGTCAGACCGCGTATGACGAGTGCGGAGCAAGGCGGCGCTGTGGGTCCTGCAAAATCGGTTCACGCCGCTGAAGAGGGACGGCTGCTCGTCATCGAAGGGTTCGATTTCAAGCATACGTTCGACTTGAGTCTGGGCACCTTCACGGGGATCGCGAAGCACGGCGTCAACATGCTTGCCGCTCCGGCGCATTTCGAGGTATGGCGGGCGCCCACCGACAATGACCGCAACGAAAAACATGCCTGGGCGAACGCCGGGCTGGACCGGGCCGTGACGAAGGTGTACAGCGTATGCTGGCAGCAGCCTGCTTCCGACCGGGTGACGATCGAAGTGAGTTATTCCATGGGCGGATATTCGATCCGGAACATCCTGAGGGGGACGGCTGAATGGTCCGTTTTCGCGGATGGCTCCATTACGATTAGAACCGACGTCGAAGTCGGGGGAACGGTCGATTTCCTGCCGCGGTTCGGCCTGCAGCTTACGATGCCAAAAGGAAACGAGGCCGTAACCTATTACGGTTTGGGGCCGCATGAGAGCTACATCGACAAGAAGCTGAGCGTGAAGCGGGACGTATATCATACGAGCGTCGACCAGATGCATACCGATTACATCATGCCGCAGGAAAACGGCTCCCGTTATCATACCGAATGGGCGGTGGTAAGCAACCATCTGGGCATGGGGCTCCGCTTCACGGCGCCGGACAGATTCTCCTTTAATGCGAGCCATTATACGCCCGGGGATCTGACGAAGGCTCAGCATAACGTCGAGCTTGTGCGCCGCGACGAAACGATCGTGCATCTCGACTACAAAATGAGCGGCGTCGGCTCCAACTCCTGCGGACCGCGTCTGATGGAGAAATACCAGCTGAATGAAAAGTCGTTTACGTTCGAGGTGACGATTCAGCCGGTGTTTGGGGAGGACGAGTAGGGGATCAAGGGATAAACGTTACATGATGCAGTATTCAATATTTTATAACGTATGAGTTTGGGGTGCTCCGGAAGAAATATCGGGGCATCCCTTTATTTTAGGGGAGACGAATGGGTTGTAGAGATTTGGTATAGTTCCGGCTGCTACAATGTAAAAATGGGGAAATTGCAGAATTTCGTCGAAGGAAAATAATCACCATGAGTGGGACATTTCTCCGACAACATTAAGGAAGGGACGAGAGATCGTGTCTACAAAAAGGAAAAAAATAAGGTGGAAAAAATCGACTGCAGCCTTGCTAACCTGTATGCTGACCGTAAGCGGGCTGCCTGCGGGGTTTGCTCCGCTAACGGCAAACGCGGCAGCGGCTGATCCCGATGTGGCTATCAAGACCTCGAATGGGACAACGAGCGTAAACTACGACAGAAACGGGTCAGCTCAAAGCGTAATCATCGATAGAAATTTATCGATTGATTACGATAAGCCTTTGGATGCGGCAACGGTAATCATTGAAGGGTTTGTACCGGGGGACAAGCTGGAATTTACGGATACCAACGAAATCAAGGGTAAATATAACGACCAAAACGGGATCCTTAAATTAACGGGAGCCGCAACCGCTCAGCAGTACATCGATGCGCTGAACAGCGTCTTGTTTACGCCTGCTTCAGGTAAGGTATCGGACAGAACCATTAAGTTTTCGCTTGGCAGCGCACTGCCGTATGAAGGGAATGGACATTTTTACGAATATATCAATACAGGATCTTCAATTACTTGGGGCCAAGCGGTAGATGCCGCTAAAGATCGGGACTACTTTGGGCGCAAAGGGTATCTTGTAACGATTACTTCAGCAGAAGAAAGTACCTTTGTGAAGGAAAAAACGGAAGGCCTCGGATGGATTGGTGCGGAGGATATTCAACGGAAAAATGGTGAAGTCAGAAATACCGGGGATTGGCGTTGGGTAACGGGTCCGGAAGGTAATGAGGACAACGGCAACGGATTGCAATTTTATACAGGCTACTCTCAAAAGAATCCCAAAGCGGTTGGATATGCTAATTGGGACTCCGGGGAACCTAACGACTACAAAGGAACGGAATATGTTGCCCATATTTTCGGTCCGGACGATCCGAGTAGTACCGTTAAAACAGCCGGGAAGTGGAATGACTATGCTCCTAATAATGCAAATGTAAAAGGCTACATCGTCGAGTACGGCGGCATGCCTAACGATAACAATATCCAAATCAGCGCCACCAAAACGGTCAACTTCGTCGATGTCACCGATTTAAACGAGGAGATTAAAAACGGAGACGCCCTGAATCAAGCAGATTATGACGAAGCCAGCTGGAAGGAGTATCAAAAGGCGCTGGAAGACGCGAAAAACATCCTGAACCAAACGAGCAAAACCCAAGCCGATGTTGATGCGGCTGAGAAAGCTCTGAAAAAGGCGCAAGACAACCTGAAGCTCAAGCTGGAGGTCACAAAACCGGGCGGCGACACTGTTTACACAGAAAAACCGGTGTTTAGCGGCGTATCCGCTCCTGGCGCGACGGTAACGGTTGCTGTCTATGACGAAGCCGGCAACGTCGTTGGACAACCGGTCGAGGTGACGGCCGGCCCGAACGGGGAGTGGAGCTACGTTCCCGAACCGGGATTAAAAGACGGCAAATACACCTACGAAGTCAGCGCGAAAAAGGATCAGCTCGAGACCACGACGGGACGCAAAGATTTGACCGTCAACACCGTCCTGCCCGAACTTTCCATTGATGGGCCTGCCAGCGAGAAGGTAACGTCCGCGCAGCCGGAAATTACAGGTTCGGCAGAGCCGGGCGCGACGGTAACCGTTGCCGTTTACGATGAGTCCGGGGTGCAGATCGATGTGCAAATCGTGACGGCCGATCCGAACGGCAACTGGAGCTTTACGCCATCCAAGCCGCTGGAAAACGGAAAAAATTATAAAGTAGAAGCGGCGACCGAAAAAGACACCAAGGTGTCCAAAGCCGCAAAAGACATTCAAGTCGACACGACGGATCATACTGCGCTTGCCGGGCTGGAGGTAAACAGCTGGGACGGAACGAAAATCCCGTTGTCTCCACCATTTAATGGCGCAACACAATATCAGGCTACCGTTACGAACGATGTGTATAGCGTGACGATTAACCCTGAGTTGTTTGATCCGAATTCCAAGATCGAAATTTCGCTCAACGGCGGTCCGTTTACGGAAACGGCTAATGGCACGGCAAGCGACAAGCTGCCGCTGCATGCAGGCGAAAATACGATCGTCGTTCGCGTGACGGATGCGGATAACAATGTCAAAGAATATACGATTACGATCTATAGAGAATTCAGCGGAAGCAACGGCGGCAACAGCGGCAACAGCGGCAATAACGGCGGCGGAAGCACGACAAGCCCAACGCCTACACCGCCGTCCGGTAATTCCGGTATTGATACGTCCGTAAACGGCAACGATACGCCATTTGCCACGGGCAAAACGACCACAACCGATAACGGAAAGCAGACATCCGTTCAAGTTGATTCTTCTAAACTGAACGATATTTTATCGGGCGGAAATGGGCAAAAACTTGCCATCCAATCCCCGAACGAAGGCAGCCTGAGCGTCGACGGCTTGACGGCAGCCGATGTGCAAAAACTGGCCGACAAAAAAGCCAGCCTTGAAATCGGCAACCAGCTCGCCATTTATCCGGTTCCGGGCGGACAGCTGGATGTAAGCAAAATCGCCCAGCAGCTGGGCAACGCGGCAGCAGGCGATATCGCCGTGCATATCGACATTAAACGTTCTGCGGATGCCGTCATCGCAAACGCCAAAAACCAGGCGAAATCAAAAGGATACGATTTGCTGGTGGATCCGGTTGATCTGGACATGACCTTTACGCATAAAGGATCTACGGTAAGATCCGGACAATTAAACGGATATGCCGTAAAATACATCGCGCTGCCGGAAGGCATCGATCCGAACCGGATTACGACCGGCGTCGTCGTCAATCCGGACGGAACCGTATTCCATTTGCCGACGGTTGTGACGAAAATCGGCAACCGTTATTATGCGGAAATCCATGATCTGCGCAGCAGCGGTACCTATTCGGTCATTTGGAATCCTCAAGATTTTGATGACGTAAGAAGCCACTGGGCGCAGCGCAATGTTAACAATATTTCGGCCCGGCTTGATTTGGAAGGAAACGGTGACAACACGTTCTCGCCAAACCGCAACGTAACCCGCGCCGAATTTGCGGAGATCGTTGTTTTGGGACTCGGATTGATGCGTCAGGAGGAACCGAAGAATACGTTCGACGATGTACGATCCGATGCTTGGTACCGCAGCGCCATCTCCATCGCCAGCGAATTCGGCATCGTCCTCGGTTACGACGACGGCGCGTTCCGTGGCAACCAGAATATCACGCGTGAAGAAGGCATGGCAATGATTGCCCGCGGTTATCAATTGATCCGTCCGGGCCACGCCATCGGCGAGACCGAGATCAATAGCCTGCTTGCAGGATACCCAGACGGGTCCAATGTAGCCAAATGGGCGAAGCCATCCGTGGCGACGCTGCTGTCCGAAGGCATTGCCCAAGGCAACGCAAAGGATTTGGCTCCGAAATCGCCAATGACGCGCGCCGAGACGGTAGCCTTGATGGAACGCCTATTGAAAGTCACGAAATTGATTGACTAAGCCTTGTATTTTTTTACGATTCGGCAAAATCGAAACAGCCCTCGCGGTTTACTGCGGGGGCTGTTTTTCATGAATGGATTGTTACGAACATGACGTTAAGGTTTTGCCGATTTTTTAAAAAATAAGAGTGATTTCGCAAGTTGCTGCGGTGTAAGATGGGAAAAACACATCAATGACCAGAATATTTGAATGGAGGTTCAAACGTCATGGGGATCAATCCCGCGGAATGGAAGCTGGGCACGTATTGGGACGACAAGGAGGGGCACTCCCTTGAGGAGATCCGGGAGGCCGGTTTTTCCTGCATCGAGCTGAACCTGGACAACTACCAAGCGCCTGCGGATACGGTGACGCAGGCGAATTTCGCGCGTTACGGCAGGGCGGTACAGGCGGCGACGGAGCTGGGGCTCGAAATCTGGTCGGTGCACCTGCCGTTCGGCAGCCTCTGGGACATTTCCGATCTGGATGACGCGGTTCGCGGCCCCGCCATCGAGGGGCTTGTCGAGATCATGGATTGGGCCAAGGGCTGGGGACCGAAAATGCTCGTCATCCATCCGAGCTTTGAACCGATTCCGGACGAGGAGCGGGCAGAGCGGCTTGCAAGAGCCGGAGAAGCCGTCCGTCTGTTAAGCGGCGAGGCCGCGAAGCGGGGATTGCGCCTGGCCGTGGAGGATCTTCCGCGGACCTGCTTGGGCAACCACGCCGCGGAAATCGCGGCGCTCATCAAGGACGCCCCCGAAGCGGCCGTGTGCTGCGATACGAACCATCTGCTGACGGAAACGCCGGAGGACTTCATCCGTGCCATCGGCCGCCGCATCAGGACGCTGCATGCGTCCGACTATGACGGCGTGGACGAACGGCACTGGATCCCGGGCCGCGGGATCGTCAACTGGGGGGCCGTGCTGCGCGCGCTTGTCGACATCGGTTACGACGGCCCGTTTATGTACGAAGCCGGCTACGAAAATCCCAGGGATGTTGCGGCAAGCTTCCGCGCCGTTTTGGACGCCTACGGCGAGGCGGAGCAAAGCGCGGGATAAGGAGAAGGTGGGGCTGGTTCCCGAAACCATTCGGAAAGGATGAAAAGCCAAGGGGCACCCGACGGGCGCCCCTTGCATCATACATGTAACGAATCGATACCCCTTCCAAGCGCTTCATTCATTTTGCGGTATAAATTCGTATCTATACTTTTCGAACGACGTTGATGAATAATACGTATCGATTTCCTTGACTTCGCCGGGTTCAACGGTCACCTTTTCGTAGGTTCTCCGATCCAGCTCTTTGTCCTGCTCATCATAGGTTGTGACGATCAAGGTTCCCGTGAATCGGTACGAATCGTTGTAGTTTCCGGCATATAATTTGATTTTGAATGATTTGTCATCGCGGAACGACCCGGCGGCCAGCGCCAAACGGTCGATTTCGCGCACGGAATCGCCGAGCTGCTCCATTTTATATTCATAGTGGCGGGCGACTTCCGCGCGCATTTTCATTTCCATCGATTTTTCGTTGTACGTGATCGTAGCGATGGGAATCGTCGTAACGATGTACAGCATGACGACCGCCCCGAAACCGCTGCGGAGCACCACGCGCCGTTCATATCCGCCCGCAATCAGCGCCACCCAAGCGATCACGATCAGGACAAGGGTAATCAGATGCCACTTGGAAAAAAACATTTCCGTATAGAGCGACAGTGCCGACGCCTCCTTTCATCTTGCTTTGCTTGTGCTTCAAGTCCGACCGGCTTTTCATGTTAAGAGCGGCTCCGGCGCCGGCGGCGAATCCAGTACAGGATGCCGAAGACCGGCCAAATGGCAAACGCTGCGAAGATGGCGGCCGTCAACGTGGAGACGTAATACTCTTCGCCGGCACCGGTATCGGTTTCCGGCATCATTGCGCCGATCAGGGCCCATCCGAAAAACAATATGATCGCATAGCGCAGCGGAACCCAGTACGTCAGTCGTTTTGCCAAAGACAGATAGATTAGTCCGCCGACGAGCGAAACGGCAAAGCAAATGCCGACGCCGTCCGATGCAATGCTTCCCTTGAAGGCAATCTTCAGAAAAACGTATACGAAAGCGAATAAAAGCGCAAAAATGATCGGTGTCGTCCATTGCGGCTTGAATCTCTTGATCCCTGCGGGATGGCGAGTACCGGCCTCCTGCTGGGGAGGGCTCTCTGCATTGGCGGCTTGACCCGGTCTGCCGTGTTCGATTTCCCTGACAAGCTGCTCCAGTTCTTTTTGCAGATGATGGTGGAAAGGAAAAGGCCTTGAATTGGATTCGTCTTCAAGCTGGGGCAGCTGCTCCTCTTTTGGCAGGGCATTTGGCAGCACGGCGGTCGCCCAAATCGGAATGTCCCGGCTCTGCAGCTCTTTCAGCCATTGCTCGGCATCGAAATATTCGAAAAAGGGAACGCCCAGCACGCGCCGGTCCGTCTCTTCCCGGTAAACGACGTTGATCATCGGCAAAATATGATACGTCGGCTGTTGTTCATTGAATTTGCTTTTTCGGTAGGCATAATGGTACAGCGCGACATAATACGAAACGTAAATCCGTTCAACCCGATCCAGCGGGATCGTCCCTTCGCTGACTTCGGGATCGGGATGATGGTATATCCGGTATTCGATCCGGTCGCGGCACAATCTGTACCGGCTTAGAAGACGGTTTTTGCGAATCGCGGACCGCAAGTAACGGACGGAGAACCGGATCAGCCAGAACCCCGGCACCAGCAGGATCAGCAGCAGGAAGGCCCAGGATTGGTACCTGTAGGCGAAGTACAGCGGGCCGATGACAAGCCCGGCGCCAAGCGCCAACACGAACGTCATGACCTCGAAGGTCAGTATCCAGTAAAAAGGCTCCATACGCCGATCGGCGCGTTCATGAATGCAATCCTGATCGGTAGTCGAAATCAATCATTTCCCTCCCATGCCATTGGATTTTTTAAGAATAAGAAAACCAATCTCACTATACGCGTCCGGCTACTTTGAAAGCAACAGCGTGTTTTATATGCCTATATACGGAAAAAACGGGTTTAGGTTACATGCAAAATGCGTTGGAAAGGTTGAAAGCTCCGGGAAAAAGAAACAAGGCCGCCCGCAGGCGGCCCTGAAAAAGGTTCGGGGATAAGACTTTAAAACACTCTCCGCGCGGTGACGAACCGTTTCTTCCACTGGCCGTCAAAGGCTTCCATATGAACGCCGAGCTCTTTGGAATAGGTGTGCAGGATTTGGTTATCGCCCGCGTAAATAGCCACATGGCCGATGGGCAAATTGCGAGCGGTGAAAAAGAGCAGGTCCCCTTTGCGAAGCTGATCGACCGGCACTTCTTTGCCGACTTTGGCTTGGTCGTACGAAACGCGCGGCAGATCGATCCCGAGCGTGTCTTGGAAGACGCGTTTGACGAAGGAAGAGCAGTCGAACGTTTTCGTCTGGTCCGGCGAAGCTCCGAAAACATACGGCGCGCCCCAAAAGGTCTTCTCGTAAGCGATCAGTGCGTCCCCCTGCAGTTCGGCGAGGCTCGGGCTCGCATAATCGGTATATTTCGGTTTGGCCGATATGTATCCGGTGATTTTGTCCGGCGTTTGCACCTTCAGCCACGAGGCGTTGACCTCCTGCAGGACATGGACCTTCGTCCCGGCGGCCAGCATGGCAAGCGAAGCGCCTTTCTCGGCGTCGGGCTTGTCGCGCAAGTTCACTCCCCACAGAATGGACGTTTCCGCATGGATGGCCGAGGTAACGGTAACGGTGCGCGAGCCCGGGTCCCATTTTACGGTGCCCCCGAGCGCTTCGCTTACGAAACGAAGGGGAACAAGCGTATACCCGCTTACGATTTGGCCGGGAACGTCGACGGATAAAGCTTGTCCGTTTAAGGAAGCGGTGTGCTCGCCAATGCGGTAAACAAGCGTCGCGTCCCCTTTTTTGGCGGTGACGGTTTTGGTGGCGTTATCCCAAGTCAATCGGGCGCCTTCCGCCTCAAACAGCCCGCGCATCGGAACGAGCAAGGTACCGTTTACGTTGTAAGGCTCCACTTCAGGCTGAAGCTGGCGCCCGTCCAGAAAAATCGATACCGACTTGGCTTCCTCCTGAACCTGAGCCACATTTGCAGCATGCGTCGGGGCAGCGTGAAGCAGCGAAGCCGTTAACAGAGAAAGAAGCAACGCTTTGCTTTTGGACATACTTTCATCTCCTTGTTGACTGATGTTAAGAGTTCCCAACATTTCTCTTCGTATAGTTGGACGACGCCATGTCGAATTGGTTTTGTGCCAAATGATGGCAAGGGAAACGGCCGCCATAATGCCGCCATAATATAGAAGGAAATCAGGTGCTTGAAAAACCCTGCCAAATAGTTCAATATAAAGATATCAATTATTAAAATACACATGTTTAAGCTGCTGCCTGGCAGCGAAACATATATGGATAAGGGAGGGGCTCACCCATGGAGATCGGAATCAGTACCTTTGCGGAAACGACGCCGGACGTCCGCACCGGCAACGTACTCAGCCATGCCGAGCGCATTCGGGAGGTCGTGGAGGAAATCATCCTGGCGGATCAGGTGGGACTAGACGTATTTGGCGTCGGAGAGCATCACCGGAAGGACTATGCCGTTTCTTCGCCGGCGATGGTGCTTGCGGCCGCCGCGCCGCAAACGAAGCGGATTCGGCTGACGAGCGCGGTGACGGTGCTGTCTTCCGCCGACCCGGTGCGGGTATTCCAGGACTTCGCTACGCTGGACGGCATTTCGAACGGACGCGCCGAAATTATGGCGGGAAGGGGATCCTTCATCGAATCGTTCCCGTTGTTCGGTTATGACCTGAACGATTACGACGAGTTGTTCGACGAGAAATTGGAGCTGCTGCTTAAGATCAGGGCGTCGGAGAAGGTAACCTGGAAGGGCGGGCACCGCCCGGCGATCCAGGACCGCGGCGTCTATCCGCGTCCCGTTCAGGATCCGCTCCCGGTCTGGATCGGCAGCGGCGGCAACCAGGAGTCCGTCGTGCGCGCCGGCCTTCTCGGCCTGCCGCTCGTGCTGGCGATCATCGGCGGCAGACCGACGCAGTTTGCGCCGCTGGTGCAGCTGTACAAGCGGGCGGCCGCGCATGCGGGACATGATCTGTCGAAGCTGCCCGTGGCTTCCCATTCCCATGGTTTCGTGGCGGAGGAAACGGAGCTTGCGGCGGATAAGTTTTACCCGTCGACGCAATACAGCATGAATATCCTTGCCCGGGAGCGGGGCTGGGGGCCTTATGACCGCAGCAGCTTTGACATGGCACGGAGCTTCGAGGGAGCGCTGTACGTCGGCGATCCGGAGACGGTGGCCCGGAAAATCATCCATCTTCGCAAACGGGTGGGCATTACCCGGTTTTTCCTCCACGTTCCCGTAGGCAGCATGCCGCATGACGACGTGATGAAAGCCATCGAGCTGCTTGGAACGAAGGTCGCGCCGATCGTGCGCGAAGAGGTCGCAAAATGGGAAGCTGCGGGCGAGCCGCAGGAATAAGGCAGCCAAAAGAGGGGCGTAATGCCTCTCTTTTTTTATGTGAATTCAAATCATAATATCGGACTGAAATATGAAATTTTTACCATTGTCAATATCTTCATATCGGCGTAAAATGATGCCTAATACTCTTACGTTGACATTACACCGGAAGTGAGGTTAGGCCATGAACGCCGTAGCAAAAGTAAGCCGTTTTGTCGGAGGAACGTTTTCCGTATGGGTCATTTTGTTCGCTTGTTTCGGTTTTTTTATGCCGGAGGTCTTTATCCCTTTAAAGGGGTACGTATCGCTTTTTCTCGGGATCGTCATGTTCGGCATGGGGCTCACGTTGTCCTCCGCCGATTTCCGCGAGGTTTTTCGCCGTCCGTTTGAAGTGCTGATCGGCGTCGTCGGCCATTTTATCATCATGCCGCTGCTTGCCTACGTGCTGGCGCTGGTGCTGAATTTGCCGCCGGATATCGCCGTGGGCGTCATTCTGGTCGGCTGCTGCCCGAGCGGCACCTCTTCGAACGTCATGACGCTGCTCGCCAAAGGCGACGTCGCGCTGGGCGTATCGATCGCATCCGTATCGACGGTGATCGCTCCGCTCGCCACGCCGGCGCTGATCAGCCTGCTGGCGGGTCGCTGGATGCCGATCGACGGCGGCGCGCTGATCAAGGACATCCTGATGGTCGTCATTTTGCCGATCGTTCTCGGCGTCATCGTCAAGACCCTGTTCAAAAAGCAGGCCGAAGCGAGCGCCCAGGCCCTTCCGCTCGTGTCCACGCTGGCGATCGTGCTGATCGTGGCGATCGTCGTCGGCGGCAGCAGAACGAAAATCATCGAAAGCGGGCTGCTGATCTTCGCGGTCGTCATCCTGCACAACTTGCTCGGGTATGCGCTGGGCTATTTGTTCGCAAAACTTTTCCGCATGAACTTGAGCAAACGCAAAGCGATATTGTTCGAAACCGGCATGCAGAACTCCGGTCTCGGGGCCACGCTGGCATCGGCGCATTTTAATCCGGTTGCGGCCGTTCCGAGCGCGATTTTCAGCGTCTGGCACAACATCTCCGGCTCGCTGCTGGCCACCTGGTTCGCCCGGCGCGCCGAAAAAGGAGCGGCATCGAAAACCGCTTGACGGAAATACCCGGTTCCTTCGGCAAAGAGGCCATCCCGGTCAGGGGTGGCCTTATTTTTGTGCCGGCCCGGGAAACTTCGGTCCACTCTGGTCCGGATGCCCCGCGGCGAGGTCATGCTCCATGCCAGCCCAAAGCTTGCGGCAGTTTTTTGGGGTGTTTATATCCATTCGCAAATTTGTTGACAAGAAAGATCTTCAGTGTTATATTTATCTCGAATTAAAGATTCTTTAATATAAATTATGTAAGCTTCAGTTTATTGATTTTAAATACAACGAATGGGAACGTTAATCCCAAGGAGGAATCTGCCATGAATGGATTAAAAGGAATCCACCACGTTACGGCGATCACGAGCAGCGCCGAGAAAAACTACCAATTTTTTACCTTCGTGCTGGGCATGCGCCTGGTGAAAAAAACCGTCAATCAGGACGACATTCAAACGTACCATCTGTTTTTTGCCGACGATAAAGGAAGCGCGGGCACGGATATGACGTTTTTCGATTTCCCCGGCATTCCGAAAGGGGTGCACGGCACGAACGAAATCTCCAAAACCTCGTTCCGCGTACCCAGCGACGCGGCGCTCGACTATTGGGTAAAACGGTTCGACCGGATGAACGTCAAGCATTTCGGCATCAAAGAGATGTTCGGGAAAAAGACGCTGTCCTTCGTGGACTTCGACGATCAGCAGTACCAGCTGATTTCCGACGAAAACAACGAGGGCGTACCGTCCGGCACGCCATGGCAAAAGGGACCGATTCCGCTGGAATACGCGATTACCGGCCTTGGCCCGATTTTCGTGCGGATCGCAAACTTCGATTACTTCAAGGAAGTGCTGGAAAAAGCGATGGAATTCAAGGAGATTGCAAAAGAAGGCTCCTTCCATCTGTTTGAGGTCGGCGAAGGCGGCAACGGGGCGCAGGTCGTCGTGGAATACAACGCCGTGCTGCCTCCGTCCCGGCAAGGCTTCGGCACCGTTCACCATGCGGCGTTCCGCGTCGAAGACCGAAGCGCGCTGGAGCATTGGATCAAGCGGATGGGCCAGTTCGGATTTTCGACTTCCGGTTATGTCGACCGCCATTTCTTCGAATCGCTGTACGCGCGGGTGGCGCCGCAAATTTTGTTCGAGTTCGCGACCGACGGTCCGGGCTTCATGGGCGACGAGCCGTATGAAACGCTTGGCGAAAAGCTGTCGCTGCCTCCGTTCCTCGAGCCCAAACGCGCACAAATCGAGAAGCTGGTCCGTCCGATCGACACCGTGCGCAGCACGATTGAATTTACGAAAGAATAAGGTTTTGACCCCGAAGAGGAGTCCATGGTCCGCCCATGAGCTCCTCTTTTTTTTCGTCACGGGTTCGCCCAGGCAGCGGGCCTTCCGAACACTCCGTAATTTTTCCCTATAAACGTTTTTTCCCGGGAGAAATGCACCGCCGTCGTATACAATCCAGCTAGGAAAAACGGAGGAGGAGTCCCTATGAACAAAAACCAAGAACCGGAGCTGGAACAAGTTTCGGCCCTGGCCCGCCGATATTTTCGTTCAACCGCATTTCAAATCGAAAGGGAGCCGTCGGGCGTATCCACTTATGTATATCGCATTGCCGCGAACGGCGGGATTTTTTATTTGCGGGTTCTGCCGGAGCAGAATATGAGCTTTGCCCCCGAGGTACTTGTTCATCGGCTGCTCCTGCAAAAAGGCGTGCAGGTGCCGGAAGTGCTTCATTTTGAGCCTGTTCAGGAGGAGCTTGGCTTGTCCGTGATGCTGGTGCGGGAGATCCCTGGGGTTCATGCCGGGCAGGTAACGTCTCAAGCGTCATACGAACGGGTCATGGAGAATGCCGGCAGCCAGCTTGCCTTGGTGCACGGGATACCGGTAGACGGTTTTGGCTGGATCAGGAGAGGGCGGAACGAAGACGGCGCGGTATTGCGGGGGGAGAACCGTTCGGCGGATGAACACCTTCTGGAATTTTTGGAGGACGACGTGCAATTTTTATCGGAAAAGCTGTTCAGCAAAGCGGAGGGCTCTATTATTCGCAGGGTCATGGAACGTGGGCTCCCGCTGATGGGCCGGCATGAGCCGCGGCTTGTTCACGGGGATTTCGACGATTCGCATATTTTCCAGGACAACGGGACCTACACGGGGATCATTGATTTCGGCGAGATTCAGGGAAGCAGCCCTTTATACGATCTGGGGCATTTCAAACTTCACGATGGACAGCGGTATAAAGGTTTTCCGGCGTTAAGCGAAGGATACCGAAGCGTCGTTCCCCTGACGGCATGGGATCAGCTGGAGATCGATCTTTGGGCCGTCTGGATCGGCGTGAGGAGGTTAGGGATCGTGGCCCGGCGTTCGCCGCATGCCGGTTATGTGCATCATTTGCTGAACCGCGTGCGGGAATTGCTTGACGTCGTCTCCAGGCAGCTATGATTCAGGCGGCTTGCAAGCGATCCAAATACTGCATGAAACACCTGATTAAGCCCGCCCGGTTATGTCGGTATTACCGATGGAAGCCGGCAGGGCTTTTTTTCTTAAAACCACCTTATTTCGACACGAAACTTCGACAAAATTCGAAAATAGTTATAGCATTTTTTACAGTTTGGCACTAAAATAAAGTTAGTAGATGTTTTAGTCGGTTAAAAGGCTAAAATGGGAAAAAATCGCAAGCATCGGATAAGGATTGTAATTCCTAGTAATCCGATATACAATGGAAAACAGTCAATAGAGAGTGGGGGATAAGACATCATGCGTAAATATTTTTCAGGGGTCGTTATTTTGACGCTGCTGACCATGCTGGTCACGGCTTGCTCCGGGGATGCCGGCAATTCGGCAGCACCTTCGGACGCTTCGTCTTCCGGGTCTTCGCAAACAACCGGCGACCAGCCTAAAGACGGAGGCAATCTGATCATCGGGGTACAGGCCGATCCGGTCATTTTGAACCCGAACTATGCAGGGGACCGCGTCAGCTTGACGATTGACCAAGCCCTTTATGCGCCTCTTTTCCAAGTGAATAATGGCAAGAAAACCTTTTATCTCGCCGACAGCCTGGAGCCGTCCGCGGATAACTTGACGTATACATTGAAGCTGAAAAGCGGCCTGACTTGGCACGATGGAGAGAAGCTGACGGCGGATGACGTGGTGTTCACCATCGACAAGATTTTGGACGAGAAACAAAACAGCATGCTGAGAGGCAACTTCATCATTCACGGCAAACCGATCAAAGCGGTAAAAGTCGACGACACGACGGTGGAATTCAAGCTGCCGCAGGTGAGCCCGGCATTCGAAGCGACGCTCGTTCAGGTCACGCCGATTCCGAAGCATATTTTCGAACATGAAGCGGACATCGAAAAGAGTCCTAAAAACAATACGCCGGTCGGTTCCGGTCCGTTCAAGTTCAAGGAATACAAAACGGGCGAATACGTGACGCTGGAGCGCTTCGACAACTACTTCGGCGGCAAGCCGCATCTGGACACGATCACGTACCGTATTTCCAAGGATGCGAACGCCTCGAACCTCGCCCTGCAAAACGGCGAAATCAACATCAAATACGTCGATCCGCAGGATGCGGCGACGATCGAAGCGACGGGCAATTTCGAAATGAAGAACTACAGCGAAGGCCGCCTGGCTTACATGCTGTTCAACGAAAACAGCGACACGGGCCTGATGAAAAACAAGGAAGTAAGACAAGGGCTGTCCTACGCCCTGAACCGCGAAGAGCTGATTCAAGTGGCTTACACGTCGCCTGATTATGCCGATCCGGCCAAATCCTTCGTCACGCCGGACGGGCTGTATCATGACAACAACGTCACGACGTACGACAACGACGTAGAAAAAGCGAAGGAACTGCTGCAGAAAAACGGCGTCGTCGGCAAAACGCTGCGCTTTATCGTAACGAGCGGCAACAAGGCCCAAGAGGCGATTGCGCTCTATGTGCAACAGAAGCTGAAGGATGTCGGTGTCAACGTGGAAATCCAGTCGATGGATGCATCCGCGTTCAGCGACAAGTTCACGAATCCGGAAACCAGCGATTACGAACTGACCGTCGGGGGTTACATCATGGGCTTCGATCCTGACGCATACAGCATTTTGTACACGACGGGAAGCGACTCCAACTACGCGCATTACTCGAATCCGGAAGTCGACAAGCTCTTCCAGGAAGGCGCCGGCGAAGCCGACACGGCCAAACGCGGAGAGATCTACAAAAAACTTCAGGAAACGATTGCCGCCGATGCGGTCATTTACCCGATCGCCTATACGAAAACAATCGTTGCCGTGGATAAAAAATTCGGCGGCCTGGACGAAGCCGTGCTGAAGCCGGTCGTGATTTTTGAAGATCCGTCCAAGCTGTACCAGAAATAAGGGTTTCGATAAAACCGGACGCGAAAGCCGGGAAGATCAACGACAATCAAGCCGGTCATCCAGCATTGGAAGCAGGGGTTATCCCTCCTCCGGTGCTGGAACCAGCTTTATTTTTTTCAGGTGGGTAAACGATAGATAGGCATATTCAAAATCCAGGATGTTAAGCTGGGGGACTAAGAGCATGAAAAGACTGATCGTCAGAAGATTGTTGCAAACCGTGCCGATGCTGTTTTTTGTGTCGATCGTCTGCTTCATTTTGGTGAAAGCGGCGCCCGGGGATCCCGTGCGTTCTTTTATTACACCGAACATGCATGCGGAGGACATTGAACGCGTCAGGCATAATCTCGGCTTGGACAAGCCTGCGTACATTCAATATTTCATATGGCTCAAAAATGGTTTGACGGGCAATTTCGGTTATTCGCTCGTGAACCACAAACCGGTCATGGGACAGATTTTGGAGCGGCTGCCCGCAACGGCCGGACTGATGGGGTCGGCGATCGCGCTGGCCGTCATTTTGGCGATTCCGCTCGGTTTGGCCGCGGGCGCGAACCGCAACCGCTGGGTCGACAAACTGGTCAACATGATCGCGTACATCGGCATTTCGCTTCCGCTTTTTTGGCTGGCGATATTGCTGATGTACTTTTTCTCCATTAAGATGCACTGGCTGCCGAGCATGGGCATGCGCACGATTGGCGTCAATTCGGCGCTGGACGTCATCAGGCACGGCATTTTGCCTTGCGTGGTGCTGGCGATCGGCTTTTTGACGGTCTACGTGCGGTATATCCGTTCGAGCACCATCAGCCAGCTGAAAGAGGACTATGTGCAAATCCAGTACGCATTCGGTTCGGCGAAACGGATCATCTTGTTCCGGCACGTGCTGAAGCACGTGGTGCTGCCGGTCATTACGCTGGTCGGCATGTCCATGGGCGATTTGGTTGCCGGAGCGATCGTAACCGAAACGGTATTTTCGTGGCCGGGCATCGGATCGCTTGGCATGACGGCCGTGCGGGGCATGGATTATCCGGTCATTATGGGCATCACATTGTTCTCGTCCGTTCTGTTGATTCTGGGGAACCTGCTCGCGGACATTTTATACGGCATCGTCGATCCGAGAATTAAAACAACGAGGTGATCTCATGAAACGGAGTAAATGGATTAATGTTGCCCGTGAGCTTAAAGGAAACAAGCTGGGGATCGCCGCCGTTATCGTGTTGCTGATCATCGCTTTGGCTGCGATCTTTGCTTTCCTGTCCTCCAAGGATCCGAACCAGATCAATGCGCTCGACCGGCTGAAGCCGCCGAGCAAGGCGCATTGGTTCGGCACCGACGATTACGGGCGGGATACGTTCACAAGGGCGCTTTACGGCGGCCGCGTCTCGCTGGCGGTCGGTTTTCTGTCCATGATTTTTGCGACGGCGATCGGCGTGACGGTCGGCATCATCAGCGGTTATTTCGGCGGGTGGCTCGACAGCCTGTTGATGCGCCTGCTGGATATCATCATGTCGATCCCGTCCTTCCTCATTCTGCTCCTGCTCAGCGTGTACTTGAAACCGAGCGTGGGCAACATCATCGTCATTATTTCGCTGCTGATGTGGATGAGCATCGCCCGGGTCGTCCGGGCGGAGACGATGGCGCTGAAGGAGAGGGAATACGTCCTGTACGCCAAGGCTTCCGGTCAAAGCGCATTCGGAATCATACGGAAGCATATTCTGCCGGGACTGTTGTCGGTCATCATCGTGAGTGCCACCAACAACATCGCTTCGGCGATCATGATGGAGTCGTCCCTCAGCTTTCTGGGCTTCGGCGTGCAGGCGCCAAACGCGACCTGGGGCAGCATGCTCAACGGCGCGCAGGGGTACGTGGTCAATGCGCCGTATATGGCGGTGTTCCCGGGCTTGCTCATTTTCGTGACCGTGCTTTGCTTCAACATACTTGGCGATATACTGCGCATCGGTCTCGAACCGAAGCTTGGCAAAAGATAAACCGCCGGCGTAAGGCGATGAAGGAGTGAGAAACCAAGATGACAAAACAACTGCTAACCGTCGATGGGCTCAAGGTCTCATTCCAGACCAGGGACGGGCAAAACCAAGCGGTCCGCGGCGTCAGCTTTCATGTGGGTGCCGGCGAAACGGTCGGCATCGTCGGCGAATCGGGAAGCGGGAAAAGCGTGACCGCCAAGGCGATTATGGGACTGATTGCTCCTCCGGGGAAAATCACGGAAGGCAAGGTTTTGTTCCAAGGGGAGGATTTGAGCGGCCTTACCGAAAAAGAGTGGCGCAAGCTCCGGGGCAACCGGATTGCGATGGTGTTCCAGGACCCGATGACGTCGCTGAACCCGGTCAAGACGATCGGCTTCCAGATGGCGGAAGTCATCCGGCGCCACCGCGGGCTCGGAAAAAAAGAGGCGATTTCGGAAGCGGTGGAAATGCTGCGCAAGGTCGGCATCACCGAGCCGGAGCGCCGCGTCAAGCAATATCCGCATGAATTCAGCGGCGGGATGCGCCAGCGGGTCATGATCGCGATGGCGTTGTCCTGCAGTCCGGAGCTGCTGATTGCCGACGAGCCGACGACGGCGCTGGACGTGACGATTCAGGCGCAAATTCTCGATTTGCTAAAGCAGCTCAAGACGGAGTCGGATACCGCCGTGCTGCTCATCACGCATGATCTCGGCGTCGTTGCCCAGGTCTGCTCCCGCGTCGTCGTCATGTACGGCGGCATGGTCATGGAAGAGGGGACGGTCGAAGATATTTTCTACCGGACCGGTCACCCGTACACGCAAGGGCTGCTGCGTTCGGTTCCGAAACGCGTAGGCGCAAACCGCGAGCGGCTCGTGCCGATCGAAGGATCGCCTCCCGACCTGATCGACCCGCCTGCGGGATGTCCGTTCCGGGACCGCTGTCCGTACGCGTTCGGCAAATGCTCGGAGCTTCCGCCGATGGCGGACCTTGGCGAAGGCCACCGCTCCTTGTGCTGGCTCGTGCAGGACAAAAGCACGCTGAAAGAAGCGCTCGGGGAGGAGGAAACCGGCCAATGAACGAAAATATCATGGTTGATGTGCGCAACCTGAAGAAACATTTCACGAAAGGCGGCGAAGTGCTGAAAGCCGTCGACGGCGTCAGCTTCCAAATCCGCAAGGGCGAGACGTTCGGCCTCGTCGGCGAATCCGGGAGCGGCAAATCGACGGTCGGACGCTGCCTGATCCGGCTGTACGATTATACGGAAGGGGAAGTGTTTTTTGACGGGCAAAACCTGTCCAAGCTGCGGGACAAGCAGCTCAAGCCGTTCCGCCGGCGGATTCAGACGATTTTTCAGGACCCGTACTCCTCGTTGAACCCGAGCATGAGCGTGCTGGATTTGATCGGGGAACCGATGGATATCCACGGCATATATAAAAAGGCGGATGAGCGCAAGGAGTTCGTGGCGGGGCTCTTGGAAAAGGTCGGGCTCAAACGGGAGCATCTGTACCGTTACCCGCATGAATTCAGCGGCGGGCAGCGGCAGCGGATTTCGATCGCGCGGGCGCTTTCCGTCCGTCCGGACTTCGTCGTATGCGACGAGCCGATCTCCGCGCTGGACGTGTCCGTGCAGGCGCAGGTGGTCAACATGCTGGAGGACTTGCAGGCCGAATTCGGTCTGACGTACCTGTTTATCGCGCATGATTTGTCCATGGTGCGCCACATTTCCGACCGGATCGGCGTTATGTACAGAGGCCGCCTGGTCGAAGTGGCGGAAAGCGACGAGCTGTACGACAACCCGCTGCATCCGTATACGAAGGCGCTGCTGTCGTCCATTCCGATTCCCGATCCGCGCACGGCAAACGAAACAATGGCGGTGAAATACGAGGTGCCCACGGCCGATGACGGCGTGGTGCCCGAGCTGCGTGAAGTGAGCCCGGGCCATTTCGTGGCAGACCATTAAAAGATTAGAGGTGCTGATTGAAGCATGGAGAAAAATGAGCGCGTCAAACTGTCCCAATGGGATGCATTAATGCTGGAAGGCCTCCGCGCATACGGCTGGTCCAACGAAGAGCTGCTGCGCAGAGTCCGCGAGCGCGATTTGCCGAAGGATACGAGCATGTTTGAGTTCGATTATCAGGCATTGGCCGAATTGGCGGCGGCCGAACCTGAGTTGTTCGAGTCTGCGGTAACGAAAGGTTATTCCATCAAGTACAACACGCTTGGCGGCCTCCGCTCCTGGATTTTGGTTGCCTGCGGCTTCGAGCCGGAGGTCATTCGCGAGCCGGGGCAAGAAGCGGTGATCGCCGAGCTGACTCCCGAACAGAAGGAACGCCTTGCGTCCGTCATGTCGTTCGGCTGGGTCATTCGCGAGGAAGCCGGCAAGCCTGGCGTGTACCGAATCGAGCCGCTGCAAAGAGGATAAGGACGCAAATACGGCAAATGAATTGTCTGTTCGATGCCGTGAGGGTATGCTACATTGTAAAGACGCGTATAAATAAACAAAGGCCGACCGCCCATAAGCTATCTGTTGTTCCGAGAATTATAACATGAATATATGTGTAAAAAAGCTCAAGCGATGCGAGGTGAATTCGCGTCTTTGCTTGAGCTTTTTCTATAAGAAAACCTGCTACTTTTTCAGCAGCAAATAGATGAAATACGGCGCGCCGATGAGCGCGACCACGATGCCCGCCGCCAATCCGTCCGGACTCGCGACCTGGCGGCCGATCGTATCGGCCAGCACGAGCAGCCAGCCCCCGGTCAGGATCGCCACCGGAATAAACAACTGGTTCCGCGGGCCGACCAGCGCTTTGGCGATATGCGGCGCCATCAGGCCGATAAAGGCAATGCCGCCCGTTACCGACACGGCGGAAGCCGCCAGGGCAACGGCCGTCAGCAGCAGCACAACGCGCTCTTTGTTCAGCGATACGCCGGCGCCGATGGCAACGGGTTCGCTCAGCGACAGCATGTTCAGCTTGTTGGCCTTGTACATCGTAAAAGGAATCAGCACGACGAGCCAAGGGAGAAGCGCCCAGATAAACGGCCAGTCGGTCCCCCAGATGCTGCCCGCGATCCACTTGGAAATGAAATCGACCTTCTCCCGGTTGGCGGACGAAATCAGCACGACCATGATGCCGGAAAGCGCCATGGAGAAGCCGACGCCCATCAGCACCATCCGCACCGGCTGCAGGCCGGATTTGCGGCTGTACGAACTGACATAGATCAGGAGGGCGGTTACCATCGCTCCCACGAAAGCCATCAGCGGCAGCAGATAGATGAACGAGCCGGCCTCGATCGGAGCAAAGAGAAAGAAGATCGATACGGCGACGCCTGCGCCGGAATTGATGCCGACGATGCCGGGGTCGGCCAGGTCGTTGCGCGTAATTCCCTGCAAAATCGAACCGGAAAGGGCCAGCGCCATCCCGGCCAGCAGCGTAATGACGATTCGCGGCAGCCGTACGGAGAACAATACGAAATTTTCCTTGAACGTGCCTTGGCCAAGGAGCGTCGGAATCAGCCGGTCGAAGGATAGGGAAGCGTAACCGAGCCCCATGCCGACGACGACGGTCAGTACAATCAATATAAGCAGGGCCAGCATAATAAGACGCTGCTTACGGATTAGTGACGGATGGATCATGAGCTTGCCCGCCCTCCTTTCCGTGCAATGACGAGGAAGAACGGAAGACCCAGCACCGCCACAATGGCTGCGACGGGCGCCTCGTACGGGGCAGTGATCGTGCGCGCCAGCGTATCGGCGATCATCATGAAAGCTCCTCCCATGACGGCCGCCATCGGGATCGCAAACCGATAATCGGTGCCGACGATGGCGCGCACGATATGCGGAATCATCAGCCCGAGGAAGGTGAGGCTGCCGACGAGCGCGACCGAAGCGCCCGCAAGCAGGACCGTCACCACGAACAGGATCGCTTTGATCCGCGCGGTTTTCTGGCCGAGGCCGACGGCCACTTCCTCGCTCAGGCTGAGGATCGTCAGCTGCTTGGACAGCAGCATCGCAACGATGATGCCGGCGACGATAAAGGGCA
The DNA here is from genome assembly GCF_057546105.1 of Paenibacillus sp. YAE3. Classification (NCBI taxonomy): domain Bacteria; kingdom Bacillati; phylum Bacillota; class Bacilli; order Caryophanales; family Paenibacillaceae; genus Paenibacillus; species Paenibacillus sp. YAE3. The sequence continues at coordinate 133,435 of NZ_BAAIYF010000013.1, read as the reverse complement.
CGATCACCTGAAGCTGGCTCCAGTTCGCCCCGATCAGGCCGCCGGAGGTCCACATGGAGACGCTTTTGGAAATTTTGAAGGTAATTCCTACCCCGTCCGCAACGGCGTTCAAAAAGGCGGAGATGGCGGCGCCCGCCAGCACGATCCGCAGCGGGGAGAAGCCGCCCCGTTTGACGGCGCTGATCCCGAAGACGAGCGCCGCGCCTGCGGCCGCGCCGATAAAGCAGGCGATCATCAGGCCGAAATAATTGACGGAGGACAGGAACGCCAGCGTGACAGCCAGCGCGGCATTGGCGCCCGCCGTCAAGCCGAGGAGCCCCGGGTCGGCCAGCGGGTTGCGGGTCATGCCCTGCATGATCGCCCCGGCGACGGCCAGCGCCGCCCCGACGAAGATCGCGGCGACCTCCCGCGGCAGGCGGATTTCCCGGATCATCGACAGCTTTTCCCCGGCGCTTTTGCTGGTCAAGGCCATCCATACGTCCTTGGCCGAAACGTCGGCGGCTCCGACCAGCATCGCCAGCACGAAGACGGCAATCAGCAGCAGCAGCGCCGCAAGCATTTTATACGTAAATGGGATTCGTCCAGTTTTCTTGTCCATCGCGCACTACTTCCCGAGGAAATGTTTGATAAAGAAATCGAGCTGGTAGTCCAGCGTGATCGGATCGTTGAAATAAAACGCTTTGGCATCCGCGACGAAAACACGGCCGTTTTTAACGGCAGGCATGTTTTTGTACGTCTCCGTCTCCTCCAGGGAATTGCCGGAATCCTGGTCCTTGCTGAAAATGACGTAATCGCCGGCAAATTCGGGCAGCACTTCGGGAGAAAGCGCGTAATACCCTTCCTTCAGAGCGGTTTCCTTGACCTTCTCGGGCATGTTCAGCTTCATCTGCTGATACAGAATTTCGGTGCCGCGGCCCCAGTTGTCGCCGTAGACGTACAGCTGCTTGTTGAAAACTTCCATGACGGACACGGTCGCCTTGTCGCCGATTTTGGCTTTGATCTGTTTGCCGGCCTCATCGGCGCGTTTTTTGAAATCTTCTATCCAGGCCTGCGCCTCTTTTTCCTTGTTCAGCAGTTTGCCGATTTCCAGCTGCTGCGTCAAATAATCGACTTTTCCATAGGTGTATGTGACCGTAGGCGCAATCTGTTTCAGCTTGTCGACGTTTTTGATGTTGGACAGTCCGATGATGAGGTCGGGGTTCAGTTCGATGATTTTTTCCAGGTTTTCGTCCGAAACTTCTTCCGCATCTTTCAGCTTGTCTTTGAAGTTCGGGTTCATTTTCGACCAGGAGTCGGCGCCGACCACGTTGACGCCAAGCGCCAATACGTTGCCGGTGAAGCTGGAGAGAACGACGACGCGTTTCGGATGGGCCGGCACCTTCACGGGGCCGTTTTCCGATTGGTAGGTGATCGTTTCGGAGCTTGCTTGTTCCGCGGCGGCGTTTCCTTCCACCTTACCGTCGGCTCCGTTTTTGCTGCTGCAGGCGCTTAAAGCGAGGATAAGGCATAATAAAAGGGGTAAAAATGCTTTTTTCATTGGATTGACGCTCCTTCTCAAAATATATGTTTTGGATTCCGCTAGGTTTTGATCAAATCATAGGTGACGCACATCGGTTTACCGGTCCGCGGGTCGCGGCCGACGGCCGCATCGATGGAATAGACCTGCTTCAGCACTTCGGGGCGGATCACTTCCTCGCCGCTGCCGGTTTTGACGATTTCCCCGTCCTTCAGCGCGATGAGGTAATCGGCGAAACGGGCGGCCTGGTTGATGTCGTGAAGCACCATCACGATGGTGCGCTGCTGCTCTGTGTTGAGCTTCTGCAACAGTTCCAGCACCTCCAGCTGATGCGCCATGTCCAGGTATGTAGTCGGCTCGTCGAGGAAGATGATATCGGTTTCCTGGGCGAGCGCCATCGCGATCCATACCCGCTGGCGTTGTCCGCCGGAAAGCGTATCGACCGAGCGGTACTTGAAATCCTTCGTGCCCGTCTCCGCAAGCGCCCAGTCGATCACCTCGACGTCGTGCGGCGTCAGGCGCCCGAAGCCTTTTTGGTACGGAAACCGACCGTAAGACACCAGCTCGCCGACGGTCAATCCCGCCGCGCTTTCGGGCGTTTGCGGCAGAATGGCCATTTTTTTGGCCAGCAGCTTCGTATTCTCCTTGGCGATGTCCTCTCCGTCGAGAATCACCGTGCCCCCCTGATGCGGAATGATGCGGGTGATCGCTTTCAGCAGCGTCGATTTGCCGCATCCGTTGGAGCCGATGATGGCGGTGATTTTTTTGTCGGGAATGCTGACGCTGAGATTTTTGACGATAGAGCGTTCGCCGTAGCCGATGCTGAGTTCCGTAGTGTACAGCCGAACCATGAGTGGCCCTCCCTCATATAGCAAAATATTTTTTAGAGACAAGATATGATTGCCGAAATAAACCCTCCTAAATGGAGCATAATATGTTCGGACATGACTGATAATGATTCTCAATATCGTTAAAAGAATAAGTTGATTTTGCGCAGATGTCAATAGAATCTTGAAAATCAAGGAAAATCCATGTATATTTTTATTGAGAATGAGAATTGTTATCATTAATAAGAATGATTATAAATAAATGTCGAGGAGCGAGCGGGTATGGGTCAGGAAGAAATTTTCGATATGACAGTGGTCGGCGGGGGGCCGGCCGGGCTTTATTCCGCTTTTTATAGCGGGCTGCGGGAAATGAAGACCAAAATCATCGAGTTCCAGCCCGAGTTGGGCGGCAAAATACATGTGTACCCGGAGAAAATGATTTGGGACGTCGGCGGCTTGACGCCGATTCCCGGCGCGAAACTGATCGAGCAGCTGGTGCAGCAGGGGCTGACGTTTAACCCCGAGGTCGTGCTTAACGAAAAGGTCGAGTCCATTACGCGGCGCCGGGACGGAATATTCGAGCTTCATGGCAGTTCGGGGCGCCTCCATCTCTCCAAGACGGTCATCATCGCCGTCGGCGGCGGCATTCTGAACCCGCAAAAGCTGGAGATCGAAGGCGCAAGCCGTTTCGAGATCAGCAACCTGCATTATACGGTCAAATCGCTGAAGCGGTTCAAGGATAAGACGGTGATCATTTCCGGCGGGGGCAATGCCGCGGTCGACTGGGCCAACGAGCTGGAACCCATCGCGAAAAAGGTCTACGTCGCCTACCGCAAGGACGCGCTGAACGGGCACGAGGCTTCCGTGGAGCAGCTGCTGAACAGCTCGGTGGAATGTTTGTTCCATCGGACGATTACCAAGCTGCATGCCCGCGCAGACCATGAAGCGATCGAACGGGTCGAACTGACCCATCAGCAGACGGGTGATGTGATGGAGCTGTACGTGGATGACGTGATCATCAATCACGGATATGAACGCGACACGACCTTGCTGCAGCAAAGCGACCTCAAAATCGACATCGCCGACGAATATTTCATAGCGGGCACGCCTAACAGCGAGTCCTCCGTTCCAGGATTGTACGCCGCCGGGGATATCCTCAAACATGAAGGCAAGCTGCACCTCATTGCGGGAGCCTTCCAGGATGCGGCCAACGCCGTCAACAAGGCGAAACGGTTCCTTCAGCCGGACGCCGACGCGGTCGCCATGGTTTCCTCGCATAACGAAGCATTCAAAGACAGAAACCGGGAGCTCGTCAAAAAAATGATGGGGTAAACCGCGAACCGATAGAAAGTCCTTTTGTCTCAAAGCGAGGGGGCTTTTTTTCGTTATCGGGAAGAGGACACGGATCCGATTCCCATTGAATCATCCCCGATCAGGAAAAATCCAGTCCGAGGCACCTGAAATGCAAAAGGCTCTTCCCGGAAAAAGGATTCCTTTTAATTACATTATTGCTTGAATTCACCTTAAACTTGCAAACTTTCCTTTCTCGAAAACCGCCTTTTCCGACGCATTTTCCCCCTTTAACGTCCCAAATTCGCTGATCGTAGGGGAAATAACTAAAAATTACTATTTTTTTTAGTATTCGATATATAAAAAAGATACCGTTCTGAGTTAAAATAAGGAAAATAGGACCTTATATTTTTTCATCACGCATGACGGAAGTCTAGGATAGGGAGATCATACGCCTATATAACATAAATAGTTCATATTTAGCAGGACCATACATCGATGTCAAACGAAGATGACAAGGGGAGAGCGTGTGATGGTTAAGGAGCAAACGAGGTATTCCCGGCTCGCGAATATTACGAAACTGATCAACACCAAATTGGAATTGCGAGAGGTATTGCAGCATGTAACGACAGCTATTTCGGAGGAGATCGTCCAATGCGATTCGGTTGGCATTTATCTGCCGCAAGGCGATGGGACCTTTAGGGGGTATGTCGGCAAACCCGAGATCATCAACGGGATGACGCTGGACATGCATATCATCGACACCAACCGCGATCAGCTCGCCAAAGAAGTGATCGAAACGCAAAAAACGATCTACATTCCGGACACATCACAAGATCGGCGCCCCGACTCCTGGGCGATCGAAGGCTTCGAGATCAAATCGCTGCTCGTTCTTCCCATCTCGTATGAGCAGGAGCTGTTTGGGCTCGTGTTTCTTTTTGATTACGGCATTCCGATGAATTTGACGGAATCGGAGATTCAGACGGTCGAGGCCTACGTCAATATGGCGGCCGTGGCCATCCGCAACGCCAACAATTTGACGCATAAGGAAAATCTGATCGCCGAGAAGCAGCTTCTGCTTGACGTGACACGCAACTTATCGATGTGCTCGACCATGCAGCAGGGGCTGGACACAAGCTTTTATTATATCGCCAAAGTGCTGAACAACTACAACATCGGGGCCCATTTGCTGGACCCGCTCGCCGGGAAAAGAATCAAGCCCGCCAAGCTGAGCAAGGACAGCGACTGGTCCGAGGAAGACTGGATGCGAACGCATCAAAGGGTGAAAATCGACCCGGAAAATGATCGCGTTTTCCACGAGGTCGTGCGCACGAAAAAAGTGATCATCATTCCCGACGTTTCCAAGGACGACAGGCCTAACCATGAGGCTTGCCGGGATTTCGGGATCAAAGGGATGTACATGTTTCCGCTGGTTTCGATGGGCGAAGTGCTCGGCGTCATCGCGGTGGTCAATCTCGGCGAAAAAATCATGACGTATTCGGAAGCTACGATCCAGCTGTGCCAATCCATTGTGGAAGCCACGGCTTCGACGTTGTCGAATTTGCTTTACATGGAGAAGCAGGAAGTCATCATCGAGGAAAGGACCTCGGAAATTACGTTCAAGAACAGGGAACTGGAGCGGGTCGTGGCCGAGCTTCAGCATCTGAGCCGGGAGAAGGAGCTTATCCTCAACTCGGCCGGGGAAGGGATTTTCGGCCTTGACCTTCAGGGCAACATCACCTTTTGCAACCCCGCCGGCGAGGCGATGCTCGGTTATGGAGCCAGGGAGCTGATCGGCCAGCCAGCCAACGTTATTTTTTACGGCAAGGGTGAAGATAGGGAGCGGGGGGACGGCATGGATTACCGCAAATGGGATAAATGCCATGCGGACGACTGCTTTTACCGCAAGAACGGCTCCAGCTTTCCGGTCGAATACGTCATTTCATCCATCAAGGAAGGGGACGATATCGTCGGCGACGTCGTGACTTTCAAAGACATTACGGAACGAAAGCAGATGGAGGAGGAAATCAGATACCATGCCTACTTTGACAGCGTGACGGACCTGCCTAACCGGGTTTTGCTCAAAGACAGGCTCGATCAGGGCATTAAATACGCCCAAGCGAACGGAGGGAAAATAGCGCTTCTGTACCTGGATTTGGACCGTTTCAAATTCATTAACGACACGCTGGGGCATACCTACGGCGATTTGCTGCTGCGGGACGTTGCCAAACGGCTCGTCGACTCCATTCCGAAAAGCGCGACCGTTTCGCGCCAAGGCGGGGATGAGTTTACGATTTTCCTGCCGAACATCAAAAGCAAAAAAGAGATTTTGAAGGTCGTTAACCAGGTCATCGCTTCGTTCGAGGAACCGTTTTACGTCAAAGACCATGAAGTGTACATCAAAACGAGCATCGGCATCAGCCTCTTTCCGGACCATGGGGACACCAGCGAAACGCTGATCAAAAATGCGGACACCGCGATGTATAAATCGAAAGAGATCTCCGGGAACAGCTATCATTTTTTCAGCACGGGCATGGACACGAGAACGTTCGAAATCGTCAAGTTCGAAAATGCGTTATACAAAGCGCTTGATCAGGACGAGCTCATTCTCTATTACCAGCCCCAAATCAATTATAAAACGAATACGATCGTCGGCGTGGAGGCGCTTCTGCGCTGGAATCATCCGAAAGAGGGCATGGTGCCGCCGGACGAGTTCATTCCGATCGCCGAAGAGACGGGGCTCATTGTCCCGATCGGAGAATGGGTGCTGCGGAACGCATGCATGCAGATCAAGAAGTGGCATAAAAAAGGATTCCCGCCGATCAGCGTATCCGTCAATTTGTCGGTCAGGCAGTTCGAGCAGAACAACCTGTTCACCGTCGTGAAAAACATTTTGAAAAAAACCGACCTGTCGCCGGAATTCCTGCACCTGGAGGTCACCGAAAACCAGATCATCAAAAACACCGACGTGACGCTCAGAACGATGGAGCAGCTTAAGGGCCTGGGCATTAATATTGCCATCGATGATTTCGGGACGGGCTATTCCTCCCTGGGGTATTTGAAAAACTTTCCGATCAGCACGCTGAAGATCGATAAATCCTTCGTGCAGGACATCATCAAGGACGACGACAATGCGGCCATCACGAACACGATTATTACGCTGGCCCAGAATTTGAACCTGAACGTCATTGCCGAAGGGGTCGAGACCAAGGAGCAGGCCGAGTTTTTGGCTGCCCGCAGCTGTTATCTGATGCAGGGCTATTATTTCAGCCGTCCGATGAAGGCGGAGGACATCGCTCAATTGTACCTATCCTGCGGAGTGAACTGAGCCTTCTTTTCGGCCCGGTCACTCCTTTACACCATAGATAAATAGAAATTTATTAGGAGGTTTTTTTATGAAAGCAGCACGCGCAGTATTGGAGTATTTGAAAGGATTAGGCGTAAGGCATATTTTCGGCATTCCCGCCGGTTCCGTCAACGTCCTGTTCGACCAGCTGGTGGAGATGCCCGAAATTACGCCGGTCGTTACCAAACATGAAGGGGCTGCGTCCTATATGGCGGCGGCCTATGCCAAATATTCGGGCCAGCTTAGCGTAGCCATCGGCTGCAGCGGGCCGGGGGGAACCAATCTTGTCACTGGCGCGGCCAACGCGATGCGCGAGCATCTGCCGGTATTGTTTTTGACGGGTGCGGTTCCGGTCAATACGGTGGGATTGAACGCGTCGCAGGAATTGGACGCCGAGCCGGTATACCGGTCGGTCACCAAATACAGCGTGACGGTGCGCGAATCCAAGGATCTGCTGGCCGAGGTGGCAAAAGCGGTTGAAATCGCGATATCCGGCGTGCCCGGGCCGGTCCATGTAGCGATGCCGATCGACGTGCAGCAGGGCGAAGTGCAGGTTACGATTCCCGAGCCGCCGAAAAGAACGCCGATCGTGCCGGAACTGGATACGATCAAGAAGGTTGCGGAGGAGCTGGCGAAACGCGAGAGCGGATATATTTTCATCGGGCAAGGCGTACGCAGTTCGGTGGATCAGGTGCTTGAGCTTGCGGAGCTTCTCAACTGGCCGATCGTGACCACGCCGCAGGCGAAGGGATTCATTCCCGAAGAGCATCCGCTTCTGTCCGGGGTATTCGGTTTCGCGGGCCATGAAGGGACTTCGGTGCTCATCAATGATGGCGATGGACAAGCCCTGCTGATTCTCGGCTCCAGCTTGGGCGAAACTGCAACAAACAACTGGAATATGAATCTGACCAAAAATCGGTTCTGCGTGCAGATGGATTTTGACAAGACCGTATTCGGCCGCAAATACGAAATCGACATCCCAGTCCTGGGCGACATCAACCTGAGCCTGATGTTCCTGCTCGAGGAGCTGAAAGCGCTCGGACTGCCTAAAGAAGGCGCAAAAGCGTTGGAAAAACCGCAAAGTTACGTCGCGACAGAGGAATACAACACGCAAAACGTGCTGAAAAACCTGCAGAAGCATCTCCCGGCGGATACGCGCTACACCGTCGATATCGGGGAGTTCATGTCCTACGTGATCCATTACATGAACGTTCTGGATTACAACACGTTCGACATTAACGTCCATTTCGGGGCGATGGGCAGCGGCATCGGCTCCGCCATCGGATCGAAATTCGCCGATCCGGACCGTCCGGTGGTATGCATCACGGGAGACGGCTGCTTCTTCATGCACGGCATGGAGATTCTGACGGCCAAGGAATACAATTTGCCGATCCTGTTCGTCATCATGAACAATGCGCGGTTGGGCATGGTATATCACGGGCATGAGCTGCAGTACAAGCGGTCGCACGCGACCTTTGCCCAGAAGGAAATCAGCATTGCGGCAATGGCGGAAGCCATGGGCATTCCAAGCTACCGCGTCCAGGAAATGGGTGACCTGAACAAGGAAGCGCTCAGCGGACTGCTGAATGCCGGCGGACCTGCGCTTCTCGAAATCGCATTGGTGGACAACAACACCCCTCCGATGGGCGACCGCGTGAAGTTTTTGTCCTCTTTCGGTAAATAATAACCGGTATGATAAAAAGGGCTCTGATCTTCGATCAGGGCCCTTTTTTTGGCGCGGCAAAAGCGTGGAACGCAGCCGGGGAGGCGGCTGAGTGAACGCCGATGAGGAAAGCGCAAGTTATAGATGGCTGTATGCATTCCGGATGGAGGCCATAATCGCACCCATCGTTTGGCCTTTAAAGGCATCCGGCACGGCTTGTCCGTCCGGATTGACATAATAATATCTCTGCCCCTCCGCAACAGGGCTGTAACCCAGATCGGCCAAAGCCTGTCCCAGGTCCTCCGGCAGTTCGTCCTGTCCTGTCTGCTCCCGGAAATATGCCGTGGGATACACGCTGACATCGATGTCCCCTTCGCCCGTATACACGACGAACAAATCCCGATCTTGCCGCACGATCCATTGGCCTTTGGAGAACAGCGATATTCTTGCTTTGTCCAAAGCCGATATGGCGTCAAGATTCACGCCGAACAGCTGGTTCAGCAGGCGGCGAACTTCAGGGCCTGCCAGCCGCCTGCCGCATTCGGCCAGCTGCAAATCGATGACGTCGCGGGGAGGGATCGGGCTGCTGCCAGCTTGCATTCCCCCTAGCCTGCGTTCGGCTTCCGGGAGCACCAAGGCATGATCCAGATCCAAACCAAAAACCCGCAGCACGACCTTATGAATGACCTGCCCCGTCAAGTCCTGATCGAACGATAGAAGATATGCGTCCATAAGTTCTGCTTTGCTCATTTGCTGCCGCCGTTGTTCCAGCTCGTTCGGGCCGGCGTTTGGCATTTCCTTGGCGAGCGTCTTGTCGATTCCTTCCGTGATGATGTCCGATAACGATGCTGCGTTTTGCTGCTTCATAGAACCCTCCACCATTGTTAAAGATATCCATTCCATGCTATGAGTTTTATTATAGCGGATTCCGGCGGCCGACAAGAAGCGATTTTTTTAGACTATGCCTAGCAAAGCGTTAGGAGCATGAGGAGGAACCGGCGCATACATTAGGGTAGACATTGACCCAAGGATTGATGACATGATCCTGTGGAGGGAGGCTTCGGAAGTGGCGGTTGACTTAACATCCCCATCCTTGAACTTAAGCGCGGATTCGAACGAGGTGGTGACTTATCGCCGGGATTCGCGGAATTACATTACCCAGCTTTTTTCCCCGCAGCTGCCTGCGGCCGAGATCGGGTTTTTTAATATCCGCATGAGCCGGGGCGTGATGATTACGCCGCACTGGCATACGAACTCGAGCGAAATGGTCGTGGTAATTGCCGGCGAAGTGACGACTTCGGTCTTTAACCCCAATACGCAGCGGTTAATGACATACCGGCTCGGGCCGGGAAAGGTTGCCCAATTTCCGAAGGGATGGTTCCACTGGATCGTTTCGTTGACGGACGATACCTTTATCATGGCGATCTTTGACCGTCCGAATTCGGATATCGTATACGCGGCGGATTTTCTCCGGTTTACGCCCAAAGAGATCATGGGACTGGCTTACGGCGTCAATCCGGAGGAGTTCGCGCAGGCGGTGGCGCCGATCCGGCAATCCGTCGTCCTGGGCCCGCCCGTCGAATCCCGGAATCGGGAGAACGTTCCCGGCGTTTCGCAGGGTTCGTTTTATGAGGGGGATGATGCGCGCTCCTATCCGGGACTGCAGCCGGGTTATGGGCAGGAGCAGCGGCCTTCAGGCCCGGAGATGCCGCACCCGTGGCGGATGGAGCCGAACCGGTTCTGGTGGTAAATTATCGTGGAGGGGGATGCGCCCCTCTCTTTTTTTGTTCATCAAAAATGTTAACAATGATAGGTGTTCTGCCGCTTCCCGGTTGACCGGACATTTTATCGGAATAAAGGTTGTCGCTATTACATTTTACTCTTATAATATGGTAATACGGTACCATAATAAAGCGAATAAATGGCGAATAGAGGAGCACATCATGAAACGAATAGCGGTCATCGGCAGCAGCGGCGGCAATTTATATAATTTAGGGGGCAAAAACCCGGACAAGCTGGTCGGGGAAATTGCGGCCCAATGCAGCAGCGCCGGCATGGAATTGGGAGCAGTGCAATTTATCGCTGCCTCGGAATCGATGGATACGGCCAAAGAAACGACGGCGGCCGTTTTATATGGTTGGAATACGGAAGAATGCCGATTGGCAAAACGCATGGAAGGCACGTTAAAGGAAGTCAACGAGGCCGCCTTTGAGTTGGACGCCGATATGGCTGCGCTGATCGGGTCCGGACAAATCGACGGCTTGATCGTCATGAGCGCCGATCCCGAAGGCGCCAACGGCCAGGCGATCCGGGCAGCGGCGGAGAAGTCCATCCCCGTCGTCGGCACGGGCGGGACCTCCATGGCGCTGATCGGCTCGAAAGGCGCGAAGGTCATCGCCGCTTCGGGTACGACGGGCACGACCAACCGCACGCGAGCGGTGTCGTTTATAACGTCGTTATGCAAGCATTGGGGGATGAAATACGTCCCTGTGCTTGGAAGCCCCGACGGCTACAAGCAGCCTGAGGGCAATTCCTGGCGGAGGATCAATCTGAAAGGGATCATGCAGTCATCCCTTCCCGGTTTTATCGCCATGGCGATCGTGTTGGCGCTCAGCCAAATTCCGGCCCTTCAAGGTTTAAGCGCCGTGTTTGACATTATGCTGAAGGCTTTGCCGGTCGTGCTGGCGGTAATCGCGGCGAAGCAAATATCCGATATGGACGAAGTGTCCATCGTAGCCGGCGTCATCGCCGGAACGCTGTCCATGAACGGCGGGATTATCGGGGGGATTCTCGGCGGAATCGGGGCGGGACTGCTGGTGCAGTTCCTGTTCGTCAAATGCGTGCAGTGGCGTTTTCCGATGACCACGGTCAATATCGTGGCCGGAGGGTTCGCCGGTCTGGTTTCCGGGCTCATCATGTATTATTTGGTGGCTCCGTTTGCGCTGCAGGCCGGAGAATTCATCAAGTACCTGATCAATCTGGCGATTTCCTTCAACCCGATCGTGGCGGGCGTGATCGGCGGCCTGCTGATCTGGCCGGCGATTCTCGGCGGAGTGTACCACGCCGCGATTTTGCCGATCGTACTCCTTGAAATGGAGAAGACGGGCAACAGCTTCCTCGGGGCCATCGATATGGTCGGGCTGGTCATGGTATCGGCAGGCATTACATTGGCCAATCTGGTGGCGCCGAGAGACAAAGGCGAAGCGGCGGTGGCTGCCCCGGGTTTCCTGATTAACATGGGCTTCGGCACCTTTGTGGAGGCAGCCTATCCGTTCATGTTTTCGAATAAGTGGGTCTTCGGGGGAGCGATAGCGGCGGCCGGGGTCGGCGGCGGTTTGGTCGGCGTGTTTCAGGTCCGCGGCACGGCCTACGTCCCGTCGTTCATGGGGCCGCTCTTGTCCAATAACGCGGTTGGGTTTACGATCTCCATGGCGGCTGCGCTGCTGCTCGCGTTTGCGGTTACGCTGGTGGCGAACAAGGCTTCACGGAGCCGTAAAACATCGGATCGGAACCTGTCTGCCCATCAGTCGGCATAAACGAAGAGTGATAGGATAAGACCCGGCGCGGCCCGAACTCAAGGCAGCCGGGTCTCCTTTTGCCTGTTGAAGAGCATCATTGACAAATCCGGGCGGAGAACGTATTGTTTCCTAACAACAAAAGGGTTGCTTAAAGGCGCGTTATTTTCGAACGGGGTGTTTCCGCCGGTTCTGTCCGCGGGTTACCGGTTTACGCTTGGAGCTCTGATGCCGATTGAGGTATGCTTGGTGAAGAAGGTGCCGCTACCCCGCCGGCGGGATTTGAAACGGCATATGTTTTGACGTTTTATCGTCTTTTCGGGCAGGATCGGTTCGGCGGAACAATCGTGTTAGTTATTTTATGCGTCGGGATTTAGCCCAAACGTTACCAAAAAGTTGCGCAAAGGAGCGGATGTTCATGAAATTTCGCCGTCTTGGAAACAGCGGGGTCGAAGTATCTTTGCTTGGTCTCGGGACCAACGCGTTCGGCAAACGCGCGGACCAGGAGACTTCGACCCGGATTCTCCATCATGCCCTCGATCGGGGCATCAACTTTATCGATACGGCCAACATTTACGCTGGTACGGAGTCGGAACGGATCATCGGGGAGGCTCTGGCGGGGAGAAGGCATGAAGTGGTGCTGGCGACGAAAGCAGGCCTGGTTCGCGGCGAAGGTCCTAACGAGCGGGGCTCCTCGCGGTATCACCTGATGCGTGAGCTCGATGGCAGCCTGAAACGGCTGCAAACGGATTACGTGGATTTGTACCAGATCCATACGTTTGACCCGCACACGCCGCTTGAAGAGACGCTTCGGGCGCTGGACGACATGGTGCGTGCCGGCAAGGTGCGTTATATCGGCGCTTCCAATTATGCAGCCTGGGAGCTCATGAAGGCGCTTGGGATCAGCGAGATGAAAGGGCTCACCCGTTATGTATCCCTTCAAACCAGCTATTCGCTCGCCGATCGTACGCCGGAGCAGGAGATGATCCCCCTCTGTCTGGATCAAGGCGTAGGCATCATTCCGTATTTCCCGCTGGCCGGGGGCATTCTGACCGGCAAATACAGCTTCGCCGACCGGGCACCGCTGAAATCGCGGGCGCAAACGGACCCGAGCTTTGGCCGGTTCATCAACGATCAGACGTTGACGCTTTCCGAGCAAGTGAGCCGGATTGCCGGAGAACACGGCTGCACGCCCAGCACGCTATCGCTCGCCTGGCTGATGGAACAGCCTGCCGTTTCGACCGTCATCGTCGGGGCGACCCGTCCCGAGCAGCTGGACGAAAACCTGAAGAGCTTGGAGCTGAATCCGGACGCGGAGGCTTTGAGCCGGCTGAACGAGATCAGCGAGCCATTCCGGTACGGCAAGCCTTTTGCGACGTATCGGTTGGTTTAACCCTATTGCCGTTACAGACGGTGCGGATAGCCGCGCCTTCCGTGACGGCATATTTTTTTTGCATTTATGACATTTGGTGACGTAGTTCCCCTGTATGATCAGTATAAACAATGACAATGAAGGAGCTGATACGATGGAAAGACCGCTTGATGGGAAGATTGCTCTCGTTACCGGAGGGAGCCGCGGAGCGGGACGGGGAATCGCGATAGAGCTTGGGAAGGCCGGAGCGGTTGTTTACGTTTCCGGAAGGAGCTTGCGCGGCGAGTCGACCAACGGTTTTCCCGGAAGCATCGACGAAACCGCCGAAGAAATACTCCTTTTAGGAGGCCAGGCGGTGCCATGCCGGTGCGATCATACGCGGGACGAGGATACAAAAGCGCTGATCGAAAGAATCCGCCAAGAGCAGGGGCGGCTTGATATTTTGGTAAACAACGTTTGGGGACTGCATGATTTCGAAGCAAATCTAAAGCCGCAGACTTTTTGGGAATACCCGTTAAAGATGTGGGATGCGGTATTTCAGAGCGGCGTGCGTGCCCAAATAGCGACCAATCACTACGCCATTCCGCTGATGCTGGAAACCGGCAGGGGCATCATCGTGCATACCACCTTCCGGGATCAGGACAAGTATTTGTCGACCTTTTATTACGATCTTGCCAAAAATGCAATCCATCGAACCGTGTTCGGCCTCTCTCACGACCTGAAAAATACCGGCATCACGGTGGCGGCGGTTTCTCCCGGTTGGATGAGAACAGAGCTTGTGCTGAAAAATTTCGGCACCGACGAAGATCATTGGCAAGAGGTGGAGGCCCTCAGCCGTACCGAGTCGACCTATTATGTCGGGCGGGCCGTATCCGCATTAGCGGCAGACCCTAACAGGCACGAGAAACACGGGCAGGTGCTGCAGGTAGGCGACCTTGCGCTGGAGTATGGTTTTACGGATATTGATGGGCGATATATCCCTCCATTTGTAATATAGAATGTTGCTTGTAGCAGTACCCTTGATTTTCCCCGAGCTTGCTTGGACGCCCAAAAAGCCAGGCCATGAACCCATGCCCAGGCCCCTGCATAACATATAGCACACTTTGCAGCAGGGGAAGGGAGTGACCCTGACATGGTCATTCATTTAACGGCTATTCATTACGTGTATCTGGCGTTTATCGTGTTTATTATGGCGCTGCTTATCCGGCGGCGGGATACGACGATGATTTGCGTCGCGGGCATTTTTGCGCTCGGCATGCTGGCGACGGGCACGATCAGCGGCTCCGTATCCGGGGTGTTCAATTCGTTTATTTATGCGACTAAAGAGCTGATGGGGACGATCATGATCATCTCCATTATCGTCGCGATGAGCCGCGTGCTGATCCGAACCGGCATCAATGAGGCGATGGTGGCGCCGCTCACGAGGTTCCTGCGGACGCCGGCATTGGCCTACTGGGGCATCGGGATCATCATGATGGCGACGTCCTTTTTTTTCTGGCCTTCGCCGGCCGTCGCGCTGATCGGCGCGGTGCTGCTTCCGGTTGCGCTTCGGGTCGGCTTGCCCGCCTTGGGCGCGGCGATGGCGATGAATTTGTTCGGCCACGGCATCGCGTTGTCCGGCGACTATATTATCCAGGGAGCGCCGAAGCTCACGGCCGACGCGGCCGGAATTCCGGTGGCGAGCGTCATGGAAGCCAGCGTGCCGCTTGTGATCTGCATGGGGGTCGTCACGACCGTAACGGCATTTTGGATGATGCGAAAGGACCTGAAAAAAGGAACGTGGAGGGACGGATTGGTGACCGTCAAAAGCGCAGGCAACACCCTCGCCTCCAGCGGCGAAGAGGATGAACAAGGCGTGAAGCTGCCTGCCGGAACCAAAAACATGCTGGCCGTGGCGATTTTGCTCCTTTTCCTGGCCGACGTCGCGGCCATGTTCGTGCTTAAGCTCCAAGGCGGCGATGCGACGGCGCTCGTCGGAGGCACGGCGGTGCTCATTCTGATCGTGATATCGCTTATTGCCCATCAAAACCGGGGGCTGGAGAAAATCACCTCCTATTTGATCGACGGCTTCGTCTTCGGTTTTAAGGTGTTTGGCCCGGTCATTCCGATCGCCGCCTTTTTTTACTTGGGCGATTCGGCGTTCACCGACTTGTTCGGGAAGGTTCTGCCCCAGGCCTCGCATGGCATCGTCAACGACCTCGGCGTAGCGCTGGCCGGCTTGGTTCCCCTCAACGGGGCGGTCGGAGCCGTGACGCTGACGATTATGGGCGCGATCACCGGCCTGGACGGCTCGGGCTTCTCCGGCATCTCGCTTGCAGGCTCCATCGCCCAGCTGTTTGCGGCGGCGACGCATACGGGTGCGGCAACGCTGACGGCATTGGGCCAAGTGGCGGCGATTTGGGTCGGAGGCGGCACGCTGATCCCGTGGGCGTTGATCCCGGCGGCGGCCATTTGCGGGGTCAGCCCGTTCGAGCTCGCCCGCCGCAATCTGAAGCCGGTGCTGATCGGACTGCTTGCGACGACGGTTTTAGCGATATTTCTGCTGTGAACAAATATGGCCGAATAGCAACGGCCTCAAGGAGTTTAAGGAATCGGCGTCGAATGATTTGTCAGGGCTTCATCGCCCTGATTTTTTTATGAACGCAGGGCCCATTCAAAGATTGGAGGCGACGCACCATGGTTAAGTCCGGAACGGAGCAAGAATCAGGGAACGGGCAGCAGGCCAAACCGGTCGGTTTGACGGCCGCCGCGGGTTTTCAAATCGGAGTACGAAGAACCTTGCCCTTGTCGGTGCAGGAGGCTTGGTCGCTTTTGGTCTCCCCCGAGGGAATGAAGCTGTGGATCGGCGAGGCGGACGGGCTGGACCTGAAACCGGGAGAAACCTTTGCCGCGGCAGAGGGAGTTACGGGAGAGCTCAGGGTGGTCAAGCCGCCGGAGCAGCTGCGGATGAGATGGCAGCGTCCCGGTTGGAATCATCCGTCCACGCTGCAAATCCGCGTGCTGCCTGCCGCGCAGGGGAAGGCGACCGTCAGTTTTCATCAGGAAAAGCTGGAGGACATGCATGCCAGGGAAACGATGAAAAGCCACTGGGAAGGAGCGCTTGAAGGCCTTCGCGCATTGGCGGACCGAACCGGAAAAATAAGCCGAAATTGATGAGCAAGGAGCCGACGTCCCTATGAACAGAACAGACCGGCTGCTGGCGATCGTGCTGGAGCTGCAAAGCCGAAAAATCGTTCGGGCCGAAGAGCTGGCCGAGCGGTTCGAAACAAGCGTCCGCACGATCTACCGCGATATGCAAGCGCTCAGCGAGGCGAACGTGCCGGTTGTGGGCGCTCCCGGGCAAGGCTACTCCCTGATGGAGGGATTTTTTTTGCCTCCCGTCAGCTTGACGGCCGCTGAGGCGGTCGCCCTGCTGCTGGGCGGCGAGTTCGTGCAAAAGAAGCTGGAGCCGAATTACGGCGTTCATGCCGTATCCGCCAACGCCAAAATCGAAGCCGTTCTCCCCGAAGCCGTACGCGCCGAAGCCGGCCGGATCCGGGCCACCATGCGCCTGCTGCAGACCCCGGAGGCGGACGCCGGCAGGATGGAGCGGGAAAACTTGGAGCTGGTGCGCCGGGCGCTCCTGGAGCGGAAGAAAATCCGCTTCCGCTACGTCAAAGCCGGTCCGGGGACGGAGGGGAGCCGGGTGAGCGAACGCACGGCTGCTCCTTATGGCTTGATCTATGACCGGGGAGCCTGGCTGCTGGTCGCGGCCTGCGAGCTGCGCGGGGATATCCGCCATTTTCGGGTATCCCGCATGTCCGAACTTCGCGTGTTGGCGTGTGGCTATGAGCTTCCGGGCGGATTCGACCTGGAGAAATACAGGCCGGCCGATGATCGCGAACTTGTGATTCTCCTGTCGGCCGACCGTACGATCGAAGGCCGAATCAGAGAGTCGGACAACTACTATATCGACGCTTTGGAGGAACATCCGGACGGACTCCATATCCGGATGCGCGTCCGTCGCATCGAGGAGGTTCTGCATTGGATCATGGGCTGGGGGTCGGACATGACCGTGCTCGAGCCGGAAGCCCTTCGCGAGCGCATTCGGAAAGAAGCCGAAAAACTCCTGAAACGCTACTGACATAACGGTGTCAGTAGCGTTTTGTTATGGTTATTCCAGAACCAAGAACCAAGAACCAAGGAGTGATTGCGATGAATACAAAAGAAACGATCCGCAGCCTGGAGAACATCACCGGGCATTACATCGGGGAGCTGGAACGCTTCAGCCTGGAGGAATTGCACCGCAAGCCCGGCGAAGAGGAATGGTCGCTTGGGCAAATGTACATGCATTTGATTCAGGCATCCCTGCATCTGCATTTAAGGAACGTCCGGGCATGCGCCGAATCCGCGGAGGGCGTCGCCACGGCCGGAGAGAAGACGGAACGGGGGAGGATTGCCTTCTTAAACGGGGAGTTTCCGAACATCCGGATCCAAGTCCCGCCATCCCCGGCGTATACGCCGCCGCAACCCGCGAGCAAGGAGCAAATGATCGACGGTTTGCGGTCGGTCCTTGACGGCATGAGAGACGCCGAGCCTTTGGTGCATCAGGCCCCGCTGCAAAACAAGCTGGTCCACCCCGGTTTCGGCGCTTTACATGCGGCCGAGTGGTTCATGCTGGTAGAAATGCATTTCCGGCATCACTTGCGGCAAAAGGAACGGCTCGAACGGTTTTTGGCAATTTGACGATCCATCCGGAATCTATGAACCCGCCGCTGGCTGACAGCGGCAGGTTTTCTTTTTCATAAGCCCCCAGTCGCGGGAGTACCCTTTTTGGCATCCCTATAGGCAAGCAAGACACCCTTTGCAGGGACGGTTGTGCGCGCCGGGAAAACCGGGCAAGGGTGGACAAACGCAAGGGTTGCCGCAAATCCTGCCTGTCTCCCCTTGTTTTGCTAATGAAATTTTGGGACAATAATGACAGATTTTCGTTCCAATCTGGTAAAGTAGAGAGGGACGAGAATTTTACGCTTTTGGAAAAGAGGAACGTAAACCAATGAGCAAACCATCCATTTATGGACTCACTGTGGACCAGCTGGCCGCTTGGCTGGCTGAGCATGGACATAAAAAATCACGCGCCCAGCTTGTTTGGGAAGGACTGTACCGCAAACGCGTGACGGCATTTTCCGGGATGCCGGAGCTGAAGCCGGAATGCCGGACGCTGCTGGAGGAGCATTTTGCGATTCAAACGTTGGAGGAGCATACCCGCCAGGAATCCGCCGACGGCACCATTAAGTTTCTGTTCCGCCTGCAGGACGGCAACCTGATCGAAACCGTTCTGATGCGCCATAAATTCGGTCTGTCCGTATGCGTGACGACGCAGGTGGGCTGCAATATCGGATGCAGCTTTTGCGCGAGCGGCCTGCTGAGCAAAAGCCGGGACCTGACCAGCGGCGAAATCGTGGAACAGGTGATGAAGGTCCAGCTTTTCCTGGACGGCCGGCAAAATAACGAGCGGGTCAGCCATATCGTCGTGATGGGCATCGGCGAGCCGTTTGACAATTTCGAGCATATGTCGAATTTCATCCGGGTCATCCGCGACCCTAAAGGTCTGGCGATCGGTCCGCGGCACATTACGGTGTCGACCAGCGGCCTGGTGCCGAAGATCCGCGAATTTGCCGACAGCGATCTCGGAACGAATCTGGCGATTTCCCTGCACGCGCCGAACAACGAGATCCGCACGCGAATCATGAAGATCAACCGGGCGTATCCGATCGAGCCGCTGATGGAGGCGATCGATTATTACCTGGAGAAAACGAAACGCCGAATCACGCTGGAATATATCCTGCTGAAGGACGTTAACGACCAGCCGGAGCATGCGCAGGAGCTGGCGGAGCTGGTAGGCAGCCGCCGGAACCTGGCGAACGTGAACCTGATCCCGTATAATCCGGTCGACGAGCACAGCCAGTATCAGCGGAGTTCCAAGGAGACGATTACCGCCTTCTACGATACGCTGAAAAAAAACAATATCAGCGTCAGCGTGCGGCTTGAGCATGGCACGGACATCGATGCGGCCTGCGGCCAGCTGCGCAGCAAGCAGATCCAAAGCGACCGCGCGCGCGGGGCAAAGGCAAACCGGGCAGCAAACGAGTAATCTTGTCGGACGAATCAAAAGAGCGCAATCCCTTACTTCCGGGATGCGCTCTTTTTTCGGTCAAAAACGGCCATGCGTTAAAGCTTTTTTTCACCCTTGCGCCGCCGCAACGATAAACAACACCCATCCGGCCAAAAAAGCCACGCCGCCCAGCGGCGTGATGGCGCCGAGCTTCCGGATGCCGGTGAGGCTAAGCGCGTACAGGCTGCCGGAGAACAGAACGATCCCCGCAAAAATAAACCAACCCGCCAGCACGGCCAGGGAAGATTGCTCCGCCATGCCCGCATAAAGACCGATCAGCACAAGGCCAAGCCCGTGGGCCAAATGGTATTGCACTCCCGTCTGGTATGTTTTCTGCTGGCTTTCGTTCAACCGTTCCTTCAGGGCGTGCGCTCCGAAAGCGCCAAGCGCTACCGCAAGAAACAGCATGATCCCGCCAAGAATCAGCATTGTGTCCAAGTCATATCACCTCTTAAGCCCATATTACCGATGGCATGGCGCAGGAGTCAATGTTGGGCTTCGCCGCGAATTCGGCCGGGAACGTTTTATAGTCTCCATTTGCCCGAATTATTTGTTAAAATGGTTGAGAAAGGAAACCGGAATACAGGGCAGTTCCAATTTCAACATACACTCCCTCCATGTTGCAAGCGCTTTTATATATTTGGCGCCGGCTTCGATTGGAATCGAAGGCATCAAAATGGAGGCAAGGAGGAAGGACGGGGATCGATATGGAGATCGTTCATCAGCTCGGGCAAAAATTGAAGCAAAACATCGCTAACGTGATCGTCGGCAAGGAACGCGAGGTCGATCTGCTGCTGACGGCGCTGCTGGCGTCGGGGCATGTGCTGCTGGAGGACGTCCCGGGGACGGGCAAAACGCTGCTGGCCAAAAGCCTGGCGGCGTCGCTCAGCCTCAGCTTTCAGCGGATTCAGTTCACGCCGGATTTGCTCCCTTCGGATTTGACGGGGATTCATTATTTCAACCAAAAGGACGGGGAATTCCACTTCCGGCCCGGGCCGCTGTTCGCCCGCATCGTGCTGGCCGACGAGATCAACCGCGCCACGCCCCGGACGCAGTCCAGCCTGCTGGAATGCATGGAGGAGCGGCAGATCAGCATCGAAGGGCGAACGATGCCGCTGGAAAGCCCGTTTATGGTGCTTGCGACGCAAAACCCGGTGGACAACCAAGGGACGTTTCCGCTTCCCGAAGCCCAGATGGACCGCTTTTTGATCCGGATGAAGCTGGGATATCCATCGTCGGCGGAGGGCGTCGAAATTTTAAAAAGGACGGCGGCCGCCGCGGGCAGCCTGAAGCCGGGGGAACCTGCGCGGACGGCAACGGCCGAAGAGGTGCTTGAAGCGCAGCGGCTGTGCGGACAGGTCCGGGTGGCCGACGATTTGCTCGGTTATATCGTCGCTTTGGCCGAAGCGACCCGGAGCCATGACGAAACGGCGCTCGGCATCAGCCCGCGCGGGACGCAGGCGCTGCTTCGCGCCGCCCAGGCTTATGCGGCGCTGCAGGGAAGGGACTACGTGCTGCCGGACGACATTAAGCAGCTTTTGCTGCCGGTATGGTCGCACCGGCTGGTGCTGAGAAAGCGGCATGAAGCCGGAAGCCATGCGGAGCGCATCCTCGCGGGGATTTTGAACGGGATTCCGGTTCCAAGCGAAAAAGAACTCGAAAGCGGCGTGAAGTAGATGGCGGTGTTATGGCTGTTCCTTGCCTGCGGCGCCGTCATGGTGCTGCAGGGACTTGTTCTCGGGAAATATGCGCTCGGCAAACTGAACTACGACCGCCATTTCAGTACCCGGACATGTTACGCAGGGGACTGGATCGAGATGGTGGAGGTCATCGAAAACAAACGCCGCGTGCCGATCCCTTGGCTGCGGCTGGAAGCGATGCTGCCCGCATCGCTCGGATTCAAGCGCAGCAAGGAAACGTGGGTCAGCGAAGGCGAGATTTACCAAAACCATACGAGCTTTTTCTCGTTGCCCGCCCGAACGCGGATTACCCGGACGCACCAGATTCAGTGCCGTGGACGGGGCATCTTCCGCATGGATACGGCAACGATGACCGGCAGCGATTTGTTTGCGATGTATACGCCGTCCCTGAAAGTGAACCTGAACAAACGGCTGGTGGTTTACCCGTCGCTGCGCAGGGACGAAGAGCTGCCGTCTTCCTGGAAAACCTGGCAGGGCGAGCTGGCCGTTCGCCGCTGGATCGTCGAGGATCCGTTTCTGTATACGGGAGTCCGAAGATACGCGCCGGGAGACGCGATGAATCGCATCCACTGGAAAGCCAGCGCCAGAAGCGGAGAACTCCAGGTACATCAGCATGGCTACTCGGCCGATCCGAAGGCGATGATTCTGCTCAATATCGAGGTGTCGGAGCAGATGTGGAGCGTGGTGACCAAACCTGAGGTCATCGAAGATGCGCTGTCCTATGCGGCGACTTGCGCCGCGGCGCTCATCCGCCAGGGGATGGCTGCCGGGTTTGCGAGCAACGCCTGTCTTTCGCCCCATGCCGACGCCAGCCGGTCGGAGCTGATGCCGGATTACGGCCAAGCGCACCTGGAGGCCGTGCTGGAGGCGATGGCCGCCGTCGAGATGAAAGTCCAAATGCCGTTTCATGAGCTTCTCCGGCTTGAAGCCGAAGCGGAGAGGACGGATGCGATCGACTACTTCCTTGTAACGCCCCATGTCTCCCCCGCGATCCGGGACGCCGTTCGGAAGTTGGAGCAGCGGGGCCATCGCGTATCGATCGCCGATGTATACGATGGGACCAAGGAGGCGGGGGCATGATGAAGCAAGAGAAAGGCACGGCCATGCGGCGCGTGCTGTCCGTGCTCGGGAACTCGCTCCTCGAGACGGCGGCATGTTATCCGTTTTTGCTGCTTTATATGGCGTTTGCGATGGATCTCGTTCCCGGCTGGCTGCTGCCGCTCATTTGGCTGCTGCATGCTGCGGGGACGCTGACGGGCATCCGGCAGGCCCGGGGAGGAAAAGCGCTGCTGCCTGCCGCGGCCCTGATCGCCGCCGCCTTGATTCCGCTGGCGGCAACCGGCCTTCGGGCGGGCGTTCTGGCGGCGCTCGTTTCGTTCATCGCCGTGTTTCGCGGACTCGTCGTCGGTCGCAAGGAACTGTGGCGGGAAATCGATCTGAAGCTTCCGTTGGCCGGGCTTGGGGCCGCTTTGATCGTGTACGGCTTTTCCTCCAGGGTGGGCGCCCTTGAGCCGTACCGCATCTCGCTTTATTTCATGAGCTTGTTTACGTTGTTTGCCGTTCTGCTGCGCTGGAACGGAGACCGCGTCCGCGATGCCTCCAACGCCCAGGAGACCGACCGTCAGCTCCTCCGCCGGATTGTGGCCAGAAACCGCCGGATGACGTGGCTGACCATCGCCGTTATCGCGCTGCTAAGCTTGTGGAACGGTCTCGGCGAGGGGCTGGCCTATGCCAGGCGTTGGCTGGCCGAGTGGCTGCGCGGCTTGGGCGGCGGGGAGAAGCCGCAAGCGGTGCAGGAACCGCCGGCTCAACCCCAGCAGCCCGATCTTGGGCTTCCTCCAGCGTCCCCCACGCCGCATTGGGTACAGGTCGCAAGCCAGCTCCTGTTTTACCTGCTGGCGGCAGCCGTGGCGCTCGTCCTGTTGTTCCTGTTATACCGCCTGCTGCGGCGCTGGCTTCCGGAAAGCCTTCGCGCCTGGCTGGCCCGGCTGGCGCAGCGGCTGCGGCTGATGCGCGAGATCCGGCGGACGACGCTGGATGAAGGGGATTACGTCGACGAGGTGGAGAAAATCGAACCCGTGCAGAAGCGGCCCGGAAGGCGGTGGAGAAGGCGTAACGACGATGCAGCCGGGGCCGGGAGCGGGGACCCGCGCCGGGCTTACGCGAGCCTGATCCGCCGTGCCGTCAAGCAGGGGTATGCTTTCCGTTCAAGCCTTACCCCGTCCGAAAACGCGGATCTGATCTCCGCCAAAACCGAATATACCAATCTCGCCCCCCATGAGGTGGAACAGGTGGTCAGACGTTATAACCAGGTCCGGTACGGGGCTGGGACGAAGCCGGAGGATGGTTCCAAACGATAGTCCGTGTATATCCAATGATTTTAAACCGCCATGTACGGGAAATGGCCCGATTCGGATGCGTCCGGATCGGGTTTCTTGCTGATGCTTGAAAAGGAAAGCTCCGCAGGCAAACCCCTTTTCAACATGGAAGCCAATTGGCTTCAGCCCGTCATTCCTCGAAACGCCCGTGCGAAGGTTCGGTTTTTGGGGTAAGCTGAGGATAGGAACGTCTTATGACCTAGATGCCTCAACGGGGGCTTCATAGTCACTAGGGCAGAGAACGCAGGAGGCTGACGGCTTGAAGTTCGCACCGTTTTTTCAGCATTATAAGCAGGCGATAGGATCGCTGCCATCCGGACGGAGCCTGGGGAAAGAGGATCTGTTGACGGATGTTTTTCTCATGGCGACGGAGGGGCAGCTCGAAATGTTTTACGCACCCCATAACGAATACCTGAACCGTTCCGCGCGAATCGTTATCATCGGGATTACGCCCGGCTGGACGCAAATGAAGATGGCGTTTCAAGCGGCGCATACGGCCCTCGCCGAAGGTCTGCCGGACGAAGAGGTTTGCCGCCGGGCCAAACAGGCTGCCGGGTTTGCAGGTTCGATGCGCAGCCACCTCCAAGACATGCTGGATCGTCTGGGGCTGCCGGAATATTTGCAGATTTCGTCCAGCAGCGCGCTTTTTGGGGAGTCCCGGCATTTGCTGCATACGATCTCGTTGCTGCGTTATCCGGTGTTTGCGGAGAAGCGCAATTATACGGGGGCCCACCCCGACATATGGTCTTCGCCGCTGCTCCGGCAGCAGGCTTTATCCGTAGGCGAAGAGCTGGAGGAATTGCGTGAAGCGCTGATGATCCCGCTGGGCAGGGCCGTGGAACGGGTTCTTCGGCGGTTCGCGGAACAGGAAAGGATCAGGGAGGAGCAGGTTTTATGGGGATTCCCGCATCCTTCCGGGGCCAACGGGCACAGGCACCGCCAGTTTGCGGAAAATGAAGTGCCGATGCGGCGTAGATTATCGGTTTTTTTCGAAGGCCCGGAAGCAGGGACGACCTAGGAGGGAGCAAAAACGCATGAAAATAGACCGCGTATTAGCCATGACCGTCCTGCTGCTCAATCGGGGAAGGGTCAGCGCCAAAGAACTGGCCGATCGGTTTGAAGTGTCGACCAAAACCATATATAGGGACATGGATACGTTAAGCCGGGCGGGCATCCCGGTCGCGGCCTATCCGGGGGCGAGCGGCGGATTCGAGCTGATGGAGCATTATACGATCTCGAGACAGCACCTGACCTTCGACGAGATCGCTTCCATTTTTGCAGCCGTCAAAGGCGTCAAGGTTGCCCTCGACGACCGCGCGCTGGACGGGCTGCTGGAAAAGGTAGGGGCGCTGCTTCGCAGGTCCGGTTCCGGGCAGGGCGCGGCTTATTCCGAGAAGCTTTTGTTCGATTTGAACCCTTGGGGCCAAGGAAAAGATGCCCGAGGCAAACTGGGCCTGCTGCGGCAGGCGATGGAGCAATCCAGGCGGGTCCGGCTGCAGTACATCAACATGAACGGCACGGACAGCGGACGGGTGGTGGAGCCGGGACGGCTGATTTTAAAAGGGAACGTGTGGTACGTACAAGCCTATTGCCTGCTTCGCCGGGATTTCCGGTCCTTCCGCCTGTCGCGCATTCAGGGCATCGAAGTGCTGGATGAACGGTTCGAACCGCGGGAGCTGCCGCCGCAGGAGCAGTTTGATTGGAAGCCCGATTGGTCCGAAGCTGCCGCGGTCGGCATCACCCTTCGTTTTTCCGCTGCGGTGAGGCACCGGGTTGGAGATGCCTTCGACCATCATCAGGTCCATGTCCTGGAGGACGGAAGCCTGCGCGTGCAGGGGGATTTTCCGCTGGATGAATGGTTTTATGGCATGATCCTCAGCTATGGCGGCCATGTCGTCATTGAGGAACCGGCGCAGGCGGCCGAAGAAGTGGTTCGGCGGGCGGAACATATTTTACGGCTGTATCGGAACGCGGACACCCTGTTGTCCACTTCGGCCGGGTACAATGGGTGCATCTGATCCAAAGGAGATGTAACCACACGATGCATGAAACAATGACGCATATGCCTGCCATGACGCTGACAGGTGTCGCCGTTCGGACGTCCAACCTGCGGGAAAGCGGTCCAGAAGCGCAAATACCGTTCTTATGGGAGCGATATTTCGCCAGCGGGCTTCAGCAGAAGCCGGGACTTCAAAATCCGTCTGTTCTTTACGCCTTATATACCGACTACGAAAGCGACGTAAACGGGGAGTACACGCTGCTGCTTGGCCATGAGACGGAACGGGCCGTAAGCGGATGGGGAGAAAATTCCGCGACGGTCCCGGAAGCGGCATACATCAAGTTTACGTCGAAGCGGGGGCCGGTACAGCGGGTGGTGATCGAGCTTTGGCAGGAGATCTGGGCGTTTTTTCAAAACGCGGAGCTGGAGCGGACGTATTCCGGCGATTTCGAACGGTATGATGTGCGCGATTTTAACCCGGAGGATACCGTCGTGGACATTTTTGTGGCTGTCAAAGAATCGCGTTGATGTTATGGCGTGCAGGAAGTTTTGCAGACTTTCCGGGCACGCTTTTTATTTTGCCTTTTTTAAATTTACAATTGTAATAGTTTGGGATATCCGTTATATTTACATTTGTAATAGCTAAACCCTATCGGAAAGGAGGTGAAGAGGATGGAAGCAATGCCGAAAATTTCGGAGTCGGAATGGGAAATCATGAAAATCGTCTGGAAGGAGAGCCCGCTGACCGCCGAGCAAATCGCGCACAAGCTGCCGGAAGGCATGGGATGGAGCGATCAGACCGTGCGGACCTTTATCAATAGGCTGGTGAAAAAGAAAGCGCTCGGCTATGAAAAGTCGGGGCGAAGCTACCTGTATTCCCCGCTCATTTCGGAAAAGGAATGCGTGAGGGCGGAAAGCCGGTCTTTTCTCAACCGCGTGTTTAACGGGGCGGCCGGGCTGATGATGACCAATTTTTTGGAGGAGACCCCGCTGTCCGATCAGGAGATCGAACGTTTGCAGAGGATTTTGACGGAAAAGCAGGGGAAAGATTCGCAGGACGCATCACGGCCAAAACCGTGAAATTGAAATTAAATGAGGTCATTCCAAATGAGTGTAGCCGAAAGCCTCTTCGGATGGTTCGCCCTATCCACGTTGACGGCAAGTCTCGCCGCCGTGCTGGTCATGGCGGTCCAGCATGTCCTGCGCAGGCGTATTGGCGCCCGTCTAAGGTATGCGTTATGGCTGATCGTGCTGGCGAGGCTGATGCTGCCGGCAGTTCCGGAAAGCCCGGTCAGTTTGTTCAACATGATGCCCGAAGCCGCAGACATAAAAAAGGCTGTTTCCGGGCTTTGGTTTTGGCAGGACGAACCTGCTCCCGAAGCCGAAAACAGCACACAAAATACATTGATCCAACCACATTATACAACGAAAGCACGTGACGGGAACATCCCACAAACCTTCGTGCCGCAAGACTCTCCAAAGAGAGCGGCGGCCGCCAAAACCGAATCGCATCCCGCGGTGCGCGCATTGTCCGTCGTTTGGCTGGCTGGCGTTGCAGCATTTTTATCCTATCATTTGATGTATTTGCTGCGTATGAAGGGGCGGCATAGACATTTCCTTCGCGTCGCCGACCCTGAGATCCTGAACGTAGTGGAGGAATGCCGCCGTTTATTTTCGATCAAGCGGGAAGTTTCCGTTTATTCGGGAGGGTCGGTTCGCAGTCCGTACATCACGGGAATCCGGCGTCCTGCCATTTACCTGCCCGAAGGGTTCGGTCATGAACCGGAAGATGCCGCCCGCCTGAAGCATGTCATCGCGCATGAGCTGGCCCATCACAAAAGAAAAGATACGGCCTGGAACATGCTGGGCAGCCTGGTCCTTGCCGTTCATTGGATGAACCCGTTTGCGTGGCTGATCATGCGCAGAATGAAGGCCGACCGCGAGCTGGCATGCGATGCCTGCGTCCTCGAGGCGCTGGGCGAAACGGAGGCCGTGGCCTACGGCATGACGATCATCAGTTTTTTGAAACGTTACTCTTCACGGGGAAGCCAGCCTCAGCTGCTGTATTTTAAGGGCTTGACCGGCGAAAAGGACATTGTGAGGAGGATTCGGATGATTCAATCTTTTAAAAAGGGTTCTTATAAATTTTCCATGCTGGCGATCCTGCTTATGCTGCTGATCGGCACCTTAACGCTGACCAACGGAAAGGTAACGGAAGCGGACGGTGCCGAGTGGGTTCATGCCGAAAGGGGCGGGAATGAGGTGCTGTTTCCGGAAGACTTTCGCGAATATGATAACCTGGAGAAAGCGGCGCGTATGGCGCCGTTCCCGTTTAAGGTGCCCGCGAAGCTGCCGGAAGGCTATCATTTTGACGCCGTGACGTTTGATTTAAAACCTCTCGCATCGTTGGCCGGCTCCGAAATCCGGTTTGATTTCTTAAAAGCCACCGAGACGACGACTTTTGGACAAATTATTTTGAACATGACGCGCAGCTCCGGTTTGCAGGAAGCCTATGAAAGGATCGCCGAATCCGAAAAAGGCAGCTACGATGAAAAGGCCGGTCTCGTCGTCGAAAAAGAGCCGATTGCGCTCCCGGGCGTAAACGGGCTCAAAATAACCCTCCGCATGACCGGGTGGAAAGGGCAGCCGGAGCAGTATTACTACGTCTGGAAGGATCAAGGCGTCACGTATCAGATGCGGTGCTTAGACCGGATGCCGAGCAGCGATTTAGAGACGATGATTTCGTCAATGAAATCCCCGGATGCGGAGCTGAACCATCTGTATGAAAACAATGACTATCACGGGAAAACCATCAACTATCTGTTTGATACCGAAGATATCCGGCGGGCGCAAAAACTGATCGGTTACAACGCTGTTTTTCCGCGCCGGCTGCCCGGAGGTTTCATCGCAACCGGATCGTATGTTTCAACAAAAGTAAACTTCAACTATCCGGAAAACCAAGCGGATTCCATGCGGAAGCTGCTTGCAGTGACCTACAACCCGAAGGACCGGGACAAAACGGATAAAGAGAAAAAGACTTCGGGCATTAAGAGCGTCAAATTCACGCAAATGCTGAACGGGCAGATGTACGAGGATATGAAAAAAGGCAATACGGTCTCCTTCGAGCGAATCGACGGCGAACGTCATCAGGTTAAACTGCAGCCGATCCTCATTGGCGGCAGGGAAGTTCTACGGTCGGACAAATACAAAGTGGACGGTCCGTTAAGCAGCCCGAACGAAACCGATCTGGTGAGCTATTTCTGGCTGGACGAGGGCGTATGCTACCAGGCTCAGTTCACGGGCCAGGGCCCGGAGGAGCAGAAGATCGTTCAATATTTGATGGAACGGAAGTAAGCAAGAACAAGCGACGACTCCTATATCGATAAAACTTAGCGACGGCCCTTGCGGCTCATTGGATGTCCCGCCACCCATAAAAAGGAAGCCGTGGCGGTTTGACTTCTTCCAAAGCGGGTACTAGTATAGTTGTATGACAATCAAACTATCAAAAGAAGACGAAAAGCGGGCCAAAATTTTCAAGGCGCTGTCGGAAGTAAAACGGATTGAAATGATTCGTTACCTGCGTGCCCACCGCAGCAACAACACCTGCGGGACGATCGGGGAAGCGATGGGAATGGACAAGTCCAACGTGTCTTACCATCTCAAAATTTTATACGAAGCCGACTTGATCGACGTGAGCCGTGCGGGCCAAAATCGGCTCAGCCAACTCAAAGAGGATACGTTTAACGAATTTTTGCCGGGTTTCCTGGACACCTTATGATGGACGGGAAACCCTTATTTCCGGCAGATAGTTTTAAAGTTTTAAAACTATCTGACTTAAGACTGTCAAAGCCATGGAATTTTGCGCGCCATCTGCGGAAGGTTTTCTTTTGAATGAAGGATCTTATACCATCCTTGAACCACAAAATAAGAACATAGGAGATGTTTCTGTTTAATGAGTCAGCTAATGAATAAATCCATCGTTTTTGTATCCCGTCCGGTCGGTTTGCCTTCCATGGACAATTTCGAATTCCGCGAAGCGCCCGTCCAGGCTCCAGCCGAGGGACAAGTCGTGGTCCGTTCCATCTACCTTTCCGTCGATCCCTACATGCGCGGCCGGATGAGCGATGCCAAATCTTATGTCGAGCCGTACCGTCTGAATGAAGTGATTAGCGGAGGCATCGTCGGGGAAATCGTCGAGTCCAAATCCGATCAGTTCAAGCCGGGAGACAAAGTGATCGGCATGCTGGGCTGGCAGCTGTACAACGTGGTGGACGCGAAGCTTGTCCGCAAGGTCGACGAATCCATCGCGCCGTTGTCCGCTTACTTGAGCGTGCTTGGCCTAACGGGGCTCACCGCCTACTTCGGACTGCTCGACATCGGCCAGCCGAAGGCGGGAGAAACCGTCGTCGTCTCCGGCGCCGCCGGCGCCGTCGGCATGCTTGTCGGCCAAATTGCGAAAATCAAAGGCGCGCGCGCCGTCGGCATCGCCGGAACGGACGAAAAATGCGCTTATCTCGTGAACGAGCTTGGCTTTGACGCTGCGGTCAACTACAAGACGGCGGATTTGGACAAAGCGCTGGCAGAAGCCTGCCCGAACGGCGTGGACGTCTATTTCGACAACGTCGGCGGCCCGGTATCGGACGCGGTCATGAACCTGCTGAACGACTATGCGCGGATTCCGCTTTGCGGCGCCATCTCCTCCTACAACACCACGGACGCGGATGTAGGTCCTCGCATTCAAACGAAAATCATCAAGACCCGCTCGCTGATGAAAGGTTTTGTTCTTGGAGACTATGCTTCCCGACAGCAGGAAGGAATGGTGGAGCTCGGCAAATGGCTGTCTGAAGGCAAGCTGAAATATGAGGAAACGGTCATCGAAGGTTTCGATCATGTTATTGACGCTTTCTTGAAGCTGTTTGAAGGTGCGAACCTCGGCAAAATGCTCGTTAAAGTAGGGTAAGCTGCGCGTCGTAAGCTCGCGGGATGCGGAGAAAACGGCAAGCGTACCGTTAAAATCGATAAGCTCGCGCGAAGGCCCCTTCCGGAAATCCGGGAGGGGCTTTTTGCATTGGCCGGAGGGCAAACCTACGATTCTGCTCCCCTTTCCCGGATGCGGGCGAAGGGGCTTTTTTTTTAACGATCGACTTGTGCAGGCACGTCAAATAGGGTTATAGTGAAGACCTGTTCCCATATTCGGGCAGAAAAGAAATCATAGGATAGGGATGTTTCAAACGATGACTGCACAATTTAAAGGCAACAAGATGAACATTGCGCTGTTTGGACTGCTGCTGCTGGCGGCATTGACTCGGCTCCTGCTGCAGTGGTCCTCGGACTATACCTGGATGGAGGGCGTCTGGAACGTGATTCTGATGGCGGCGCTCGTACTGCTGTCTTTCCGGTTCTTGCACGTTTATGCCCGTTATATCCGCATTCAGGACGGCAAGGTCACGATCGCGAATGTTCAAGCAACCCGGACGTTCGAGGTCAAAGACGTGGAGAAGGTACAGATTTACGACCATTGGATCCGAATCATGATGAAGGCCGACCGCGACGTATTTATTCATTTGAAGGATTTGGACGTGCCGGGACGTGTTCCGTTTATGGCTTGGGTAGCGGAACATTTAGATATCGAAAAGGATTAGGGCGGGAGAGTCGCACCTAATCCTTTTTTACATCCTGCATTGGCTATGAAGCCGCAGGCGCCGCTTTAC
The DNA here is from genome assembly GCF_057546105.1 of Paenibacillus sp. YAE3. Classification (NCBI taxonomy): domain Bacteria; kingdom Bacillati; phylum Bacillota; class Bacilli; order Caryophanales; family Paenibacillaceae; genus Paenibacillus; species Paenibacillus sp. YAE3. The sequence continues at coordinate 101,964 of NZ_BAAIYF010000013.1, read as the reverse complement.
AGGGGCGTTATGTCTAGGCTCTGATATAAAACAGCAGCTCGCGGCCGTTTTTGACCGGCTCCCGTTCCAGCGTGTAGCCGTGTTTGACGACCTCCTCCGGCACGTTGCGGAAAGCCGCGGGACAATCGGCAATGACCTGCAGCAGCTCCCCTTTTTTCATTCCCTGCAGCGTTTCCAGGGTATAAATGACCGGGTAAGGACACGATTCCCCGCGAAGATCAAGCGTATAATCAATGGACATGATGCGTTTCCCCTTTCTTGAAACCGACGCCGAAGCGGTAATTTTTTTGCCAAAGGACGGCCGTGACGAAGCCCGCCGCCAGCAGGACAAGCGTAAGGATGAGCGCCCAGGCGGGGCCCATGGCTTCGATGAGGTTGACCGGTTTGCCCATCGACACCAGCGCCTTCTGTATGCCGAGATGATCCCATCCGTACGCCAGCGCGGTGGCTCCGGCAATGTTGCCGATAAACACCGGCAGGAACACGACCTGCCCTTCCATCAAACGGTACATCATCCCGGTTTCGCAGCCGCCGGCCATGACGATGCCGATGCCGAACAACAAACCGCCGATCAGCGTGCTTGGCGCCGCTATTTTGGTGACGGGGTCCATCCCGCCGGCGACGATGATGATCAAGGTGACGACCGAGCTGACTGCCATGCCCAGCGTAATCGCTTTGGTCATCGTGGCGCGCCCGCTGATCCACAAATCGCGAAATGCGGAAGTGAAGCAAATTTGCCCTCTTTCAATCAAAATGCCAAAACCCGCGCCGAACAAGGCAGCGGTGCCGAGCATCGTTTTGCCGTCCGCGTAAAAATAGATGATCAGTCCGGCATACGCCAGCCCGATGAGGCCGCCGATGTAAGGCTGGATTTTTTTGCGTTCCTTGACGATGTGCGCCGTGTTGCCCTTTTGCAGAACCGGCTTGCCCTTCCACCACGACGTGCCGACGATTTTGGCGCCCGCGAAGGTGCCGACGGCCGTCGCCACGATAAACAACCAGGCATGCAGCGAAAACTGCGGCACGCCGGTAAAAAACGCGGCGAGGTTGCAGCCGAGCGCCATGCGCGCCCCGAAGCCGGCTACGAACCCGCCGATCAGCCCTTGCAGCAGGCGGCGCTTTTGGCGGGGCATCCGGATTTTGAAATTGTTGCTGAGCAGCACCATCAGCAGCGCGCCGATGAACATGCCCCAGACGATCCAGCCGTCCGTGCGGGTGAACGTCGTTCCTTCCATATGGACTAAGTTAAAATAGGCCCAGCCCGAAACATCGACGCCGAACCATTCGAGGATATGCCCTCCCAGGCGGGTGAATTCGCCTGTCACGGCCCAGACGGTACCGGTGATGCCGAAGTACAGCGCGCTCAGCACGCCGGCGATCGCCATCACCAGGTAAGGACTCCAGTATGTATCGATTGCTTTTTTGAACACGATGTTTACTCCTGCCTTCCTCTTGCCGAAATTCTTTTTCTTTTGGATGTTCCCATTTTACATGATTTTTGGGATGATGTGGGCGCTTTTCGCGTTTGCGCGCCATAACATGTCACTCAATGGGAGTAGCTCTCTGCCAATCTTATGAACTTTAGGGTGCTTAAAGAAGCGATGAGATGGGAAAACTAAAGATTGATGCATTTTCCTCTGCATCGCTGGCGGGTGGGCCGGGTTCGCCGCCGAGTGGATCTTGTGAGCCGGCCGGTCCGGATTCCTGTTAAAGTTTTGTAAATTTTGTAAAAATGCTGCATGAAAAAATGGAAACGGACGCTTTTTATGTTACAATGTTCCCTAGGACATGAAATAAGGAGATGAAAAGCCATGAGCGGCACAATCAACGAGCAGGAGCTTGTGCAGTACATAGCGGCTGAGACGGGCGCTGAGCCCGAGAGCATCAGGGTTGTCCTGAAACATGAAAAGACGTACATCAACACTGCCGAAGCGAATGAACATGGCGAAGTGGAAATCGACAGCGACGATTTGGTCGACTATGTCATGAGCCGCAAAGACGTCAAATTGGATGAAATGACCGTCGAAGCCGTACTCGATGCCGAGATGGATTATCTGATGGATAAAGGAATTGCCGTGGACGAGGATTAATCGCGGCGTTTTTTCGGAAAATGAAGCCCATGCCCCCTTTTGCCGGGAGGCGGGGCTTTTTCTTTTGCCCAAGGCAGCGCTTGTCGCTGATAGAAAAAAATCTCCCATAATAAAATTATTATTGGAGAAAATCTCTAATCGCTGCTATAATGAATGCGAACAAGGTGGAAAAAAGTTCCGCTATACTTGCAAGTAGAGCGTTAGGAGATGAAGCCATGAGCGATCATTTTTTCGAGAACATTCGGGGCGGACTGATCGTTTCCTGCCAGGCATTGGAGGATGAGCCGCTTCACGGGAGCGACATGATGGCCAAAATGGCGCTGGCTGCCGACCAGGGCGGGGCGATATGCATCCGCGCCAACAGCGTTCAGGATATCGCCGCCATAAAGAAGGCAACGAAACTTCCGGTCATCGGCATCATTAAACGGGATTATGAAGACAGCGAGATTTATATTACGCCCACCTTGCGCGAGGTGCGCGAGCTGATGGACGTCGGCGTGGACGTCATCGCCCTGGACGCGACGGGCCGATCGAGACCGGGCGGGGAAACGCTGGAGGAACTGGTAACTTTCATGAAGAGCCATGGACAAAAAGTCATGGCCGATATTTCGACGCTGGAGGAAGCGCTTTATGCCGAATCGATCGGCGTGAGCTGTGTTTCAACGACGCTCTCCGGATACACGCCTTATTCGCCGCGGCAAAAGGACCCGGATTTCAAGCTGCTGCAGGAGGCCGTGCGGCAAATCCGCATTCCGGTGATCGCGGAGGGCAGGATCCATACTCCGGAGCAGGCGGCGTACAGCCTGGAACTCGGGGCTCATGCGGTCGTCGTCGGGTCGGCGATCACGAGGCCGAAGCTGATCACGGAGAGGTTTGCGCTGGCGATCCGCGGCTTCGGGAAAGGACGAGTGCAATAGCGGGCCATCAAACGCGAAAGGATGGGAAAGGATGAAGGTCATCGGCATCGATATTGGCGGAACTTCCATCAAAGGCATGGTTGTGGATCGCACGGGACGGCTTTTCGATCAGGGGAAAATCGAAACCGATGCCAGGGAGGGCAAGGATCGGATTGTGGCCAACCTGTTGACGCTCCTGGATCGGCTGCTCGCGCGACATGCCGACGTTCAAGGGATCGGAATCGGCACCGCAGGCCGGGTGGACGTACGGTGGGGCGAAGTCGTCTATGCAACCGACAACTTGCCGGGCTGGCAGGGGACGAACCTCAAGGCTTATTTGGAGGATGCCCGCAGCTTGCCGGTATTCGTGGACAATGACGTCAACGCGGCGCTTGCCGGCGAGGTCTGGCTCGGAGCGGGAAAAGATTTGGACGACGTATCCATGTTGACGCTTGGAACAGGCGTCGGGGGAGCCAACATGGTCGGCGGCCGGCTGTATCGGGGGGCCCGCTGGAACGGAGGCGAGTTTGGGCATACCATTCTGGTGCCGGGCGGACGTCCCTGCAATTGCGGCGTTCGCGGGTGCATGGAGCAGTATCTGTCCGGAACCGCCCTGGTGCGGCTGGCGAGCGAAGCCGCGGGCAAATCCTACGCGTCCGGGATGGAAGTGCTGGATGACTACGTTAAAGGCGACCCTCAGGTGATGGACGTCATGAGGCGTTTTGCGGAACATTTGGCCATTGCGGTCAACCATCTTCACTTAGGCTTGAATCCGCAGGCAGTCATTCTGGGCGGCGGGCTGATCGACTCCAAGCAGCTCTGGTGGCCTTTGTTGTTGGAAGCGATGGCAGAACTGAAGCTGGACGCGGATGTGCGCCCTGCGCAGCTGGGCAATAAGGCGGGTGCCGTCGGCGCGGCTTGGCTGATTTTGACGCATTTAGCGGAAGGAACAGCAATGATGGATGATCTTCCATAAAAAGACGCATTTTGGGGCATCTTACGATATAAGTTCAAAAGGGCAGCTTGGAAAGCTGTTCTTTTTTATGCCTATAAGGTTGAACAATCGGCATTCCCAGCAAGGCTCGGTCCTTTTCCATCCGGGGCTTGGTTTGAGCCATGCGGCTTCTACCCCCATGATCTCGTTGAACCAGCCTTCCCCCTTCCTCCGCAAAATCCGTTACGAGGCCATACATCCCTCCCTCATTCTACGCGCATTCAACTTTATGGTTCGTTATTCCGCCCCTCGCACGCACTCCCGCCAAAATGCTTTGAAATCTCCCTCAAATGACTGTTGAATTTCGAGCTGTCCGGTTTAGTTCTTCGGTGAATCCTGCCGGCTACATTCTAATTTGAACCAGAGCCCCCTCTTGTACCCAAACACGTAAAATGGGCCTTTTTGACGCTTTTTGACGAGAGTTGTTCTAATTTGTACTACGCTTTTCAAGGTGTGCATTATCCCTTGGAGCTTCGGATGACCGCCTCATAAAAACGCCGGGCAGCAGGGGGGAGCGGCTCCTTTCGCGTGAACACGGAGATGGGGTTGCCCACCTTGGCATCCCGCACATGGACTTTGGCCAATCGCCCCGCCGTGATATACGATTCGATTTCGAGGGCGGAGAGCAGGGCGGTGCCGTAGCCTTCCATCACGACGCGCAGGGTTTCGTGAAGCCCGTTCATCCGCAGGCCGACGGCCGGGGCGGGCAGCCCGCGGACGCTGCACAATGCCAGAAGCTGCTCGCGGGAAAAGCTCCCCTCTTCGCGGTAAATGAAAGGCTCCCGAAGCATCTCGGCGAGCGGGACATCCTTGCCGGCCAGGGGATGGCCCGGGTGAACGACAAAACACATGTCATCCTCAAGAAGCGGCGTCTTGTCCAGCAGCGGATGTTCCTCGCGAATGCCGCCGACGATGGCGACGTCTGCCTTGTAATGGAGGAGCAGCTCAAGCGCCCGGGCGGAGTTGGTCGTCGTCCATTCCAGCTCCACGGCGGGGTGCTGCTTTTTATACTCCGCAACAAGCCTCGGCAGCAAAAAGTTGGCGGGCAAATACGTCGCTGAAATATGCAAACTGCCCTCCGTGCCCGCTCGGATTCCTTCCAGCCGTTCCTCGATCGACCGTTCCAGGTCAAACAGCCTTTGCGCTTCGGTGGCCAGCATTCGCCCGGCATCGGTCAAGGCCACGCCGCGGCCTTGGGGACTCCACAGCCGGATGCCAAGCTCCTGCTCGAGCCTCTTGATTTGTGCCGTTACCGCCGGTTGGCTGACTCTAAGCATTTCGGAGGCCAGCGTCACGCTGCCGGTTTCCGCCACTTTGCTAAAAAACCTCAGGGCATGTAAGTTCATCGGGTTTCCGTCCTTTCCTGCAGCTTGGGTGGTCGATTCATAACAAAATTTTATGAAAAAGCAAATATAATATATTAGATTTATAGGATGTTTCTGCTTATTCTAATCCTGAGCAGGGCTTGGGGCAAGGGGATCTTGGAGCCAAAGCCCAAAACGGAGAGGATGAACCGGCAAATGAAACTGGAATGCGTTCACTGCGGCCATACGCGGAATTGGCAGCAATTCATCATAAAATGCCCATGCGGCGGCAGGCTGGAGGTCAAGCAGGATGTGACCGGGCTGGACGGGGAGAAGCTGAAGGGGATTTTCCGGGAACGGTCAGGGGAACGGATGTCGGTCTACGCAAGCGGCGTATGGCGGTATAAGGAATTGATTTTTCCGGAACTTCCCGAGAACCGGATCGTGACGAAATACGAGGGGAATACCGGCCTGTACGCGCCGGAAACGATTCGAAAAAGCCTGGGGATTCGCGGGCTGTACTTCAAAGCTCAAAGCGAGAACCCCAGTGGTTCTTTTAAAGACAACGGAATGACCGTCGCGGTTTCCCATGGCCGGCATCTCGGATATACGCGATTTGCCTGCTCGTCGACCGGCAACACGTCCGCGTCGCTGGCCATGTATGCCGCCATGGGGGAGAGTTCTTCGTACGTATTCGTGCCGGAAAGCGGCGTTTCCCAAAATAAGGTGCTGCAAACGTTGGCGTATGGGGCGAAGGTGATCCGTTTTGGCGGCACGTATGATGACGGCATTGCTTTTTTGGAGCGGCATGCCAAGGACTTGGGGCTTTATGTCTGCAATTCGATCAATCCGTTCCGGATCGCAGGCCAGAAAAGCATCATCTATGAAGCGGCCCAATATTTGAATTGGGATCTGCCGGACTGGATCGTCGTGCCGGGCGGCGCGCTCAGCAACGTCACCGCGATCGGCAAAGGGATCGAAGACTTGTGGACGCTCGGGATGATCCCGAAGCGCCCGAGGATCGCGCTGGTTCAGGCCGAAGGGGCGAGCCCCTTTCATAAGATGATGGCGGCGGGGGCCGAGGAGCTGCGCCCTGAACCACAGCCGCAGACGGTCGCTTCCGCGCTGAATATCGGAAACCCGCCAAGCTGGAAGGCTGCGCGCCGCGTATTGGAATTTTGCCGGGGCGTCACCTGCAGCGTGACGGATGAGGAGATTTTGGCTTCGAAGCAAGCCATCGACCGGAGCGGGATCGGCTGCGAGCCGGCGTCGGCCGCTTCCCTGGCGGGCCTCCGCAAGCTTATGGCGGAGAAGGTCATCGACAAAGAGGAGACGGCGCTGTGCATATTGACGGGCAACCTCCTCAAGGATACGCAGGTGTTGTCCGGGATGATGGAACATGAAAGAATGGTGAGATCGGATCTGACATTGAAAGGGGCGGAAAGATGGTTGTGACGGAGGCTTAACACCGCGTATAATCAAATTAATTTGGGGGCAGTTTGCCATAAAAGCAAATCATTTTGCTTTTGATGGCAGGGTCCTAATATCAGAGGGATTCCTGGAATCCCGACAGGAGGTTATCTACATGTCTCAAAAGCTATACGGATGCAATACGCAAAGGAAACGTTTTTTAAAAAACAACAGGCAGCGTGATGCGCACGTCATAGCAGAAGTGTTTTCGATCTTTGAATAATCAAAGATATTCGCGATATGTGTTCACGTGACGCACCGCCTGCCAGAAGGGCGGAGTCTGTCTTGAATTTTAAATCTGCGTCACAAATTTATGTATTTATGAGTTTTATGATGGCGCTGGGCAATAGCATCATGTTTACGACCAGCGGGATTTACCATGTCTCGTCTTTGGGGCTAAACCCGTTCGAGTTGGTGTTGATGGGAACGATCCTGGAGCTGACCGTGCTTATTTTTGAGGGCATTACCGGCGTGGTGGCGGACACGTACAGCCGCAAAGTCTCCGTCATCATCGGCATGTTCATTCTTGGCGCCGGTTTTGCCGTGGAAGGGAGCATTCTGTGGCTTCATGGCCTTGTTTCGGTCATTTCCGTTTTTGCTTGGGTGGTCATCTCGCAATTGTTGTTCGGGATCGGATGGACGTTCGTCAGCGGCGCCAACACCGCTTGGATGGTGGACGAAGCAGGCGAGGAGCACGCCGGAACCATATTGATGAAGTCGCAGCGCATGTCGCTGATCGCTTCGCTTATGGGCATCGCATGCAGCGTAGGCCTGTCCACGGCCTCTCCGAACTTGACGTTTTTGGCCGGAGGCTTCCTGTATGCCGCGCTCGGGGTCGCCCTCGTCTTTTGGATGAAGGAAACTAAATTCATGCGAAAAGAGCATGCCCTCCAAGAGTCCCATTTCAAACGAATGTTAGGCACTTGGCTTGAAGGGGCTGGCGTAGTGCGCAGGCAGCCGCTGCTCCTGGCGATGGTGGCGGTAACCCTGCTCGGCGGCGCGGCTTCGGAGGGATACGACCGGTTGTGGCAGAGCCTTCTGATCACCGGCATCGGATTGCCGGATCTGCCTGTGCCGCTGGCTGCCTGGTTCGGCATCGTGTCCGCGGCGGCAACGCTGCTCGGATTGGCCGGGGTTCGCCTGGCCGAGAAAAAAATGGACATGGCAAGCCGGCGCAAGGTATCGGTCGCGATGTTTTGGTTCACCCTTATCCGCGTAGCGGCGATCCTGTCTCTGGCAGCCGCAACGAATTTCGTTTGGGCGCTCCTTTCGGTGCTCGTCGTTAGCGCGGCGCGTTCCGTTAGCGAGCCCGTATACGATACATGGCTGAACATGAACCTGGAAAGCAAAACGCGCGCTACCGTGCTGTCCATGGTCAGCCAATCCGACGCGCTCGGCCAAACCGCGGGCGGCCCCGTGGTCGGATGGGTCGGCAGCCGGTTGTCCGTGCGGGCTTCGGTTTTGACCGCGGGCGTGCTGCTGCTCCCGGTTTTGGGCGTCTTCGGACGCATGGCCCGCCGAAAGAAAAACCATCAACAAAACCAAAGTTAAATTTTTCAATATTTTTACAATCGGGTAACTTTTTTCGGTTTAAAGCCGTCCTGTTAACAGGATGGCTTTTTTGATGGGCCAAATGGAAGATAAATCAATATTTTAGCATATATTTCTTAAGAATCATTCTTTGGATTGTAAGCGGAGTGTTAAATATTGTATATTGGGAACGGAGGCGATTTGAAAAAAAGTAATAAATAGGAAAACAAAATTTTGTGCATTATGATGTTTAAAGTTCATTTTCATCTTATCAAGAAGCGAGCTGATTATTGCCTGTGCGTCGGTCAAAAAAAACGTGGAAGCTTATGCTCCTGGGCATGGTATCCCTGCTCATCATGACCTTTTTTCTTCCGCGCGGATTGACGCGGATCAGCCAGCCGGAATCCTGCGGGGAAGGCTGCAGCCGTTATGACATCGTCGTCATCGGGAGCGAAATTCAAGGGGTACTCCTCGCCAAGGAAGCCCAAAATCTCGGACGGAGCGTCCTGATCCTCGATCCCCGGGAGAAACCCGGAGGAGAGTTGATCCAAGGGCAAATGCTCTTTCTCGACGAGCCTATGAACAAGGAGCGCAAAAGCCTGGTACAAGGCGAGCTCAAGGCACTGTTTGACGGGTACAACAAGGGCAAAATCCGCGACTTGCACGAATTCCAGGCTTATTACGATAAGCTGATTCAAGATATAACGCTTAAAAGCGGCATTACCATCAGCGGCGTGGAGGAAGATGCCGCAGGCAAAGGCCATCGGATGAAATCGCTCACCTATAAGGACCGGGATCGGAAGACTTATAAGGTGGAGGCCGGGTATTGGGTGGAGAACACCGATTTTAATGCCCTGACGGGCCGGCTTAAGCATAAACGGCGGATTCCGGGCATGGAGACGATCGAAAAAAGCCATAAGCCCGACTATATGGGCGCTACTTATATGCTGAACTTTAAAAACGTCGACTGGAAAAAACTCAGCAAAGAGGTGCTGAAGCATTACCCGCTGTCCAACGTCCGGAAGGTTTTTGGCCCCAATACCTACGTAGACTGGAACTTCGCGGTAGGGTTCAGCAACGTCATGGCCCAATACGTTCCCGCCGAAAAGCTCGTCCGGCTGCGTGGCCTCAACATGGCGAACCAGGGGGACGGGAAGGTCATCATTAACGCCTTAATCATGTATAACGTCGATCCGTCCAGCGATGCCTCCGTCAAAGAGGCGATGCGAAAGGGAGAGGCGGAGGCGCCGCGTATCCTGGAATATTTGCGTTCCCGTCTCCCCGGGTTTGAACAGGCCGAATTGAACGGATTTCCAAGCTACCTGTATATCCGGGATTTCAACCGGTTCGAAACGGAATACGTGCTCAAATACGAGGACGTGATGGGCGGCAGGATGTTTTGGGATAACGTCAGCATCGGCGCTTATCCGGTCGACCTGCAGGGAACGGTGCACATCCCGCACGGAATCGGCTTCGGCGTGCCGGATGCCTACGGGATTCCGCTCCGCTCTTTCGAGCTGAAGGAATACGACAACGTGCTCGTCGTCGGAAAAAACATCGGAGCCGACATCAAAGCATACGGTTCGTCGCGGATCATGGCCAACAACGCGCTGGCGGCCCAGACGATCGGAATCATCCTCGGGTACGAAGCAGACCGGAAACGGCTGAAGGAGCTGACGCCGGAAGACTTCAAGCGGATTCACCAGTATCTGAAACGAAGATATCACATCGATGTCGAACATATTTGAAGAAAGATTATCGGCTGCGAAGGCGATGCCCCGTTTTGGCGGGGCTTTTTTATTGGCTATTGAATCCCCGGAGTACAGGTTTTATAGTGATGAAAAGATTGGATTCAAAATACTGCAAAAAGGCGGGGACTCTAAACAATGGCTTGGTATCTCGACAGCGCGCTGGAACGCCATAAAAAAGCGCCGTATACGTTTTACGTCCCGTCGCCTTCAGTCATCGAAAAGCTTGGGGAAGGCGATCGGGTCAGACTTCTTTTTATGTCCGACGCGGAAGAGGACTACGTTTGCGAACGGATGTGGGTCGAAATTACGGAAAGGGACGGAGACCGTTTTGCAGGCACGCTGGTGAACGAGCCGGTAAGCATGGAGCAGCCGGTCCGGGGCGAAACCGTTCATTTTCGCGGCGAGCATGTGTGCGACACCGAATATAAGGACCCCGAGGAGCAGCGGTGGGATTACTATTTCGACAACAGGATCGTGGTAAGCCGCGATGTGCTTGCGAGGAAAGAATTCAACTTTTTGCTGAGGGACTTTCCCAATCGGGACGGCGACACCGGATGGACCGCATCGAGCGGGTATGAAGAAGAAGACTATTGGGAACATGCCGACCATTTGCAGGTCGTTTCCATCGGCGTCGTGCTGAATATGGACGATTCGATCCTCGAGTTCATCGATGACGCGCCGCAATGCGCCTATGAAAGGGATCCGGCAACGGGAAGGTTCGTGAAGGTCGATGATTTCGATTGGGACGGCTACAACAACGGGTAAGGATCAAAAATCAACAGAAAACGACGTTTTTCATGCCATACCCATCCATAATTATGACCCGGAAAAACGAATTTTTATGGAAAAATCTAACTTTGGTTAGTTTTTTTTGAAACTTGTTCTTGGTAATCTGATAAAAGAAAGCAAGTCTTTACATCCTCCCAACGCATCCCCGTCATTTCCCCACGCGCATCCTCAAGCAACATCCCTTCCCGGACAGAGGGTTGAACCCGGTAGCTGCCGGGCTTAACCCTCCTTCGTATGTCGATGTTGACCGCGATTTGCCAACCGGCATGCCGGCGCTATATAATAATTTTATCAAAATAATAGTAAACAGGTGTTTATTTATGCAAACGCTAAAGGAAGACGTTCGTCAAAACATATTGCGGGCTGCCTTGGCCGAATTCAAATCCCATGATTACGCGGATGCCTCCATGCGCCGGATTTCGGCGGCGGCGGGCATCACGACGGGCAACATTTACCGCTACTTCAAAAACAAAGAGGAACTGTTCGAAGCGCTCGTCAAGCCGGTATACGAGAAACTGCTGGACTATCTTCTGAGTCTGAAAAACGAGCTCGACCGCTCCTACATCGACGGCAACGGCGAAATGAAGTATTTCGGCATGATCGAGGATACGGTCATCGGGCTGTTTGATGCGTACAGCGCGGAATTGACCATCCTGATGAACCGCAGCTCGGGATCGAAGTACAGCGGCGTCAAAGCGGATATGGTGCAGCTTGTCGCCACGATTTTGGAGGATGCGTTTGCTTCCGGCCGCGAACACGCGGCGAAGCTGACGGCCGAGCAGCGCCAAAGCGCGCGGATGCTGGCGGGAACCATCGTCGAAGGCGTCTGCCTGATTTTGCGGGAGCATGAGGATGGGGAGACGGTCAAGCGGCTCGTCAACGAGTTTATTCGTCTGTATCATACAGGCATGATGTGCGGGCTTCCCGACTAAATCGGGGCCCGGATTTCTTTGCGGATGAATAATTTTTTTCTTGTTTTTGTAAGATGCATAGGAAGCCCTATTTTTTTTGTTTGAAAAATGAACACCTGTTTACTAACAATTCAGCCGAGGAGGAAAAACAAAAGGATGCGGCAAATCATCAAATGGCGCTGGGCGATTCTGGCGCTTTGGCTTGTGGCTACCGTGCTGCTGACCGTGTTTCAGCCGGACGTGAACGCCATTTTGCATGAGCGGGGGCAGGACCCGCTTACGGAAGACAGCCCGTCGAAGGTTGCAGGCAAGCTGCTCAACAAAATGACGGGCACTACCGGCACCAGCGACATCATCGTATTTCATAGGGAAAACAAACTGACGGATCAGGACATGAAGGAGATCGAGGCGGGGATCCGCAACATGATCGAACATCAATCCGAGCTCGGCTTCAGCCAATTGATCGATCCGTTTACGACGCCGGATGCGAAATCGTCCCTCGTCTCCGGGGACAACACGACGCTGATGGTGAGCTTCAGCCTGGATAAAATGGGGCGCAACATCGAAGAAATCGACCAGCAGTTCAAGGACGCGCTGAAGGACGTGAACGTGCAGTACTACTTCAGCGGCGAGGATTTTATCCAAAACGACTATATCAAAGCGACGACCGCAGGGGTGGAAAAAAGCGCGGCGCTTACGGTCATCTTTATTCTGGTCGTGCTGATCGTCATGTTCCGTTCGGTTCTCACGCCGTTCGTGTCCCTGCTGACGGTCGGCATCACCTACTTGGTTTCAATGGGGATCGCGGCGCAGATCATCGACAAGCTGGACTTCCCCGTCACCAGCGTGACGCAAATGCTGCTCGTGCTTATCCTGTTCGGGATCGGTACGGACTACAACATTTTGCTGTTCAACCGTTTCAAAGAGGAGTTGTCGCATGGGCGGACCGTGGATGAGGCCATCGTCGCGTCGTACAAAACGGCGGGCAAAACGATTATTTACAGCATCGCCACCGTTTTTATCGCCTTTGCAGGATTGAGTTTCTCAAGCTTCGGCATTTATAAGTCCGCCAATGTAGTTGCGATCGGCACCGTCGTGCTCGTGCTGCAAATCCTGACGCTGACGCCGTTTATGCTGAAGGTGTTTGGTCCGAAGCTCTTTTGGCCCTCGAAAAAGGATGCGGGGCATAAGGAAAGCAAATTCTGGGCGAAGCTTACGTCCGTCTCGGTCAAGTATCCGGTGGTCGTGACGGTGATCATCGTCATTTTGATGATTCCGGCGCTGCTGACGAGCGCGCAAAAACTTTCCTTCGACCAGCTTAAGGAACTGGGAGACGGTTATCCGTCCACCAAAGGCTTCAGCCTTGTAGCCGAGCATTTCAGCCGGGGGCAGGCGCTGCCGACAAGCGTCGTCATCGAAGACGACAAGGCGATGGACAACAATGAAGCATTGGGCGTCATCGACAAGCTGACCGACAAGCTGAAAGCGATCGACGGGGTAAAAACGGTGGCCAGCGTGACGCAGCCGCAGTCGAAGCCGATCGACGAATTTTATATCAGCAGCCAGTCGGAAACGGTCACGGACGGCATTTCGGCTTCCAAAAAAGGCGTGGATCAAATCAAAAGCGGGCTGGATCAGATCGCGGGCAAACTGGCAGCGCCGGATACGTCGAGCGCCAACCAGCTGGTGGACGGCACGGGACAGGTCAAAGACGGTTATGACCAAATCACGGACGCCCTGGGCCAGGTTGCCGCGGGCATCGGTAAAGGCGCCGGCGGCGCGGGCGAGCTGAAGAAAGGAATCGCCGGATTAAAAGGCGGATTGGATGCCGTCAGCGCAAACACGGGCAAAATCAGCGCGGGCCTGTCGGAAATTTCGAAGGGTTACGCGGCGCTGGAGGCAGGTTATAAGCAGCTCGGCGGGCAAATTCCGCAAATCGAGCAAGGTTTGGCGGGCATGAACGCTTTGATTGAAGGACTGGGCGCCAAACACGGCGAGCTGGCGGAAGATCCGGATTACGCGAAATTGAAAGCGACCGGCGCGACGCTGGCGTCCTCTTTGGCCCAGCTGAACGGGGGCTTGCAGCAGCTGGAATCCAATTTTGCGAAGCTGAACGGTTCCCTTGGCGTGGCCGCGGGAGGACTCGGCCAAATCCAGGCGGCCCAGAAGCAGATGTCCGCCGGACTTGCGGCTTTGCAAAAGGGCGCGGCGGAGCTGCAAAAAGGCCTTGAGCAGGGCAGCAGCGGTTCCCGGGAGATCGAGGCGAACATGAAAAAGCTGAACCTTGCGCTCGGAGAAGTGCAAAGCGGCCAGAAACAGCTGATCGACGGGCTTTCCGGCCTTACCGGCGGCATGTCGCAGTTGAAGGAAGGCATCGACAAGAGCGGCAGCGGACTCGGGGACATTTCCGAGGGATTGGGCAAAACCGGCGATTTCCTGACGCAGCTCAGCGGTTCGAAGACGTTCTTTATCCCGCGTGAAGCGCTGGAAAGCGAGGACTTCAAAAAGGCCGAGGACAGCTTTATGTCCAAGGACCGGAAAATCACGAAGCTGCTCGTCATTTTGGACGATGACCCGTATTCTCCGGCGGCGCTGGCCACGATCGAAAAGATCAACGACACGGTCGCCGGCAGCCTGAAGGGAACCGTCCTGGACAACGCAAGCTACGGGGCGGCCGGACCAAGCTCAACCACGTACGACATGAACAAGGAACAGTTGAATTCCTTCAACAGCACGGCCGTGATCGTCATCGTGAGCGTGTTTATCGTATTGTTGTTCGTCATCCGTTCCTTCTGGCCGTCGGTATTTATCGTGCTGTCGCTGATCGCTTCCTATTATGTCGCGATGAGCGCCTCCAATCTGGTGACGACGTATATCATCAAAGCCGACGGGGTGTCCTCGTTCGTACCGTTTTTCTCCTTTATCGTGATCGTGGCGGTAGGGGTCGACTACAGCATCTTCCTGATGGAACGGTACCGGGAGCATGGCGACATGAACCCTGGCGAAGCGATCGTCAAAGCGGCGAAAAGCGTCGGCGGCGTCATCATTTCGGCGATGGTGATTTTGGGCGGAACGTTTGCGACCCTTATTCCATCCGGCCTGGTGCTGCTCATTGAGCTGGCTACCGCGGTCATCGTGGGGCTGGTCGTGCTCTGCTTTATTCTGCTGCCGATGCTCGTTCCGGCGCTGATCACGATGCCGGAGCGGCTCGGGCAGAAACGCGGACACCAGCTGAAAGCGGTCCATGTCAGCGGCTCGGATGCCGATGGCAAGCCGATGTAAGAAGAAGCTTCATGAAACGCGGCAAAATTGATGGCCATAAAGCAGAAGAACCGGAAGGAGCGCAAGCTCTTTCCGGTTCTTTAATCTATATGGAAGGTGTAAAGGCGATCGCCACAGAGGGGGAGCGGGCTGCCTTACACCAGGGTTTTCAGGGCTTCCGGCGAAAACGGCTTCAGGTCGCCGAAACGGCCTTCGCGGACTTTGGCAGCCCATTCGGGATCGGCCAGCAGCGCCCGTCCGACGGCCACCAGGTCGAATTCCTGTTTTTCCAAGCGGTTCAGCAGCTCGTCGATGTCCTTTTGGCCTGCGCCTTTGCCTTCGGTGAATAGGCTCGTGAACGCTTCGTCCAGGCCGACGGAACCGACGGTGATGACCGTTTTGCCGGTCAGCTTTTTGGCCCATCCGGCGAAGTTGAGGTCGGAGCCTTCAAATTCCGGCTCCCAGAAGCGACGGGTGGAGCAGTGGAAAATATCGACGCCGGCTTCGGCCAATGCCGTCAGCAGCTGCTCCAATTTTTCCGGCGTATCCGCCAGCTTCGCGTCGTAATGGGTCGTCTTCCATTGGGAGAGGCGAAGGGCGATCGGGAAGTCCGGTCCTACCGCCGCACGGACGGCTGCCACGACTTCGATGGCAAAGCGGGCGCGCTTCATCATGTCGCCGCCGTATTCGTCGGTACGCCGATTGGTTCTTTCCCACAGGAACTGGTCGATCAGGTACCCGTGGGCGCCGTGGATCTCCACGCCGTCAAATCCGATCCGTTTCGCGTTTGCTGCCGCATCGGCATAAGCCTGGATGACGCGCTTGATTTCCGCCACCGTCATCGGCTCGGTCACGGGGTTGCCGTTCAGGTCGAGTCCGGATGGACCGATCGGCAGCGCCTCGGGATTCGGCTGGGCGCCAACGGGGCGCGTCATGCCGATGTGCCAGATTTGCGGCATGATTTTGCCGCCGGCTTCATGGACCTGTCTGACGACCTCCGCCCAGCCGTTCAAGGCCGCTTCGCCATGGAAGTTCGGCACGTTCGGATCGTCGGTGGCTGCCGGATGGTCGATCAGCGTGCCTTCGGTAATGATGAGGCCGACGCCGTTTTCGGCGCGGCGGCGGTAATAGGCCGCCACATCCGGGCCGGGCACGCCGTTCGGCGAAAAGCTGCGGGTCATCGGCGCCATCACGACCCGCGTCGGAATCGTCAGGCTGCCCAAAGTATAGGGCTTAAACAAGGATGCGGTTGAGCGGATGTTTTGCTGCGAGTTGCTCATGTATGGATCCTCCCAAAATCTAGATTATATTTTTCTGTATTTCTATAAAAATAGATATATATGATCAAAAGAAGGAGCTTTATGCTTATGGCAGACCATGAAAACGAAAGCTCTTAAGCCTAAAGCTCTTTCTTGAGTTGTTCGATAAAGCGGCTGATTCCCTCCTCATTACGTCTGTAATAAGTCCACTGTCCCGCCCGGCGGGATTCCAGCAAGCCTGCCTTCTGCAATTTGACGAGATAACCCGAAACGACCGATTGGGCCAGCCCCGTTTTCGCGGAAATGGAACCGACGCAAATGCCGCCCTTGAAATCGCATGATGCCGGCATATGCTCCTGGGGTCCAAAATGCTCCTCCGGATGCTTTAGCCATTCCAAAATGTTAAACCGGGTTTCGTTTGACAATGCTTTGATCGTTAATAATATATCCATGGGTTTTATTATATCTATTTTTATAGAAATGTAAATATTCTTTTTGGGCATTGGACAGAGGTTTGTGTCGGAATGGCTTTATTGTTAGGATAGGAGAGGACTTAGATTCCAATCTTTTCAAGTGAAAGGGTGCTTGACGATGAAGGAAAAGCTGGAGCGGTACAAAATTTTCCGCGTCCTGGCATCCATATATAGGATCAAAGCCGTTCGGCTGCTCATCCCGCTTGCGGTGATCGGATTCGTCTACTGGGAAGGGAAAAGGGAGCTGTCCCAGATTTCCATTGGACGCACATTTGGGGAGTTGCGCCGGCTCCCGGCTTCGTCCGTTGCGGAAATTTTCCTGTTTGCCCTTTTTTCCGTTGCGGTGATGAGCCTTTACGATTTTATGATCCGCCGCCATTTTCGGTTAAAGGTTGGATTCTGGAGCACGTTTCGGTATGCGTGGATTGCCAACACGTTTAACAACATCATCGGATTTGCGGGATTGACCGGGGCCGGGCTCCGGACGATTTTATATAAACGAAGCGGGATATCGCCGGTATTGATGGCTTCCGCCGTCGTGTTCCTTTCCCCGGTCGTCGTGACCGGGCTGTCGGTCCTATCCTGGGGGATCATCTTTGGGCTTTTCAACGTGGACGGGCTCCTGCAGGAGCATGGGTGGCTTGTTTTTGCCGTCTGGGGGATGGCTTTGTATTTGCCTTTATTTGTCCTGATGCAGCGGTCCTCTCTGTTTGCGAAATGGTTTAACCGCGGGGAAGGGAGAACGCCGTGGACGACGGTCGGCGTATCGCTCAGCGCCTCGCTTTTGGAATGGGCCTGCGCGGGCATCACCTTTTGGATGATCGCCGGCAGCGTCCTGCACGACGTATCCTTCCGGGACGTGATCGGGATGTATTCGGTCGCGGCGATCGCCGGCATTCTGAGCATGGCGCCGGGAGGCATCGGGGCGTTCGACTTGATGGTGCTGCTCGGGCTGGAGCAGATGGGTTTCCCTTCCGGCCGGGCCATGGCGGTGCTTGTCCTGTTCCGGCTGTTTTATTACATCGTGCCGTGGCTGATCGGCCTGATCCTGTCGGCCTTTGAGCTGGGCAGCGCGGCCAAGCGGGCCGGGGAAAACGCGACCCCGGAGTTCCCTTTGAACATGTGGCAGCGGTTGTGGCGTTGGCCGGGGCAATTCCGGTTCTTAAGCGATCTGGGCGCGTGGGCGCTCGGGAAGCTGGTGTTCGTGAGCGGCCTCGCGCTCCTGCTCTCGGCTGCGATGCCAGGCTTGCTCTACCGCCTGAAACTGACGGAGGAATTGCTGTCGATGCCCATCATGCGCATCTCCCATCTGCTGACGGTCGTTGTCGGGTTTATGCTCATCATTCTTTCCCGGGGCATTTCGCTGCGGATTCGCCGCGCATATGTTTGGACAGGGGTTCTGCTGCTTGCCGGCGCGATTTTTACGTTTACGAAGGCGTTTGATTTCGAGGAAGCGATTTTTCTGCTGATCGTCGGCCTTGCGCTTTGGATGTCCCGGTCGAGGTTTTACCGCAAGGGCGCCGTCGTCGACTTCCGAAGCTGCCTGCTCTGGTATGCATTGTCGGCGGTCATCGCTTTTGCGTACTACTGGATCGGAAGCCATGTCCACCATGGCTGGCTCAGGCATCTGCCGACGGCCGATCGCATCCACTGGATGTTCGGGCCGAAACCGTATGCCATGACGGCATGCATTGGCCTGGCAGGCGCATGGCTGCTGCTGACGATGCTGATGCTGCTGCGCCCGAACCGGAATATCGCGACCGGGGCGGGGCCGGAGGAGCTTGAGAAGCTCCGGCTTTTCCTAAGGGACACACAAGGCAATATGCTCACCCACATGCTGTTTGCGGGAGACAAAAGCTTTTTCTGGGCCCAGGACGGTCAGGTGCTGCTTCCTTATGCCAAGTCAAGGGACAAGCTGGTGGTGCTGGGCGACCCGATCGGACCGATGAAGCTGGTGCCGGACGCCATTGCCGAATTCCAGCAGTATGCCGACGAATACGCGATGTCCGTCGTGTTTTATCAGGCGACGCCCGAATTTCTGCCCGTTTACCATGAACACGGCTACCGTTTTTTTAAATTGGGGGAAGAAGCGCTCGTTCCTTTGGAGAACTTCACCCTCAGCGGCAAAAAGGCAGCCGACCTGCGGAGCGTCCGCAACCGTTTCGATCGCGAGGGATATGTTTTCGAAGTGGTGCACCCGCCTTTTGCCGATCCGTTGTTCGAAGAACTTCGGACGGTCTCGGATCAATGGATCAAGGGGCGGAGGGAGAAGGGCTTTTCGCTCGGCTGGTTCGATAAAACCTACTTGGAACAAGCCCCGATTGCGGTTCTCAGGGACGATCAGGGCATGATCTTGGCGTTTGCGTCGCTAGCCCCGGGATACGACGGGGGCCGGACGATGTCGATCGACTTGATGCGCCACCGCAGCGGCACCCCGAACGGCACGATGGATGTTCTGTTTATCCGCCTGTTGGAGTGGTGCAAGGCCCAGGGATACAAGGTTTTCAACCTCGGCAATGCGCCCTTGTCCAGCGTCGGGGAGAGCAAAAGCGCGCTGCGCGAGGAAAAGCTTGCGGCTCTTGTATTCCAATACGGCGGCCATTGGTACGGATTCAAAGGTTTGCGGAGATACAAAGAGAAATTTTCCCCTGAATGGGAGCCGCGTTTCCTGGCTTATCCCGCTTGGGTGTCGCTGCCGGCGCTTACGGTGGATTTGGTGAGGCTGGTGTCGAGGAGAGTGCGGGGAGGCGGAAAAAGGTAGAGGATACAAGGCTGCCCTTCTGCATTCGGGCTTCGAGAGTGCTTATGCATAACATGGGGCCGCAGGATTCGTATTCGGACATAACAAATCAGCCCGGACCGGGAATGGGAACGGGCTGATTTTTTTATGGATTCATATAAAGCCTTACTGCTTCGGCAGCCGAATCCGGAAGATGACGCCCTTCGGCTCGTTATGCAGCGCCTGGATCGTCCCGTGATGGCTGTGGACGATCCACTGGGCGATGGAGAGGCCGAGCCCGGAGCCGCCTTGCTCGCGCGACCGCGCCCGGTCTTCGCGGTAAAAACGGTCAAAGATGCGGGAAAGCCCTTCCTCGCTGATGCCGATGCCGGTGTCGCTGATTTCGATGAACGCTTTGTTTTCTTTGACGTACGTGCTGATGGCGATGCTGTCATGTTCGCCGGTATATTTCAGGGCATTGTCCAGCAGAATGACAAGGAGCTGGTGCAGCCGCTCGGGGTCCGCCTTCAGCCGGGTCCGGCTGTGCAGCCTAAGCTGCATACTTTTTTCGGACAGCTCGGCGATTTCCTTATAGGGGCCGCATACGTTGTCCACGAATTCGTCCAGATCGATCGTTTGCTTTTCCAGCTGCGTTTCGGTCGAATCGGCTCTCGCCAGCGTCAGCAGGTCGGCCGTCATGCGGGACAGCCGCCGCGTTTCCGAGAGGGAGAGGGCGATATTTTCGAACGTATCGATGATCCTCTTCTCCGGCATCGTCTGCAGCAGCTCCAGCTTGTTCTGGATGATCGTCAGCGGCGTCCGCAGCTCATGCGAGGCATTTTCCACGAACTCCGCTTGTTTGTCCCAGGAGCGGATGATCGGTTTCATCATTTTCCGGGACAACATGTAACTCGCGCTAATCGACAGCAAGATAAATAAGGCCGAACACATAATGATGATCCGTTTGAAATTGTCGATCAGGTTTTGCTCGGGGTCCACGTTGACCAGCAGCTGCACATAGCTCCCCTCCGCCGCGGGATAGGGAACGGAAACGGTCCGGAAATGGTATTTGCCTTGCACCGTCACGTTGGAAATGGCGCCGATGGTGGCGGGATCGAAGCTCATTTCGCTGAAGTAATGATTGTAAATGATGAAGCCGATCTGCTCGGCATTGGCGATGTGCCCGTCGCTCCACAGGAGCGGAATGACCCGCGGGTTCAATCCCCGGCCTTTGGCAGGGGGGAAGCCGTATTTGTCGCGAATCGGTTCTTTGCCGCGTTCGGCGCCGGCTCCGCCGGTCTCGAGCCATCTTTTGGATGCCATCAGGTCCGAGTCGGTTTTGGCGTACAGCGTCGATTGGATCTGGCCGAAAATGATCGCCCCGAACATGCCGAACAGAAGGGTAAAAGCGATCAGCGTATAGACCATGAACCGCAGCTGCTGGCTGCGGATGACTTTGTTTTTATTCATGGTCGTCTCCGTTCTCGGTCAGCATGTATCCCATGCCTCTGATCGTTTTGATGTACTTGTCGTAGCCGAAGGGCTTGAATTTTTTGCGTAAATTGCTCACGTACACTTCGATGACGGTGTTGGCGGTGCTGGAGTCCATGCCCCAGACGCGGTCGAAAATTTGCTCCTTCGTCAAAATGATGTTTTTGTTGTTGATCAAATATTCGAGCAGGTCGATTTGTTTGCCGTTGAGCAGGACCGGCGCCTCGCCGATCTGAACCTCGCGGCTTTTCAAATTCAGCTTAAGCTCCTTGAACAGCAGCGTATGCTGCTTGAACCCGCCGACGGAGCGGCGCAGGATCGCCTCCAGGCGCAGCAGCAGCTCCTCGCGGTGGAACGGCTTGACGAGGTAGTCGTCGGCTCCCTGTTGGAAGCCGCGGATTTTGTCGTCGATCCCGTCTTTGGCCGTCAGGATGAGCACCGGCGTCAGAATCCCCTGCTGCCGGAGGCGTCCGAGCACCTCGTAGCCGCTCAGTCCCGGCATCATCACGTCCAGAACGATGGCGTCATAAATGTTTTGCTCCGCCAGATACAAGCCCTCTTCGCCGTCAAAGGCCTGCTCCGTCTCGTACAAATCCCGCGTCGTTGCGCAGATTGTATCGGACAAATGCTTATCGTCTTCTATGACCAGGAGCCGCATGGCCGGTTCACCTCTATCGTTTTTCTGCTTCCCGGTGCACGCGTTGTCAGCCTTCATTCGCCGAAGAAGAACGGAGAAGCATCCGGGAGGCGCGTTATTGTTGCGGTATCAGGATCGCGAGTGATTTCGGTTTCGAACGTTGGCGTCCTGATATCTAAACATAAACATTTCTCCCAGAAAGTCAAATGCTGCGTTTGGACAAAATGCCTAAATTAGGCGGTCATCTCCGTCTTCATGGCGCGCTGATGCTTGCGGTGGAGCCCCGGAAGGGCGATCAGGTAATATACGCTGACGATCAGCATGCTGACGGCCAAAATCCAGTACAGCGCCGTAACGTTCACGATCGCGGGAAACGCCACCGAGATGAAGCCGAGCGCAATCGCCTGCCCGGTCGTGTTCAGGGGCTCGATCCAGGCGCTGACGCGGCCCATGCTTTGCGGCTCGACCAGCTCCGGCAGCCAACCGCCGAGCACCACGTTGATGGGAGCCAGGATGATGCCGAGCAGGACCATGACCCCCAAGTAAATTTGAATGTTTCCGGAGAGTCCGGCAGCAAGGGTCAGCGCCATCGTAAGGAACAGTCCGGTAATCAGCACGGCCACCTTGCCGCATTTTTTAATCAGCAGGGAACTAAACGCGCTGCCTACGAGGTAACCGATGCCGAGGAAAACCATGACCAGCGGGGTATACACCTGATAGCGGTCGGGACTGAGCTCGTATTTCATCGTAAACAAGGGGAGGATCGAAAACACGCCGTTGACGATGCCGAAGAAAAAGAAACCGAGAATGATCGCAAGGAGCAGCCGGGAACGGACGATGTATTGGAAGCCCGCGCCAAAGTCGGCCGCCATGCTTTTCAGGTTGAGGTCGCGCAGCTTCACTTTGCCGTTCGGCTGGCGCACTTCGGCCGGAAAATGGCATGTCGCAAGCAGGATGCCCGATATGATGAAGCTTGCGGTATCGATGATGATGGCTCCTTCGATGCCGAGGTAATAGTAAGCGGCGGAGCCCATGCTCATGCCGAACAGCATGAAGATGCCCATGATCGACATATTCAGGCTGGACGCCTTCACATATTGCTCCGGCTTCATAATGCCCTGCATCAAGCTCATCTCGGCAGGGGTAAAAAATTTCGAAATCGCGCTCCGCAGGAACAGGATGGCGAAGGCGGCGATGATCCAGTTCTGATGAATGCAGAGCAGCAGGACGACGGACAAAACGGCCCGGATCCAGTCGCTTTGCACAGCGATCCGTTTGCGGTCCAGCCGGTCGGCCAGCACGCCGACGAACAGGAAAACGACCAGCGTCGGCAGCGAATACATCAGTTCGGCAACCGAGGCGTAAGCCGGCTGATTGCTGAACCGGTCGACCAAATAGAAGGCGAAAGCCATGCTGCCGACCATCGAGCCGAGCTGGGACGCGAAGGCGGCCAAAAACATTCTGACAAAAATAGCGTTGCGGAAAAGTTCCATAGGGGGTTTGCCTCATTTCCTAAAAATTTTATCCGGTACATGCGTCCTGGCGACTTTTCGGAGTTCTCAGGGCGCGGGAATTGATATGAGTGTACAATATCCTGAATTTTCCGGATAACGGCGCGAGAAGGAAATCATTCTCCGTCTGTGGACCGAGGCAAGGACACGAGAGGGCATCGCCGCCGCATAAAAGTAGCGAAGCCTATGGGAGCCCTTGGGCATCCGGGAAGCTTCGCTTGATGGATTTCCGTAACCGCCGACATGCCCGGTTGCCGGGTTTGGCATCTTGCAGATGTCGCCGTCTTTCTTGATATAAAATTCACGGGCCGATGTTTTGGTTACACCTGTTCCTTCGGCGCATAACGCTGCTTAAGCTGCTCCGCCATCGCGGTAACCTCCCGGGTGCCCGGCAGCGTCAGCCGCGCGGCCGATTCGGCGATGCCTTCGGCGGATTGGCGGCTGCGGACGACGTTTTTGACCGCATCCGCGAAGCTTGCCGCCGCCCCGGGGCCGAGCCCTGCAAGTTCGGCGAGGGAAGCGGTGCTGCCGCTGTCCACCTGCGGGAAATCGCAGGGGTCCGCCCCTTTGCCCGCCCGGTCGTAAAATTCCCGCACGAGCTGGGCCCGCTCCTGCCCCGAGCCGTCGGCGATGACAAAGGCCTGCACGACGAAGGCATGCGCCTGGCGACGCTGCGCAATCCCGCAAAATTTCCGGCCGCCGATGCTCAGGTCGAAATCCCCGGGACAATACGCCCCTGCAATTTCGCCTTTGTCGACCGTTACGCCCGTATGGGCCAGCGCCTCGCGAATGAGGGCATACATCCGCTCGAAATCGCCGCGGAAACGTTCGTCGCCTTTGCCCTGCTTGGGCAGGATGAGCGACAGGTTCACGACGCCCGCGTCAAGCGGCACGGCCGCGCCGCCGGAATTGCGGATGGCCGTTTTGTACCCGAGCGCCTCCAGCCAGGCGCAGGCTTTGGTCGCCCCCGGCAGGCGGCTGTCGCGCAGCCCGATGATAAAGGAGCGGGGTTGGCGCCAAATATGCAGCAAGGGCGGTCCGCCTCTGCCGGTCTCCTTGCACAGCAGTTCGTCGAGCGCGAACGGATACAGCGCATCCTGCTGCGGATCGGGGTTCATCCGGTCCAGAATGAGCATGGAGCTGAATTCGTCGTTGAAATCGGACATCGGGATCACTTCCTTTCGCAAGGGTTATTTATGGCTATCAGCAGGCATGAAAAATTGGATGATGTGCTGAATGGCAACCGTTTCGTAGCCAATGGATCGATAAAGCCGGATGGCGGCTTCATTCTCTTCAAAAACATTCAGGTAAACGTTCGGAGACGCGGCCGCTCCTGCGCGGGTGAGCGCTGCGCAAACCATTTTCCCCAAGCCTTGTCTCCGGAAAGCGGGATCCGTCCCGATATTACCGAGCTCCACGTAATCCGCGCCGTAAATGTGATACCCTCCTGCGGCGGCAAGCCGCTCATTGTCCATGACGCCATAGAAAGGGTGCTGAAGCTCTTCGGCCGAAAATGCCATGGTGCCGATCTTTTTCATCAAGGCCTCAATCCGGTCAAAGCGGGATGGCTCCAAACGCTGGACCCGCGGATCCGCGGCGGGCAGCATCTGATGATGTATATGCTTCATGAGAAACAGTTTTTCCGGAGGTTTGGCGAACGCCATTTGTCCGCGAAGAGCGGCCATGTCCTCCTCGTGCACGATGAAATTGCCGATCGCCTCGTCCGGCAGCCGGAGTTCTTTTTTCGTAAACGCGAGAACGGCCGGAAAATCAAACGCTGGATGCACGGGGAATACGGAAAAGGCATAAAACGGAAGCCCCTCCAGAAAGGCCAACACGCCAAGCAGCTCGCCTTGGTCTGTAAATTGCCCGTAATGCGTCGTGCGCGGCTTTCGGAACGTCAAATATGAATAATATAAAAAATGCCTCTCGCGGTCGAGCGAAGCGGGGATGGTCTCCAGCTCTTCCGGCGTCAGTTTGCGAATCATGTTTTGTTGCTCCTATCCTGGTTTGTCTATTATACTTCTTCGACAACAAGGAGGCATTTCCTTGCTCTGTGCCCATGACCCTATATAAGTACAACGCTTACACTTCCTTGGACGTAACGATTGATTTTTG
The DNA here is from genome assembly GCF_057546105.1 of Paenibacillus sp. YAE3. NCBI lineage: Bacteria > Bacillati > Bacillota > Bacilli > Caryophanales > Paenibacillaceae > Paenibacillus > Paenibacillus sp. YAE3. The sequence continues at coordinate 76,760 of NZ_BAAIYF010000013.1, read as the reverse complement.
ATCGGCCGCTCGTCAAACATTCACAAATACATATTGCCAAAAGGAAATACATGGAATACAATTTATACAGACCGATCAGTCGGTCGCATTAATGGGAAAGGCATTGCGATCATGAAAAAAAGCAAAGACGAAGCGGAACAAACGAAACGGGATATTGTGGAAGCCGCTAAGGGGCTGTTTGCGGTGAAAGGCTACGCGGCAACCTCCATGAGCGATATTTGCAGCGCCGCCGGCTGCAGCAGGGGAGGCCTCTACCACCATTTCGACAGCAAAGAGGATCTGTTCATTTATATCGCCGACCAGGCGTTTACGGCGTCGTGGGAGAACTGGGACCAGGCGATCGACGGGACAATGACGGCCACGGAGCAGCTGTATAAGTACGCGGATTATTTTGTGGACACGCTCGAAAAGCCGCTCAATAAGGCGGGAGAGGAATTCATAAGCCGCGTCGGCGCGGATTCCGAGGCGGGGCAGCGGTTTCTCGGCACAATGATGGCGTATATGCAACGCTTCGAGCGGCTCGTGCAAGCCGGTCTCGACCGCGGCGAGTGGAAAGGCGGCAACGCGCAGGAGCTGAGCATGATGATTCTAGGCTATTTTTCAGGCCTCAGCGACCACATCCAGATGATGGGCAAGGAAGACGCCAAACGGTTTTACCGCAAAGCAACCAAGCTATTACTCGAAGGGATTCAAAAATAATTTATTCCTTGAGGAGCGATGAATCATGAATAGCCCATTTGCATCGGGTACCGATCAATCCATTAAGTTTTCCGTCATTATTCCGGCACGAAACGAGGAGAAATATATCGGCCGCTGCCTCGATTCCATAGCTGCCGCCGCCAAACCTTATCCGGGGCAGGTCGAGGTGATCGTGATGATCAACCGCTGCACCGACCGGACGGCCGATATTGCCCAATCTTACGGCGCTGTCACGCTGCCGGTCGATCACAAAAACTTGTCGCAGATCCGAAACGCCGGCATTGGGGCCGCCAGAGGGGAAATCATCGTGACGATCGACGCCGACAGCTGGGTGACGGACAATATGCTGACCGAAATCGACCGGATGCTGCAAACGGGCAAATATATCGGCGGCGGCGTCCGCTCGGCTTTTGAACGGAATTCGCTCGGCATCGCCATGTCGGCGCTTGTGCTGATCGTTCCGCTCCTTTTTAAATACGGGCCGTTAACCGTAGGCCTCTTCTGGGGGTACAAAAAGGACTTTGACGCGGTGGGCGGTTTTAACGAACAGATGCTCATGGCCGAAGATATCGAATTTGCCAGCCGCCTGAACAAATGGGGCAAACAGAACGGAAAAAAATACGGTACCGTCACGAAAGCGCTGATGACGACGTCCTGCCGAAAATTCGACCAGTATGGGGATTGGTGTTTAGTTAAAAATCCGGGCATCGTGCGGGCTTACTTGAAGGGAAACGACCGGGCCTATGCGGATCAGGCCTATTATGAAATGGAAAAGAAATGATGAGATGAAGAGCCACCCCGTCGGGTGGTTTTTTCTTGCAGCTACACAGAATTGTCAACGGATTCCCTCTGGGATATTCCGCAGGCATATTATATATTAAAAGGGGATACTTCCAGAAGTTTTAACACCGTCAAAAATTTTCCTTGCTAAGGTGGTGGTTGGCTATGACGTCGCGCAAATCCGCCAATTGGGCCGTGCCTCTATTTATAGGCTGCATGTGCCTCATGATGTTGTCGGACAGCTACGTTGTTCGAAGTACGCCTTTCGGTTCAGACCAGAAGTGGTTAAGTTATGCGCTCCTCTTCGATTTTGTCCTTGTGGTTCCTTTTATGTACTGGTTGTTGATTGCGCGAAAAAAGGAAAGAGGCTGGCTTAAGGTTCTCCAAGTTTTGATCCCGTGCATTCTGTTGGCTTGGTTTGCGCTTCCCGCATCCGGACGGGAGCTGTTGCAACATGCCCCGCTGCCTTTGAAGATGCTGATTGCAGCGCTGGAAGCGGCGCTGATCGGCGCGGAAGCAAAACTGGTATACGGACTGGCCAAACGGTTACGCGAGGGGCTTCGTACCGGCGGAGACCCAGCGGAAGCATTGAGGCTAAGCTTTGATCAACGCATGAAACAACCGTCGATCCTCTCCTCGTTGGTTGTCAATGATCTGTTGGCCGCTTATTATTTATTTTTTTCATGGAAAAGAAAAATGAAGCCGGAGCAGCCCGGCACCGCCGCGTTTTCCTATCACCGCAAGTCAGGACAAATCGTGATGGCGGCCGTGTTTACGCATGTCATTGCCATTGAAGCCTTCGGCGTCCATGTCCTGGTGATGCGATGGTCTGAAATCGCGGCGTGGGTTTTGACAGCGGCGGATTGTTGGCTGCTTTTTATATTGTGGGCGGATTGCCGCGCTTCGGCGATTCAGCCGATCGAAATGCATCGGGACGGGCTTCGGATTCGCTACGGCATGCGTATTCAGGCCGATATCCCTTACCGATGGATTGCAGCCGTGGACACCGCACTCGAATTTCATCCAAGCAAGGCGGAAAGCAAACATTCCGTTTTGCCGATGGTCACCCCAAATGTCAAAATTACGCTTACCGAAACGACGACGGTGCAAGGGCTGCTGTTCATGCCGCGGCAGGTCGAAAGCATTTATCTCGCTTTGGATGAACCCGCGGCGTTCGCGCATGCCGTAAAAAAGATGCAATATTAGTAGGATGACGAAATATATATAGTAAGACAGACCATCCCTTTTTAGTGGCGGAGGGCTGGCCGATCCATTCTTTATGCATGGAACATAATTCAGCCCTTCCGGGTCATACTAAGGAAACAGCTGGGATGCTGACGAAAATATAGGATGAGGATGGGATTAAATGTACTTCGGAAAAAAAGTGGTTGAGGAGATTCCTCAAGCGGATACGGCGATTTGGTCCTGCACCAACGAGGACTGCAATGGCTGGATGCGGGATAACTTTGCCTTTGAGCAGGAGCCGGTTTGCGCACACTGCAGCTCGCCCATGGTCAGCGGCACGAAGATGCTGCCTTTGGTCGTCAACGATCATCCTATCAAAATGCTGAGAAAGGGCACCTTGATCTAGGTGCACGCCATCATATGAAAAGGAAAAACAGGGCCGCCGCAAGGGACCCTGTTTTTCGTTGCCGGCATAGGTTAAATCGTCACCTGGCTGAACGCTTTTTCCGCCGGGACGTAGTCGTATCCCAAATCGCGGGCGACCGCTTCATGCGTCACGCGGCCGTTAATGACGTTTGCGCCGCTGCGGATGGCGGGGTTCGCCGCAAGCAGCTGCCGCAGCTCCGTGCCTGCAAGCTTGAGCGCGAAAGGCATCGTCGCATTCGTAAGCGCCAGCGTCGACGTACGGGGCACCGCGCCCGGCATGTTGGCGACGGCGTAATGGACGACGCCGTGTTTGACGTAAGTCGGGTTGTCGTGCGTCGTGATATGGTCGATCGTTTCGACCACGCCGCCCTGGTCGACCGCGACGTCGACGATCACGGAACCGGGCTTCATCGTTTTTACCATCGCTTCCGTGACGAGGCGGGGCGCTTTGGCCCCCGGAATGAGAACGGCGCAGATCAGCAGGTCGGTATCCGCCACCGCCTTGGCGATGTTGGCCGGGCTGGAGACGAGGGTATGGATCTGGTTGCCGAAAATATCGTCCAGCTGGCGCAGACGCGGAATGCTCAAATCGAGCAGCGTCACGTCAGCGCCTAATCCTACGGCGATTTTGGCCGCGTTCATGCCGACGACGCCTCCGCCGATGATCGTGACCTTGCCTCTGGCAACGCCGGGAACGCCGGACAGCAAAATGCCTTTGCCGCCATGCGGTCGTTCGAGCAGCTGCGCGCCGATCTGCGCGGCCATCCGTCCCGCCACTTCGCTCATCGGCGTCAGGAGCGGCAGCGTGCCGTTCACGTTGACCGTTTCATATGCGATGGCATGCACGCCCGAGGCGACAAGCGCTTTGGCCAGCTCGGGTTCGGCAGCCAGATGCAGGTAGGTGAACAGGATCAGCCCTTTGCGGAAATATCCGTATTCGCTTAACAGCGGCTCCTTAACCTTCATGATCATGTCGGCCTGATCCCATACATCCTTGGCTTCCGCCAACAGGACCGCGCCTGCTTCATGGTATTCTTCGTCCGTGAATCCGCTTCCAAGACCGGCGCCGCGCTCGACGAGGACCTTGTGGCCGTGCTGGACGAACTCCAAGGCGCCTGCCGGGGTAACGGCAACCCGATTTTCGTTGTTTTTGATCTCTTTCGGTATTCCGATGTTCATGACAGATCACCTTCTCCTAAAAATAAATGCAAGCTCCATCAAATCGCGCAAAACCTTGACAGTAAAAGTTTACAATCGATTTTGCGGTGAAGCATCATACGTCTTGTCAATGGAATAGATCACATGACAGGACATTTTGTTCAGCCGGGCGGGCATGTCGCCCATATTGAAAATGGATCTCCAAACTTCTATAATGACTCCATTAACGAGAGGGGACGTGACGGCTTTGGGCGAATTTACGCTATATATCAGGGACGTTCTGGAACGCCCCGTATTTCGGAAGGCCCGGCTGATCGCAGGCGCGGGCGGAACCGGCCGCAAGGTCGGATGGGTTCACATCCTGGAAATCGCCAACGTGGCCCCATACGTCACGAAAAACGATCTGATCATGACGACCGGGCTTTGGCTCCGCCATTATGAGCAGCAGCGCCTGTCCTACATGCAGCAGCTCATCCGCCAGGAAGCGGCGGGGCTGTGCGTGGAGCTGGGCACGAGCATCGAAAACATCCCGGCCGAAATCATCGAACTTGCAGACGCATCCGATTTTCCCCTGATCGTGTTCGAGCAGCCTGTCCGGTTCGTGGAAATTACCCAGGATATCCACGGCCTGCTCATCAACCAGCAGCACCAGATGCTGAAGGATTTGGAGGCCTTTTCCCGCAGGCTTCAGCAGATCACCCTTCAAAGCACCGACGTGAACGCCATCCTCCATGTATTATATGAATACGCCAAGCAGCAGGTTGTGTACTACTCCACCGTGGATACGAATAAATTTATGCCCCGCGGCATATCCCCGGCCGCTGCGGACGAAATTGCCGCCTTTTACCGGCAGCGCGTGGAAGGAAACGAATCCGCCCACCAGGAGGCGGGCATGTTCGAGCTGCCGCAGGAGAGGCTGCTGCTGACGCAGCCCGTCATTTGCCTCGGGCAGACGCTGGCCCATGTCGGGCTGGTGCTGCCCCGCCAGCAGGTGCAGGAGAGGCTGACGCTGCTGCTGGATTACACCGCCAAATCGCTGGCTTCGCTCCTCCTTAGAATGCTTTTTCTGGAGGAAAAAATGCTCCGCGACCAGAATCAGCTGATCCAGGACATTTTGAACCACCAGATCGAGGACGAAGAGGAAGCGCGGATGCGCATGGGGCTGCGGCCGCCGAAGCAAAGCGAAATGTGGTTTGCCGGCGGGATGATCGAAGCGGAATATGGCGGGGGAGACGAAGAGCCGGACCGGGACAAGGTCGAATCGGATCAGCAGGATTTGCTCGTTCGGCTGCGCGCGCTTTTGAAAAAATACGCCCTTCACAACCTGCTCATGCAGAAGGGACGCAGGATTTACGTGCTGTGCGCGCGGGAGAAACCCGCCAGAGAGGATACGCCGGTTTCCCTGCAGCAGACGATCCGCAAAATCGTGGAACGGCTGCAGCATCCGGCTTCGGGGGCGCCTGTATTCCGGCTGCACGCCGGGTTTGGCCTCGTCCGCAACCGGATGACGGATATGCACCGGAGCTTCAAGGAAGCGGAGCAGGTGCTCGAGGTGGCGAGATCAAGGGCTGCGGTTCAGGATGCCCTTTTTTACGACCGGATCGGGGTATACCGGCTGCTGAAGGCCATCCCGGCGGAAGCGCTCGAATCGTTCGTCCAGGACCAGCTCGGCGCCTTGATTGCCTATGATCAGGAGCATCATCTGCATCTGCTGCAGACGCTCGACATGTATTTGAAATGCATGGGTTCCAAAAACGACACGGCCAAAGCGCTGTATATCCACCGGCAGACCCTTTACAACCGGCTCGATAAATTGATGGAGATTCTCGGCGAAGACTATTTGGAGCCCGAGCGGCGCGTCTGCCTGGAAATGGCGCTGCTGGCGCTGCCGCTTTTAACTTAAACCAAAGACACAGCAAAAAAGGATGATTAGACATATGAAAAAAGTCGGACTGGTCATGAGAAAAATCCAGTTTCGCGAAAACCAGGGGCCGCGCGTGTTTGCGGACCGCCTGAAAGCGATCGGGCAGGAGCTGGGCGTGGATATCGTGTTCATTTCCCCGGAGCGCCATGTCAGCGGGTATGATTGGCTGCCGGGATACGAGCACGAAAAGGGGGATTTGGTCAATTACGACGTTGTGCTGGACCAAATCCACGAACAGGGCATCGAGCATGTCATCTACACGGTGTCCGGGTTTACGTACCTGAAGATGTTCATCGAAAAAAGCGTCCTTTTTCCGCACAGCTTTCCGGATCCGGCTTTGACGGGATACGAAATGATGAAGCCTTTTTATCAAATCGTGGACAAGGCGATCGTGCAGACGGAATTTTTAAAAGAGGAATTTGCCAGAAACTTCGGGATTACCGACGTCAACGTCATCCCTATCGGATTCAGCGAAAGCCTGGCGCAAAAGCATTTTGACCCTTCACAGGTCGTGCATAACCGCATTTTATGGATCGGCAGGGACGAGGAAAATCGGCGGCCAGATCTGGTGCTGAAATACGCGAAGCAGAATCCGGACAAGGAAGTGTTTATGGTGTTCGGCGGCGAGCGTTACCGGGAAAGCATGAAAAAATACGACGTTCCCGATAACGTGCGGCTGCGGTTTGCGCTGAGCCAGGACGAGGTGTTTGCGCTGATGAACACCGCGAAGGTGTACTGGAACTGCTCCCGTTTCGATACGTTTGCCATGCCGCTCACGGAGGCGCTTGCGATGGGCAAAATCGTCGTGAAACCGGAGCATCCATGCTACCGCCATATCAATGCGCGTCATTCCTTTTCAGGGCATGAGGAAAACTGGTTCGAGCTCGTGAACATGGCGGCCGCGCTGCCGCAGTCCCATTCGATGGACAACCGTTATTATGCGTTCGACCAGTTTTCCAGCCGGGTGATGAAGGAAGGGTACAAAAACTTTTTCGATGCATGGTTGAGAGATTGACGGATGCCGTCCCGATCGGCGAATATGTATGTACATACATAAAGAGGCGGGGCGTTCGGAAAATACGGCCCTAAACCGCGGGAGGTGGGTGTCGCTTTGTCATTTCTACGGAAATATGTCCGGAAATACGGAAAGCTGTTTTGCGTGGCGGTGCTCTTTTTGACGCTGGAGGCGTTTTGCGATTTGCTGCAGCCGACCATCATGTCGAAGGTCATCGACGACGGCGTCGCGAAAGGAAGCATGGACAAGGTATTCGAGCTGGGCGGACTGATGCTGCTCGTGACGGGCATCGGCGCATTGTCGGCATCGATCCGCAACGTCATTTCCAGCCATGTGTCGCAGCGTTTCGGGGCCGAGGTCAGGTCCGATTTGTTCCGCAAAATCCAGTCGCTTTCGTTCGAGCGGATGGACCGCTTCGACCGGGCCTCGCTGGTCACGCGCCTGACGAACGACGTAACGCAGGTGCAGAACTTCGTGAACGGACTGATGCGGTTTTTCGTCAAAGCGCCTTTGCTGGGGCTCGGCAGCTTAATCATGGCGGTCCGGCTGGACGTCCATTTATCCGTCGTGCTTGCGGTCGTCGTGCCCTTCGTGGCGGTGCTCATCGTGCTGAATATGAAGATCGGCTTCCCGTTTTTCATCCGCGTGCAGCGCGCGCTGGATCGGGTGAACGGCGTCATGAGGGAATATTTGTCCGGCGTGCGCGTCGTCAAGGCGTTCAACCGGTTCGATTACGAGGTGGAGAAGTTTCGAGCTGCCAACGACGAACTTACGGCCCGTTCGGTGACCTCGATGCGCGTCATGTCGGTATTCGGTCCGGGCATATCGCTTGCGGTCAATTTCGGCATCATCGCGGTGTTATGGCTTGGGGGCTTGCGCGTTGACAACGGGCAAATGCAGGTCGGCAGCATCATCGCATTCATCAATTATATGACGCAAATATTGTTTTCATTGATGATGATTTCGAACGTATTCAACATGTTCGTTCGGGCGAAAGCATCGGCGGGCCGGATCGGCGAAGTGATGTCCGAGGACAGCGGGATGCCGGGCGAAGGAGCGGATGCCGCGCCTGCCTCCGGGGAGCGGGGACGGATCGATTTCGAGCAGGTCAGCTTCGCTTACGCCGGTTCGTCGGGCGATCCGGTCATCCGGAATTTTACGCTGACCTGCTTGCCGGGGCAAACCGTAGGCATCATCGGGTCGACGGGCGCGGGCAAAACGTCGCTGGTTCACCTCATCCCGAGGTTCTACGACGCGACGTCCGGCACGGTGAAAGTGAACGGCGTGGACGTTCGGGAAATGGACCCGGCCAAGCTTAGGGAAACGATCGCCATCGTCCCGCAAAAAATCATGCTGTTTACGGGAACGGTCGAAGACAATCTGCGCTGGGGGAAAGAGGATGCGACGGCCGAGGAGCTGGAGCAGGCGGCCCGGACGGCGGAAGCGCACGACTTTATCATGGCCTCCCCGGAAGGTTACCGGAGCCGGATCGGCCAGGGCGGCGTCAACTTTTCCGGCGGGCAGAAGCAGCGGCTCTCCATCGCGCGGGCGCTTGTCCGAAAACCGGAGATTTTGATTTTGGACGACTGCACCAGCGCGGTGGACGTCGCGACCGAAGGACGGATCAAGCAGGCATTGCGAACGTATGCGAAGGGATTGACCTGCATTTTGATCGCGCAGCGGATTACCTCGGTAATGGACGCCGACCGGATCGTCGTCATGGACCGCGGGGAAATCGCGGGCAGCGGGACGCATGAGGAATTGATGCAAACTTGCCGCGTATACCAGGAGATTTACAAGTCCCAACTGGGAAAGGAGATGCAGCCGAATGCCGCGCAATGATGCCGCACGCGACCAGCAGCAGGCTCCTCCCCCGCCCCAGGGGGCCGGCGCTCCCGGGGGGAGACCGGGTCCCATGCGGGGAATGATGGGCAGGGGTCCCGGCGGAAAGCCGAAAAACTTCGCGGGAACGCTCAAGCGTTTGTGGGGGTATATCGGCCGGGAACGCGGCCTGTTGTCGCTCATTATGCTGTTTATCGTCATAGGCGCGGGCGTGACGCTGGTCGGCCCGTATTTGATCGGCCGCTCGATCGACGCGATGTCGCTTGATATCGGCGGCGTCGAATTTCATCTGCTTCGCATCCTGATCGCCGTCCTGGCCGCCGCGTACGTAACCGATGCCGTGCTGAGCTTCCTGCAGGGCTGGCTGATGGCCGGCATATCGCAGCGGATCGTCGCCTCCTTGCGCCGGGCGCTGTTCGGGAAGCTGCAGAAGCTGCCGGTATCGTATTTCGACGCCCGCTCGCACGGCGAAGTGATGAGCCGCCTGACGAACGATATCGACAATGTCAGCTCGACCATTTCCCAATCGACCGTTCAGCTGATGTCCGGCGTCATCACCATCATCGGGTCGCTTGTGATGATGATCGTCTTGAGCCCGATCCTGACGCTTGCGAGCCTCATTACCGTGCCAATCCTGTTCTGGCTGACGCGGACCGTCACCCGGAAAACGAAGGTGCTGTTCAAAGAGCAGCAGGTGCAGCTGGGCAGGCTGAACGGACATATCGAAGAAAGCATTTCGGGGATGGAAGTGGTCAAGGCTTTCAACCATGAACACAAAGCGATCGAGGAATTCGAGGGCGTGAACCGGAAGCTGTTCGAGGTGGGCTTAAAAGCGCAGATCCGTTCCGGTTTCATGATGCCGATGATGAACGTGATCAACAATATCGGCTTTGCCGCCGTGGCGCTCGTCGGCGGGGTTCTGGCCGTCAAAAGCCTGATCACCGTCGGCGTTATCGCGAGCTTCATCAGCTATTCGCGGCAGTTCGTCCGGCCGCTGAACGAGCTCGCCAACATTTACAACCTGCTTCAATCGGGGATCGCGGGCGCGGAGCGCGTCTTCGAAGTGCTGGATGAACGCGAAGAGCCGCTTGATGCCGAACATGCCAAGGCGCTGGAGCGGATTCAGGGCGAGGTCGTCTTCGATCAGGTAAGCTTCGGGTACAGGCCGGACGTTCCGATCCTGAAAAATATCAGCTTTACCGCAAAGCCCGGCAGCAGCACGGCGCTTGTCGGGCCGACGGGAGCGGGCAAAACGACGATCGTGAACCTGCTGACGCGGTTTTACGACGTGACCGGCGGTTCGATCCGCATCGACGGGACGGACATTCGGGATTATACGCGGGACAGCCTCCGGCGCAGCTTCGGATTCGTGCTGCAGGATACGTATTTGTTTTCGGGGACGATCAAGGAAAACATCAAATACGGCAAGCCGGAAGCGACGGACGAGGAGGTCCGGGAGGCCGCGGCCATGGCCAATGCCGACGTGTTTATCCGGCGGCTGCCGGACGGATACGATACCGTGCTGTCCGAGAACGGCGGCAACCTGAGCCAAAGCCAGCGCCAGCTGCTGGCGATCGCCCGCGTGCTGCTTGCAAGGCCGTCCATTCTCATCCTCGACGAGGCGACCAGCAGCATCGATACCCGGACGGAGCTGCATATCCAGGATGCGCTGCTCCAGATGATGCAGGGCCGGACGACCTTCATTATCGCGCACCGGCTGAACACGATCCGCGATGCCGATACGATCATGGTCATCGACCATGGCGAGATCGTCGAGCAGGGCAGCCATGACGAGCTGATGCGGCGGCAGGGCTTTTACGCCCGCATGTTCGAAAGCCAGTTCAAAAACCTCGAAAGCGCGGCGGATGCCGCCGGAACGGCCCGGGATTAACGAAAAAGGCGCCTGAAATTACAGGCGCCCTTTTGCCATGCTTCTTTTTTTCTTGAACCAGAACAACGCGGCCACGACAACGGCCAAAATGACCATGGACAGCGCAAAATAACGGGTGGCGACGTGGAGGAGCTGCTCGATGTTCGGGCCGAAGATTTTGCCGATCATGACGTAAACCAGAACCCATACCAATCCGCCGATGCAGTTCAGAACGAAAAAGGTGCGCGGGCGGATTTTGAGCACCCCGGAGACGTACCCCGTAAAATGGCGGAGCCCCGGCACGAAATAACTGATCAGGATCAGCTTGTTGCCGTATTTTCCGAACCATTCCTTGACCTTGGCCAAGCGCGCCTGATTGAGAAACACATATTTGCCGTACTGTTCGAGGAAGGGAGTCCCCAGCCTGTAGCCGACAAAAAAGGTGACGGTCGTGCCGATGATCGCGCCCACGTAGGAATAAAAAATGATGAAGGGGATATGGAAATCCCCGAAAGAGGACATGTGGCCCGATATGGCCATCGCCAATTCGCCCGGGAAAGGGAGCGCCAGCGACTCCGAAAATAATCCGAGGAATAACACCAGGTAACCGTATTGTTCAAACAGTTGATTCATCCACTCCATCGTTTCAGTCTCCTTTTATCTCTAATCGCCGGAAAATGTCCGGATATTTATTCAAATGGCAATACAAAATCCGCATGTACAGGAATGAGTTTCCGTCTATTGTCCATTCTATAAGAAACGGAAGACCGTTCGGAACTGACCGTGGTCCAGTCTAAGCCCTAGACCTTGGTCTGGCCGCGCCCGCGCGTGCCTGTTATTGATTTAGACGACCTAGCCCCGTCTTTCCCTGCAAGTTCTCAGGAAGCGGATCGTTACAAGGAATGGCTAGGGGGACGGGACAACGTCCGAAGCATGCGCCGGCGCCGGCGGGAGAGCATGCAAAAAGCACCCGCCTCCGCAATGGAAGGCCAGGTGCTTATTTGCGTCTTACTTATTCGTGCTGTGCTGTTTGTTCTGCAGCTGGGCCTGGGGCTGGCCTGCGGCGCGCTGCTTGTTTTTGCGCTGGTTTTCCTGCTGCTCGTGGACCTTGTTTACGAAATCGCGCGTGCTGTCCGTCATGTTGCCTTCACGCTCCCTTCTGTTTCGGAAATGGGGTTCCCTGTTACGATTTCCGAAGAGGGCGAATGGAATTCATGGGATGCGAGGCATGCCTCCACGAAAGCAAGCACTTCTTCCCGGATCGGGGCGAGGCCCTGCTTCGAAGAGGCGGGGTCCCGGCGCAGTTTCCAGAACTTTTCCATCAGCTTCCGGTCGCCGCCGAAGGTCAGCTCGGACAGCCGTTCGATTTCTTCGGCAATCGCCTTTCCCTCGCCGGATTTCGGTCCGCGACCTTCTCGTAAACACTGCTCAATTCGGGCGATTACACGCACCCAGCCGCGCGTCGATTCATCGCTGCCCTCGAGGCGGGGCAGTTTCGTCTTCAGTACGCGGAGCTCTTCATCTTCAAAATAAGCTTCCCAGCTTACGGTACGCTCCTTTGATCCTTTCACCAGCGGCAGCAGCGTCTCCCACCGGATCATGCCCTCCGCTTCGAGAAGATTCAGCAAAGCGTTCGTATTGTCCAAGCTTTCTTGCAGATTCTCCAGTTGTGTTTTCAAATGCTTCCGGTGGGCCTCCAAAATCTGCCCGATGGACAGCTCGTCAAGCAGATGCCGGATTTCTTCGAGCGGAAGCGACAAGGACTTCAGCAGCGATATTTTTTCGAGGCGCAATAAATCCTCTTCGGTATAAAGCCGTCTGCCGCCCGCTTCCTTGATCCCGGGGGTGACCAGCCCGATCTGGTCGTAATAGCGGATGGTGCGGATGGACACCCCAAGCTTCGCGGCCGCTTGCCCCGTCGTCCATGTATGGCCCATGTCGATCAGACCCCGCTTTCTTTAAGGTTTAAATTTGTGCTTGCAGGTGACGTTGCGTCACCTTGTAGACTACATGATAACCGAAGGAAAATATAGGGGGAATCGCAAATGAAAACAACCAACAAACAAGCTTGGCCCAAAGATCCCTGGTCGGTCAAAGAGCTGGCCGCCATCGTATTTTTGGCTTTTGTGCTCGTGCCATGGCTGGTCGAGGTCAAATTATACGCATTTCTTGAACAGTGGTTTGACAACACGCTGTATGCGGGCACGCTGATGGGGTTCGTCCTGAGCGTCGTGTACATGGCGAGCCTATATCTTATTGCGCTCTATCCGCATAAAGCCGGATGGTCCGAGGTGGGTCTCCGTTCTTTTCCGCGCAGGTATTGGGGCCCCATTGTGCTGTGGTCCGCTGCGGTGCTGGCGCTTGGGGCAGTCATGCTGCTGCTGATGTCGCTGCTTGGAGGCGGCTACGAAAACGGGAAAACCGAAAGTTTGCAAAGCCATGCCAACATGCTGGGCATCCTGATCGCCATTGCGGCCGGAGGCGTGATCTCGCCGGTGTATGAGGAAATCCTCTATCGCGGTTTTCTATACCGCTGGTTTCGAACGCGCTGCGGGCCGGGGTGGGCGCTTTTTCTCAGCTCCGCATTATTTACGGTCGCCCACATCCCGACGTATAATACGCTGCCCCTCAATTTCGCCAGCGGGCTGATTTTTGCCTGGACCTATGAAAAAACGCGCTCCGTCGTTCCCGGCATGATCGTTCACGGGCTGACCAACACGGTCGCGGTGCTGCTGACGGTGTTTGCATAAATTGTATACAGTTTTGTGCATAAAACAACAAATCGGGCAGGCTGTAATCTTTGCGGTTACGGCCTTTCCGCCGTTCCGTAATTTTGCATTGCTCCTAAAATTCCTTGATTTGATCACACTTTAACGATTGACAAAACTGGTTCAGCTGGTAGAATGATAACAGAATCCATCTAATTGAGAATGAATATCATTCTTATTATATGTAATATGATGACATATAGTCTGGATAGAAAGAGTCTGATTCCTTATGAAAATTTGGTACTTGTGGGCAGCATTCATCGTTTTATCCATCATCTCCCTGTTCGTGGGAGTCAAAGACATCGCGCCGTGGGATTTGTTCCATCTGACTCCGGAGCAGCAGCAGGTACTGTGGATCAGCCGTCTGCCAAGGCTCGTCAGCATTATCATCGCCGGCACCAGCATGAGCATCATCGGCCTGATCATGCAGCAGCTGACGCGCAACAAATTCGTTTCGCCGACGACGGCGGGAACGATGGATTCCGCAAGGTTCGGCATATTGGTCGCGATGATGCTGTTTTCGAACGCGAGCACGCTGGAGAAAATTTTGGTCGCGTTCGTGTTTGCGCTGCTGGGCACGTTCATTTTTATGCGCATTCTGGACCGGGTGAAGTTCAAGGATGCGATTTTCATTCCGTTGGTGGGACTGATGTTCGGCAATATCGTCAGTTCGATCACGACCTTTTTTGCTTACAAAAACGACCTGATCCAGAATATGTCCGCTTGGCTGCAGGGCGATTTCTCGACGGTGCTGAAAGGGCGCTACGAAATGCTGTACGTCAGCATCCCGCTCCTCATCATCGCTTACCTGTTCGCGAACCGCTTCACCATCGCGGGTATGGGCGAGGAATTCGCGGTCAACCTGGGCCTCAACTACAAGGCCGTCGTCAACATCGGGCTGGTGCTGGTCGCGGCGGTGTCGTCGGTCGTCATTTTGACGGTCGGCACGATTCCGTTCCTTGGCCTGGTCGTCCCGAACATCGTGACGATGTACCAGGGCGACCATTTGAAAAAAAACCTGACGCATACCGCCCTGCTCGGAGCCGTGTTCGTCCTATTCTGCGACATCCTGGGCCGGATCATCATTTATCCGTATGAGATCTCCATCGGTCTGACGGTCGGCGTTTTGGGCAGCGCGATCTTTATTTTCCTACTCCTGAGAAGAAAGGCATATGCGTCATGAAAAAAAAGCTGATATTTCTGGCAGTCATCGCACTTGCCCTCATCGCCGTGTTCATGCTGATCCAGGCCGGAGGCCACTGGGACTACATCCTTCCGCGCAGGGGCAAAAAGGTGCTGGCCATGATGATTACCGGCGGGGCGATCGCCTTTTCGACCGTCGTGTTCCAGACCATTACGAACAACCGCATCCTGACGCCGAGCATCATGGGGCTGGATTCGCTGTATATGCTGTTCCAAACGTTTATGGTGTACATATTTGGTTCGGCAGGGCTTACGGCGATGGGCAAAAACGCGAACTTCATCATTTCGGTCGCACTGATGGGAATTTTTTCGATGGTCTTTTACAAGCTGCTGTTTAAGCGGGAGGGGCAAAACATCTACTTTCTGCTGCTGCTCGGGCTGATTTTCGGGACGTTGTTCCAGAGCTTGTCGACCTTCATGGAGGTATTGATCGACCCGAACGAATTCCAGATCGTCCAGGACAAAATGTTTGCGAGCTTCAACAACATCAACACCGAGCTGCTGATTCTGTCGATTGTGCTGATGGCGGGTACCGCGATTTATTTTGCGCGTTATACCAAGTATCTGGATGTCATTGCCCTGGGAAAAGACCAGGCCGTGAACCTGGGCGTCGATTACGACCGGGTCGTCAAACGAATGCTCGTGGTCGTGGCGATCCTGATTTCGATTTCGACCGCGCTCGTCGGACCGATTACGTTCCTCGGCCTGCTCGTCGCCAACGTCGGCTACCAGTTCATGAAAACCTACAAACACCATTTTCTCATTCTTGGCTCCATGCTGCTCAGCATCATCGCCCTGGTGGGCGGACAGCTGCTGGTCGAGCGGGTATTTACGTTCTCTACGACGCTGAGCGTCATCATCAATCTGGCCGGAGGGATCTACTTCCTGTACCTGCTGCTAAAGGAGAGTAAATCGTCGTGATCGAGGTCAAAAACGTAACCAAACGATACAACAACAAAACGGTCCTGGACGATGTGTCCGTCACGATCCGCAAGGGAAAAATCACTTCCTTCATCGGCGCGAACGGCGCGGGCAAAAGCACGCTCCTGTCCCTGATCAGCCGCCTGAACAAAAAAGACGAAGGCGACATCCTGATCGAAGGCGATCCGATCGACAAGTGCAAAAGCGGGGATCTCGCGAAAAAAATATCGATCCTCAAGCAATCCAACCATATCAATGTGCGGCTTACGATCCGCGAGCTTGTGAGCTTCGGGCGCTTCCCGTATTCGCAGGGCAAGCTGAAGCCGGAGGATTGGGAATACGTCGACGAGGCGATCCGCTACATGGAGCTGGAGGATCTGCAGCACCAATACCTGGATCAGCTGAGCGGCGGCCAGCAGCAGCGGGCTTTTATCGCCATGGTCATCGCGCAAAACACGGATTACGTGCTCCTCGACGAGCCGCTGAACAACCTAGATATGAAGCACTCGGTGCAAATTATGAAGGTGCTGCGGCGGATGGTCGACGAGCTCGGCAAAACCGTCATTATCGTCATTCACGACATCAACTTCGCTTCGGTGTATTCCGACGATATCGTCGCCCTCAAAAACGGGCGGGTCGTCAAGGAAGGACCGGCGGCGGAAATCATCGATTCGTCCGTGCTGAAGCAGGTGTACGGCATGGATATCCAGATCGAAACGATCAACGATCACCGGATTTGCGTTTATTTTGCGTAAGACTTGTGTCTCCCGACGTTGGTATTGAGATCGATGCTCGCCAAATTTGCCAGGGCCCGGCAGGACGGCTGTGCGTCGCATTATTTATATAAGTGTTTGAGTGATTGAAATATTGCACATTGGCACCGTAGCGGCTGCCGTGCACGAAAGTAAAAATTAAAAAAATATAAATGAGGTGACCCCCTTGAAAACAAGAAACTTGTTCATGCTGATCCTATCCGCGATGCTGGTGTTCGTGCTGGCGGCTTGCGGCAACAATAACAAGACGGCGGAAACGCCGGTAACGGAAACTTCGGCCAATGCAGCCGGCGGCTCCTCCGATGCCTCCGCTTCGGAAGAATTGACGATCAAACATAAGCTCGGCGAAGCGAAAGTGAAGAAAAACCCGCAGAAGGTCGTCGTATTCGACTTCGGCATCCTGGATACGCTCGACAAGCTGGGCGTGAAGGTAACCGGCGTGCCGCAGGCCAACATTCCTCCGTACCTGTCCAAATATGAAGATAAAGATGCTTATCAAAACGTCGGCAGTCTGAAAGAACCCGATTTCGAAAAAATCAACGCGCTGGATCCGGACCTGATCATCATTTCCGGCAGACAATCCGAAGCGTACGAAGAACTGAACAAAATCGCTCCGACCGTATACCTTGGGCTGGACACGACCCGTTACATGGATTCGTTCAAGGAAAACATGACCACCGTCGGTCAAATCTTCGGCAAGGAAGACGAAATCAAAACCGAACTCGAAGCCATCGACAAATCGATCGCCGAGGTGCATGACAAAGCTGCAGCTTCCGGCAAAAAAGCGCTGATCGTCCTTTCCAACGAAGGCAAGCTGAGCGCATACGGCCCGAAATCCCGTTTCGGCCTCATTCATGACGTTCTCGGATTTGCCGCTTCGGATGACAAAATCGAGGTATCGACGCATGGACAAAGCGTAACGAGCGAATACGTTGCCGAGAAAAATCCGGATTATCTGTTTGTCGTGGACCGCGACGCCGCGGTAGCCACCGATAAAGACGGAGAAAAAGCGAAGCAAACCGTAGAAAACGATCTAGTGAAAAACACGAATGCATACAAAGAAGGACATATCGTCTATCTTGACCCGAACTACTGGTACCTCTCCGGCGGCGGTCTGCTGTCCGTTCAGGAAATGGTGAAGGAAGTCGGCGACAGCATCAAATAACGGCGCGCAAAGCACGCATGTTATGGCCGGAAAGGCCGCCCCAATTTCCCTTAGGGAATTGCGGGCGGCTTTTTTATAATATCAGCAAGTAAGAACTACAGCCGCTGCCTACTTTCCGATATTGCAAGAATAATACCACCCTTTAAGAGACGGCGTCTTGGCTTCTTAGGGAATATGTCGATAGGCGTTTTTCTTATTGCCGTTACCATGCTTTTTGCGAGAATCTAAAAATGAACACAGCGCCGTCAAACGATATCTTGTCTGTCAAATCCTGTATATGATTTAATGGGGTTACTGATAAATACCAAGCAATGAGGAGAGGAGAGCGGCATGGCTTATCTGGACTTTCGCCCCAACGATTATTCCGTCACATACAAGTCGGATACCATTACGCTGCTGGCTAAGGAATACGCGCTGCTTCAGTTTCTGTACCGCCATGCCGGCCGGCCCTTCACGCGGGAGCAGCTGCTCGATCAGGTGTGGGGAGAGGAATATCCCGGCGAACGCACCGTGGACGACCATGTGTACCGCCTACGGAAGAAGCTGAAGCGGTGGAGCGGGCAGATCCGGCTGGTTACCGTACGTGGACTCGGTTACAGCCTGATCGTGCAGGAAACCCCGACGATTGCCGTTCCATCGCGGTCGGACGGCGGTCTGCAGCAGCAGATCGCGCAGCTGCTCGATACCTATCAAAAGCTGGGACAAAGCCAATCGATGCTGGCTCTGGCCAACCAGCAGGAACTGCTTGGCGTAAACATTGATGCCTTTTATTTGATTTTTCTCCGTTTTGTGCAGGCGGACTTGGACTGGTTTCTGCACAGCCCCGACGCGGAGGATCGGGATAAATTGTATTGGCTGCTGGTTTCCTATTTCGCTTTTTACAGAGAGCCGCAGAAATGCCTGGATTACTTTGAGCGGGCCATCAAAGCCGGAATTTTACCGTTTCATATGCACCGGGAGCTGGGAATGCTGAACATCATCGGACTTTATACCGACAACGGACGCCTTGAAGAAGACCTGCTCAAGATCGAAGCGGCTTACCGGGTGATTGACGGACTTGCCGGTGAGCTTGACGGTTTTAAGGTACATGTGGCCACGTCGGAACTGTACGTTCATCTGAAAGCGCGGCATATTTCGGAGGCGGAACGCTGCTCGAAGCGGATCGAGGGCATGCTGGCCGAAACCCCTTATTTAAGGGAGATTTGCAGCTATCAAGGTTTAAAGGGAAGGTTGCTGCTGCTTCAAGGCCGCCGTCCGGAGGCGCTTTCCGCTTTTGAGCATGGCCTCGAAGCCGGGGAAGCCGCGCATAATGTACCTGTTCTCGTAAGTTCCGTATTGGGCACGATCGACTTTCTTCAAACGGTGCATCACGATCCTCCTCTCCAGCGGCAGTTTCAGGCGCGTTATGATGAATTCGACCGAAGGTACGGGTTTTTGCCGCATAAACAGCCGCTTGAACGGATGATCGAGCGGATTCTTGATTCCGTCTGATATTCTTCTGATATTCCTCCATTAAAGTAAGTGTATTCTGATTGGTGGAGGAATTCTGATGTCAACCGTATCAACTGCGTCCGGCAACCGCCCGGCATCGGTTTGGGCCAACCGGACGTATTCGAAAATGTTTGCGGCCTACGCCATGGCGTCTTTCGGCGAATGGTTCGACGCCTTTGCGATTGAAATCCTGGTCGCTTACCGCTGGCATGCCGATCCGTTTATGATTGCCCTCATTCCCGTCATGATGGCTCTTCCGGGCATCCTGCTCGGTTCTTTTGCCGGCGTCATCGCCGACCGGTGGAAGAAGGTCAATTTAATGCTGATCGCCGATGCGGCCGAGACGGTCCTTACCGTGCTGCTGCTTTTTGTCCCGGGGATGTACTGGCTGCTGCCGCTTCTTGCGCTGCGCGCCGCCATGGGCGTATTCCGCGTCCCGGCGCATCAGGCGCTGACCCGCCAAGTGGTCCATGAAAACCAGCTGCTGAAGGCGACCTCTTACAACGGACTCGTCAACCAGTTTTCCAAAATCGCGGGTCCCCTGCTCGGGGCCGTGGCTTTGACGGTCTTTTCCCCGCAGCTTTGCATTCTGGTCAATGCGGTCACGCGGCTGCTTTCCTGCGCACTGCTGTTTACGCTGCGGCATATCGATCAAAACGAGGCCGTAGAGCGGAAGGCGCACGGCGGCCATTTGGACGATGAGGGGCAAAAACAAGGCTTTGTCAGATCGTGGAAGCAAGGATGGGGCGCGCTGCTGCAGCGCCGGATTTTGCTCAGCAGCTTTCTCGTCAACATGTCCGTGATGCTGGTCATCCTGATGATCGATTTTCAGTTTCCGACGTTGTACCGGGAAATCGCACCCCATAATGAATCGCTGCTCGGTTGGGTGCTGTCGGCGACCGGGGTAGGCGCGGTGGTCACCATCTTGCTGCTGAACCGTCTCGGCAGAGTAAGATACGGCCTCGGCATCGGGGGAGGCGTAGCGCTGGTTGGAGCCGCCTTCGGCTTCATGGGGCTGCTGGTACCGGGCTCGCCGGACATATGGAGCATCGCTTTGGGCTTCGTCATCGGCATTGGCAACGGGCTGTTTATCGTAACGTATAACTATGTTCTGCAGAAAGAAACGCCGGAGGGCATGACCGGACGCATTTTCGGCATCCAAAACATGTCCGCCAGCACCCTGATGGTCGCCGCTCCGTTAATTGGCGGGGTTCTTATTCATGGATGGGGCGTAAGCAGGGTATTTCTCCTGTTGGGGGCCGTGGTATTGATAATCGGAATAGCCTGCCTCGTTTTTCAGGCGGTGTTATGGCCGTCCAAGCAAGCCGCGACTCTGTCGGAGGAGATGCGGGAGGTTTTCGGGTAAGTTCTTTATGCATTCCTTTGGAAAGTTAGTTGAACTCTCTGATGAAGTAAAAAGGCTGCGAGCCATCGCAGCCTATTCGTTACTTAAACGCTTGTCATCTAAGTGTAATGTTTTTTTCTTTTTGAATAGTCCTATTGGCTTAATTTGTTGAAATAATTTTTAATATCGTTTAAATCCTGTGTCTTAAGGGTGATTTCTTTGTTGTCAGTCACGATTATAGCAGGGAATTCGTCTATTCCAATGGCACCAGCCATTTTTTTGTTTTTCTTGACTTCAACATCGTATAGCTGGATACCTTGAATTCGTTCCAACAGTTCTTTTTTTGAATTCATATATTCAAGCAGCTTATCATCTAATTGAGTTTGATTATCGTAGAATAAGTGGATTTTATATCTGTTACTAGAATCTGAGGATAAATATTCAAGCACACTTTGCTTGCTTTTACTTGAACAGCCTGTCGTCAAAATAAACGCACAAATAATAATCAATTTAATTAGTTTCAATGGATTCACCCCATTGGTTATAAATTTTTCACCATTTACCATTACCTTAAAAAGTAAAGTAAAAACGGAGGGTCGGCAATGATACGTTATCCCATTTTAAAAGAAGGTGCCGTCATCGGCACGACAGCGCCGTCATCCGGCGTCCCGGAAAGCATGCATGGTTTGATTCGGGAAGCGACCCGACGTTTGGAGAAGGATGGCTTTCGGGTCGTTGCCGGGGAAACCGTATGGACGCAAAACAAGGCAAAATCCGCCCCGGCCAAGGTGCGTGCCGCCGAACTGAACCGGATGGTCCGGGACGAGGGCATAGACTTGATCGTGCCCCCTTGGGGCGGGGAACTGCTGGTCGAGATTCTGGAGTATCTCGATTTCGAAGAGCTGCCGGAAAAATGGCTGCTCGGCTATTCGGACATCAGCGTGCTGCTGCTTGCCGTGACGCTCACAACAGGGCTGGCCACCGCCCACGGCACGAACCTGGTGGACTTAAGGGGCGAATTTTCCGATGAGACGACGGCCATGTGGCGTACCGTACTGTCTACGAAATCAGGGGAATCCGTCGTGCAGCATTCGTCGCCAAAGTTTCAGAAACAATGGGATCATGCCAACCCGTCGCCATGCGTCTTCCAATTGACGGAACCGACGGCATGGAAGACCGTATCCGGAGGGAAAACCGCCATCCAGGGCCGCCTCCTCGGGGGCTGCGTCGACGTGATCCGGCATCTGATCGGCACGCCGTTTGGCGATGTCCGCCGCTTTCAGCGGGAACGGATTGGCGGGGAACCGATCCTGTGGTATCTCGAAAACTGCGAGCTGAACACGGCCGATTTGCGCCGGTCGCTCGTGCAGATGAAGCTGGCGGGCTGGTTCGATCATTGTTCCGGCCTGATGTTCGGACGAAGTCCGGCCAACCGTCCGGTCGAAAATTACACCGCCGAGGATATATACCGCGAGCTTGCGGAAGAACTGCAGGTGCCTGTTATCCATGACATCGACTGCGGGCATGTGCCTCCGCAGATTACCTTCATCAACGGCGCATACGCCGAGGTGGAGGCGGAGGACGGACGCGGGAGGGTTGTGCAGCATTTTAGGCCGTAAAAATTTTCCCAAAAGAATTCGCCACTTGGACTCCAAGTGGCTTTGTTTTTTCACCTAATATGTAACTTTTTACTTTTTTATCTGTTTTTATGAATATGTCGCAAATAGGAATAGCAGGCCGACTTCTTATTCTCCTTTTCAAAAAAAACTTTGCTAAACTAACCAAAAAAAACTACTGGGGGGTTCATGTGCGAAAAACAAAACGTTTTCTTATGGCAGTTGCTGCTTTGGCATTGTTTTTAGGATTCCCGAAGGGCGGCTATGCATCTGCTTCCATGATCGAAAAGAAGGTTCCGGTGCTGCTGCAGATCAATGAATTTGATGTATTATACACCTACCCGAAGCAGCCATACCTCGATAAAAACAATAGATTAATGGTACCGTTACGCGCTGTAAGCGAATTAATCGGTGGTAAAGTAAGTTATAATCCAACCCAAAAGACAGCATTAATTCAAATGAATGACAAAGATCTCCAGATTACAGCCGGATCGAAGAGTATCCAAGTGAATAATGTCCCCCGAATGATGGATACGGTCCCGGTTCGTGCCTTGATCGATAACTTGGATCTTCCGGCAATTATAGACCCAAAAACAGGGTTCGTTCATATAAGCAGCGAATCCATGGACAAAAACCAAATGATTGAATTAATGAAAGAGTCAGATCTTTCCCCTGCCGATATTGCGGATCATAATGCAATTCTTCCACTTTTCTACGATTTGACATTAAATAATAACGGCAGCGGTGAATTGCAAAATGGAAAGATCTATATCCAATCGAAAAATATAAGCGGAAAAGTCATAGCCGAAGGAAAAGAGGATCTTCATGTAATATTCCTGTTTGATAAAGCATTTCAAATGGAAGCAGACTCGAATACGACGGATCAGAACAATGAACGACCACGCCCAAAACTCGGATTGAACCAAATCTTTACTAGAACTGTGAGTTTTACAGCGAGTAATGATGATGAGAAATTGAGGTATATCTTAGCTGTTGGAAGGGTCTTTAAATGATCTGACTTTTTTAACCAGCACATTAGGCAGTCATATGTTATTATTTGGAAGAGAAACGGCATTTGGAAGGGCGATCCATCATCGAATCGCCCACTTGCATGTATGAAGGTTTCAAAAATACATAAAGCAACATAGGGAGTGATACGAATTGATTGAAACGGCGGGAAATCGGCAGGAGCCGGTCATATCGATCCGCAATCTGGAAATGAGTTATGGAAGCAAGCCGATTTTGCAGGGCATCGACCTGGACGTGCACAAGGGGCAAATCATCGGTTATATCGGCCCGAACGGCGCGGGCAAAAGCACGACGGTCAAAATCATGCTCGGCCTGGTCGAGGGGTACCGGGGCGAGGTGCGTATTTTCGGCAGGGACATCGCGGACGGGGACATCGAATACAAGCGGCGTATCGGTTATGTGCCGGAGGTGGCGGAGCTGTACGACAGCTTGACCGCACAGGAGTATTTGGTGTTTGTCGGGGAGCTGTACGGGCTTGCGCAGCGGAAGGCGGATCAT
Organism: Paenibacillus sp. YAE3; assembly: GCF_057546105.1. Classification (NCBI taxonomy): domain Bacteria; kingdom Bacillati; phylum Bacillota; class Bacilli; order Caryophanales; family Paenibacillaceae; genus Paenibacillus; species Paenibacillus sp. YAE3. The sequence goes on along the minus strand of NZ_BAAIYF010000013.1, from coordinate 53,052 downwards.
AAAGCGAGACGGCTGATGGCCAAATTCGGGCTCGAGGAGGTTTATTTCGACCGGATTTCCTCGTACAGCAAAGGGATGCGGCAAAAAGTGCTTCTCATCTCCAGCCTGCTGCATAACCCGGACATCCTGTTCCTCGACGAGCCGCTGAGCGGGCTGGACGCCAACAGCGTCATGATCGTAAAAGAGATTTTGGCGGCGCTGGCTGCCGAAGGCAAAACGATTTTTTATTCCTCGCATATTATGGACGTCGTCGAGAAGATCAGCAGCCGCATTTTGCTGCTTAACGGGGGGCAGATCGTCGCCGACGGCAGCTTCGAGGAGCTGCGGGAGCAGTCGCATGAACGGTCGTTGGAGCAAATTTTTAATGATTTGACCGGATTTCACGAATACAAGGATGTGGCGTCTTCGTTCGTGTCGATCGTTCAGGAGGTGTAGCGGATGGGTAGCGTGAAATGGCTGCGAATTCTGGATCCGCTGCGGGGGCTGTTTGAAAGATCGGGAGTCGACTACGAAATGATGCGCCGCATATTGGAGGTCAAGCTGTTGATGGACGGCCGCAGGGTGCCGACGCTTATTCAGAAATCCTCCAAAACGGCTGACCCTGACAAGCAGTCCAACCAATTTATCAAGTCGCTGTGGTTTTACGTCATTATCAGTGTCATCTTGGTGCCGTTTATCGTTATGAAGACGAATTACATGTTTCAGATGAGCCTGGTGTTCGGCATCCTAATGTTCATGATCACGACTTCCATGATCTCTGACTTTTCATCCGTAATGCTGGACGTGCGTGACCGGAACATTTTGTTTTCCAAGCCGGTGCAGCGCCGAACGATCAGTATGGCGAAGATGCTGCACGTGATGATTTACCTGCTGCTGTTGACCGGATCGTTGACCGTGGTGCCGCTTTTGGTCAGTTTATTTAGGCAGGGCGTCTTGTTTTTTCTACTTTTCCTTGTGGAAATCGTGCTGATGGACTTTTTTATCGTCGCGCTGACGGCGGCGCTTTACTGGCTTGTACTGCGTTTTTTCGACGGGGAGAAGCTGAAGGACATCATCAATTACGTTCAGATCGGGCTGACCATCGTCATGACGGTGGGCTATCAGTTTATCTCCAGATTGTTTAACTTCATCGATCTGAAGGTCGCATTTAGGCCGCAATGGTGGGAGATATTCATATTTCCGGCTTGGTTCGCCTCCCCGTTCGAATGGCTGCTTGGCGAAGGGAAGTCGCCGCTGGTTATCGTCTTTTCCGTCCTTTCGGTCATCGGGACATTGGCTGCCTGGGGGTTGTATTCGCTGTTGATGCCTTCATTCGAACGGAATTTGCAGAAGCTCGCCAGCCATCACGGGCGGGGCAAGTCGGGAGGTTTCCGCCTGCAGGAAGGTCTGGGCAAGCTCTTTTGCCGGGGGCAGCTCGAAAGGCTCTTTTTCCGCTTTTCCTGGGACATGATGGGCCGGGAACGGGACTTTAAACTCAAGGTGTATCCGCAGCTTGGCTTTTCGATCGTCTTTCCGTTCATTTTCATGTTCAACATGCTGCGTTCGGAAGGCGGTTTTGCCGCCATGAGGACGGGCAAAGGGTTCCTGTTCCTGTACTTCTGCGCGCTGATGATCCCGAGCATCATCATGATGCTCAAATATTCGGGCAACTATAAAGGGGCCTGGATCTACCGAACCGCGCCGCTGACGGATACCGCGCCCGTCTACAAAGGCGCGCTGAAAGCCATGATCGTCCGGCTGTTTGCTCCGGTGTTTATTTTGCAGGCCGTCATCTTTCTGATTATTTTCGGCGCAAGGATTATTCCGGAACTCATCGTCATTCTGCTCGGGGTGCTGCTTTACGCGGTCGTCAGCTTTATGGCGCTGGAGAAGGGACTGCCGTTTTCGCAGCCGTTTCAAGGCTCGCAATCCGGCAGCGGGTTCGTCATTTTTGGGCTTTTAGTGCTGCTCGGCGTCTTCGCGGGTGCGCATTTTGGCTTTACATTTTTACCTTACGGCGAGTATTTATATATGCTGCTTCTGCTCGTTCTGAATCTCCTGGCTTGGAAGCTGGCTTTCCGCGAGCTGCCTGCGTCTTAAGTACCTGAATAGGTAAAATTACCCGTTCTTGCTCCGGCGAAAAAAATTTGCACTTTCCTGCCTATATTTCACACTTTGATTATGGTACAAAGAAGTAGTACATTAATAGATGAAATCATAAGGAGGTTTCTGAATTAATGTTCTATGAAGACAATGAGAACCTGACCATCATGACCTACACCTTGAATAGTGGCATTAAAGGAACTGTACCTTTATCGAATAAGCAAATTCAGGAATGGATCGAGTGCTATCGCACCGATGCGAAATTCATTACAGCTATTGGCAAGGAGTTTTTCGGCCTTAATCCAGAGCTGGTCGCGGATTTCAAAGTGCATAACCGTTTCTCCAACTACGCCGAAGTCATCAAGCCCGTAGGCAACCGCCCCACGGAATCGGATAATACCGATCAGCTGTCCAAAGCGTATGAAGAGAACCGCGTGTACTTCAAAGTCGACTGCAAATGCGGCACGACTTACACGACCTATTCCCAGTACTACACGACCAAATGGTATTGTTCCAAATGCAACGAGATCGTGTTTTTGGACAAGAAGAAGGGCAAAGTGGCTACGGACAAAGGCGATGCCTGGTACATGACGAACAAGTATTACGTAGCAAGAGACTAGCAGGAATTTGCGCGAAACGCCCGCCGTCCGGGCGAGAAGATATAGAGGAAATCCGAACCATTAAGGGACTGCTTTCGGGCCGCGTGCGGCTTGGGACGGTCCCTTTTGTTTGGGGCGATGCCTAAAATTTTTAATATTTTGTGACATAATTCACATAAGTGGGCTTTTGGACCTAAGATTGTGACATTTATCACATTTAGAATCCCGATGCTCTGCCAGAATACAGGAAGAAGGGGATTTTGCAGCCCGGAAGCGCGAAAGCCGGGTTTTTGCAAAATGCCGAGGAAAACAAAAGGATGGGGTATTCGAATCCATCGCCCAAGGGTTCTAACTTGAAAACTATGAGAAAGAGGGAAGAACAATGGACGTAATTATGCTGTCGCGGATTCAGTTTGCGGCAACGACGATTTTTCACTTTTTCTTCGTGCCCGTGTCCATCGGCCTGGCGTTTACGATCGCCATCATGGAGACGATGTACGTCGTCAAAGGCAAAGAAGAGTACAAACGGATGGCGAAGTTCTGGGGCAAGCTGTTCCTGATCAACTTCGCGATCGGCGTCGTGACGGGCATTCTGCAGGAATTCCAGTTCGGCATGAACTGGTCGGCGTATTCCCGGTTCGTCGGCGACGTATTTGGCGCTCCGCTGGCGGTAGAGGCGCTGCTTGCCTTTTTTATGGAATCGACGTTTATCGGACTTTGGATTTTCGGCTGGGAACGGCTTTCGAAAAAAGTGCATGCGCTGTGCATTTGGCTGGTTGCCATCGGGACGATCCTGTCCGCGTTTTGGATTTTGGCGGCGAACTCTTTCATGCAGCGTCCCGTCGGTTTTACGATCAACAACGGCCGGGCCGAAATGAACGACTTTTTGGCGCTGATCACGAACGGCCAGCTGCTGCTGGAGTTCCCGCATACGATATTGGCCGCGTTTATGACGGGCGCATTCCTCATTGCCGGGGTCAGCGCGTATAAGCTGCTCAAGAAACAAGACGTGCAGTTCTTCAAAAAATCGTTTGTGATCGCCACCGTCATCGGGCTTGTTTCCTCGATCGGCGTGGCGCTTGTCGGTCACCAGCAGGCCCAATATCTGGTCAAAACCCAACCGATGAAAATGGCTGCAACCGAAGCGCTGTGGGAAAACAGCGGCGACCCGGCGCCTTGGACGGTGACGGCGTTCATCGATACGGAAAACCAGCGAAATACCGGGGAGTTCCAGATCCCTTACCTGCTCAGCTTTTTGTCTTACAGCAAGTTTTCGGGCGAAGTGCAGGGCATGAAAGAGCTTCAAGCGCAATATGAGCAGCAATACGGCCCGGGCGATTATATTCCTCCGGTGCGCACGACCTTCTGGAGCTTCCGGATCATGGTGGCGAGCGGTACGCTGCTCATTCTGCTCAGCATGTACGGGGTATACTTGGCGGCGCGCAAAAGATTGGAAAACGGCAACAAATGGTTTATGCGCCTGATGGTTTTTGCGATTTCGCTGCCGATCATCGCCAATACGTCGGGCTGGATCATGACGGAAATCGGACGCCAGCCATGGACCGTGTTCGGACTGATGACGACCGCCGACGGCGTGTCCCCGAGCGTAACCGCGGGCCAAGTGCTGTTTTCGTTGATCGCCTTCGTAGCCATTTATGCCATACTGGCCGTCGTGATGGCCTACCTGTTTATCCGCGTTATCCAAAAGGGACCGTATGCCGCCGAAACGCAGGCGGAAACGTCCAGCGATCCATTCGATAAGGAGGAATACCGCCATGCTATCTCTTAATGAGCTGTGGTTCGTGCTCGTCGCGGTGCTGTTTACGGGGTTCTTTTTCCTCGAAGGTTTTGATTTCGGCATCGGGATGTCGACGGGCATTTTGGCGAAAACCGATACCGAACGCCGGGTGCTGATCAATTCCATCGGCCCGTTCTGGGATGCCAACGAGGTGTGGCTGCTGACGGCCGGAGGCGCGATGTTCGCGGCATTTCCGAACTGGTACGCCACGCTGTTCAGCGGATTTTATACGCCGCTTGTCCTGCTCCTGCTTGCGCTCATCGGGCGGGGGGTCGCCTTTGAATACCGGGGCAAGGTGGAGAAGGCTTCCTGGAAAAAAACATGGGACATCGTCATCCTGATCGGCAGCCTGCTGCCGCCGCTTCTGCTGGGCGTCGTGTTCGCCGATTTGATTCAAGGCTTGCCGATCGACCGGGCGATGGAAATGAAAGCTTCGTTTTTCGGCGATATCGTCAACTTCTATTCCGTGGTCGGCGGCCTGACGATGGTGGTGCTTTGCCTTGTGCACGGCCTGCTGTTCGCGACGCTGCGGGTGACGGGCGACCTTCAGGCCCGCGCGCGCCGCATGGCCCGCAGCCTGATGGTTCCGCTTGCGGTACTCGTTGTCGCGTTCTTTACGCTGACGTATTTCAACACCGGCATTTTTGAAGCTCATGGCGGCATCTTGGTGGGCGTGCTTGCGACTTTGGCCATCGCGTTCGTGCTCGCGGTCGTGTTTTCCGGCAAGAAAAAAGACGGCTGGGCGTTTGGCATGACCGGGGCGGTGATCGCCATGACGATCGCGACGTTTTTCATCGGATTGTTCCCGAACGTCATGATCAGCTCGATCGACGCCGCCTTCAACCTGACGGTGGACAACGCGGCTTCCGGACATTATTCGCTGAAAGTGATGACGATCGTGGCTTTATCCCTGCTGCCGTTCGTGCTTGGTTACCAGATCTGGAGTTATTTTGTCTTCCATAAGCGGGTTCACGAGAAAGGGCATCTGGAATATTAATGGCTCGGAATTTGCTCGGCTATAAAGGGATAAAGCCAATTCTTGCCGCCTCACTCGCATTAACGCTTGCGCAAAGCCTGTCGATCATCCTGCTGGCAAGATGGCTGGCGGAGGCGCTCTCCGCCCTTTTTGCCGGCGAACCGCTGCACACCCAATACTATAAATTGATGATGTTTTTCGGAGCGTTCCTGGCCCGGCATCTCATAGGCTTCGTTCAGCAAAAAATGAGCCATGCCTTCGCCGAACGGACCGGAGCCGACCTGCGGCGGCAAGTGATGGAGAAGCTGTTTCAGCTCGGGCCAAGGTTCGCGAAGGAGGAGGGCACGGGCAACCTGGTCACGCTCATACTGGAAGGAACGGCGAAATTCCGGAACTACCTGGAGCTGATCGTGCCGCGGATGGCCGGAATGGCGCTCATTCCATGGGTCGTCCTCGCGTATATTTTCATGCAGGACATCACGTCGGGGATTATTCTGATCCTGGCGATGCCGATCTTGATCGCGTTTCTGATCCTGGTCGGGCTGGCTGCGCGCAAAACGACGGAAAAGCAGCTGGATACGTACCGCACGCTCTCCAACCACTTCGTCGATTCGCTCCGCGGATTGGAGACGCTGAAGCTGCTTGGACAAAGCCGGGAGCATATCGGCAGCGTCGCCAGGGTCAGCGATAGATACCGGTCGGCGACGATGCGCACGCTGCGGGTGGCGTTTTTATCCTCCTTTGCGCTTGACTTTTTTACGATGCTGTCGGTCGCTGTCGTTGCCGTCGGACTGGGCTTGCGGCTGATCAGCGGCGATCTGGCGCTGGTGACCGGATTGACGGTGCTCATTCTGGCGCCGGAGTATTTTTTGCCCGTGCGGATGGTGGGCGCCGATTTTCATGCCACGCTGGACGGCAAGGAAGCCGGGGCCGCCATGCGGAGCATCATCGAGGAGCCGCTTCCCGGGACCGCGGATGAGCCAATGGACGGTCAGGAAAAAAGAGAACTGAACTGGACGGCCGAAAGCCGCCTGTCGTTGTCGGAAGTGTCCGTACGGCATGAGCAGGAAGGGCCTTATTCGCTGAGGGAGCTTTCGCTGGAACTGCGGGGGACGGGCAAAATCGGAATCATCGGCGCCAGCGGCGCGGGCAAATCCACGTTCATCGACGTGTTTGGCGGATTTTTGCAGCCGTCCGAAGGGTTCGTGGCAGTGGATGGACGGCGTTTGGATGCCCCGGCGCTGGGAGAATGGAGAAAGCTGATGGCATATATTCCGCAGCATCCGTTTATTTTCAGCAGCACGCTTGCGGATAACATTCGTTTTTATGCGCCGGAAGCATCCAGCTCAGACGTGGAGCGCGCCGTCGCTGCGGCCGGGCTGACCGAGTTGGTGCGGAGCCTGCCGCATGGCCTTGAGGAGACAATCGGCGGTGGCGGCCGCCAGCTGAGCGGAGGGCAGGCACAGCGCGTGGCGCTGGCCCGGGCTTTTCTCAGCAAACGGCCCGTCATTCTGCTGGATGAGCCGACGGCGCATCTGGATATCGAGACCGAATATGAACTGAAGCAGACGATGCTGCCGCTGTTCGAAGGGAAGCTGGTATTGCTCGCGACGCACCGGCTGCACTGGATGCCAGACATGGATCTGATCGTCGTGCTGGAACACGGACGTGTCGCCGAAGTCGGCACGCACAAGGAGCTGATCTCCCGCAAGGGAGCTTATTATGAACTGATCCGGTCGCAAAGGGAGGGAATCGCATGAGAGAAGAAAGCTGGCTTCGGCCTTATGTACGGGCGTATCTTGGCCGTTTTCTCGTCATTATCGCTCTTGGCTGCCTGGCGCTCCTGACCGCGGCGATGCTGATGTTTACCTCGGGTTTCCTTATTTCCAAGGCGGCGCTGCAGCCGGAAAATATTTTGATGGTGTACGTACCGATCGTGCTTGTGCGCACGTTCGGGATCGGGCGCGCGGTCGCCCATTACGTGGAGCGCCTGGTCAGCCATGACGCCGTGCTGCGGATCCTCTCCCGGATGCGGACCCGATTGTATCGCGTCCTGGAACCGCAAGCGTTGTTCATTTCATCCCGGTTCCGAACCGGAGATGTGCTGGGCGTGCTTGCGGACGATATCGAATATTTGCAGGACGTATACTTGCGAACGGTATTCCCGAGCGTAGCGGCGTTGGTGCTTTATATAGGATCGATCGCGGCATTGGGGCGGTTCGATCTTCGTTTTGCTTTGGTGATGGCGCTGTACCTTTTGGTGCTTATCGTCGTCCTGCCATGGGCATCGCTGCTCGTCACCAAGGCGAAAAGCCGTTTGGCGAAAAAACAGCGCAGCGGGCTGTACGCCATGCTGACCGACGCCGTGCTTGGCATGAGCGATTGGGTGATCAGCGGGAGAGAACGGCAGTTTTTGGCCGCATACGATGCGGCGGCGAAAGAGGCTGCGCGGGTGGACGGCCAGCTCAAAAGCTGGGCGCGTTGGCGGCAGCTGATCGGGCAGGCCGTGGTGGGCCTTTGCGTGCTTTCGATGGCGGTATGGGCCGCCGGAGAATACGCCGCCGGGCACATCCCGGCCGTGCTGATCGCCGCGTTCACGCTTGTCGTGTTCCCAATGATGGATGCGTTTCTGCCGGTATCCGAGGCGATTGAAAAAATCCCGGGGTATCAAAGCTCTTTGCAGCGTTTGAACGAGATAAGCTGGCATGCGGGGACTTCGAAGGAGGAGGGAGATGCCGGGGCGGCGGAGGATATTCGCAGCTTGAACATGGGGAATGTCCATGTAAAGGTACAGGACCTCTGCTACCGTTATGACGACCGCTCCCCTTGGGCGCTGCAGGATATCTCCCTGGACCTGCCGCAGGGCAAACGGATCGCAATCATCGGGCGCAGCGGGGCAGGCAAATCGACGTTGCTCAAGCTGATCGAAGGGGCTTTGGCGCCGACGTCCGGCAGCGTTCGATTGAACGGAATCGAGGCTTATGCCATCGGCGACCGGATGCCGCAGGTCATTTCAGTGCTGAATCAAAACCCGCATCTGTTCGATACGACGGTGGCAAACAACATCCGCCTCGGCAATAGGGACGCAACCGATGAGGAAATCCGCGGCGCGGCCGCGCAGGTGAAGCTGGATCGGCTGATCGAATCGCTGCCGCTTGGGTACAAAACGCCGATGCTCGAAACCGGGCAGCGCTTCTCCGGCGGTGAGCGCCAGCGGATCGCGCTGGCCAGGGTGCTCCTGCAGAACAACCCGGTGGTCATTCTGGATGAACCGACGGTAGGGCTCGATCCACGTACGGAACGAGATTTGCTGGCAACCATGCTGGAGACGATGAAGGGCAAATCGCTTCTCTGGGTGACGCACCATTTGACAGGCGCGGAGCAGATGGACGAAATCATTTTCATGGAAAACGGCCGCATCGAAATGAGGGGCTCCCATGCGGAGCTGATGGCGTCGTCCGAACGGTACCGCCGGTTGTACCGGCTTGATCGGCCGGAGTTTGGATGGTAAAGGGAATGAATAAGATCGCCAAATCCGCGCATCCTATATATGGTTAAAATGGTACGCGAAGGGGGTGCGATCGAATGGTTGACAACAACAATTCCCAAGAGCCGAGCAAATATGAAGTGCAAAGAACCGAGCTGAACAAAATGCCGGTGCCTGACAAGCAAAGAGAGGAATTCGCGAAGGAAATGGTCGAAGACGCGAAGGAAGCGTTCGGCGAGCAGCAATCCGAGTAGTTGGCGGCGATCTTCTTGAAAAAATATATTGCCGTTCTAAACCCATGGTTTACTTCAACATGCAAAATCGCGCTACAAGGGGTGTCTCCCGGTCGATGAACCGATGGGACACCCTTGTTTGTCATTGCAGTTGCTGCCTTCTACTCTTATTGCAGCCCATTTATCAATCTTCCCCTGTCCAATACTTGACTTATCGTTCAAGAAAAATTATAGTATAAGACACGAAAAGGAGGGCAAAGCCATGGGCAGACATAAAGAATTCGACCAGGAAAAAGCCGTCGACCAAGCGCTGGAGCTATTTTGGGAAAAAGGCTACGAAAGCACCTCCATCCAGGATTTATGCGATCATTTGGGCATTCACCGGGGCAGCCTTTACGATACGTTCGGGGATAAACACGAGCTGTTTTTGGCCTGCCTCGACCGGTTCAGCCAGCGGGCGGACGAAAATTACAATTATATTTTAAAAGAGGACAGCGATTCGCCGCGCGAACAACTGGAGCGCTTTTTCTCCAAGGTGATCGACGTGTCGATGAACAACGCGGCGCGCGGGCGCGGCTGCCTGATGACGAATACGACGCTCGGGCCGGTGGCGAACGTACCGAACGTGGCGCGGCGCCTGGAGGCGCATGCGATGAACACGGAATCGTTGTTTTTCAGCTTCTTGATGCGCGCTCAAAATAAAGGCTGCCTGAAAGGCAAGCATAGCCCGCGGGAGCTGGCGCGTTTCCTGTCCGGTATCAAGCAGGGGCTGCACGTGATGGCCCGGAACGCGGCGGATCGCAGCGTGATGGAGGATTTTTGCAAAGTCGCGGTTTCGGCGGTCTTCTAATTTTTTTTAACTAATTTTTGAACCATCATTCAAGTATTTTTTTCGTCAATAACGCTTTTCTGAAATTCGCAAAAATACGTCTGTCTATCTTTGAAAGTGGGGGCGATAGACGGTTTTTTTGCCTCATTTTCTTGAACGAACATTCCAAAAAAGGAGAGAATCCAATGAAACGCATGTTATGGGTTATTCTGATGATGTCCATCGGGACGACGTTTACTTCGCCTTTATTTCCGCTTTATCAGGAGCATTATCGGTTAAGCAGTCTGCAAATCACGGTTCTATTTGCGGTTTATGCGCTGTTTTTGCTCCCGTCCCTGCTCATTTCCGGGTCCAGAGGGAGCGGCTGGGGACTTAAAAGGGTTTTGCGCTTTAGTATGTGGTTATCCATCATCGCCACGCTTGTCTTTATGGGGAGCCAGCAGGCGTGGCTGGTCTATGCCGCCAGAATTTTGGAAGGCATCGCGTACGGCATCTTTACGGGAACGTCCGTGGCCTTCCTGCTGCAGCAAACCCCCAAGGAGCAAACGGGCAAGGCGCTTATGTTATCGGGAATGACGGTGTCCGTCGGATTTGGTCTGGGACCGGCCATAACCGGGCTAGTCATTCAATATCTCCATCTGATGCCGCTCAGGGTGCCGTTCTGGATCTTGACTCTGTTTTTGCTCAGCGGGCTGATCACGCTTGAAACGTTAAAAGACCGGGACTTCGAGGCTCGCAAGCAGCTTGCAAAAATGCCTCCGGCACCGATTTCCCTCGGGGTTCCCGACGATATTCGCCGTCCGTTCTGGTCCTTCAGCGCGCTGCCGATTTTTACATTGTTTACGCTGAACGGCATCATCCTGTCCTTGATTCCTTCATTTGTGAAAGGCGTCCTTCATTCGTCGAACTTGTCGGTATCCGGCCTGTTGATTTTGCTGCTGCTTGGAGGCGGCGCTCTGCTGCAGCTGCTGCCGTTCGTCAAACATCCGGTCCACCGTCTGCGCGCCGGCATCGCCTTGCTGTCGCTTGGGGCCTGGCTGGTCGTCTTTTCGGGTTCGACCGGAAGCATCGGCTTGCTCTGGGCGGGCGTTTTGATTCAGGCGCTCGGCAGCGGGTGGACGTTCCAGGTCAGTTTGCGCCTGGCCGGGGAATTGCCGAATCCGGAAGCTCGGTCGAAGGTCGTTTCGACCTTTTATTTCGCCGGATATTCGGGATTTATCGTTCCGGTCGTCGGCACCGGCGTGCTGACGTATTTCTTCGATATGAACGTGTCGCTGATCGTCCTGAATATCCTTGCTTCCTTGCTGGTCGTTTACATGCTGGCTTACTCCGTGAAGTTCGCCCGATATTACGCCAATCGAAACGGGAAGCCGCTGACGGGGAAGAGCCGAAGCGTATCTGCGTAACCGCTTGTCGGGCGGGCTAGCCGCAGCAAAGCGATTCGGAACGAATGGAGGCATACCCAAGGAGCTTCAAACACTTAAAGTTTAGCCCAACCGCAAAAGCCCGTCCTTTCCGGACGGGCTGATTTATTGCCGTAACGTATTATTCTTTCGGATGAATCATTTGCTCCGGTCGCACAACGGCGTCAAACTGCTCTTCGGTGAGCAGGTTGCTCTTCAGGGCCGCTTCTTTCAGGGTCAGCCCTTCTTTATGCGCCAGTTTGGCAACCGCTGCGGCATTTTCGTAGCCGATATGCGGGTTCAGCGCCGTGACCAGCATCAACGATTGGTTCAGGTTGCGCTCGATGACGGCACGGTTCGGTTCGATGCCGACCGCGCAGTGGTCGTTGAAGGATACCATGGCGTCCGCCAGCAAACGCGCCGATTGCAGGAAGTTGTAAATGATGACCGGCTTAAACACGTTCAGCTCGAAATTGCCTTGGCTCGCGGCAAAACCGATCGCCGCATCGTTGCCCATCACCTGGCAGACGACCATCGTCATCGCTTCGCTTTGGGTCGGATTCACTTTGCCCGGCATGATGGAGCTTCCCGGTTCGTTGGCCGGAATGGTGAGTTCCCCGATGCCGCAGCGCGGACCGCTGGCCAGCCAGCGCACGTCGTTGGCGATTTTCATGAGATCGGCGGCAAGCGCTTTCAGCGCGCCGTGAACATACACGAGCTCGTCATGGCTGGTGAGGGCATGGAATTTGTTTGCGGCGGAGGTGAAGGTTTTGCCCGTCAGCTTGCTGATGTTGGCCGCCGTCATGTCGCCGAATTTCGGATGCGCATTGATGCCCGTGCCCACGGCTGTTCCGCCGATGGCCAGCTCACGCAGCGATTCGATGCTTGCGCGGATCATGCCTTCGCTTTTTTCCAGCATCCGGTGCCAGCCGCTGATTTCTTGGCCGAGCGTAAGTGGAGTGGCGTCCTGCAGATGCGTTCTGCCGATTTTAATGATATCCATAAACTCTTCGCTTTTCGTGCGGAACGTTTCCTTCAGCTTCGCGATTGCGGGGAGGACTTGATCCTCGACGGCAATCAGGGCTGCGATATGCATCGCTGTCGGGAACGTGTCGTTCGAGCTTTGCGATTTGTTGACGTCGTCGTTCGGGTGCACGCGCTGCTCGCTGCCTTTTTCCTGCAGCATTTGGTTGGCGCGGTTTGCGATCACCTCGTTGACGTTCATGTTCGATTGGGTGCCGCTTCCGGTTTGCCATACGGCCAGCGGGAAGTGTTCGTTCAGCTTGCCTTCGATCACCTCGTCGGCCGCCGCCACGATCGCATCGGCTTTTTCGGCGTTCAGCTTGCCCAGCTCTTTATTCGCGAGCGCCGCGCTTTTCTTCAGGATCGCAAATTCGCGGATCAGCTCCAGCGGCATTTTCTCCGTACCGATTTTGAAATTTTCAAAGCTCCGCTGCGTTTGGGCTGCCCACAGCTTGTCCGCGGGAACTTTAATTTCGCCGATGGTGTCTTTTTCGATTCTGAATTCCACTTGCATTTCCTCCTTCACCACTCGTGAGTTCATTTCGATTCCAAGGCTCGTTTCCGGGCCGAAACCGGCCGCAAGAAACGGACCTGTCTCCATATGAAATATATCATAATCTCCCGGCCAGTTGAAATTGAAAAAAAGAAAGCACGCGAGCAAAAGGATGCAATTAAACATTGCGTTTACATTTCTCTTCATTTCTTTTCATAGTTTCCTTCTATACTAACCCTAGCAGGAACGATATGAAGGAGGAATAATGATGAGCAAAAAGAAACGCAGTATCGTGCAAGCCGCGCTGTGCCTGACGGCGGCAGCCAGCCTTATCGTATCCGGGGGAGCCGTTCAAGCGAAAGGGAACGCGGCGCCGCCGACCAAAGCGAAAAACGTCATTTTGTTCGTCGGCGACGGCATGGGAACGTCCCAGCGCGATGCCATTCGTTTGAACACGGTGGGACTGAACGGCAAGCTGCAGATGGACGACATGCCTTATTCCGCATTTTTGCGTACCCACTCCACGTCCGCGGTGACCGACTCCGCAGCAGCCGCCACGGCGATCGCCAGCGGCGTGAAGACGTATAACGGCGCGGTTGGCGTCGACGCCAACAAAAAACCGGCCAAAACGCTGCTTGAAGTAGCAAAAGGCCTCGGCAAATCGACAGGCCTGGTAACGACAAGCCAAATCACCGACGCCACGCCGGCTGCGTTTGGCGCCCACGTCGAAGACCGTTCGCAGCAAAGCAAAATCGCCAAGCAGTATCTGGATAACAGCAAAGTCGACCTGCTGCTCGGCGGCGGCGAAGATTTCTGGTACCCTGCAGGAAATCCGGGCAAATTCCCAGATCATCCGGCCGAAGATCCTAAGGAAGAAAGCAAAGGCACGGAAGGCAATCTCGTCGAGCATGCGAAGAAACTCGGCTACCAATACGTCACGAGCAAGGAAGAGTTGCAAAAGGCGAAAAACGGTAAAATCCTCGGGCTGTTCGCCAACGAGGAGATGTTCCAGCAAAATCCGGAAGGCGAAGGGGACGTATACAACCCTGTCGTTTCGCTTAAAGACATGACGCAAAAGGCGCTGGATACGCTGTCCACCAACAAAAAAGGCTTTTTCCTGATGGTTGAAGAGGAAGGCACCGACGAAATGGCGCATGAAAACAACGCGAAGCTGACGATCAAAGCCGGACAGGAGCTGGACAAAGCGGTAGGCGTCGCCAAAGAATTCGCGAAAAAGCACCCGGACACCCTCGTGCTGGTGCTGGCCGACCATGAAACCGGCGGCTTTTCGCTCGAGCCCGTCGACGAGAAGGACGAATCCGGCGACGGCATTTCAAAAGAGGACGGACCGTTCAGTATTTACGGCTCAAAAGAGCAGTTCTACGTCGATTGGACGACTTCCGGACATACCGGAGCGGACATTCCGCTGACGGCGATGGGAAGCGGCGCGGAGCTCTTTACGGGCGTGCACGAAAACACGTATGTGCATGACGCGATCCTGAAAGCATGGGGCGTGAAAAAATAAAGAAAACCTGCCGTTCCTTCCCGGAATGCAGGTTGGTATGAGGGGCAAGCGCTACAAACTCGCTTCTTCGCGGGGGCGTTCGGCGCGGATGACGGTCCGGTATTGGATCGGAGTCAGCCCCTCGTTTTTTTTGAACTTATGGATAAAATTTGCGAGGTCGATGAAGGCATGACCGGCTTCGTCCCGCCCGCTTTGGGCAATACAAAAACGCTCCGGCACGCGGGGGTATCCCCAAATGCGGGAGCGTTTTTCGTCATCCAAGCCTTCCGGCGTCCGGATTATTATTTCGCGGGTTTGGCCCTTTTGCCTTTCCGCGCCCGGCGCAGGAAGAAGGACAACACCAATGCGATGACGGCAATCCAGGTCGCCACGATAAAGGCGTCGTTGATCCCTTCGATCGTTGCCTTTTCGGTCACGACGCCAATGACGCCTTGAAGCGCCAGGGCGAATCCGGTTTCGGCGGGCACCCCGGCCGTGGCGGAGATGTTTTGGCTGACCGCGGCCAAGTTTTCGGCCATAAACGGATTATTGGGCGTATACAGTTCCGCGGCCTGCTCAACGTGAATCGTCGTGCGCGTGGACATGACCGTCACGAGCAGCGCGGTCCCGATCGAACCGGCCACCTGCCGCATCGTGTTGGACATGGCCGTGCCGTGAGCCCCAAGCCGGGGAGGAAGCTGGTTGAGTCCTTCGGTCTGCACGGACATCATGATCAGCGACATGCCGAAGCTGCGCACCGTGTACAGCAGCATCAGGTGGGAGAAGGTGGTGTCCGTGGTCAGTTTGCTGAATTCGAACGTCGTCAGGGCGGTGATGATGAGACCGACGATCGCAAGCGGCCTGGCCCCGGTCTTATCGAAAATCGCGCCGGAAATCGGCGACATGACGCCCATCAGCAAAGCGCCGGGCAGCAATAGCAGCCCCGACTGAAGCGGCGTGAAGCCCCGGATGTTTTGCAGGTAAATCGGGAGCAGCAGCATCGCGCCGAACATCGCCATGTTGACCAGGCCGCCGATAATGGTGGAAAACGTAAAGATATCGTACTGGAACACCCGAAAATCGAGCATCGGAACCTTCATGTTCAGCTCGCGCACGACGAACAACGCGATAAAGACGAGCCCGACGAACAGCGAGCCAAGCACGATCCCGCTTGTCCAGCCTTTGTCTCCCGCCGAGCTGAATCCGTACAGAAGCACGCCGAAACCAAGCGTGGAAAAGACGACTCCCCAAAAATCGAACTTCGGTTTGGTCAGCTTGTTGACGTTCGTCAGCCATCGGAAAGCGAACAAAATGTCCAACACGGCAAGCGGGATGACCATGATGAACAAAATGCGCCACGTGTAATGCTCCACGATCCAACCGGAAAGCGTCGGGCCCACGGCGGGGGCGAACATCATGGCGATGCCCATCGTCCCCATCGCGGTTCCCCGTTTTTCCGGGGGAAACACCGTCAGAAACACGTTCATGACGACAGGCATAATGATGCCCGCGCCGCTCGCCTGAATGATCCGCCCGACGAGCATGATCACGAACGAGTTGCTGACGGCGCATATGACCGCCCCGGCGGTAAAAAGACCCATGGCGGACATGAACAAGGCGCGCGTTCCGTACGATTCGATTAGAAACGCCGTCACCGGCACGAGCACGCCGTTCACGAGCATATACGCGGTAGAGAGCCACTGGACGGTCGTGGCCGACACGTTGAATTCATTCATCAAATGGGGGATGGCCACGTTCAGAAGCGTTTGGTTCAAAATGGAGACAAAAGCTCCCAGCAGCAGGACGGTGAGCGTTCGCCCCATATGAAATTCCTTTGCGTTTGCCATGGCAGGAAAGCCCCCTCGCTAAATGTGGATTCGGACGGTAGCGTTCATGCCGGGAACGAGCCCGAGACCTTTGTAGCCTTCGATCGTGATAATAATCGGAACGACTTGCGTCACTTTCGTGTAGTTGGCGTTGGAATTCGTCGTCGGAAACATCGAAAACGTCGAGGCGGTCGCCAGTCCGATTTGATCGATTTTGCCCGTCAGCGTCGTATCCGGAAAGGCATCGACATAGACGTCGACCGTTTGTCCGACTTTGATTTTGTCCAGCTTCGTTTCTTCAATGTTGGCGGTGATCCACAGATTGTTCAAATTATAAGCCCTTGCCAGCGTCGTGCCGGGCGCGACATACGTATGGGGAAGAGCGTTCTGCTGTACGATCGTGGAACTGAGCGGAAACGTAATGTCCGTGCGGGTTCCTTGCGCGACGATGCTTCCCACCACTTCGCCCGTTTGGTAATAATGCCCGACCTGCCCGTTCCAGCTCGCCAGCTTTCCGGCCGCCGGCGCGTTAATGGAAACAGCCTGTCCCGTCACCTGCGCATTGTCGGTTTTCACGTAATTCGACGTCTGGTTGTAATAGTAGATCGCCGCACCGCCCAACGCGAGCACGATGATGACGACAAGAACATTGACGAGAAGTGCGCGAGAGTTCATACGTGTTAGTCTCCTCCTAATCTTGGGTAGCTGGTTGCAGCCAGATAAAGTGAGCATCCCCTAAATGGGGAAATCATATTCAGCGTTGTCGATTTTTGCATCCGGCCGCCATGCACATGGATAAATGAAAGGGGAATGGGGATAAATAAGGAATCAAAGCATGAGTAAGGGGGATCATCCGCATGAAAATATACGTGGTTTATGACAGCGAAAATGGACATACCGAAGCGCTTGCCCGTTCCGTGGCCGAAGGTGCCCGCGAAGTCGAAGGAGCGGAAACGGAGATCGCCCATGTCAATGAGGCGGATATTTACAAGCTGGAAGGCATGGACGCCATCATCTGGGGCTGCCCGGGGCATTTCGGGACGATCAGCGCCGGGCTGAAGACATGGATCGATCGTCTGGGGTATTTATGGGCCCAGGGCAAGCTGATCGGAAAAGTGGGCGGCGTATTTTGCACGACCGCTACCGTTCACGGCGGCCTGGAGTCGACGTTAATCAACCTGATTACGCCGATGCTTCATAACGGCATGATCATCGTCGGGCTCCCGAGCGACATTCCGGAAAATGCCCTTTACGGCTCTTATTATGGCGTTGGCGTCACCTGCCCCGTCGAGCTGTCCGATGACGATCCGAAAAACCTGCCCAGCGAAAACGACTTGATTCTGGGGCGCGCTTTGGGCAGACGGGTGGCTGAGGTAACCAAACGGCTGGTTGCTTCATCGGCCTCAAGGTAGGGTGAATGAACGATGGTCATTGCATTCGTGGTGCTCGCCATTGCAGCGCTTGTTTTTCTTTTCGTCTATAACTCCCGTGCCGCCAAACGGGCCGGCAAACGCAAGGAAATAAAGGAACCTGCAAAGCAAGAAGCGGCTAAAACGCCCGAAGCTCCGCCTGCGATGTCCATTCAGGATCTTCCTCCGGAGGTCGGGCCCCCGGCCGCGGCTCCGTCTGAACCTTCAAGGACGGTCGCGCCAAGGGCCGCGGACCGGACGGCGCTGGCGGAAGCCGAATCGGAGGCGCACCGGTCCGCAAGCGAAGGCGACCGGGCCTATCGTGAGGCGCTGCGCAAGTTTGCGGGGTATGCTCCGGAAGAAGTCCGGCAGGAGAAGACGGAAGCAAAGCCGGACCCCAGCTCCGACGATGCTTACCGCGAAGCGCTGCGGGCCATGGCGCGCAAACAGCAAAACAAAGGGGACTCCTGAACGGAGCTCCGAGCCTCAAAAAGCAGCCGCAGCGGACATAAGCCGCGGGCTGTTTTTTTGATTGGGGCAATCATTGTGAAAGACCGCGGCAAGTGGTATTTTTAAAAGGTACATATTTACAGTGGTTCGATCGCAATTTCGGTAAGGAGGAAAACATGACCGCGGCAATGATCGTCTTTTTATGCGTGATCGTCATCCTGCTGCTTCTTTTCGGAGCAAGCATATATTTCTATAATGTAGGCATTAAACGAAGCCGGAAGGATTTCCTGGAAACCGATCCGGCGCTGGTAAAAGTGGATCATCCGTGGGAACACGCGGAGGAATGGCTGAGCAGCCAGCCTGTTGAGACCGTGCATATTCAAGGAGAGGACGGACTGCCGCTGACGGGATATTACATCCCTGCGCCCCGGCCGTCGAACCGGACGGCGATCGTGGTACACGGATATAACAGCCAAGGACGGGAAATGGGCGCTTTCGCCAAGCTGTACAGCGACATGGGGTTCCATGTCCTGATGCCGGATAACCGCGGACACGGGCAAAGCGGCGGGGATTACATCGGTTTCGGCTGGCATGACCGCAGGGACGTCGTTCAGTGGATCCGTTATATGTTGGAGCGAAGCGGGCCCGAAATGCAGATTACGCTGCACGGCGTCTCGATGGGCGGGGCAACGGTATTGATGGCCAGCGGCGAGCAGCTCCCCGACCAGGTAAAATGCATCGTCTCCGACTGCGCCTACACTTCGATCAAGGACATTTTGACGTACCAGCTGAAGCAGATGTACAAGCTGCCCCCGTTTCCCCTTTTGCCTGTAACCAGTCTGGTGTCCAAGCTCCGGGCAGGTTATTTTTTCGGTGAAGGTTCGGCTTTGAAGCAGGTCGCCAAAACGCGCCTCCCCATTTTGTTCATCCATGGCGATAAGGACGCGTTTGTTCCTTTTTCAATGGTTCATCGCCTCGCAGCGGCGGCCGGAGGGGAAACCGATTTGTATGTCGTGCCTGCCGCGGTCCATGCGAATGCCTATTTTGTGGACAAGAAGGAATATGCGCATCGCATAAGCCGTTTTGTGGAGCGCTATTTGTCCCCTGTGCCAGAAAAAGCGGAAAAACAGCCGGTCGTGTAAGCAAAACAGCAATCGGCGCCGGATCAAAAAAGAAGCCCCCGAACCGCATGGACGTTGTACGTCCGGTGCGGTCCCGGGGGCTTTTATGGTTCAAAGGATTATTTGGTTTCGATAATCAGCGGGACAAGCTCCTGCTTGTTGACGTCCACCAAGCCAAGATCGGTAATTTTGGCTGCCGGAATGACCGGGAGCGTGACGACGATCATGCGGTGGATCGGGTTTTTGCCCGGCATGACTTCGGCCTGGATGATCTCGATGAATTCTTTGATTTTCGGCGCGAACGTTTCGCCTTCCTCCAAGCTCATCAGCCCTGCAAGCGGGAGCGGAAGGAATGCGATCACCTTGCCGTTTTTGACGGCGATCATGCCGCCGTTGCGCTTGCGCAGCTCGTTGGCCGCCATGACCATATCGTCGGTGTTGACGCCAAGCACGGCCAGATGGTGGCTGTCATGGGCAACCGTCGTCGCTACCGCGCCTTCGATAATGCCGAAGCCTGCCGTCAGCCCGAGCGCCTTATTGTTGTTCAGCCCATGGCGATGCCATACGGCAACGCGGTTCAGAGGCCCTTTATGTCCGTCATATGCTTCCGGGACAAGCTGTCCGTCTTTGACCGGCAGCACGGTTTCGATGAATCCGGTAGGAAGGCCGGGCGCAAAATCGTATTCGATGACGCGTACGCGCGCTTCGGTGGCGTTCGGGTCGTCGACGTCCAGGCGCAAATCGTCGGCGTGGATTTCCGGCAGGTGCACGGTTTGCAAATACGCCTGCGGCGGCTCCAGATGCTGCTGGCGTTTGATCAGCTTGCCTTCTTTGACGATCGCTTCGCCGCCGATGAAAACGTCGGAGACGTTCATCGTTTCAAGCGCGTCGACCAGCACGATGTCGGCAAGGCGTCCCGGGGCGATGGCTCCGACATCCTTGCGGTTCAGGCGGTTTGCGGCGTTCAGTGTCGCATATCGGATGGCGTCCACGGCTGGAATGCCTTCTTCGATGGCACGGACCACGACGTGGTTGATATGGCCCCGGTCGATCAGGTCGGATGCCAGCACGTCATCGGTGCAGAGCGTAACGTTCGGCAGGTACCCTTTGCCGGCGATCGCCTTGGCGACTTCGGCCATATTCAGCGAAAAGGAGCTTTCGCGAATGTCCACGATCATGCCGGCGCGAAGTTTGGCGATCGCTTCTTCCATGGTGCGGCATTCATGGTCGGAGTCCGGTCCGGCGACGAGGTAAGCCGACAGCTCGCGGCCGACGACCGTCGGCGCGTGTCCCTGCGGAATTTTACCGGCGCGTTCATTGGCTTCGAGGATGCCCATCATGCGCGGGTCCTCGTGAATGACGCCGTGATAGTTCATCACTTCGGCCACGCCGTCGATGCCGTCCCAGGTCAACATGCGTTCGATGACCTCGGGCGTGAAATCGGCCCCGCCCGTTTCGACCGCCGGGGCGGACGGCACGCAGGACGGCGCCAGCGTCATGACGCGCAGGTCCAGCACTTTGCTGGCTTCGACCATGTAACGAACGCCTTCCTCGCCCAGGACGTTGCCGATTTCATGCGGATCGGTCACGATCAGCGTCGTGCCGTGAGGCAGCACGGCTTCCGCGTAATGGGCCGGCGTCAGCATGCTGCTTTCGATGTGCAAATGCGTATCGATCAGTCCGGGAACGGCGAACTTGCCTTGCCCGTCGATGGTTTCGTTGGCTTCAAGCTCCGTTTCGCCCGGCGCGGTAACGTGAACGATGGTGCCGTCCGCGATGCCGATGGCAGCCGGGTAAATTTCGCCGGTAAAAACGTTGACCAGCCGAATGTTGTTGATCGCTAAATCCAGTGGATGATCGCCGCGCGCGGCGGCAATAAGTTTGCGGTTCATGCTGAATCGATCTCCTTATCCCAGATTATTTGAGCCAGAGGTAGTAGATAAGCGGAATGCACAAAATCCATAACCCGATATGGATATCGCGGAATTTGCCCAGGAATACTTTGATGACGACGTAAGACAAAATGCCGAATACGATACCGTTCGCCAAGCTGAACGTAAGTCCCGCAGAGATGACGGTGAGCAAAGCGGGAAGGGATTCTTCCCATTCGTCCATATCGATGTTCTTCAGTGTGGCGAGCATGGACAAGCCGATGACGATCAGGGCCGGAGCCGTAGCCGCGCTGGGAATGAGCAGGATGAGCGGCGTAACGAACAAAGCGAGCAGGAACACAACTCCCGTCGTGACGGCCGTGAGGCCCGTGCGTCCGCCGGCTTCGACGCCGCTCGCGGATTCGATGTACGTCGTGATGGTCGTTTGTCCGAGCAAGGATCCGCCCACCGTCGCGATCCCGTCGACGATAAACGGCTTTTTGATATCCGGAAGATTCCCTTCCTTGTCGAGCAGGTTCGCTTTCGCTCCTACGCCGAGCACGGTGCCCATGGTGGAAAAGAATTCCCCCGTGAAAAAGGTAAACATCAGCGGGAAAAACGCAAGCTTCAAGGCCCCGGGAATATCGACCTGAAAGATGATCGAAGACGGATCCGGCGGCAGGGAGAATAAATCCCCGAAGGAATGCGGAAGCTTCGTAATGCCCATCGGTATTCCGATGGCGGACGTGATAATGATCCCGATGAAAACGGCCGCCTTTAATTTGCGCGCCATCAGGCCGATGATGATGACCAGCCCGATCAGGGAAAGCAGCACGGTCGGCGAATGCAAGCTGCCGAGCGTGAGCGTTCCGGTTTTGTTTTGTACGATGATGCCTGCATTGGCAAAGCCGGTGCCGATGATGAACAAGCCGACGGCCGCGCCAATGGCATGCTTGATATTTTTAGGAATGATGCGGGATATCGTTTCGCGCAGCCCCAAGAAGGTGAGAAGCAGGAACACCACGCCGGAGATGAACACCATCCCGAGTCCCTGCTGCCATGTCGCGAGGCCTGCGGCCACGATGCTGTAGGCAAAAAATACGTTTCCGCCCATGCCGGGCGCTACGCCAAACGGCCGTTTCGCGTAAAGTCCCATAATAATGCTGAACAGGCCGGATGCCAGCAGCACCGTGACCATGACGGCACCCTGATCCATGCCTGCGGCTTTCATCAAGTCCGGTTGGACGACAATGATGTATGCCATCGTGACGAACGTGGTGAGACCGGCGAGAATTTCGGTTTTCACGTTCGTCTTATAATGGCTGAGCTTAAAAAAGCGGTCTAACCAAGATAATCTCGTGCTGTTCATGATTGCTGGAGGACTCCTTTGTCTGGTTGTGTTTTCGTCTTCTGCCTTGTAACTATACCATGTACATTTTGAACGCGTCAAAGAAAAAAGCGAACTTTGTGCAATATCATAGTCATTAATGTTCGTATTTACAGAAAAAAAGGAGCCGGGAAAACCTGAGAACAGAGCTTTACGGGTATACATAGAAATTTTGTTGCAGCAGTGATATGGTGTATAGAAGCAAAGAAGAGTATGCAGAAGATCCGGTATGAGCGGGGATATTTTGCATCAGCTTGAAAACCGAGACAGGATTGGAGCAGGAAGACATGCAGATGACCGAACAGCTTATTGAGTGGTTGGGCCGCTATGGGGCGGATGCGGACGGCGGAGTGACCCGTCTTTTATATACGCGTTCCTGGAAGGAAGCGCAGGAGGCATTGGCGGAAAAAATGAAATCGCTTGGGCTTGAACCCGCTTTCGACGATGCCGGCAATTTGTTCGGACGGCTGCAGGGCACGGATGGGGACAGCGAGTGCATTTTGACCGGTTCGCACGTGGACACCGTGCAGCGCGGGGGGAAATACGACGGAGCGTACGGGATCGTGGCCGGAATCGCGGCGCTGGCTCGCCTGCGCGAGAAATACGGAGCGCCGAAAAAAACGATCGAGGTCGTGGCTTTTTGCGAAGAGGAAGGCAGCCGGTTCCCTTATAACTATTGGGGATCGACATTTCTGACCGGCGCTGCGGGTTACAAGGATGTGGAGCATGCGCGGGACCAGCAGGGAATTTCTTTCATGGAGGCGATGAAGGCGGCGGGCTTCGGGCCCGGAAGCCGGGGGCGCGGGGCGCGGACGGATATCGGCGCCTTTATCGAGCTGCATATCGAGCAAGGAGCGATCTTGGAGCAGGAAGGGCAGACGATCGGCATCGTCGAGCAAAT
The DNA here is from genome assembly GCF_057546105.1 of Paenibacillus sp. YAE3. Taxonomy (NCBI): domain Bacteria; kingdom Bacillati; phylum Bacillota; class Bacilli; order Caryophanales; family Paenibacillaceae; genus Paenibacillus; species Paenibacillus sp. YAE3. The sequence continues at coordinate 29,660 of NZ_BAAIYF010000013.1, read as the reverse complement.
CGTCGGTTTGCAGCGTTATACCGTCCGCGTGAAAGGAGAGGCGAACCATGCGGGGACGACGCCGATGTCGTACCGCAGGGATGCGATGCGGGCGGCCGGCGAGATGGTGGCCGCGGTCATGGACGGCGCGGATCAGATCGGTGCGCCGCTTGTAGCGACGGTCGGGCGCATGGAGCTGATTCCCGGCACGCCTAACGTCATCCCGGGGGAAGTCATCTTCACCATGGACATCCGCCATCCCGACGGGGCACGGCTGGAAGAGGCTTGCGCCCATTTCGTCGGCCTGCTGCATGAGGTTGCCGGGCGGCGCAACGTCGATATCGAGACCGAACGTTGGATGAATACTGCGCCGATTGCCATGGACGCGGAGCTTACGGATGCCATCGAGCGGATCTGCAGATCGCGGGATTTGCCGTACCGCCGGATGCCGAGCGGCGCAGGCCATGACGCCCAAATCTTGGCGGCCTGCTGCCGGACGGCCATGGTTTTTGTCCCGAGCCGAAAAGGCATCAGCCATTCGCCGCTGGAATATACGGAACCCGAACATTTGGAAGCCGGCGTTCAGGTGCTGACCGATTTGCTGCACCAGCTTGCGTATTAGCCATAATCCCTATGAAAAAGCCCCGCCCTGATTGACATCAGGAGCGGGGCTTTTATTTGCCGCACGGGGCTTACTTCAGCGGCTGCTGGTTCACGTAGCTGTCGGACAGCTTCAGCAGCTTGAGCGCGCGATTGAATTCATCTTTGGTCGTTCCTTTGCCGATCGAATCGTTTCCGCTCAGCGGGTATTGTGTGCCATCCTCATATCCGCTGCCGGACATGAACATCGCGTTGTCGTTCAAGAACGATCCGGAAGGCAGGTAATACCGCTGCGGGAGCAAATTATAGGTCTGGTTCAGCAGGTCCTGTCCGAAATGGATGTGATCCTTCAAGGAAACGCCGAGCAGGTTGGCCACCGTCGGCATAATGTCGGTTTGTCCGCCGACCTCCTCGCGGATTTGCTCGTGCGGAACGCCGCTGCCGGCAATGATCAGCGGAATGTTCAGCATGTCGGTGTACGAATATTCATGCCCGTAAATTTCTTTCATGAGCTCTTTATCGTCATGGTCCAGGGAATAAATCGGCAGTCCCATATGGTCTCCGTATATGACGATCAGGCTGTCGTCCCAGAGCCCTTTTTGCTTCAAATCCTCGATGAAAAGCCCCAAAGCGTAATCGGCATAATTTTGCGCCCGGATGTAGTCTCCGACAAAAGTGCCTTGGTAACGTTCAGGCAGTTCCATTTTGTATTTTCGGGCCGGAATCGTAAACGGGTGATGCGCCGACATCGAGATGATTTGGGCGTAAAAAGGTTTGTCCCCCCTGTCGAGCTCCTGCAGCTTCTTGGCAGTCTTCGCGTACAGCACCTCGTCGGAAGCGCCGAAGAATACCAGATCGTCTTCCCCGAAATAAGACTGGTCGTAATAATGCTGGAAGCCAAGCGAGGAATACAGCTCCTCCCGGTTCCAGAAATGCACCTTGTTGGTGTGCAGCGTAAGCGTATTGTAGCCGTTTTGCTCCAACAGACGCGGCAGGCTTGGCAGCTTTTTGTCCACGTAACGTTGGGTGGCGGCTCCGTCCGGCGGAATGTAGAAGGAGGTGTTGACCACGAATTCCGCATCCGACGTATTTCCTTGTCCGACTTGTTGGTTAAAGTTCGAGAAGTAGAGCTGCTCCTTGGCAAGCTTGTTCATGTTCGGCGTAATCTCTTTGCCGTCGATTTTCAGGCCGATCAGGAAATTCTGGAACGATTCCAACTGAATGATGATCAGGTTTTTCCCTTTGGCATTCCCGAAATATTTGGGATGGTCCGGCACCGTAATGCCCTTCAGCTTGTCGATGTCGGCCTGATGGATGTTTTCCAGCGGAATGAGCGGCTCTTTCTTCTGCGAAAAAATCGTATAAGCCTCATAGTTGAGAATGCCCATTTGCTGGGCTTTTTTGATTTCGTTCATGCTGGCCCGGTTCGGCAAAATGTTAAACAGGCAGACGACCAGGCACAAGATGAAGACGACGGATACGACGCTTTTTTTCGGCTTGCGCTTGATGCTGATTCTCCATTCCTTGACCTTGCGGCTTTTCAGCAAAAGCACGAGCAGCACGATAATATCGGCAAACACAAGCAGATAATACGGGTCCATCAGCGAGAACACGCTGCTTTTGACCTCGGTTACCTGGTTGACCTGCGCCAAGGCATGGTAGTTGACGATGACGCCGTAGTACTTGAAATACATGATGACTGCGAAAAAAACGCCGGTGAGTATGATGTTTACGATCGTATAGGCCATGAGCTTGCGCTTGGAGGCGCACCATTCGATCAGGCAAAACAGCAGCCATATGAAAGGGATTTCCGTGATCAGCACCCTCCAGGGCAGCCAATCTCCAAACGTTACGGCCCAGGCAAGGTACCCTTTCAACAGCAGAATGATCGTAAAGATCGCAAACGGCTTTTTTAAAATTTGGGCAATGGATTCACGTGACACGATACGACTTCCCTCCGTTGAGAAAAACAACTAGCCGCCCAAACGGGCAGCGAAGCAGGTGATGGATGCGGATTTTCGGAGCTTCGTGATTCAAAAAACTTGCAAAATTCCGGATCGTAATAAAAATATTATGCCCCTCGCCAGATCAGAAGTCAAAACCGAGGACAAAACATTTCAAGGCAAATTCGGGGTAAAAAGCCGCTTCGCGGCCAACAACAAAAAGCATCCGGCCTTCCGGAAGAAAATAGGTTTGCCGTAAGGGGCAAATTTCTTCCGGGAAAACGGATGCTTGTAAAAAATGATTGAGACCGGATTAGATGACGCCTTGGGCGATCATTGCGTCAGCCACTTTGACGAAGCCGGCAATGTTGGCGCCGACCACGAGGTTGCCCGGGTAGCCGTATTGTTCGGCCGCTTGGGCGCTGTTGTTGTAAATGTTGATCATGATTTGATGCAGCTTTTCGTCGACTTCTTCGAACGTCCAGGACGTACGGATGCTGTTTTGGGACATTTCGAGCGCGGACACCGCTACGCCGCCGGCGTTGGCCGCTTTGGCCGGTCCGAACAGAACGCCGTTTTCAAGGAATACGTCGATGGCGGCCAGCGTCGAAGGCATGTTGGCGCCTTCCGCCACGGCTTTGACGCCGTTGGCTACAAGCAGCTTCGCCGCGTTTTCGTCGATTTCGTTTTGGGTCGCGCAAGGCAGGGCGATGTCGCAAGGGATCGTCCAGATGTCCGAGCAGCCTTCGAAATATTTTGCGCCCGGATGCAGCTTCACGTATTCGCTGATCCGCTTTCTTTCGACTTCCTTCAGCTGTTTCACCGTTTCGAAATCGATGCCTTCCGGATCGTACACGTAACCGGCGGAATCGCTGCATGCCACGACTTTCGCGCCGAATTGGTTCGCTTTCTGGATGGCGTAAATAGCCACGTTGCCGGAGCCGGAAACGACGACCGTTTTGCCTTCGAGGCTGTCGCCCTTCGCTTTCAGCATTTCGTTGACGAAATATACCGTGCCGTAGCCCGTCGCTTCAGGACGAGCCAAGCTTCCGCCGTAAGTGATGCCTTTTCCCGTCAGGACGCCGGCTTCGTTGCCGCTGCGAATGCGCTTGTACTGGCCGAACATAAATCCGATCTCGCGGGCGCCTACCCCGATATCGCCGGCAGGAACGTCAACGTCCGATCCGATGTATTTGTACAGCTCGGTCATGAAGCTTTGGGTAAAGCGCATGACTTCGGCGTCCGATTTGCCTTTCGGGTCAAAATCCGAACCGCCTTTACCGCCGCCGATCGGCTGGCCTGTCAGGGAGTTTTTCAAAATTTGCTCAAAACCGAGAAATTTGATGATGCTGGAGTTTACAGAGGGGTGAAAGCGAAGTCCGCCCTTGTAAGGGCCAATAGCGCTGTTGAATTGAACGCGGTAGCCGCGGTTGACGCGCACGATTCCTTGATCGTCTACCCAAGGAACTCGGAAGGTAATCAGTCTTTCAGGCTCAACCAGTCTTTCCAGAATGCCGTTCTCCATGTATTTGGGCTCTTTGGCCAGCACGGGAACGAGCGAGTCGAGGATTTCCTTGACGGCCTGATGGAATTCGCTTTCGTTCGGGTTCCTTTTACACACCGTTTCGAAGACTTCATTGACATACGTTTTGGCTTTCTTTTCCGCAGGCAGTTCTACATGCAAAAATGTCATTGGCTTCTCTCCTTATCCCTGGATTCAAAATTACAGAATGCTGAAGCATTAAGAAAATCTTGCTTAAGGCTTACGCATTCTGTAAGCATGAATCTGTATTTAAACAAGAATTATACACGAGAGTGCCGGAAATCTTCAACCCTTTAATACTTTAAACAGGCAATATTTTTTTGGCTTCCGGAAACATTTTGGACAACTTTTTGGAAGGAACACCCTTTTTATGGGAAGGAGAGGTAGGCTGCGGGAAGAGCGATGTGGTATGATATTGAAAAAAACAGGGGAACGGGTGATCCCATTGACTGGCGAAGAAACGAAAAGCAACGTCGTACATATTTCGGTTAGGCCGCTCGTGGAATATGTATTCAGCAGCGGGAGCATCGATTCCGGTTTCCGGACCTCGGCCGCGATGCATGAGGGCACCCGGATTCATCAGCAGGTGCAGCGGGCGTACCGGGAAGGGGATCATAAAGAAGTATATCTTAAAACCGAAATCCCGTTTGACGGCATTATATATCAAATCGAAGGAAGATGCGACGGTTTGATCGTCACGGACGAGGGACTGACCGTCGACGAAATCAAATCGACCTCGGCCGGACTGGACATGCTTGAGGACGGGCGAGCCGTCCATTGGGCCCAGGCGGAGGTATACGCTTATATTGTAGCAAAGGATCAGGGGTTGGAGCGCGTGGGCGTTCAGCTCACTTACGTAGACGCCAAAACGGGGGAGGAAAGGCGGTTCAAACGCACCCGCACCTTCGGCGAGCTGACGGAAATCGTGACGGATGTCGTCAGGCGGTACGCCCCCTACGCCGCCCTGCGGCTCGAAAATGCACGTCTCAGGGATGAGAGCATCCGGGCGCTGCCGTTTCCTTTTCCCGCATACCGCGAAGGGCAGAGAAAGCTGGCCGGGTCGGTGTACGGGGCGATCATGGAAAAGAAAAAGCTGCTGGCCAAAGCGCCGACCGGGATCGGCAAAACGATGTCCACCCTGTTTCCGTCCGTGAAAGCGATTGGCGAAGGACTGCTCGGGCAAATCTTTTACCTGACGGCAAGAACCATTACCCGGACCGCCGCGGAGCAGGCGTTAGGCCTGATGCAGGAGAAGGGGCTGCGCCTGCAGTCCGTCACGATCACCGCCAAGGAGAAGGTCTGCTTTCAGGAGGAGACCGTATGCACGAAGGAAGCCTGTCCGTATGCGGACGGTTATTACGACCGGATTAACGGCGCGGTGCTCGACATTCTCGCAAACGAAACGATCATGACGCGGGAGGTGCTTGAGCGGTACGCCAGGAAGCATAGGGTCTGCCCCTTCGAGTTTTCGCTTGACGCGGCATATGCGGCGGATGCGGTCATTTGCGATTACAATTACGTTTTTGATCCGCGCGTGTCGTTCAAAAGGCTGATGGAAGAGCAAAAACGGCGTACGGTGCTGCTGGTGGACGAAGCGCATAACCTGGTCGATCGGGGACGGGAGATGTTCTCGGCCGACATCGGCAAAGCCGGCTTTCTTCAGCTGAAACGGGATTACAAGCAGCGCAACCGGGCCGTTGCCCAGGCCGCGGACGCCGTCAACAAATACTTCATCGAATTTCGGAAGGCTTGCGGCGACGAACGGACGCATGTGTCCGAAGAAGCTCCCGAGGAGCTGGTTCGTCTCCTGGAGGCCTTTGCAGGCGAGGCCGAACGGGAACTGGCCGCGGGCCCGGGAGAACAGCAGCTTCTGCTGGAAACGTATTTTGCCGCCCAAAACTTCATCCGCACGTCCAAGCTGTACGACGAACGGTACGTGACCTACGCGGAGATTCTGCACAGCGACGTCACGATCCGGATGTTTTGCCTGGACCCTTCCTATTTGCTGGCGCAGGCGGAGAAAGGGTATCGTTCGACGGTATTTTTCTCGGCGACGTTGACGCCGCTTTCCTATTATCGGGATATGCTGGGGGCGGACGCGGACGATTATGCCGTCTCGATCCCATCGCCCTTCAAGAAGGAGCAGCTTGACGTGCAGATTCACCCGCTGTCCACCAGGTACCGCGACCGGGAGCGGACGCGCGAAGCGCTGGCCGATTTGCTCTACCGGCTGGTTTCCGGAAAACGGGGCAATTATATGCTCTTTTTCCCTTCCTACCAATATTTGCAGAGCGTGTATGAAGTTTTCGCCATGAAATATCCGGACGTCGGGACGATCGTGCAGGGGCCCGGCATGGCCGAAGAGGAGCGGGAGCGTTTCCTGTCCGCTTTCCAGGCGGATAATCGCGATACGTTGGCCGGGTTTGCCGTGCTCGGAGGCATTTTCTCGGAAGGCATCGACCTGCAGGGAGACCGCCTGATCGGCGTGGCCGTCGTCGGCGTCGGGCTGCCCCAGCTCGGGCTGGAGCGGAACTTGATCCGGGACCATTTTCATCGTGCGGGCAAAAGCGGCTACGATTACGCTTACGTTCTGCCCGGCATGAACAAAGTGCTGCAGGCCGGGGGCAGGCTGATCCGCTCGGAGCGGGATACCGGGGTTTTGATGCTGATTGACGACCGGTTTACGCAGCCGCATTACCGGGCGCTGCTTCCGGAGGAATGGAAGAGCTAGGCGAAAGCGGATGAAATCCGTAGCCAACCCTTCCGAACGTCCTGTATGATAGGGAATAAATACGGAAAAAGGTGGGATCTGGCATGGCGCTTCAGATCGGAATCATCGGGACAGGCTGGTTCAGCAAGGTACACGCGGATTTGCTGTCCGCAGCCGAGGGCGTAAAGGTTCGGGCTTTTTTGGGGACCAGCAAGGAGAAGGCGGAGCATGCGGCGCAGCCCTACGGGGCTGCCGGATATGGGGACCTGACGGAAATGCTGGAAACGGAGCGGCTGGACGCGGCATACGTTTGCGTGCCCCCGATGTCGCACGGAGCGATCGAACGGGAGCTGATCCGGCGCCGCATCCCGTTTTTGACGGAGAAACCGCTCGGACTGGATACGGACGTTCCGCGGAGCATCCTGGCAGGGGTTGAGGAAGCCGGTTTGCTCACTTTGGTCGGGTATCATTTCCGCTACCAGTCCAACATGGATAAAATGAAGGAACTTTTGCGTCAGCAGAAGGCGGGCATGGTTCTCGGCCGCTGGATGGACGGCATGCCCGGCGTTTCCTGGTGGAGGAAGCAGAACGGTTCTGGAGGGCAGTTCATCGAACAAACCACGCATCTGGTAGATTTGCTTCGTTACTTGGCCGGCGAGGTGGAGGAAGTGTATGCGCTGTACGGCAATCGAGTCAAGCACGAACAGGAGGAAGGCGTGGAAGTCGCGGATGTCGGCACGGTCACGCTCAAGCTGAAAAGCGGTCTGGTCGCCAATATTTCCAATACGTGCGTGCTGCCGGAGGGAACCGAAGCGGACGGCGTGGGACTGGCCGTTTATACCGATGGGGGAGTGCTGGATTGGAATCCGCGGCGCTTATCCTGGATCAGGCCGGGCGAGCGGACGGAATACCGGGAGCCTTCGAATCCTTACCAAAAAGAAACGGAAGCGTTCCTCCATGCGCTGCGCACGGGTGATCGCTCCCGGATTCGTTCCGATTATGCCGACGCGTACAAGACGCAGGCCGTCACCTGCGCCGCGCTGGAATCGGCGGGTACCGGAAAGCCGGTACGCGTCAATTACGAGTGAAATCGTTCCATCTGATGCCCCTCTTACGTAATGGCCGTCATGAAGGTTGCCACGCCGAGCGTAAACAAGGCGGCCAGAATCATCGAAATGCTGGAGATCGTTCCGGACAAGGCGCTCATCTCGAAGGCTTTCGAGGTGCCTGCGCCGTGCGAGCTGGTGCCGTACAAGATGCCTCGGGCAACCTCGCTTTCGATTTTGAACAGGCGAAGCACGAACGGCCCGATCACGGGACCGAGAAGCCCGGAAATGATGACGAACACGGCGGTGATGTTCGGCACGCCGCCAAGGACCTGCGAAACGTTCATCGCGATCGGCGTCGTGATGGAGCGGGGAATCATGCTCGTGACGAGCGATCCGCTGAGATGAAGCCATTTGGCGAGAAACGCCGATGAGACCATAGCCATGCACGAACCCGCAAGCACGCTGACGATAATTTCGACGGCGTGTTTTTTGAGTACCTTGAAGTTTTTGTACAAAGGCACCGCAAACGCGACCGTCGCCGGCTGCAGCATGGTGCTCAGCCATTTGCCCCCCGAATTGTAGGATTCATAAGGAATATTCGCCCAGATCAAAATAAGGACAAGGATGATGGGCGTAACCAGGAGCGGCGATAAATAAATTTTTCGGTATTTGCCGTAAACGCGCTTGGACGCGAAATAAATGCCGAGCGTAACGAGCAGGCAGACAAAGCCGATCATCGCGAAGCCCTCCGTTCTTTTTGTTTGGCGATTCGGGATGCAAGCAGCCCCGAACTGGCCATGACGATGAATGTGCTGAAAATGACTACGATCAAGATGCGGACGCCGTCGTTTTCCATCATCGGGATATATTTCATGATGCCGACAGCCGCGGGAATGAAGAACAAAAGCAGCTCCGCAAGCAGCCAATTGGCGCCGAGCTCGATCCATTCCAGGCGGAGGATGCCGGTTTCCAGCAAAACAAACACCACGACAATCCCCAGAATGCTGCCTGGAATCGGCAAATGCAAAAGTCCGGCCAGCTTGTTCATCAGCAGCGAGAATGCCATGAGCGCCGCAACCTGCACCGTTCCTTTGATTATGTTGTTCACAGGGATTCTCTCCTTTCATTTACGTGAAAATTTTACACCCCTTATTTTCATGAGTAAAATGAATTAAAAGAATGATGACCATTCCTTTTATCTATAGAAAACAAGATCGCGTCCGAACGCGGGCAATTGGGAAATACCGCTGCAGATCAGGCGTTTTGAAAGGAGTTTGAGACTTGAGATGGACATCAGGCAATTGCAGTATTTTATGGAGGTAGCCCGGCTGCAGAGCTTTACGAAAGCGGCGGAAACGCTGTACATCACGCAGCCGACCATCAGCAAAACGATCCGCAACATCGAGGAGGAACTTGGCGTGACCCTGTTTGACCGCTCCGGCAAAAAGGTGGTTCTAACCGATGCCGGCCGGATTATTTACGAGCAGGCGCAGCCGATCGTGAAGTCGTTTCAAAGCTTGTCCTCCGAGCTCGGCGATTTGAAAAACCTGAAGAAGGGGCATATCCGCCTCGGCCTGCCGCCCATGGTCGGATCGAGCTTTTTCCCGGAAGTGATCGGGCAGTTCCATCAGAAATATCCGCAGGTGACGATGCAGATCTTTGAAGACGGGGCCAAAAAGGTAGAGGTCGACGTGGAGAGCGGTTTGCTCGACATCGGCGTCGTGGTGCTGCCGATCGACGACGCGCTGTTCCACTCGTTTTCGTTCGTCAGGGAAAACCTGATGCTGCTGGTGCATCCCTCCCACCGCCTTGCGGATCGCGAGTGCGCCCGCCTCGCCGATCTGGCGGAAGAGAACTTCGTGCTGTTCCGGGAGGATTTTGCGCTGCACGACCGGATCATCACCGAATGCGTCAAGGTCGGCTTCCAGCCGCATATCGTTTATGAAAGCTCCCAATGGGACCTGATCAGCGGCATGGTAGCTGCGAATTTGGGCATCGCCTTGCTGCCGGAAACGATATGCCGGGAAATCAACCGGGAGCGGATCCGGATTATGCCGCTGGTGGAACCGGTCATTCCGTGGCAGCTTGGGATGATCTGGCGCAAGGACCGTTACCTGTCCTATGCCGCGCGGGAATGGATCGCATTTACGCAGGGGATATTGATGGAAGACAAGGGGTAGCAGCTCTTCGTATTTTACATATGTTTTAATTGACATAAAAATCGGAGCGGATATATAATTAGGTTGCCTATTTAATTGGTAACCTAATTATTTTTTGCGCGGGCAAACATTCTTCATAGCACACCTGAGGAAAGGAGGATGATATGCGTCATGAACGGCGATAACAACAACCGGCAGGGACCTTGCTACGAGGATCCCGAGCTGCAGGGGCATGATCGGCATCACGAAACCGTCGTCCAGCTGCTTCAGGCGGTCATGCGGTTTAGCAGGGGCAAATTTCGCCACCGGGTGGTCGAAGGATTGAAGCTCAGCGAGATGGGGCTGATGGTTCTGCTTATGCGGCATGTCGAGCCGGGCGCACCGGGACTTAAAGTGTCCGAGATCAGCTCGATGCTGCGGGTCACCTCTCCGACCGTCACCCAGTTTGTCAAAGCGCTGGAGAAGAAAAAATGGATTGAGCGGACCCCGGATGAGGCGGATCGAAGGGTCGTGCGGATCAAGCTCAGCGAGGAGGGGCGGGACGTGATTTTGCAAGCCCGCAAGGCGACGATCCATTCCTTCCGGGGGCTGGTCGATTACCTGGGCATCGAGGAGAGCGAGAAGCTGTCCGAGCTGCTGAACAAGGCCTATAAGTATTATGAAAGCAAAAAGAAGGATGATTCATCGGATGGAGGTGAAGTGCCGACATGCTGAAGCTGTTTCGGAATTTGAAGCCTTACAGAGGGCCGATTCTGTTCGTTTTTTTGCTCGTGTTCATCCAATCGATGTCGGACCTGTATTTGCCTACGCTGATGTCCGACATCGTGGACAAAGGCATCACGCACGGAGATATCCCTTATATTTGGAAAATCGGCAGCTTTATGCTGCTGGTGGCCTTGGGCGGGGCTTTCTGCTCCATCGGAGCCAGTTACCTGTCGGCCAAGGTGGCGGGCGGTTTCGCCAAAAATTTGCGCAGCCGCGTCTTTCGGCATGTCCAGCATTTTTCGCTGCAGGAATTCGATAAGCTGGGCACCGCCTCGCTGATCACGCGCACGACCAACGACATTACGCAAATGCAGCAGGTGCTGACGATGATTCTGCGGATGATGATCAGCGCCCCGATGATGTGCATCGGCGGGATCATTATGGCCGTTTCGAAGGATGCGACGCTGTCGCTCGTGATCGTCGTGATCGTGCCGGTGCTGGCCGGGGCCATTTTCATCATTGCGGGCAAAGGGCTGCCGCTCTTTAAAGCGATGCAGGTCAAGCTGGATAAGCTGAACCGCGTTTTGCGCGAGAACTTGACCGGCATACGCGTCATCCGTTCCTTTAACCGCATCGAACATGAACAGAAGCGTTTTAATGAAGCCAACTACGATTTGACGCAAACGGCGGTCAAAGTCAACAAAATCATGGCGGCCATGATGCCGATCATGATGCTCGTCATGAACTTCTCGACGATCGCCATCGTCTGGTTCGGCGGCATCCGGATCAGCGAGGGCCACATGCAGGTCGGCGCATTAATGGCGTTTATCCAGTACGCGATGCAGATCATGTTTTCGCTGATCATGGTATCGGTCATTTTCGTGATGGTGCCCCGCGCATCCGCGTCGGCGACCCGGATCAACGAGGTGCTGGACATGGAGCCGCAAATCGTCGATCCTGCCGAACCGGCCGCCGAAAGCAAAGAAACGGAGAAACGCGGTTATCTCGAGTTCCGGGATGTGACGTTCAGTTACCCGGGCGCCGAGCAGCCGGCGATTCGCCAAATTTCCTTTAGCGCCGCTCCGGGCGAAACGACCGCGATCATTGGGGGCACCGGTTCCGGCAAATCGACGCTGCTCAGCTTGATCCCGCGTTTTTACGATGCGGAAAGCGGCAGCGTGCTGGTGGACGGCCGGGACGTCAAGGACATGACCCAAGAGGAGCTTCGCGCCAAAATCGGTTATGTCCCGCAAAATGCGGTCCTGTTTACGGGCACGATCGCGGACAACCTCCGCTACGGCAAAGCCGACGCAACCGACGAGGAGCTGCGCCAGGCCGCGGACATCGCGCAGGCGACCGAGTTTATTTCCAAAATGAAGGACGGTTTCGAGTCCGAGATTTCCCAAGGCGGAACCAACGTGTCCGGTGGGCAGAAGCAGCGTTTGTCCATCGCCCGGGCGCTCGTCCGAAAACCCGAAATTTATTTGTTCGACGACAGTTTCTCCGCGCTTGACTTCAAGACGGACGCCAAGCTGCGCGCAGCGCTGAAGGAAGTGACGGGGGACGCAACCGTTCTGATCGTGGCCCAGCGGGCCAGCACGGTCATGGATGCCGACCGGATCATCGTGCTGGACGAAGGGCGCGTGGCCGGCATCGGCAAACACCGCGAGCTGATGGAAACCTGCGACGTATACCGTGAAATCGTATCCTCGCAGCTGTCGGAGGAGGAGATCGCATGAGCGAACATAGAAAACATCCCGGAAGCCGGCCTCCGGGCCCACGCCATCCCGGCGGCCACCCCGGACAGATGATGCCGGCCGAAAAGGCCAAAGATTTTAAAGGCACGCTGCGCAGGCTCCTTGGCTATCTGCGGCCGCGCCGCGTTGCGCTGGCGGTCATCTTCCTGATGGCGATCCTCAGCACCGTGTTCAGCATCGTCAGCCCGAAAATTTTGGGAGAGGCGACGACCACGCTGTTTGAAGGCATCCTGGCCAAAACGCAACACGTGCCGGGCGCTTCCATCGATTTCGGCTACATTACGGAAATCTTGCTCTGGCTGATCGGACTGTATCTGTTCAGCGCCGTGTTCAGTTATGCGCAGCAGTATATGATGGCCGGCGTGGCGCAAAAGGTCGTGTACGACATGCGCGAGCAGATCAACCGCAAGCTGTCGCGGCTGCCGCTCAAATATTTCGATTCGAAAACGCATGGCGAAATTCTCAGCCGCGCGACCAACGACGTGGACAACATCAGCACGACGCTGCAGCAGAGCTTGACGCAGCTGATGACGTCGATCGTCACCCTGGTCGGGGTCATCGTGATGATGCTGACGATCAGCCCTTGGCTGACGCTTATTCTGATCGTAACGCTGCCGCTGAGCTTTATCGTGATCCGGATGATCGCATCGCGGTCCCAGAAGCATTTTATGGGCCAGCAGCGTTCCCTCGGCCAGCTGAACGGGCATGTCGAGGAAATGTACACCGGCCATAAAATCATCAAGGCGTTCGGCCGCGAGGACGAATCCGTGGCGACGTTCAACGAAATCAACGACAAGCTGTACCATTCGGGCTGGAAAGCCCAGTTCATCTCCGGCATGATCATGCCGATGATGTCCTTTATCGGCAACATCGGTTACGTGCTCGTCTGCGTCGTCGGCGGCATTTTCGTCACGCATAAAACGATCACCATCGGGGACGTGCAGGCCTTCATTCAATACGCGAGACAGTTCACGCAGCCGATCATGCAGACGGCGAATATCGCCAACGTCATTCAATCGACGATCGCTTCGGCGGAACGCGTCTTCGAGCTCCTCGACGAGCAGGAGGAGGTGCCGGAAGCGGCCGATGCGGTCGAACTGAAGAACCCGAAAGGCGCGGTCGCCTTCGAGCACGTGAAGTTTGGCTACAATGAAGGCGAAACGCTGATCGAGGACATGAACATCGACGTCAAGCCGGGACAGACGATTGCGATCGTCGGGCCGACCGGCGCCGGCAAAACGACGCTCATCAACCTGCTGATGCGTTTCTATGAAATCAATGACGGCGCGATTACGATCGACGGCGTCAATATCACGAAGCTGAAGCGCGGCAACCTGCGGAGCATTTTCGGAATGGTACTGCAGGATACGTGGCTGTTTAACGGCACGATCCGCGAAAATATCGCTTACGGCCGCAGCGGCGCGACCGAGGAGGAAGTGGTGGAGGCGGCGAAAGCAGCCCATGCCGACCACTTTATTCGGACGCTGCCGGACGGCTACGAGACGGTCCTCAATGAGGAAGCTTCGAACATTTCGCAGGGGCAGAAGCAGCTGCTGACGATCGCCCGCGCCATTTTGGCCGATCCGTCCATTCTGATTCTCGACGAAGCGACAAGCAGCGTCGATACCCGGACCGAGGTTTATATCCAAAAAGCGATGAACGAGCTGATGAAAGGCCGCACCAGCTTTGTCATCGCGCACCGCCTGTCCACGATCCGCGACGCCGATTTGATTTTGGTCATGAACGGCGGCAGCGTCATCGAAAAGGGCACGCACGAGGAACTGCTGGCGAAAGGCGGCTTCTACGCCGATCTGTACAACAGCCAGTTTACGGGCGGAAAAGCGCAGCATGTAGGCTGATGCGGTAGAAAGAGATTTCCAGATTTACGCATAATCTATAAATGATGAACGCTCCGAATATACGGGGCGTTCTTTTTTGGCGAATTACAAGGGATTCCCATTTTGGGAACCCTGTAAAATAACGGAGTCACCGCCGCAGAATTCAAGGCATGCGGGAGGGGTTATTTTGCGCATAAAGGTTTACGGATGGTTTTTTTTAGATTAAAATGAGCCTTTGGAAAACTTTTTGATAGCGCTACCATTTTCCAAAAAAAGAATAAAGAGAAAAGGGGACTCCAACATGCTTAACATGAAAAGCCGCTTCAAAAGGCTGACGGGGCTGGCCCTCGCCGCCACGCTCACGTTGTCCGGCGCAGCGGGTTTCCAGCCGGCAAAAGCGAAGGCCGCCGAAGACCAGGAGACGCACATCACGCTGCTGGCGACCTCCGACGTCCATGGACGGTTTATGCCATGGGACTACGCGATGGACACGGCCAACACGAACGGCAGCTTTACCCAGCTGTACACCCTGATCAAAAAGGTTCGCGCCGAAAACCCGAACACGATCCTGCTTGATGCGGGCGACGTCATTCAGGACAACTCCGCGGAGCTGTTCAATGACCAGCCGAAATCGCCGATGATGGTCGCGATGAACGAGATGGGATACGATGCCTGGGCCATGGGCAATCATGAATTCAATTTCGGCCTCGATACCTTCGACAAAGTCGCGGGGCAATTCAAAGCGGCGAAGCTGGCAGGGAACGTATACAAAGAAAACGGGGAGCGGTTCCTTCCGGCCACGACGATCGTCGAAAGAGGCGGCATCAAGGTCGGCATCATCGGGATGACGACGCCGCTCATCACCGACTTCGAGAAAGACACCGATCACCTGAACGGGCTGGTCGTCAAAAATCCGATCGACGAAACGAAAAAAGCCGTCCAAGAGCTGGAAGGCAAAGTCGACGTCATGATCGGCTTGATGCACATGGGATTGGAAAACGAAAATGCACTTCCGGGAACGGGCGTCACCGATATCGCCAATGAAGTGCCGGAGCTGACCGCCATTTTTGCGGGCCATATGCACAAGCTGGTGAAAAGCGCGACGGTCAACGGCGTCTTGATCGGCGAACCCGACAAATACGGAACGCATGTGTCCCGAATCGATCTCACCTTCGTCAATCAAGGCGGCAAAATGGTGCTGAAAGACAAAACGGCCACGGCCATTCCGGTCAAAGGCGAAGACGGCACCCCGGCGGTTTCCGACCCGGATCTGGAGAAAGAGCTGCTGCCTTACCATGAATTCGCCCGCAAGGACGCCAATATCGTGGTCGGCGAACTGGTCGGAAAGCACAATATGGTCCCTGAAAACGAGATCAAGGGCATTCCGGCCGTACAGGTCCAGGAGACGCCGCTGTCCGACTTTTTCAGCGAAGTCATGCTGCATTACAGCAAAGCGGACGTCGTCGCGCACCAGATCGACAATGATAAAGCAAGGCTGGACGTCGGTCCGATCCGCAAAAAGGACATCGCCTACAACTATCAGTTCGCGCTCGGCGAGGTCACCAACTATAAAGTCACCGGCAAGGACTTAAAAGACTACATGGAATGGGCCGCAGGCTATTTCAACAGCACTCGTCCGGGCGACGTGACGGTCAGCTTCGATGAAAAACGCCGATCCTCCAAATACAGCACCAACGATTTCTTCGGGGGCGTCAAATACGTCATCGATTTGTCCAAACCTTACGGCAGCCGGATTACCAACCTGAGACATCTGGACGGCACGCCGATCCAAATGGATGAAACGCTCACGCTCGGCATGAACGCTTACCGCATGGACGCCTTGGTGGCCAAAGGCGGAGCGCTGGAAGGGCGCAAGTTCGAAAAGCTGTGGACGTCAAAAGCGGAAAGCGCCTACGGGGAAACCGGCGGTACGATCCGCAACCTTTCCATCCGCTATCTGAAAGAGGTCGCGAACGGCAAATATGAAGCAAAATTGCAAAACAACTGGAACATCATCGGCGTCGACACGACCGCAAAGGAACGCGCGGATGTGGTGGAGCTGATGAACGCAGGCATTTTGAGCGTGCCGACCACGCCGGACGGCAAATATACCAACATCGCTTCCATCAATATCCTTGATCCGGTCAAGGCGGAAGACGCAGCCTCATTGGCTGAAAAAGCGGGCGTCGATCCGGCGCTGCTGGCCGGCGTCAAAACGACCGGCGAGCTGTACCATAAGCTGAACGAGGCGCGCAAAGCGGCTGCGAAGCCGGAGCAACCTGCCGGAAAACCGGGCAAGCCGGCGAAACCGGAGGCGGAAAAGCCATCGACCAAACCGGCGGAGCAACCGGCGCCTGCTAATCCTGCTAAACCTGCTAAACCTGTAAAACCGGCAAAACCTGCTGCGAAGCCATCCTCCGGCAAGCAGGCGAAAATTACGGCCGAATACCTGAACATTCGGGCGGGGGCTTCCGCCAAGGCGAAAATTTTGGGTGCGGCTCCGAAAGGAACCGTGCTTGAAGTGACGGGAACGGCGCCGTACGGCTGGGTGAAAGTCGTTTACCAAGGAAAAACGGCCTTTGTTTACGGAAAATACGTCACGCTTCTTTAAAGCGGCATTCCAAGCATCATGTGAAATTTCATCGCCAAAAAGAAGAGAGGGTACTCCCCGCTGAACTGTACCTTTTTTCAAGGAACAGCAACAATCATACGCACCCGCGACTCTAACGGTTGCAGTCGCCGTTATTGAGGGCAAAGCCGATAAATTTGTTTTTTAACGGTTACAGGTGCGGCTATTTCTTGAAAAAGCTTCTTTTTAGAAGTGTTTCGAAGGAATTAAGCGCAGAGATAACCGTTAGAATTTTAAACCGGCTTTTCTTAGTCGCTTAGCGGTTGTGAGGTCCGTTAGAATATTGTGGAGGCTTGGGCCATCGGGGCTAGTCAGAAAAATTGGATGTGAAAAGACGGAGGAAGACCTGAACTGTCCCCTTTTTCAAGGACACTTATAAAAAAGGCTTGTGGTTTTAAGCCGCGGTTAAAAGATGATTCCTGTACTGTACAGGGGTCATCTTTTTTACGTCCCCACTGATATTTGTGGTTATTGTAGTACCGTATGTATCGGTATACTTTCTGTTTGGGGCTCTCTAAGGTTGTATAGCTTTGGTGGTCAACATGGTCTTTAAGATGACCGAAGAAGGATTCCTGAGGGGCGTTATCCCGACAGTTATCTCGTCTGGACATCGACTGGCCGAGCTTGTATTTCTTGAGCAGTTTCTGAAAGGTCGCGCTTGTATAGTGGCTGCCCTGGTCTTAAGTACCCATAGCCCAGACAGCTTTTTTTCAAAACGTCCAGTCTATGGGCAGCCGGGAGCCCCCTTTTTTTCTGAAATATTTCAGTTCATATTCAGTTCATATAGCTCTTTTATAATCGTGGTACCAAAGGAAAGGAGCTATACAAAATGGAAAATGTGTTAAAGGGCGGTCAGGGGACCCTGGAGAAGAAAAATCACAAAGTCCTTGTCATGATCGGCCTACTCATAGGAATTATATTTTCAGAATTAGACGAAACGGTCGTCAGTACCGCGATGCCGACGATCATCCGCGAGCTCGGCGGACTGTCCCTCTATGGATGGGTAGCCGGGATTTACATGCTGGCGATGTCGGCGTTCATGCCGATTCTAGGGAAATTGGCGGACCTGTATGGCCGAAAAAAGGTTTATTTAATATGCATGGCCTTATTTATCGGCGGCTCCATCGTGTGCGGTTTATCGCATTCGATGACCTTATTATTGGTTGGGCGCGGCATACAGGGGATCGGCGCCGGCGGTTTGATGCCGCTAGCGATGACGATATCAAGCGATCTCTTTCCGGTGGAGCAGCGTGCTAAAGTGCAAGGTTTGATGGGGCCGGTCATGTTTATTCCCATGCTGCTCGGACCATTGATGGGCGGATTTTTCGTCGACCAAGTGAGCTGGCATTGGATCTTTTTCGTGAACATCCCGGTCGGAGTGATTGCGGCGATCTTTTTGGCAAGCGGACTTCGCGAGTCGAAGCAGGCGAAGAAAGTGGCTATCGACTGGGGCGGGGCCATTCTATTGGTCGCTTCGATCGTATCGCTGTTAATCACGCCGGTGCTCGTTCAAAATAACGGATATGCTTGGGACTCACCGCTTATTGTAAGCATACTCGTCGTAGGAGCTGCGTTGTTTGGAATCTTTGTATGGGTTGAGTCCAAGGTAAAGGAACCGATCGTTCCGCTGCATCTATTCAAGAACCGCAATATAGTGGTTTTATCCATGATCGTATTTATCGTGGGTCTTGGGCTCATGGGTGCCTTCTCGTCGTTTCCGTATTTCGGGCAAAATGTGTTAGGGCTCACGCCGACGGAATCCGGCTATTTGCAGCTGCCCATGATGGTTGGCGCCGTCGCTTCGTCCATGGTTTGCGGATTTTTGTTGACGAAGGTTCGCTACCGCGAAATTTTCGGCATCGGATTTATCCTGCCGGTTATCGGCTTCTATTTCTTTTCGCATATCAATATGGATACGACCATCATGCAGATTATCATGTTCTTCGTGATCTCGGGCCTTGGCATGGGCGTCCTGTTCGGCAGCGATAACTTGATTGTACAGGAATCTGTTGAAAAAGAGCACACAGGGGTTGCCTTGGCAACTGTCCCCTTATTTCAAACGATTGGCGCTACCATCGGGGTAAGTTTGTTCGGCAATCTTTTATCGTCGACGCTCATTTCGAAAATAGGAAGCTTAGGCTCGCAGCTGCCTGAGAGCGTCAAAGGACATATGCACGATTTGGCTGCAGGCGGGATCCCTAAAGATCTTCCGTCAAATCTGGTCACGACGGTAAAAACGATGTTCGTAGAGTCGTTCCAGTATATCTACATGTACTCCTTTGCCGCGATGATCATCGTGTTCATATTGTGCTGGTTTTTGAAGAAAGAGGTCTTGTCCTCCAAACCTAAGGAAGCCGAGGAATTGCAAACCGGGGCATAAAGTGCTTGCTAACTTGTTGCATTCTTGCCGATTCCTCTTATAATGGCTATTGTGTATTTCGATGAAAAAGGGGACAAAGATAGGGAATTGGAGATCTCACGCTTAAATCAGATCGCTAGGCGGCTGCTGGAGCGGTCGAAGGTTGATGTTGCCGTTCGGCTTGAATCCCGTTTTGATGGCGGGCGTCTGGTCGGCGGGAAGTTCGGCATGCATTCCAGAAGCGTTACGATGTATACCGGGGTGATCGAGGAGCAGTGCATGCAGATGTTCGGCTCCCTTGAACGGGTGGAGGAATATTTTGCGATTGTGCTGGCCCATGAGCTTGGACATGCGGCAGATCCGGATCTGTCCTCGTTGAGCGAACTAACGGAGGATATGCGTCTCAGCGAAGGAACGCGAATGCGGGCGGCTCTCCAAATTGAAGAGAATGCGTGGAATTACGCGCTGACCCTGATTCCCGAGGCGGATAGGGTCATGCTTAGCAGCATCATCGACGAATCCCTCGAAGCTTACCGCAGCCGGGTTCAGCAGGCCGAGATGGAGGCCGACATCGCCTAGTGAATGTTAAATGAAAGAGGCTTTCCCGGAGGAAAGCCTCTTTTTCGGTTCCGTCCTAACCCTGATTTAACAGGTACAGGAACCAGACGGCGTGATTTTGTTCATCCATGGCGATGCGGCGGAGCGTGTCCTTCAGGGCAGGATCCTGTGCTCGGTCGGACATTTTCAAGTAAAAATCCACGGTTTCCTGCTCATCGAGAAACGAAGATATCAAACCTTCCCTGTACTCCCTCGGGCAGGCCTCCGTTTGAACGGGGGTATGGGTTTGACCGGTCAGGTGCCGGTATGCTTGCTGGAAAAATCGCAGATGCCTCACTTCGTCGTCGCGAATTTCCAAAATGCGTTTTCTGGCATTCTCGGATGGGGCGAGTTTCGCCAATTGCTCGTAACAGGTTACCGAGCTAAATTCGCCATTGATGGCTTTGATCAGATCTCCGGCCAGCGCGGCGTCGGGACTCGTTGAGGGCCGGTAGTAGGCTCCGTATAGATTCAAGGGACTGGTCTCCTCTCCAACTTGATGGGCTAATATACCTTATGCAAGCGAAGAGGAGGAGGTTCGGTTGAGCGGATGCTTTTTATTTAGGCTCGCCGGAGCGGGGTTTGGGCTCCATGCCGACGCCGTTCCAGAACATTTCGATGATGTCGCGGGCAAGCTCCTGGGGCGACGGTTGAATGTCATTGGCCACCTCGCGGTTGCCGAGCATCAGCATCGAGGCCAGCGTATGGGCCATCAGCAGCGGATGCAGCGGTCGGACCTCTTCTTTCCGGATCGCTTCGGTGAAGCTGACCGTCAGAACGTGATGAATGCTTTCCTCGCTCCGGCGGATGCGTTCCAGCTGCTCTTTGGTCAGCGCATCCGACGCTTTGCGCAGGATGGTCTCGAAATCGCCGTGAGGGAAGCGAAGCTTGCGTTCCGCCAACATGACAAGCCGGTCGTATAACGGCAGGTCCCGCTGCTGCATGATTTCCTCCGACGTCTTCCGCGCTCTCTCCATCATGGCCGTGACGGCCGCGGTGAAGAGCTGCGCTTTATTTTCGTAATGGTAGTAGATGGCTGCCTTGGTGATCCCGCATGCTTCGGCAATTTGCTTCAGCGATATCGGTTCATAACCATATTCCATAAACAGGTCGGAAGCGGTCTTCAAAATAAACTCGCTGGTCGCCTCTTCATGTTCCTGCCGTTTCGGACGGCCGGGAGGACGTTTCGTTTTGGTTGGCTGCTCGGAATGGTTCATGATTACCTCCGTTGAAAATGCTTGTTCAATAATTAACCTTCCGGTATATTTAATTATTGTAGGAGCGTATGGTTTAAGGGAATGCTCTATGAATCATAACACTTCAAGGTCATACATACACACACTATACCATGTACGCCCGGACCAGGGTGAGGAGGAGATTATGGAACAAAAATCGGGATTTGGGCGGTTCGTTGCCGGAAAACGGAGCAAATGGGTTACGCTGGCGGTTTGGATGATCGTCGTGGTCGTGCTTAGCGCTTTATGGCCGATGGTCAACAAAGAGGTGAAAAACAACGCCGCCAATTTGCGGGAGGACACCCCGTCCGTTCAGGCGGAAAAGATCGCCGCGGAGCAATTCGGCAGCGCAAGCGTTCCGGCCCTGATCGTTTGGCATCGGGAAGGCGGCATCAAAAACGAGGATCTCGGGCTGATCCAGCAGCTGTACGCCGGGCTCGGGGCTTCGCCTGTCCCTTATCAAGAGTTTGTCCCGCCGCTGGATCAGGTCCCTGCACAGGCTCTGACGGCGCAGCTCTCCAAAGATGGAAGCACGCTGGTGACGCCCGTTCTTTTCAGCAGCACCGCGAGCAGCGACCAGCTGAAGGAAGGGGCCGAGCAGCTGAAGGAGCAGGCGGCCAAAACGTTCGGAACCGATCCCTTTGCGGCGGGGGTGGACTCTGGCACCGAGCTCAGCGCCCGCGTGACGGGTCCGGTCGGCATTTCCATCGATGCGTCCGGGCTGTTCAAAAACGCCGACTTTAAGCTGATGATGGCGACCGTTCTGTTGGTCCTGGTCATTTTGCTGCTGATTTACCGTTCTCCGATTTTGGCATTGATCCCGATCGTAGCGGTAGGTTTTGCATACGGAGCGATCAGCCCGCTGCTGGGCCTGATGGCGGCCAAAGGCTGGATTACCGTCGATTCGCAGGCGGTGTCGATCATGACGGTGCTCCTGTTCGGCGCCGGGACGGATTACTGCCTGTTCCTGATCTCTCATTTCCGCCATCTGCTGAAGGAGGAGGCAAGCAAAGGCAAGGCGCTGGTCCGGGCCATTAGCGAAACCTCCGGGGCCATCGCCATGAGCGGATTTACCGTGGTGCTGTCGCTGTTTGCGCTATTGCTGGCCAAATACGGCGCCTATCACCGCTTTGCCGTGCCGTTCAGCGTATCCATCCTGGTGATGGTCATCGCAAGTTTGACGCTGGTTCCCGCGCTGCTGGCGGTCTTTGGCCGCGCTTCGTTTTATCCGTTCGTTCCGCGGACGCCGGAGATGGAGGAAGCACGTGCCCGGCGGAAGGGCAGAGCTATTCCTGCTCCGAAGCCGAAAAAGGAGAGCTTTGCCGGACGCTGGGTCGTCACGAAACCGTGGCTGATCGTCGTCGTCACGCTGGTCGTCCTCGGAGGGCTCGCCGCCTTTTCAAGCCAAGTGAAGTTCACCAACGACATCATGTCTTCTTTCCCGAAAAACATGGCTTCGCGGGAAGGATACGACCTGATCGGCAAACAATTCTCCCCGGGTACGCTTGCGCCCGTTAAGCTGATGGCGAACACCGGCGGCCAAGGGGATGTGCTGGGCGAAAAACTGAAAGGCCTGCCCTTTGTCAGCAGCGTGTCCAAGCCGCAACAAGGAGAAAAAAACGCCGATATACTCGCCTACGATATCGAATTGAACATGAATCCGTATTCGCCGGAGGCGATCGAACTCATCCCCGAGCTTCGCGGCATTGCGGAGCAAGCGCTGCAGGAAGCGGGAATCGCCTCGCCGGCGGACCGCGTGTGGATCAGCGGCCAAACGGCGACCCAATACGACACGAGGGAGACGGGAGACCGGGATACGATGGTCATCATTCCGGTGGTGATCGGCATGATCACGCTGCTTCTGCTGGTCTATTTGCGTTCGGTGACGGCTACCGTTTACCTTGTGCTGACGGTCATTTTGTCTTATTTTTCGGCGCTGGGCCTCGGCTGGATCATTATCCATTACGGCCTTGGAGCCGATGCCATCCAAAGCGCCATTCCGCTTTATTCGTTCGTGTTCCTGGTGGCGCTCGGCGAAGACTATAACATCTTTATGATTTCGAGCATTTGGAAAAAGCGAAAGGAGATGCCTTTCAAGCAGGCGATCAAGGAAGGGGTCGGGGAGACCGGTTCGGTCATCACCTCCGCCGGGCTCATTTTGGCGGGAACGTTTGCGGTGCTGGCGTCGCTGCCGATCCAGGTTCTCGTCCAATTCGGCATCATTACGGCGGTGGGCGTGCTGCTGGATACGTTTATCGTCCGTCCGTTCCTGGTGCCGGCGATTACGGCTCTGCTGGGACGATTTGCGTTTTGGCCGTCCAGACCGGCCGAAGCGAAGGAGCGTTCCGTGCGTACGGAAGCTTAAAACGGGGATGCAAGTTCACGAAGATATCAAGTTTGCCGCGGTCCTGCAGCCTTCTTCAAGGCTATAATAGGTACAAACACATAGTAGACGGAGCATAAGGATGATGGAAAATGACGGATCGTAACGTTCTGCTGCAGGAAGCGGAGGATTTTATAAGGGTTTGTTATGCCGAGCTTGGAAAAACGGAGCAGGAAGCGGACGGCAGGCTGGAGGAAATCAAAAAGGAAATCGGTTTAACCGGTACCTACGGGCATACGTTCGAGGAGCTGGAGCATGGGGCCAAAATGGCTTGGCGCAACAGCAACCGCTGCATCGGCCGACTGTTCTGGGATTCGATGGTGGTGCGGGACCAGCGGCATTTGGCCTATGCGGACGACATCCACTCGGCGCTGCTGGAGCATATCGAGACCGCGACCAACGGCGGCAAAATCGTGCCGACGATATCGGTATTCAAGCCTGCGGGGCCGATGGGAAGCGGCGTGCGCATCTGGAATCACCAGCTGATCCGGTATGCGGGGTACCGGACGGAAGTCGGGATCGTCGGCGACCCCGCTT
The DNA here is from genome assembly GCF_057546105.1 of Paenibacillus sp. YAE3. Classification (NCBI taxonomy): domain Bacteria; kingdom Bacillati; phylum Bacillota; class Bacilli; order Caryophanales; family Paenibacillaceae; genus Paenibacillus; species Paenibacillus sp. YAE3. The sequence continues at coordinate 5,637 of NZ_BAAIYF010000013.1, read as the reverse complement.
CGGTGCCGTTTACGGACGTATGCCTGAAGATGGGATGGCAGGGCAAAGGCACGCGGTTTGACGTCCTTCCTCTCGTTATCCAGGCGGAGGGCCGGAAGCCGGAACTGTACTCGATCCCGGATGAGCTGGTGCTGGAGATTCCGCTGACGCATCCCGATTACCCCGCCTTCGGGGAGTTGGGACTGCGCTGGTATGCCGTGCCGCTCATCTCCGATATGGAGCTGGTCATCGGCGGCATTCATTATACGGCGGCGCCTTTTAACGGCTGGTATATGGCGACGGAGATCGGGGCCCGCAATTTTGCGGATACGAACCGCTACGACGTTTTGCCGCAGGTGGCCGAGGTGATGGGGTTAAAAACCGCAAGCGAAACCTCGCTTTGGCGCGACCGCGCGCTGGTCGAAATGAACGTGGCCGTGCTGCATTCGTACAAACGGGCAGGCGTCAGCATGGTGGATCACCATACCGCGGCAGCCCAGTTCCAATTGTTCGAGCAGCGGGAGGCCCAATGCGGCCGGAAGCTGACGGGGTACTGGAATTGGCTCATCCCGCCGGTGTCCCCGGCGACGACCCATATTTTTCACCAATCTTACGACAATACGATCGTATATCCCAATTTCTTTTATCAGGAGCGGCCGTACTAGATCGACACGGGGATGAAACCGGGGCAGATGTATGGGCCGGGAATCTTTAATAAGGATCTTTGACGGCCTCGAGCAAGCTTTGAACGATTTGCTGTTCGGCCGAAGTCAGTTCGGCGCCGGCTTGCCAAGCCTCGATCTCTTTTTGAACCTGTGTGGCATCCTTGTAGCTTAAGCCATAAGCGATCAAGCCGATGACCGATTGCCGCCGATTCGGATCGTCGATGCCGGACAAAGCTTGGATCGCGGCTTTTTTGTCCGTCCAAAACAGTTCGCTTGCAAGGGCGGCGTAACTTTCGCTCCCTGCACCGTCCAGATTGCGGGTGGCCGAGAACACCGCCTTGTAATGTTCGGGTGTAATCCTGCTGCGGTTTTTGTAAAGATAGCCCAGCGTTTCGTCCATCAGAGGAACGTCTTTTTGGAGCTCGCGATACGTTTTCCAATCCAAATCGGTGATGCGGCTCATCATGTTTTCGATTTTTTCCTGATCGGACGAGCTTTCCTTATATGCGGCGTAGAAGGCTTCTTCCGGCGTTTTCTGCTTTTCGGCAACGGTGCCGGCCTCGGCATTGCCTTTTTGCTCGGAAACCGGCTGTCCCGAAGTTTTGGCGGCGGGCGGTTCGCTTGCGCTTTGACCGGAGCAGGCGGTTAAAGACAGCGCGGCTGCGGCTGCGATGATGCCGAATGCCGTCCGCAAAATGAATGTGGTGCTTTTCATCCTATTTCTCCTTTTTGGCAGCCTAGAAGGAAACGCTGCTTTTCTTTTTATACATCATAAACGGATTTTTCCTAAAAAGGTTGCCTGTGGAAATTAACGTATGCCCGCAGACAGCCCGTCCAATATAAAAAAGCGTTCCCGACCGCCGCGTTTGGCAAGGGAGAACGCTTTTCCTTTACATTGACCGAATGGCCGCTTATATTCGTTTTTCCAGCTTGTCCAGAGGTTTGGTTGCCGGCCCTTCAATGACTTCGCCCTCATACGTATACCGCGAGCCGTGGCACGGGCAGTCCCAGCTGCGCTCGCCTTCGTTCCACTCCACTTCGCAGCCCATATGGGAGCACGTCGTGTCCACGATATACAGATTGCCTTCGTCGTCCCGGTAGCCGCCGGCCCGCCGGCCGTCATAGGAAATGACGCCGCCTTCGCCGGGCTTAAGTTCGTCCGCTTTCCGCTGAATCAGGCCGACCTTGCCCGCGATGAAATGTTTGGCGACGTCCGCGTTTTGAACGACCACGTTTTTGACCGACGGATCGGCTTTGAAGCGCGAAGGATTATAGAGCAGCGCATAAGGATTGGGCTTTCCTACAATGAGATCGGAAAGAATCATGCCCGACAACGTGCCTTGGGTCATGCCCCATTTATAGAAGCCCGTTGCGACATAAATCCCGTCGTCGCCTTCGGTCAGCTGCCCGATGTACGGCACTTTGTCGAGCGTCTCCAAATCCTGCGCCGACCAGCGGAACGGAATTTCCTTGATGCCGAACAGCTCCGAGCCGAACTTTTCGAGCTGCTCATAGCGCTCATAAGTGCGGATGCTTTGACCCGTCTTATGGTTTTCCCCGCCGGCAATGATCAGATCCTCGCCGTTGTAGCTTGCGGTACGCAAAGAACGTTTGGGCGTCGCGTTTCCTACGCTCAGGTACGTGCCGCCGGGAAACGGCCGTTCCGGCCTGAATGCCACGGCATACGAACGGACGGCATGCAGCCGGGCGAAATAGAGCCCTTTTTTGTCCAGAAACGGGAAATGGGAAGCCGACACGATCCGGCGGCAGCGCACCTTGGCTTTGCCGTGATAAGCGCTGAGCGTATACGGAGGCCCGTCGTCTTCAAGCCGGGTAATCGTCGTATGCTCATAAATCTTCGCGCCGTTTTTCACGCTTTCCTCGACCAGCGGCTTTAAGTAATGCAGCGGATGGAATTGGCCCTGGTCAGGCATTTCGATCGCGCCTTTGACCTTCAGCGGAATCGGGAGCTCGTCCCTCCATTGTCCGGGAATGCCGAGTTTGATGTAGGCGTCGAACTCTTTTTGCAACCCTTGGAGGTCATCGGTTTTTTCGACGTAGATATAGGCGCTTTCCGGCCTGAGATCGCATTCGATGCCGAGCTCGTTCGCCGTGTTCAAAATAAACGCTTTGGCATCCATATTGGCTTTGTAATACATTTGCGCATTTTCTTTGCCGAAATGGTTCAGCAGTTCGTCATAAATTTTTCCGTGCTGGGCGGAAATTTTGGCCGTGGTATGTCCGGTCGTGCCGTTTAAAATGACGCCTGCCTCCAGCACGGCCACCTTCACCCCCTGCTTCGACAGCAGGTAGGCGGTCGTTATGCCGACGATCCCCGCGCCGACGATCGCGACATCGACCTCGATATCCTCGTCCAAACGCGGGAAGGAAGGCAATTCGGTCGTTGCTCTCCACAGGGATTCAGGGAACTGCGGCAAATGCCGGGAAAAGGAATCTGATTGACGCATGGCGTATCCTCCTCATCATATTCAACACCATATTTATTTCCATATTTTTCAGAAATGAAACCGACACGCTTTCCATCGAAACCGCGGTTGTTTACAATATGGGAGGAAGAATAATCCGACGGGGAGGTTTTGCTTGTGACGATGAAGTATCGGAGACTGGGGAAAAGCGGGCTTAAGGTAAGCGAAATCAGCTTGGGCAGCTGGCTGACGTACGGGGGGTACGTGGAGCAGGAGAACGCGGTCAAGGCGATTCAGACGGCTTACGATCTGGGCATCAATTTTTTTGACACGGCCAACGTATACGAACGCGGCGCGGCCGAGGAGCTGCTAGGCAACACGTTGAAAGCGTATCCGCGCGAATCCTATGTCCTTGCGACGAAGGTATTCGGCAAAATGGGCGATGGCCCGAACGACATGGGGCTGTCCAGAAAACATATCATGGAGCAATGCCATGCGAGCCTGAAGCGCCTCGGCCATGATTACGTCGACCTGTATTACTGCCACCGTTATCATGAGGAAACGCCGATCGAAGAAACGCTGCGGGCCATGGACGACCTGGTGCGCCAAGGCAAGGTGCTGTATATCGGCGTCAGCATGTGGACGGCGGCTCAAATGGAAGCGGCGCTCGGCACGGCCGATCGTTACCTGCTGGACCGGATCGTCGTGAACCAGCCGGTGTACAATATGTTCAACCGGGACATCGAAAAGGAAGTCATTCCGCTCGGCGAAGCCAAAGGGATCGGCCAAGTCGTGTATTCGCCGCTTGCGCAGGGCCTGCTGACGGGAAAATACAAAACGGCGGGACAAGCGCCGGAAGGCAGCCGCGCCGCCAAGCTCAACTGGAAGGAAGAGCAGATCAGCGAAGCGAAAATCGCGAAGGTGCAGGAACTCGGCGCCATAGCGGACGAGCTTGGCCTCAAGATGAGCCAGCTTGCGCTCGCCTGGGTGCTGCGCCAGCCGAACGTGGCCAGCGCGCTGATCGGCGCGAGCCGCCCGGAACAGGTCGCCGAAAACGTGAAGGCATCGGGCGTTGAAATCCCCGCCGAAGCGCTGGAGCGAATCGAGCAAATCATTTCCAAATAAATCCATTATATAGACGGCTTCACGCGGCTCGGCCGTAAGCGTGGATGCAGCGAAAAGGATGGCCTGCGGCGGCCATTCTTTTTTTGTTTTTCGTACCGTTGAGCAGTTGAAAAATTGGCTTTCGCCTCCACGGAACGATATACTTGAAGTATACCTTTACCTAGGGGGAGAACGGCTTGGAATGGCTTAAAATCGACGATGTCGCCAAGGAAACGGGATTAACGAAACGGTCCATCCGCTATTACGAGGAAATCGGCCTCATCAAATCGCCGGAGCGGTCGGATGGAGGAATCCGATTATATACGGAAGAAGATGTCCAGCAGCTTAAAAATATCGTTCTTGCCAAAAAAGTTCTCGGTTTCTCGCTTCAGGAAATCCAAGAGTTTCTGCAGATCCACGACCAGGTGATGAAGCACCGGAGCAACGCCTCCTCGTCCCTGGACGAGGCGCAGCGGCAAGCCGAGCTGGAGCAGATGTCCCAGGCGGTAAGCAAGCAGCTCGAACTTGTCGATTACAAAATCGCGGAGATGACCAAGGTCAGGCAGGAGCTTGCGGATCTCAGCGGACGGATCACGAAGGCGAAACGCAGCTGAAAAAAGGACAGCCCAACGACGAGGGTTGTCCTTTTTTACGTTTAGGGAAAGCCAATGGGGGCACAGGTCATGTTATTTTGCGAAAATTTTGTTGGGCTTCACATTTTGAAACTGGGCCTCTTTGCCTATGAAGCGGAAGATGATAGAATATTCTCAATGAATTGGATAATAGTTGAAAAAAATTTGTGTACTTTTCCGATATATTATGAAGAAGTGCCCAAATAACTATGTCCTTGGTATGTCGTTGTTTACATGCCTTAAGTCCTGATGATGCAGAAAGGAAAATGCCATTGTGAAACGATTTTCAATTTCCATTAAGAGAAAGCTATTCATGACGTATCTTATCGTTTTGCTCGTCCCCAGCTTCATGATCGGCATTCTATCCTACCAATCCGCCAAAAACGCAAATGCGAAGGAATTGATGAACAGCGCGCTCGAAAGCACGAAATCGGCCGACAATATCATCTCCCAGAACATCCAGGCGAAAATGAACGATATCGAATATCTGCTGAAGCAGCCCCATTTGGAACGGGCCATCGGCGATCCGCTCGGAAAGGGAGGGGAACTGAAGCTGCAGCTGCGTGAATACATGGATATGCATTCCGACGTGAAGGACGTCGTTCTGGGCATCGAGGGCGGTTATTTCGTCCGCGCTTCCGAAGATCCTCTGCCGCAGCAATATGACGTCACGAAGCAGAACTGGTATATCCAGTCTTTAAAGCAAGGGGACAAGCCGGTCGTATCGCCGGTATTCCAGGCAGCCAACGGAAAGATGGCCGTGTCGATCTCGCAGGCGGCTCCGTCCGGGAAAGGCGTTCTCTCGATCGAGCTGAATCTCGACAATATCCG